>NZ_CP007202.1:2520000-3157500 GCF_000941055.1 Siansivirga zeaxanthinifaciens CC-SAMT-1 | reverse complement strand
AATTTGGGAAAATATTAATTACACTATTGATGCTGAAACCAAAGATATTACAGAAAATAAAATAGGATCATTCACACAAATACCATTACGATTAGCTTGGGCAATTACAATACATAAAAGTCAAGGATTAACCTTTGAAAGAGCAATTATTGATACTGAAGGTGCTTTTGCTCATGGTCAAACTTATGTGGCTTTGAGCAGATGTAAATCTTTAGATGGGCTTGTTTTGAAAAGTGAGATAAAAAGCAACCATATTATTAGTGATGGCAATGTCCAGATGTTTAACAAAAATTCTGAAGCAAATACTCCTGACATTAATGTTTTACTAAATTCTCAAAAACTTTTTCAACTGGATTTGATACTAGAGGTTTTTAATTACTTCGAATTTTTAAATCCAATAAATAGATTAATAGATTTATTTTATAAAAACAGATCTGTAATTATCGGTGATATAGAATCATCTTTATTAACAATTAAAGATAGTATTACAAATCTTTTAAAGGTTAAAAATGCTTTTTCTTCGCAGCTAAATAGTATTTCCAAAGATGCGAAAATACCAGAATCAAGTGTAATAATACAAGAACGTTTTGTTAAGGCAATTTCTTATTTTAAAAACGAAACACAAAACCAAATTATAGAAGTTTTAAAAGCTATAACATTTACTACAGATAACACTGCTTTAGAAAATGATATGTACAAACATTTAGATGCTTTAGAGGATTTACTATCAATTAAAACGTGTTATTTTAAAGAATTAGAAAATGGCTTTAACACGAAAAAATTTTTAGAACTTAGAGCAAAATCGGTATTTATTACCAAGGAAAAGTCGAGAAAAGTAAGATCTAACATTGTAGACGGTACCTCTAATATTGCATTGTATGAGCAATTACGTGTACTTCGTAATGATATTGCTAATGAACAAAATTTAGTTCACTTTCAAGTATTTACACAAAAAGCTTTATATGAAATGTGCGAAACCTTGCCTGTAACTAAAGCAGAATTAAAAAAAATTAACGGCATGGGTAAGGTTCGTATAGAAAAATATGGAAATGCAATTTTAGAAGTTATTAAATCATTTTGTATGGAGAATGATATAGAAATTTCTAATAATAATTTTGAAGAAAACAAAACAACCATACGAAAAGGAGATACTAAAAAAATATCCCTTAAATTATTTAAAAAAGGAAAAAATGTATCAGAAATAGCAGAGGCACGTGGTTTAAATGAAGCTACAGTTTTTGGTCACTTGGTAAGTTATATTAAGTCGGGTGAAGTGAAAATTACCGATTTAATATCAAAAAAACACTATGACGAATTATTAAAAATTATTCCAACAAAAACATTCTACAGCCTATCAGATTTAAAGAGTCAATTAGACGATGTTTACTCTTATGCAGAAATTCGTCTGGTATTAAATATAATTCAACAATAAATTAATTAATTAAAACAATGTCTTCAAGTTTAATTATAAAATCAAACATTAAAACACTTGAAAAAGCTCATCTTATTTTAAATAAACTATCAAATGACTTATTAAGTGATTCTTCAATTGCTCCCTATTATTCGAGTATAGGCTCTCATATGAGGCATATTCTCGATTTTTATAGTTGTATTTTTAATATTACAAATGAAAATAAAATAGATTTAACAGCCCGTCCTAGAAATAAGGCTATTGAAAATTCTTGTGAAGAAGCTAAAATTTATTTAAATAATATTATAGAAACTTTAAAAAATTTTAATTGCAATTCAAACAAAAACATCATAGTATTAGATGATTTAGGTTTAGGTACTATTGAAATATTGACTACAATAGAATCTATCTTAGCTCAAGCTAATAGTCATACGATTCATCATTTTGCCATAATAAATTATATTTTAAATAATTTAAATATAACAATTGAAGATCCGAATTTTGGATTTAATTATACTACTCCAAAAAAATAATTTAATTACTTCTTTTTAAACATACTGGACATTATAGTTCTTATGCCTTTAAAAATTAAAAACACTGCAAAAACGCATATTAAACAGGAAACAATTAATAGAGGTATATAAAGACTATTTTCTTTATCAGACATGGCCATAGTCATTAAAGTTGGTCCCATGAAAAGGCTTAATGCAGCAAAAACAAGAAGTTTTATGCCTCGAAATAAAATAATTTTGTCTGTTTTTTTAGTTTCCATTTGTGTAATTTTTAATTGCTAATCGCACGTTTTTATATTTATTTAATAAATCTTTTGCTTTTTCTTCAGTAACATTAAGCTCGATCATAATCATTTTTACACCCCTATCAACAAGTTTATTGTTGCTAAGTTGCATATCTATCATTTTATTGCCTTTTATATGGCCAAGCTGAATCATAGTTGTTGTGGTAATCATGTTTAGCACCAGTTTTTGAGCTGTTCCAGCTTTCATTCTGGAGCTTCCAGTAACAAATTCAGGACCAACTATAACTTCAATTGGATATTTTGCTGTGTTTGATAACGGACTGTTTTTATTGCAGGTAATACAACCTGTAACAATATTTCTATTATTGCATTCTTTTAAAGCCGAAACAACATAGGGTGTGGTCCCTGATGCTGCTATACCTATAACAACATCATCAGTTGATACGTTATATGATTTTAAATCTCCCCAACCTTGTGTAAGTGAATCTTCTGCAAATTCTACTGCTTTTCTAATTGCTGTGTCACCACCAGCTATTAATCCTATAACCAAGTCATGAGAAACGCCAAAAGTAGGTGGGCATTCTGATGCATCTACAATACCCAAACGACCACTTGTTCCAGCTCCTAGATAGAAAATACGACCTCCTTTTTTTAATTTATTTACAATAATTTCAATAAGTAATTCTATTTGAGGAATGGCTTTTTCTACTGCTAAAGGAACTGTTTTGTCTTCATTATTTATGTTACTTAATAGTTCGGAAACAGTCATCTTTTCCAGATGATTATATTTGGAGTCTTGTTCTGTAGTTTTAATAAAACGCATTATGGTTTATAAATTTTCAATGTAAAGGTCTAAAAATTATTTACAAAAAAAAATTTATAACTATTTATGTAGGGATTGATTTTAAGTGAGTATCTATTGTATTAAGAATTTTAAGAAAACTTACCTTCAATAGCTTTTACATTTTCTTTATTTACATTATGATAAAAGTTAATTATTATTTCAATGAAGCTTATGATTTTTTTTTATCCGAATGTTGAATACGTAATATTTCATTATCTAAAGCTTGCTAAATTTTATTTTACTTAATTCCATAAACAGGTTGTAATTGTTTTTTTTCAATTGAAAAATAAAGGACTATATAGCCTGTTTTAAATTGTTTAAATCAGATGTTTAAGTGGTTTTATGTGTGCGCTTATTGGAGAAATTTTAATAAATATAGAATATTGCCATACTCTTATCTAGAAAGTGTGGTTTACTATGCAAGTTATTTTTTTTTAGATGCTGGAACATGGCGTAATTCTGGAGGATATTTAGTGATTTTTGCAATTCAAAAATTTGATAGGTGACTAAGTATTGTAATTGTGGTTTTTGCACACGATAATATTTAATGCTATTTTTATGTTAGGTTATGTAATAGCTTATAATGCCTCAAAGTGCATTATGTTTTGAATTAGATAATATTTTTAAATGTGAAAAAAACAAGTCAATTAATTATAATTATAAGTTTTGTGCTATTTCCTTCTTTCAAATCACTATTAGCACAGAGTACTATTAATGCTTTTAGCAAATCTGAACGTATTGTTAAGAAATTAATTAGAAAGAAACAAGTGCCTGGACTAGCCATTACTGTTTCAAAAAATAATAAAGTGTTATGGTCTAAAGGTTATGGTTATTCAGATTTAACTAATAAAACCTTAGTTGATCCTGATAAAACGGTTTTTAGAATTGGAAGTGTATCTAAACCTATTGCGGCCATAGGACTATTAAAGATAGTTGAAGATAGTCTTATGACACTTGAAAGTTCTATTTATAATTATGTGCCTTATTTTCCTAAAAAAGATTATGACATAACCATTAAGCAATTAGGGGGACACTTATCTGGTATTAGAAATTATCAAGGAAATGAATTTAAATTAAATAAACCTCTTGATATTCGTGAGGGAATCTCACTTTTTGCAAATGATTCATTATTGTTTCAGCCTGGAACTAAATACAACTATACTAGTTATAATTGGAATTTAATTTCATTAGCCATTCAAGAATGTACTAAAATTCCTTTTGAAGATTTTGTTAAATATAAAGTATTGATTCCTTTTAATATGAATAAAACTTTTGTAGACAATAATCAATATATTGATGGTAAAGCTATTTTCTATAAAAAAATACGAAAAAGACATTTTAAACCTGTTGAAAACGTAAACAATTATTTCAAGATAGCTTCTGGTGGTTACCTATCGACATCTAAAGACATTAACATTTTTGGTAATGCTTTATTAAATGATTCTTTGGTGAACCCCAAACAATTTAAACCATTTATCACAGCTCAAAAAATTAATAATAATGATGCTAATTCTACATATTACGGTATAGGATTTCAGGTTAGCAAAGACAGTAGTGGAAGGCCGTATTTTGGTCATATTGGTAATGGTTTAGGAGGTTACGGAATTTTTTATGTTTACCCAGAGCAAAAAGTGGTTTTATCTATTTTAACAAATACTTCAAATCCAAATGTCGATAAGAAATTTAATAAATTAATTGATACTTTGTTTGATAGTATTAATAATCTTTGAAAGATATTGTAAATTTTCAGGCTTTTGTTTTAAAGCAAATAACATTTTAAGTTTTTGCATTCTGTTAAAATGATTCTACCTAAAGTATTGTTGGGTATATTTATAAACTCTAAAAAAACTTTGAAGTCTCTTGATTTTTATAATTAGTTTATAACTTCTCTATAGATTTTTAATTTATAAACATCTCACCACAATAAAAGACTAACCTTTTTTTAAGTATTAAAACCTAAATAAAGACTAACTAACGGGATATAATAACAATCGCTCGATTAACATTAAAACTATTATATACCTTTTTTTTTAATTTTTAATATTGAAAACCCCGACTACTAAAAGTTTTATGAATTTTAACTTTATGAAATTTAAACTTTTTTTGTATAAAGTTTATATGCAAAAATGAAGCTATATAAAAAAAGATATATTAAAAATAGTTGTCAGTAAGTTAAAATTAGATTTTAATTGGCTTTATATCTGTTAATTTGAAATCGTATTTTATCTTAATCGCTATTTGACTTTCTTGGTTTAGATAATGTTGGCCAACAAATATTTTACTTTATTTTATCAAACAATAAAAAAAGCCCCTTCAAAGGGGCTTTTTTTATATGAGTTTAATTAAATTAAAATTCTAAAATAGAATTTAAAGTATTACTAGGTCTCATTACATTGTTTACCAATGCTTCATTTGGTTCATAGTAACCACCAATGTTAGCTGGTTTTCCTTGAATTTCTGTCAATTCTTTTAAAATAACAGTTTCATTTTGAGCTAATTTTTCGGCTATTGGGGTAAATTCAGCTTTTAAAGCAGCATCTTTAGTTTGTTTCGCTAACTCTTCAGCCCAATACATTGCTAAATAAAAATGACTACCTCTGTTATCTAACTCACCAGCACTTCTAGAAGGCCCTTTTTTATTTTCTAATAGTTTACTAGTCGCTTCGTCTAAAGTTTCTCCTAAAATTTTAGCTTTTTCGTTATTGTTAACTTCACTAAAATGCTCTAAAGAAACCGCTAATGCTAAAAATTCACCCAAAGAATCCCAACGTAAGTGGTTTTCTTCTAACAATTGTTGTACGTGTTTAGGCGCAGATCCACCGGCACCGGTTTCAAATAAACCACCGCCATTCATTAAAGGTACTATAGAAAGCATTTTGGCACTGGTTCCTACTTCTAAAATTGGAAATAAATCGGTAAGGTAGTCTCTAAGAACATTTCCAGAAACTGAAATAGTATCCAAGCCATCTTTTAATCTTTTACATGTAAATAAAGTAGCATCAACTGGCGATAAAATTCTTAAATCTAAACCTGTTGTATCGTAATCTTTTAGGTAAGTATTTACTTTTTTAATTATTTCTGCATCATGAGCTCTGTTTTCATCTAACCAGAAAACAGCAGGCGTATTAGAAGCTTTTGCTCTATTCACTGCTAATTTAACCCAGTCTTGGATAGGAGCATCTTTAGTTTGACACATTCTCCAAATATCTCCAGCTTCAACTGCATGTTCAATTAATTTATAACCATTAGCATCTACAACGGTTACTTTTCCGTTTGAAGCTATTTCGAAAGTTTTATCATGAGATCCGTATTCTTCTGCTTTTTGAGCCATTAAACCAACATTAGGAACTGTTCCCATGGTTGTTGGATCGAAAGCACCATTTTCTTTACAAAAATCTATAGTTGCAGAATAAATTCCGGCATAACTACTGTCTGGAATAACGGCTTTTGTATCTTGTAATTTACCTTCAGCATTATACATTCGACCAGAAGTACGAATCATTGCTGGCATAGAGGCATCTATAATAACATCACTTGGTACGTGTAAATTTGTAATTCCTCTATCGCTATTAACCATAGCAATTGCAGGTCCCGATTTAAAAGCAGCATCTATATCTGCTTGAATTTCGTTACGCTGAGCTTCAGGTAATTCTTGAATTTTTTCAATGATATTTCCGAAGCCATTATTTACATCTACACCAATTTTATTGAAAGTGGCTCCGTGTTTTGCAAAAACGTCTTTAAAAAATATTTTTACGGCATGACCAAAGATGATAGGGTCACTAACTTTCATCATGGTGCCTTTCATGTGTAATGAAAACAACACGCCGTTGGCTTTAGCATCTGCAACTTGAGCCTCAAAAAAGTTAATTAAAGCTTTTTTACTCATTACTGTTGCATCAATTATTTCGCCTTTTAATAAATTAAAACTATCTTTTAAAACAGTTTCATTTCCTTCATTATCAGTATGAATAATTTTTATGCTGGTTGGTTCTGCAATAGTTAGCGACTTTTCATTATGGGCAAAATCACCATAATCCATAGTAGCCACATGCGTTTTAGAGTCTTTAGACCAGGCTCCCATAGAATGCGGATTGTTTTTCGCGTAATTTTTTACAGCTTTTGGAGCACGTCTATCTGAATTCCCTTCACGAAGTACCGGGTTAACAGCACTACCTTTTATTTTGTCGTAGCGCGATTTGATATCTTTTTCTTCTGCAGTTGCAGGTTCGTCTGGGTAATTAGGAATATTAAAACCTTGAGATTGTAATTCTTTAATAGCCGCTTTAAGCTGAGGAATTGAAGCACTAATATTTGGTAATTTTATAATGTTTGCTTCTGGTTTTTTAGCCAATTCACCAAGTAAAGCCAAATCGTCTGAAACACGCTGGGTCTCATTTAAAAAATCTGGGAAGACAGCTAAAATTCTTGCTGCTAAAGAAATATCTTTAGTTTCTATATTAATACCAGATGATTTAACAAAAGCTTTAACAATAGGTAAAAAAGAACGTGTAGCTAAAGCAGGTGCTTCGTCTGTTTTTGTATAAATAATTTTGGACATTACTTTGTGTTTTTAATGTTTAATAGTTTAATTCTTGGTTAAGAAAGTTCTTAATTTTTACGAGTTGCGAATATACAAAAAATGCCTTTTAAAATTGTTTTTAACCCTTATGAATAATAATATGAGCATTAACTTTTAATACAATTTAAAAAAAAATAGGAGTAAGTATTAATTTGTTAATAAATGTGGGTGAGAAGTAAAAATACAAAAGCCATATCACTGTAGTTTTGTACTACTTTGACATGGCTTTCTTCGAAATAATATAACTAAATTTTATTAGTACTACTAATAAGTTTTAACTTGCGTTTAAAACTGTCTTTAATTTAGTGCTATTATTTCAACGAAACATTTTTCTTGTAATTTCCAAAATTTATTGACCTATTACTAAAATGTTTCGAATATTGTTTTTCTATTTTTGAAATGTTCCTTCGTAAAAATGATTTAACATTTAAAGCTTTTTTGATAAAATTTAATCCCTTAGGAAAATTTTATTTTCAGCTTTTATTATAAACATCTAATTCATTTTACTAAAATTTGTAAATGTTATAATACCATGGTATCTGTAGATGCAGTTGTAAATGTCCTATAGAACCTAAAAAAAACAATGTATTTAAAGAACGTTATCTTATTTAGTATTATATAAATTCATTGTTGCTATGAAACCAACCCAAGGCTGTTATTAATACTTTCACTAAGATAACACTAGAATTCAATAAATCAAAATAAATAAGGTGTTAAATATCAACTACTTATAAACCAAAGTTATTAACAATGGTTAATAAAAAAACCTTGAGAAATTATCTCAAGGTTTTTTAGTTTGTAAAGCATATATGTTTTATTAACGTCTACGCTCTTTAATTCTAGCTTTTTTACCAGTAAGTCCTCTAAAGTAGAAAATTCTAGCTCTACGTACTTTACCACGTTTATTAACTTCAATTTTTTGTAACGCAGGTAAATTGATAGGGAAGATACGTTCTACACCTACAGTACCAGACATTTTTCTAATTGTAAAAGTTTCAGATGAACCTGAACCTCTTCTTTGAATTACAACACCTCTAAAAAACTGAGTACGAACTTTTTCGCCCTCTCTAATTTCGTAATAAACGGTAATTGTGTCTCCAGCTCCAAACTCTGGAAAGTCTTTTTTTGTTACAAATTCGTCTTGTACAAATTTTATTAAAGATTCCATATCTTTATATTTTATAATTGGTTTATTCAGAACAACATACGCGATTTTCGCCAGAGGTTAACCCGAAATTGGGTGCAAAGATAATTAAAAAGTTAAAAGTTAAAAATTAAAGGATCATATTTTTAAAAAAAATGCACTATTAATCTTCAGCTAATAAATCAGGTCGTCGTTCTTTAGTTCTTAAGTAAGCCTGTTCTTCACGCCATTTTTCAATTTTTGGTAAATTTCCACTAAATAAAAGTTCTGGAACTTTCCATCCTTTATATTCTCTGGGTTTCGTGTAAATGGGAGGTGCTAATAAATTATCTTGAAAAGAATCGGTTAAAGCAGAAGTTTCATTGCCTAGTACGCCTGGAATTAATCTAATTACGGCATCGCACAAAACGGCTGCGCCTAGTTCTCCGCCAGATAAAACATAATCACCTATCGATATTTCTCTAGTTATGAATTGATCGCGCACGCGTTGATCTACACCTTTATAATGTCCGCAAAGAATGATGATATTTTCCTTTAATGATAACTGATTGGCCATACCTTGTTTTAAGGTTTCACCATCGGGTGTCATATAAATAATTTCATCGTAATCGCGTTCTGCTTTTAATGCTGAAATACATTTGTCTATCGGCTCTATCATCATGACCATACCAGCACCTCCGCCAAATTGAGTGTCGTCTATTGATTTGTAATTGTCTGATGTGTAATCTCTTAAATTATGAAAATGAACTTCCACCAACTTTGCTTCTATAGCACGTTTTAAAATAGATGCTTCAAAAGGACTCTTAAGTAATTCCGGTAGAACCGTAATAATATCAATGCGCATAATATCTTTAAATATGACACAAAGGTAATTTATTTAATGTATTTTAAATAAGGTTTGTATTTGAGTTTTCTCAAATTAAGGATGTTGATAAAGATACGTTATCCTTAGTTTTTAAATTTACTTCGATTTTTTATGTTTATTAATTTCATCCTGCAACTGGCGTCTTACTTTTTGCTCGCGCTCCAGAGCTACTTTTCTGTGTTCTTCAAATTCATCTTCGATATCTTGAAGCGCTTGTTTAGCATTTTTTGTGATGATATTACTGTTTTTAAATTTGTAGATAAAAAGCAATAATAGTGCCAATAACAAAGCAATTATACTCCACATAATTACGCTATAATTGGTTTTACTCATTTGTATACCAAATAAAGCCATGCTATCTTTTTCCTGAAGCGTGTTATTTAATGTGTTTTGAGTATTGTCGAGTTTTAATTTTAAATCTGATATTTCTTTCTTTTGCCCATCTACAAGGCGCTGCGTATCTAATAAATCTTTGTGTACAGCTTTTAAAGAATCGATGGTATGGGATTTTAAAGTATATAACCATACTTTTTTAACCGTTTTGTAGTCTTGCCAACTATTAGATTTTCTAATAACATATTCAAATTGACTATCTATAGTTCCGCTATTTAACGATAATTTTTCTTCTTCGGCATCTTGATTTTCAGGGGTTGTTTGAGCAAAAGTATTTAAGGTAAAAAGGTAGGTAATACAGACTAGAAATTTGATTTTATTCATTTTTAAAGTTTTTATGAAATGCTAATTTATTAATATATGATGTATTGTGAAAATATTGGTTAACAAAAGCCCCACGTTGTGGGACTATGTAATATACGACTAAGAATTTAATTTGGATTATTTTATTAATAATAAGTGTAGCGTCTTACCTTAGCAATATACTTTGCTAACCTAATAACTTGGTGACTGTAACCATATTCATTGTCATACCAAACATATAAAACCATGTTCTTTCCATCGGGTCTTACAATAGTTGCTTTGCTATCGTAAATAGCTGGAGCAGATGAGCCTATGATATCGCTAGAAACAAGTTCGTCGCTAAACTCATATTTAATTTGTTCTACAAGATTGCCTTCGAGGGCGTATTTTTTAAGAATGGTATTAACACCCGAAAGCGATGTTTTATTTTTTAATTCTAAATTTAAAATAGCTAAGGAACCATTTGGTACTGGTACACGTATGGCATTAGATGTTAGTTTTCCTGCTAAACTAGGTAGAGCTTTTGCTACGGCACTTCCTGCACCGGTTTCTGTTATTACCATGTTTAACCCGGCAGCGCGACCACGACGGTATTTGTCGTGAAAATTATCAACTAAGTTTTGGTCGTTTGTATAGGCGTGAATTGTTTCTATATGTCCAGATTTTATTCCAAATGAATCTTCAATGGCTTTTAAAATTGGGGTAATAGCATTTGTAGTACAAGATGCCGCCGAAAAAATATGGGTCTTATCTGGATTATTATCTAGATGATTTACACCATAAACGATGTTTGGAATTTCTTTCCCAGGCGCAGTTAATAAAACTTTGCTTACCCCTTTAGATTTTAAATGTCTGCTTAAAGCAGTTTTGTCTCTAAAAACACCTGTATTATCTATAACCAAAGCATCATTTATATTATATGCCGTGTAATCTATGTCTTCTGGATTATTTGCCGAAATTATTTTAACCGTTGTACCGTTAATAATTAAAGCCTGATTATCAATATCAATAGAAACAGTTCCAGAAAAGTCCCCATGAATAGAATCATTTTTTAACAAGGCAGCTCTTTTTTCTAATGTTTTGCTATCTATATTACCACGAGTTACAATTGCTCTTAAACGTAGTTGACTGCCTTTACCGGTTCGCGACATAAGTTCGCGAGCTACCAATCTACCAATTCTTCCAAAGCCATATAAAACAACATCTTTAGGCACTAGAGATTCGGTTTTATTAATATCGTTTAATTTTGAAATAATAAACGCTTTAGCATCGCTAAGTTTTTCTTCTTCAGAATGATACTCGAAGGTTAATTTTCCAATGTCTAGTTTTGCTGGTGGCATGTTAAGTGATTTAATAGCTTGAGCAATTTCAACTGTATCGAAAATTGAAATTGGTTTTTCTACAAATTTTGCAGCGTACTCATGTAAATTTAAAATGTCACTTACATTTTTATCTATCAATTGATTTCTAAAAATAACCAGTTCAATTGATTTGTCGTACCATAAGTCACTAACAATTTTAATAAATTCTACAGCAGCTTTTCTACGGTCTGTTTGAAATGCTAATTCCTTTTCGTAAGCTTTAGTTTTTATCATTTTAATAGTTTTAGTTTAGTTTTTTTGCAAAAATATCAAAATTCAAACGTTTTCGTGAATGGCTTTAACAAAAAAATAACCTCTTAGAAATTCATCTAAGAGGTTATTTTCAATATTTATTATTTAAAATTATCTAAAATTATAACGTTCCTTTTCTCCATTAGTATTTATAAGTTCTATTCTTAATGGTTCGTAAGGCGATCTGTTTTTTAATGCATCTTGTACATCATCAACCGTATTAATTTTCTGTTCGTTAATTGAGGTTATTATAGAACCTTCTTTCACGCCATTTTTAGTCCAATACTCCTTGTATTCATCATTTAAATCAATAATTTTCACACCATTAGTAGCTTTAAATTTCTTTAAATCTTCTCTTTTGGCATTTTTAACCATACCAACAAGTGGTAGTGTATACGTTTCATTTCTAGTTAAAGTAACAGCAACAGTTTTTAGTTTTCCGTTTTTAGAAACAGTAATGTTAACAACATCGCCCGCACGCTTTGCACCAATGTGTCCTGTTAAATCTGAAAATTTAGAAATTTTTATGTTATCTATTTCTTTAATAATATCACCTTTTTCTAAACCTGCTTTATCGGCTCCCGAATCTTCAACTACACTATCTATGTAGATACCCTCGGTTTCGCTTATTTGTTTTTGGTCTGCAAACTCACTGTTTAGTGCCGCTCCCGTTATACCAAGAATACCATTTTGTACGTTACCATACTCCATAATATCTTCAATAACACGACGTGCAATGTTACTAGGCACTGCAAAAGAATACCCTATATACGATCCTGTTTGCGATGAAATGGCAGTGTTAATTCCTACCAGTTCGCCTCTGGAATTAACTAAAGCTCCACCAGAATTTCCTGGGTTTACAGCAGCATCGGTTTGAATAAACGATTGCGTGCTAGATCCCGATAAATCCCTAGCCTTAGCACTAATAATACCGGCTGTTACTGTAGAAGTTAAATTAAAAGGATTTCCAACGGCCAATACCCACTCTCCAATTTTAGCTTGATCTGAGTCGGCAAACGTAACAAAAGGTAAATCTTCATCGGCTTCAATTTTTAAAAGCGCAATATCTGTTTTTGGATCACTTCCAATAATTTCGGCATCGTACGTTTTATTATTGTTTAATGTCACTGTTAGTTTATCCGAATTATTAATAACATGATTATTTGTAATTATATAACCATCTGCATTAATTATTACTCCAGAACCTGTTCCCATTTGGGCACGTTGTGGGCTTCTGCCCGAGAATAAATCCTGTAAGGTCATTTGGCCAGAACTTATGGTTACGTTTTTTACATGAACAACGGCATTTACTGTGTTTTCGGCAGCTATAGTAAAATCTGGAGCGTCTGCTAAATTATTTAAATTAGTAACATTACTTGTTGGTAAATAACTTGGAGTTGTAATTGTTGATGTTGTAAATACCTTATTTTCGGGTTCTAAAAATAGTTTATATGCTCCTAAAGTAACAGCACCACCAAATACAGAAACAAGTAATAATGATAAAATCTTCTTCATAATTTTTATCTGTTTTTAATTATTTAAATTTTTTTAAAATACTTAACATTCGAAGAATTTAAAAGAATGTTTAAGTGTTATTTTTGTTTAAGAACGATTAAATTTAATTATTTATTGAATGGTCAATATAACTTTAACGACTATTTAACAACACAAAAAACAGTTTAATATTTATATATTTGCGCTAATTATGCAACAAACTTTTTATAAATATCAAGGAACAGGAAATGATTTTGTGATGATTGATAATCGTCAACAAACATTCAACAAAAAAGATACCAAACACATCGCTTTTTTATGTGACCGACGTTTTGGCATAGGTGCAGACGGACTCATTTTACTAGAAAATCATCCCGAATACGATTTCAAAATGGTTTATTACAATGCCGATGGAAATGAAAGTACCATGTGTGGAAATGGCGGTCGTTGTCTGGTAGCTTTTGCAAAAGATTTAGACGTTATTTCAAATAAAGCTGTTTTTGAAGCCATAGATGGTTTGCATCATGCGACAATTAATAAGGGTATTGTCGAGTTGCAAATGCAAAATGTACAAAGGGTTGAGAAATTTGATAGCCATGTTTTTTTAAACACAGGTTCTCCACATCATGTTCAATTTGAAACCGAAATAGAAGACTTTGATATTAAAACCAAAGGCGCTAAAATTCGATATGGAGCTCCTTATAATGAAGCTGGTAGTAATGTGAATTTTGTAAAAAAAATTACTAATGACGTTTTTCGGGTGAGAACTTACGAACGTGGGGTAGAAGATGAAACTTTGTCATGTGGTACTGGCGTGACTGCTGTAGCCATAGCCATGCATGCTTTAGGTGAAACCGATAAAAACCGCATTAAACTTCAAGTAGAAGGCGGCGAATTACAGGTAGCTTTTGATGCAGATAATGATGGTTACAAAAATATTTGGCTTGTTGGCCCGGCAACTTTTGTATTTAAAGGAAGCATATGATAACCTTAAAAGGCGAACATATTTACTTAAGAGCTTTAGAGCCGGAAGACTTAGAGTTCGTTTATGTGGTTGAAAACGACGAAACTGTTTGGGAAATTAGCAACACACAAACACCTTATTCACGATATTTAATAAAGCAATATTTAGAGCAGGCTCATAAAGATATTTATGAGGTTAAGCAGTTACGACTCGTGATTTGTTATTATGATAATGAAGTATTAGGACTAATAGATTTATTTGATTTCGATTTTAAAAATAAACGCGCAGGAATAGGAATTTTAGTGAAAGACGAAAAAAACAGAGCTAAAGGCTATGGTAAAGAGGCGCTTAAATTGCTTATAAATTATAGTTTTACACATTTAGGATTGCATCAATTATATTGTAATATTTCAGAAGAAAATCAAGCTAGTATTCAACTGTTTTCAAATCAAGGATTTAAAAACGTTGGTCTAAAAAAAGATTGGAACCTGGTAAACGGAACTTTTAAAAACGAATATTTATTTCAGCTTATAAATAATTAAATGTATATAAAAAAAATACTTGTAGCGATTGCGCTATTAGGACTCTTGGTGGCCGCTTATTTTGCGAATTTTGTTTATAAAGCGATGTTAAAACCCAATACGGCTTTTAATAACGATACGGCTTATATTTACATACCAACTAATGCTAATTACAATGTAGTAAGAGAACAACTAGAACCTTTAGTTAAAGATATTGATTCTTTTGATGATTTAGCAGAACAGAAAAAATATACATCTAACATAAAAGCTGGACGTTACGCTATAAAAAAGGGTATGAGTAATAACGATATTATTAATTCTATTCGCTCTAATAACCTGCCTATTAAGTTGTCTTTTAACAATCAAGAATCTTTTGAAAAATTAGCCGGAAGAGTTAGTTCTCAAATAGAAGCCGATAGCATAAGTCTTCTTAAAGTTATGAATGACGAAGCCTTCTTGTCTAAAAATAAATTCAACAAAGCAACAGCATTAGCCATGTATTTGCCGAATAGTTATGAGTTTTTTTGGAATACTCCGGCCGAACAGTTTAGAGACCGAATGTTGAAAGAATATCATAGATTTTGGAATGAAAACCGAATCTCTAAAGCAAATGCCATTGGATTAACTCCTAATCAGGTGGCTACATTGGCATCCATTGTATATGAAGAATCTAAGCAAGCTTCAGAACAACCCAGAATAGCAGGTGTTTATATGAATAGATTGCGAATTGGGATGCCTTTGCAAGCAGATCCGACCTTGAAATTTGCTGCTTATCAACTGCCTCAATATAAAAATACGGTTATAAAACGTGTTTTAAATATTCATAAAGAGATTGATTCGCCATATAACACCTATAAGCATTTGGGTTTACCACCAGGTCTCATTGCCATGCCCGATATTTCTGCTATTGATGCTGTTTTAAATTATGAAAAACATCAATATTTATATTTTGCTGCCGATGCTAAGCGAGTGGGCTTTCATAAATTTGCTAAAAATCTTGCACAGCACAATGCCAATGCTCGAGAATATCAGCAGTATCTATCGTCTCAAGGCATCAATAAATAGTGGTTGGCTTTAAAAGACATATTAGTTATTTATTTGTTTTATTGCCATTAGTTTATTTTTCTCAATCAAAAACAAATACATTTTTAACAGCAAGCGATTCTTTAAATATTTCAAGACGCAATGCTGTAGTTGTTACCGAAGCATCTTTGGCCGCCGGGGCTTTAATTGGATTAAACCAGTTGTGGTATGCAGATTACGAACGCTCGAAATTTCATACTATTAACGATTCTGATGAATGGTTACAACTAGATAAAATGGGGCATGCCTTTACAGCTTACCAACTAGGGAAACACGGTGCGCAGCTATTAAATTGGAGTGGTGTTAGTGAAAAAGATCAGTTAATTTATGGTGCTACCTTAGGATTTACTTTTTTAACTGCTGTTGAAGTTTTAGATGGTTATTCAAAAGCATGGGGTTTTTCTTGGACCGATATATTGGCTAATGCGACGGGTGCTGGATTGTACGTTGGGCAAGAGTTGCTCTGGAAAGAACAGCGTATAGCTTTAAAGTTTTCTTTTCATCAAACAAAATACGCAGCTTTAAATCCAGATAAGCTTGGACAAGATTTTTTAGAGCAGCTTTTAAAGGATTATAACGGACAAACCTATTGGTTAAGTTTTAATTTACATGCGTTCTTTAAGGATGCTAATTTTCCTAAATGGTTAAATTTGGCTATTGGGTATGGCGGTGATGGCATGATTTCAGCTTCAAATAATACAGAAAATGAAGCGTTTAATTCTTTTAAGCAACAACGTCAGTTTTATTTGAGTTTCGATATTAATTTAAATTCAATTAAAACAAATTCGAAATTACTTCAACTCTTTTTTGGTGTTTTTGATAGTTTAAAAATTCCTTTCCCCACATTAGAATTTAATAAAAATAGGTGTGTATTTCATCCGTTCTACTATTAAAAAAAGTAGATAAACGAGTAATTTTGATATTATAAAAAAAATATCTAATTTTGCACGCTCAAATTTTCAAGCATAAAATATTAATTATCAGTGCTGAAGAAATTTAAATTTATGAGAAAAAGTATTGCAAGTTACCTAATACTAACACTTTCAATATGTATTCTATTGTTTGTATCTGTTTCTTCAAAGGAAACAGTAATAGATTTAGGTAAGTATTCAACAAAAGGCATAGAGTTATGTTATACTGTAAGCCAGGACGAAAACATTAAAGATAATGTTTTAGCGTCGAATGAAGTGAACAAAGCGTTTTCTCCTTATTTAGGAAAATCTTTTGTAGGATTCAAAGAAGCCATTGGTTTTAAAGAATCTAGAGGAAATTATTTTATCGTGAATACCTTTGGGTATTTAGGTAAATATCAATTTGGAAAGGGCACCTTACGCGCTCTTGGAATTAACAACACAGATACGTTTTTAAAAACTCCAGAATTACAAGAACGTGCTTTTATAGCTTATGCACAACGTAATAAATGGATTTTGCGAAGAGATATTAAAAACTTCGTAGGAAAACGAATCAATGGAATTCTAATTACAGAATCCGGTATTTTAGCGGCAGCCCATTTATCTGGTGCTGGTAGCGTTAAAAAATATTTAAGAAGTTACGGCTTAGATAATTTTAGCGATGGTTACGGTACAACTATCGAACATTACATGAGAAAATTTGCTGGTTACGATACATCGTTTTTAAAAGCCGACAGGAAAGCAAAAGCTATGTAATTTAACTTTTATGAATAATAAATATGGTAGGTCTTTTATGAAGGTCTACCATATTTTTTTTCCATTGAGCGGCTGTTTGGGTTTTAATAAATTCTGTTGGAAGTGTGATATCGCAGGCCACGCAAATTTTTGTGTTTTGCTCTAAGTAATTATGTAAATCTTCCAGCATTTTATTGTTTCTGTAGGGTGTTTCAATAAAAATTTGAGATTGATTGAATTCAAACGATAAGCGCTCCAAACGTTTTATTTCTGTTTTTCGTTCCCCTTTATCAATAGGTAAATAGCCATTAAAAGCAAATCGTTGTCCGTTCATGCCAGAACTCATCATGGCCATTAAAATGGAAGAAGGACCAACTAAAGGAACAACTTTTATGTTTTTTTGATGAGCCAAGCTAACTATATCGGCTCCAGGATCGGCAACACCAGGGCATCCAGCTTCAGAAAGCAACCCAACATCAATACCGTTAAGACATGGTTCTAAAAAGCTTGGCAAATCTTTTTCGTCTGTAAATTTGTTTAAAAGAAACATTTTTAAAGCTGGTTGCGATTTATCTGGCGCAATACGTTTAATAAATCGGCGGGCCGTTTTATCGTTTTCAACAATAAATGTATCGGTTGTATTAATAACGTTATTTACAGATGCAGGTAGCACTTCAACCGGGTCGTTATCTCCTAAAGTTGTTGGAATAAGGTATAAGATGCCTTTTGTAGTGTTCATTTATATTTAAGTTAATTTTTTAGCAATGTTATTACATGCTTCATCCAACATTAAATATACATTTTTAAAACCATCGGTTCCGCCATAATAGGGGTCTGGAACATTTAGATTTTCATTGGGGTACGCTTCATTTAATATAAGTTGAACTTTGTTGATATCGTTTTCATTTCTTGCTAGGGCAATAACATTTTCGTAGTTAGAATCGTCCATTACATAAATGTAATCGAAATTATCAAAGTCTGAAACCTTAAATTGTCTTGCTTTTTGGTTTGAAATATTTAAACCAAAAGTTTTAGCAATGTCAATCGATCTTTTATCGGGAGCACTTCCTGTATGATAGTTTCCGGTACCTGCAGAGTCTATAAAATAGTCTTTAGTTGGAAGTTTAGAGCGTAAAATGCCCTCTGCTAATGGCGAACGACAAATATTGCCCAAGCATACCATTAGAATTTTAGTCATTATAATAGATTTTAAACAGACAGTTTTTTTGTAATATCTTCAACGTATTTTTTGAATTGCTTGTCTGTTGATGTTAAGTTATCAACTGTTTTACAAGCATGTAATACCGTAGCGTGGTCGCGTTTTCCTATTTGAGACCCAATACTTGCCAATGAAGCTTTTGTAAATTTTTTAGCAAAAAACATAGCCAATTGTCTTGCTTGAACGATATGACGTTTACGAGTTTTAGATTGCAGCGTTTCAATATCCATTTGGAAATAGTCTGATACCACTTTTTGAATATAATCGATTGAAACTTCGCGTTTGGTATTTTTTACAAACTTTTCTACAATAACTCTAGCCAAGTCTATGGTGATTTCTTTTTTGTTAAAAGAAGACTGAGCAATTAAAGAAATGATGGCGCCTTCTAACTCACGAACATTGGTTTTAATATTCTTAGCTACATACTCAACAATATCATCTGGCATTTCAACACCATCGCGATATAGTTTATTTTTAAGAATAGAAACACGCGTTTCAAAATCTGGTGTTTGTAGTTCTGCCGATAAGCCCCATTTAAACCTAGATAATAAGCGTTGCTCTATGTCTTGCATATCAACAGGTGCTTTGTCACTGGTTAAAATAACTTGCTTGCCATTTTGATGTAAATGATTGAAAATGTGGAAAAACACATCTTGTGTACCTGTTTTACCAGATAAAAACTGAACATCATCAATAATTAAAACATCAATTATTTGATAAAAATGAATAAAATCATTTCTATTATTTTTCTTAACAGAATCAATATATTGTTGCGTAAATTTTTCAGCAGAAATATATAGAACCGTTTTTTCTGGATATTTGTCTTTAATATCTACACCAATAGCATGTGCTAAGTGAGTTTTTCCCAAACCAACACCACCAAAAATAAGTAATGGATTAAAAGAGGTGCCTCCAGGTTTTGAAGCAACAGCTAAACCGGCACTTCTGGCTAAGCGGTTAGAATCACCTTCTAAAAAGTTTTCAAAACTATAGTTTGGATTTAATTGAGATTCAATTTTTACATTTCTTATACCCGGAATAATAAAAGGATTTCTTAATTCTGGGTTTTTATTATTTAAAGGAATGTCAACTTCTTGAGATTTAACGGCGCTTCTATTAGAACTTGGGATTTTTTCGGTAAAAGGTTGTTTATTACCATAGGTGTTTTCCATTTTAATAATGTAAACTAATTTGGCTTTTTCACCCAACTCTTTGGTAAGCGATACTTTTAGGATTTTAACATAATGTTCTTCAAGCCATTCATAAAAGAATTTACTTGGTACTTGAATACTCAACGCATTGTCAGTAAGTTTTACTGCTACAATTGGTTCAAACCAAGTTTTGTATGCTTGCGGTTGAATGTTATCCTTTATGAATTCAAGACAATTATTCCATACCGATTGCGCAGTTCTACTCATTATTGTTAGTTATGTTTTTTTGGTTTGTTAGTTTGATTATAGCGAAAAAAAATAGATTTTCTTCTCTATCTTAGGTTTGGCAAATATGTGAACAAAATTCTTAAAAAAAAAATCATTTACTATTGAATTTTTATAAAAATTTCCTCATGTTTATCCTCTAGCCGAAACTACAAAAAAATATCCAATATACGTTATGAAATTCGATGAAATACAAATAAGAGTGCGTTATGGTGAAACCGACCAAATGGGGGTTGTTTATCACGGAAATTACGCATTATATCTAGAGATGGGACGCATTGAATGGTTACGAAACATGGGGATTTCTTACAAATCGATGGAGGAAAATGGCGTGATGCTACCTGTAGTTTCA
Source organism: Siansivirga zeaxanthinifaciens CC-SAMT-1 (assembly GCF_000941055.1). Lineage (GTDB taxonomy): Bacteria > Bacteroidota > Bacteroidia > Flavobacteriales > Flavobacteriaceae > Siansivirga > Siansivirga zeaxanthinifaciens. The sequence continues at coordinate 3,136,873 of NZ_CP007202.1, read as the reverse complement.
TTGAGTATAAATTATAAGAAATCAGCTGTTTACGACGACTTAATTAATGTAAAAACTCAACTAAAAAAAATGCCTTCTGTTAAGATTGAATTTGAGTATGAAATTACAAATCAGCACGGGGAACTTTTAACAACTGCAGAAACAACTTTAGTGTTTTTAGATAAAAATACTTTAAAACCAATTAAGGCGCCTCAGTACATCTTAGACGCTATCAATAATTAATCTAAATTGTTTTTATTTCAATTTCAAAAAGCTGATTGAAGATTTCAAAAATAGTTGGCGCTTCTTTTTTTCTTACCGAAATTGTGATTTCACAATTGAGTTCTAATTTCTGATTCGTTATGTTGAGCTGGCGTTCTTTAATAACTCTCATAACGGTATTCATATTTTTGTAATCGAAAGTAATTAAGAAATCAATACTTATTGTTTTTTCAATGATTTTACAGTTTTCTAATGCTAATTGTGCTGTTGTTTTATAAGCATTAATTAAACCGCCAACCCCTAATTTTACCCCACCAAAGTAGCGAACAACGACTATTAAAATGTTGGTAACATCAAAAGATTGTATTTGACCGTAAATAGGAGCGCCAGCACTATTATTGGGTTCGCCATCATCATTGGCTCTGTAAGTAATAACTTCTGTGCCTAATTGATAGGCATAACACCAATGTCTGGCAGCATGATGTGATTTTTTTAAGGCTTCCAAATGTTGTTTAATGTCTTCTTCGTTTAACACTGGAAAGGCATAACCAAAAAACTTACTATTCTTGTCTTTAAATAAAACGGGTTCTGATGCTATATCTATTGTTTTGTATGTGTCTTTTTCTTCCAAAAGGATTAAAATAAACTGGATTTGGTTTCAAATAAATTGGAAACATCTTGGGTTTCTGGTTGAATGTTCCAGATGTGAATCCCTAATTTAGTTGCTGTTTTACAATTTTCTAAATTGTCGTCAATAAATAAACATTCGCTGGCAGCCAACTTATTTTCATTTAATACAAATTCAAAAATATCGGCGTTAGGCTTTCTTAAGTTAATTTCATGCGATAAATAAAAAGCATCAAAACAATTTTTAAATTCTGTAAAAAAAGGTACGTGTTCCTTAATCCAATTTATATGTAATTCGTTGGTGTTGCTTAGCAGAATAAGTTTAAATTTCTTTTCAGATTTTAACTTTTTTAGAAACTCTAGTCTGTGCTTTGGAAAGTCTTTTAAAATGTAATTCCAGATGTAAACGAGTTCTTCTGTGGTAAGATTCGGAAAGTTTTCGGAGTAAAATTCAATAAATTCTTCTGTTGAAATTAAACCTTGTTCGTAAAAACTGTTGAATGCTATAATTTCTTCCGATAAAGAATTGATTTTAAATGACTCAAGTGCATAGTTAGATGCACCTTCAATATCTAAATTGATGAATACATTTCCAAAATCGAAAATGAGTGTTTTAATCATTAATATATGTTTTAAGTATGTCTTTTAAAATATAAGTTTCAGAAATTAAATTACCAGAAAAGCTTGGCGCTTTCACACCGTCGTTAAATTTAACGTGGCCTGTAAAAATACGAGCTTCATCCCATAAATCTTCATCAATAAATGTTTGTAGTGTTTTAGAGCCACCTTCAATAATTACCGAATTAATATGCTTATTGAATAAGAAATCGCAAATTTGAGCACCTATTTGTTTTGAAAAATCCATCTCTTTTTCGCTAATAAAATACGTGTTCGCATCGGTATTAAAAACCGATAAATTTTCAGGTAATTTCTGTTTCTTATCAATAATAATACGGGTAGGGTTTTCGCCGGTCCAGTCTCGAGCTGTTAAACTAGGATTGTCTTGTAAAGCCGTATTTGTTCCAATTAAAATAGCTTGTTCTTCGGTTCGCCATTTATGTACCCATTGTCTGGAAATGGTATTGGTAATCCAAACTGGTTTTTGTTCAGATTTTTGTTTGGGAGCAATAAATCCATCGACTGTTTCTGCCCATTTTAGAATGATGTAAGGTCTTTTTTTATTATGAAATGTAAAAAAACGTTTATGATGTGCTCTGCAAGCAGCCTCCAAAACACCAACAACCACATGGCAGCCTGCTTCCTTTAATTTTTTAATGCCTTTTCCGGCTACTTGTTCGTTATCGTCAATACATCCAATAACCACATTAGGAATCTTGTTTTTTATTATTAAATCACTACATGGTGGGGTTTTTCCAAAATGCGAACAAGGCTCTAAGGTTACATAAATGGTGGCGTCTTTTAATAAGGATTGGTCCTTAACAGAATTAATAGCGTTTACTTCGGCGTGATTTCCGCCATACGGACTTGTAAATCCTTCGCCAATAATTTTATTATTATAAACAATTACACTACCAACCATAGGATTTGGTCGGGTTGTACCCAAACCATTTTTAGCAATCTCCAGGCATCGGTTTATATAATATTCGTGTAAATTCAATGCAGTTATTTAAGTTTTACGGTTTCAGTTTTATCTAAGGCGTATGTATGTGAAAATCCAAAGACTTTGTAAACAATATCGCCCTTGTATTGTATTTTTACTTTTCTGCTAAATAAACTTCCTAATAAGCCACCTAAATTTTTATTGCTTAATAAACTGTCTGTTGGGATATTAGCTTTTAATGGTATCGAAAATTCTTTTTTAGCAGGAATTTTAAAACTTTTTGTAGATATGCTTGTCATTTCATTATCGTTAACAAAAATTTTTACAGCATCGGTTTTTAATTCGCCACCAACAATATTAGGGTTTAAAAAAAGTGCTTCGGCTTCAATGGTAACAAATTTAGAGTTGCTTCCGGAAACTTTAATGTTTTGAACATTTAAAAATTGTGGTTTTTCGGCAACCGAACAGTTTAAAAAAGTTATGAGTATTGTTGATAAGATTATAAGGCGTTTCATCTCCTTTTTTTTAGTTTTAAGTATCTTCACACTTGTAAAAGTAAGTATTTAAAGTGAGCAAAGATACTATAGTTATTCGAGAAATTAAGAGCGAAGACAATGCGCCTTTAGAACAGGTTATAAGAGGTTGTTTTCATGAGTTTAAAATTCCTTTGGAAGGTACAGCCTATACAGATCCAGAAACGGCGAGTATGTTTGAAGCCTACCAACAAAGCAATGAAGTTTACTATGTTGTAGAATTGAATGGTGAAGTTTTGGGTGGTGCAGGAATAAAACCATTGCCAAATTTTGAATCGACCATTTGTGAACTTCAAAAAATGTATTTCTCACCTAAATTACGAGGTAAAGGTTTGGGGCAAAAATTATTTGAGAAATGTTTAAAAGCAGCAAAAGATTTGGGGTACAAGCAATGTTATATAGAATCTGCATCGCAATTAAAAGCAGCCATTCATATTTATGAACAATTTGGTTTTAAACATTTAACAGAAGCTGTGGGTGGTACAGGACATTACTCGTGCAGTATTTGGATGATAAAAGATTTATGAATTTAAAGACGATACAACAAAAATTTCATTTAGAATTAGATCCTATTTACCCCAAAGAGGAAGTAGATAGTTTCTTTTTTTTATTAATTGAGTCGTTTTACAAGGTGCGAAGAATTCAGCTTGCCATGGAGCCAGATCTAAAAATAGAAAATTCTGAATCTATTTTAAATGCGCTTCAATTATTAAAACAAGAACAGCCCATACAATACATTTTAGGAGAAACCGAATTTTACGGCCTTACTTTTAAAGTAAATTCTAACACCTTAATACCAAGACCCGAAACCGAGGAGTTGGTAGAATTTGTGATTAATCAGCAAAAAAAAATAGAAAATAAACCATTACATATTTTAGATATAGGCACCGGAAGCGGATGTATTGCCATTTCGTTGGCAAAAAATATCCCCAGTGCCAAAGTATATGCCTTCGATATTAGTACCGAAGCGCTTAAAATAGCCAAAGAAAATGCCGATTTAAATGAAGTAGATATTACTTTTATAACGGGCGATATATTAAATGAGTCTACTTGGCCTTTGTTTTTCAATGAAATGACATTTGATATTGTTGTTTCAAATCCGCCTTACGTTAGGGAAAAAGAAAAACCACTTATGAAAAATAATGTTTTGGAAAACGAACCCCATTTGGCTTTGTTTGTTAAAGATGAAGACCCCTTGCAGTTTTACAGAGCAATTACCCAGTTTTCGCTTAGTCACTTAAAAGAAAAAGGCTTGTTGTTTTTTGAAATTAATGAGTTTTTGGGTAACGAGATGATTCATTTATTAACAAAACATAAATTTGAAAATATTCAGTTAAAACAAGATATATTTAAAAAAGACAGAATTATAAAAGGGCAAAAACTTTAATAAATAGTATGAGTGCAGAGCAAGAAATAAAACAACTTAGAGAAGAATTAAATCAGCATAATTATAACTATTATGTTTTAGATAACCCTATAATTTCAGATTTTGAATTTGATATAAAGCTGAAGAAACTTCAAGAATTAGAAGCCCAGCATCCAGAATTTTACGATGCCAGTTCACCAACACAGCGCGTGGGCGGTGAAGTCACCAAAAATTTCGAAACCATTCCGCATACCTACCGCATGTATTCTTTAGAAAATTCATATTCCAAAGAAGATTTGCTAGATTGGGAAACCCGAATTAAAAAAATAATTGAAGGCGATATAGAATACACTTGCGAATTAAAATATGATGGAGCGTCCATAAGTCTTACTTATAAACACGGAAAATTATTAAAAGCAGTTACCCGAGGCGATGGTTTTCAAGGAGATAATGTAACTGCAAATATTAAAACTATTAAATCGGTTCCCCTTCAATTAAAGGGAGATTATCCAGATGAATTTGATATTCGTGGTGAAATAGTTCTGCCTTTCGATGGGTTTAATAAAATGAATGAAGAACGCATTGAAATTGGCGAAGAACCCTATAGAAACCCAAGAAATACAGCTTCAGGCAGTTTGAAATTACAAGATAGTGCCGAAGTAGCCAAACGACCTTTGGAGTGTTTGTTGTATAATTTATCTGGTACAAATCTAGGTGTAAATACACAATTTGAAAGTTTAGAAAAAGCCAGACAGTGGGGATTTAAAGTACCACAAGCTGCAAAACTTGTAAAATCGATTGATGCGGTTTTAGAGTTTATAGACTATTGGAATACCCACCGACACAATTTGCCTTACGAAACCGACGGTGTTGTTATTAAAGTAAATAGTTTACAGCAACAAGAAGAATTAGGTTATACAGCTAAAGCACCACGTTGGGCCATGGCTTATAAGTTTAAAGCCGAACAAGTTTCAACACGATTAAATAGTATAACCTATCAAGTGGGACGCACCGGGGCTATTACGCCTGTTGCAAATTTAGAACCTGTTGAGTTAGCAGGAACAACGGTTAAGAGAGCCTCGCTGCATAATGCTGATCAAATAGAAAAATTAGACATTCGTGTTGGCGACGAAGTTTATGTGGAAAAAGGTGGAGAAATAATTCCTAAAATTTTGGGTGTAGATGTATCTAAACGTCCTTTAAATTCTAAGCCTACGCAGTACATTAGTTTTTGTCCGGAATGTAAAACAGAGCTTGTACGACAAGAAGGCGAGGCACAGCATTACTGCCCCAATTATAATGGATGTAATCCCCAAATTATAGGTCGTATTCAGCATTTTATTTCAAGAAAAGCCATGGATATAGAAGGTTTGGGAGGCGAAACAGTTGCTTTGCTTGTTAATGAAAGAATTATTAATAATTACTCCGATTTATACGAATTAACTAAAGAGCAAATCCTGCCTTTAGAGCGTATGGCCGATAAAAGTGCCGATAACTTAATAAATGGCATCGAAAATTCTAAAAAGATTCCTTTTGAACGCGTTTTATATGCTTTAGGAATTCGGTATGTTGGTGAAACGGTAGCAAAAAAATTAGCAAAACATTACAAAAGTATTGATGCTATTGCCGATGCTACAGAGGATATGCTAATTAGCGTTGATGAGATTGGAATTAAAATTGCTGAAAGTGTATGTTTGTTTTTTCGCTCTGAAGAAAATATCAGAATCATACAAAGATTAAAGCAATTTGGTGTGCAGTTGGAAATGTCTGAAGAGGAGTTAAAAGGACAAACAGATCTGCTTTCTGGTCAAAGTATCGTTATAACTGGCGTATTTGAATCGGTTTCACGAGATGAACTTAAAAAACTTATTGAAAATAATGGGGGTAAGGTGAGCAGTTCTATTTCTTCTAAAACCAGTTTTATAGTCGCCGGCGATAATATGGGTCCAAGTAAAAAGAAGAAGGCCGAAGATTTAGGTATTACATTAATTAATGAATATGAATTCTTACAAAAAATAAAATAAAAATAAATTTTATCGATAAAAAGCATATTTTTTACGTTTATATGTAATATTTTTTTATATTTGTATCCGAACCATAAATAGGTATTATGGAAAAATGTAAATTTTTATTGGGTCTTTTAGGTTTAGTATATCTTTCTTCAATAGGATTTGAGCTTGTTGACAATAATTTGTATTCAAATTACAGCGAGGCTCTTATTTTGCCAATTGTTACTGTGATGTACTTTATTAAAATTAAGCAGCGGTCTCTTTTTTTAGTTTTGTTTTTGGTTTTATATTCTATTTCAGATTTATTTGTTTTAGTTTCAAAATACATTCCATATGAAGTAGATTATTATGGTGGCAACGTTCTATATATACTAGCCTATATATTTTTACTATTAAAAATTTTGAAGACAATTAATTTCAAAGAGATTATAAAAAATTATAATATCCATTTATTAGTATTACTACTTTTAAGCGTGTATATAGTTTATGTTTTGCAAATTATTATTGGGCCGTATTTATTAAGTACCAATGAGTATTTAGTAGAATTAATTTATAACATAGTATTGTTAATGTTATTATCTGCTTCTTTACTAAATTATTTTTACAGAGATAATGTAAAATCTTTATATTTATTTTTAGCTGTTTTAACTATTGTTTTTGCTGAGGTTATTTGGATAGCATATAGTTATATTTCCCAAAGAAATATACTTAATATTTTATCTACAACCCTTCACATTATATCCTACTACTTTATTTTTCAGCAGGCCAAACTTATAGATGAAAAAAAATTGGAAGTTGAAATAGCATACGAAACTAATTGCTAATTTTTTTGTTTTCAAAATAGAGCCTAAAACCCTAACTAAAATTAATTTTTTTTCGATGAAATACGTTTTTAAAATGTGTTTCATCGATTTATTTTGATTTTTAACGATTTTTATTAAGTGCTTATTATTTTTATATCCCCTAAATTTAATAGTATGAAATATTTTTCATTTTTAAAGGAAAATATGTTCTTTGTAATTAGTTTATTCTTTTTAATAGGACTTAATTTAGTTGCTTGTTTTTTAGAAATTAAACATTTGTTTAAGGTTCTATTTCCTTTCTTTATACCTTTGTTTTCAATATACTTAGTAAAGTTTAAATGTCGTAACAGTATATTTATATCCTTTTTAATTTTCACCTTTTTAGGTGATCTTTCCTTAGTATTTCATTTTTTTGAAGGGAAAGCTACAAGCTTACTGTATTTATTGAGCTATTTTTGTTTAATACTACTGGTGTTACCAGAGGTTAAGTTTATTAAAATTCAGAATGTAATAAAGACATATTTGTTTTTGGTTTTAGCCATTGCCATTTACTTTATACATATCCTGTATTTAAAACTTCTTGGTTTTATAAATGATGATGTTACTTTGCTCTTAATAACATTAAAAATAATTGGTTTGGTTTTTCTTTCTTTTATAGCTTTAAGTCTTTATTTTAAAGAAGATTCTATGAAAAATGTTATGTTTTTAATAGCTGTAATATGTATTGATTTTTCGGCCTTTCTTAATTTTGTAAATCTGTATTATTTGTTTAATTGGAGTTTCGTAGCGTTGGAAGGCATTTTCTATGTTTTATCAATTTATTTTTTATTCAGGTATGTTATATACGATCGAATTCTTGCGTCTTACAAGTTCAATAAAAATTATAAATCGAATAAGATTATTATTTAAACAACAATAGAAACACCTTTTGCTGTTTTGTTTTTACTCGAATCAAAATAAAAATCAATTTTACCCAGATTGATGCCATAGCATCCTACTTGATTAATTAAAACGTTTTTACCTTCCTTATTTTTTACAACCGTAGGTTTATCAAGAAACGTATGTGTGTGGCCACCTATAATTAAATCAATATCTTTAGTCTGCGCAGCCAAATTTAAATCACTAATTTTTTTCGGATTATCGTTGTACTCATAACCCAGGTGGGATAAACAAATAATTAAATCGCAATGCGCGTCATTTTTTAGAATGCGCGTCATTTCCTGAGACATTTCTATTGGGTCGAGGTATTTTGTTTCTTTAGACAACGCTTCATCTACAATGCCTTTTAATTTTATACCCAATCCAAAGACGCCTATTTTGATGTTATCTTTTACAAAAGTCTTGTAAGGCTTCACATGTGTATCCATGATGGTATTAGAAAAATCGTAATTGGCAGAAATAAAGTCAAATTCGGCATGCGGTAATTGTGCAAATAAACCCTCAATTCCATTGTCGAAATCGTGGTTTCCTATGGTAGCAACATCATATTTTAACATACTCATTAATTTAAACTCTAACTCACCACCATAATAATTAAAGTAGGGTGTACCTTGAAAAATATCGCCGGCATCAACCAATAATGTATTTGGATTATCTTTTCTAATATGTTCAATTAAAGTCGCTCGTCTGGCCACACCACCCTTATTGGCATACATACCATCTGTAGGACTAAATGGATCGATATGGCTATGAACATCGTTGGTATGCAGAATGGTTATTTTAGTAGTTTGAGGTGCGCTAGTAAACGATTGAAGTCCGAAACCTCCAACAGTCACTAAAGCGGTTGTTGCAGCCGTTTGTTGTATAAAATCTCTCCTTTTCATTTTCTATTTTATTTGAATAAATCGGTCGTCTATTACAGGTTTCAAAGTGTCTATTTTTGTGAAATAATCTATAAGGGCATTTCTAATTTTATAATCTAATTTATAAAGCCCTACGTTGGGTTTGAAAAAAGTCATATAATCGCCACCATTGTATAAATAATCGTTTGTAGCAATGTAATAAATACGATTGGCATCAATGGCTTCGCCATTTATAGTTTTTTCTATCACATTAAAATCTTTATCAATTTTTAATTTAAGTTTAGAAATGGGATTGGCTTTTTTCGACTTGAGTAAGTATGCTATAATGTCATCTATTTGATGGCCTTTTAGTGCCACTACAACAATGCTGTTTTCAAAAGGCATTAATTCGAAAGCATTTTTTATAGTTACGTTTCCCTTAGAAATAATGGCTCGCATACCACCATAATTTAGAATGGACATGTCAATATTTTTACCTGTTCTTTTTAAAAAAACAGGATTTGCTTGTTCGTAAAGGGCATCGGCCATAAAATTACCAAGTGCTGTATTGTATTCGCCATCAAATTTTGTGTAGGTTTCTTTAGAATAGGCTAAAACACTGTCTAAATAAGTTTCTATGTGTTTTCTGTAGGGCTTAATATAGGCTTCAATTCTGGGGTCGGCGTATATTGAATCGGAAATATTTATTTCGGTTCCTTCAACTTTAGTTAGAAATTGTTGCGGTTGTTTACAGCCATAAATAGCTAGAGCGGTTGCTAATAAAAAATAATGTTTTAAGGTCATTTAATTAAACTTAGTGTAATTTGATGATTTTTTGAATGTACTTTTGCTACCTTTGCGCAAAAGTATAAAGGTAAATGATTTTAAAAAGTTTTAAGGTTAAATCTAATAAAAAGTACTTAAACAAATTGTTATCAAAAAGACAACTTCTTGCTAACAACAATAAAATTGAAAGCCTTGCAGTCGTAGTTAATTTAGATGAAATAGAAAAATTTGATGTTTTTTATGATTTGGGAAACCTATTAAAAATTCAACCAAATAAGCTAAAAGTTATAGGTTTTAGCACAAAAAAAAATCAGACAAATTCTAATGTTTTTAATTTGAAAGATTTTGGTTGGAAAGCCACCATAAAAAATATAGAATTACATACGTTTCTAGAGACAGATTTTGATGCTTTAATTAGTTATTATTCGTCTAATTTGTTAGAATTGAAATTATTAACAGCAAAATCGAAAGCAAAATTTAAAATTGGTATTTTGCCTGATGATAATCGCTTAAACGATTTAATCATTAAAACTAAAATAAATGAATTTAATGTGTTTAAAGACGAAGTTTTTAAATACCTAACTATATTAAATAAAATTAAAAATGAATAGTAAGTTTCTAGGAACTGGAGTTGCTTTAGTTACACCTTTTAAACAAGATTTAAGTATAGATCATGATGCTTTAAAAAATATTGTGAATTTCAATATCGATAATGGTGTAGAATACCTTGTAGTTTGTGGAACTACAGCCGAAAGTGTTACTATTACTAAGCAAGAGAAAAAAGAGGTTATTAATACGATTGCAGTTGCTAATAACGGCCGAGTTCCTATGGTTTTAGGAATTGGAGGAAACAATACTGCACAAGTAATTGAAGAAATTCAAACAACCGATTTAAGTATTTTTGATGCCATTTTATCGGTATCTCCATATTACAGTAAGCCAACACAAGAAGGTATTTATCAGCATTTTAAAGCGATTTCAGAAGTATCGCCAATTGATATTATTTTGTATAATGTTCCAGGGCGTACCTCAAAAAACATGGAAGTTTCTACTACTTTAAGACTAGCGAACGATTTTAATAATATTATAGGAGTTAAAGAAGCAGGAAATAGCATGTCGCAATACTTAGAGCTTATTAAAAATAAACCAGAAGATTTTTTAATTATTTCTGGTGACGACGATTTAGCTTTAGGCGTAGTTTTAGCAGGAGGTGCAGGCGTTATTTCGGTTATTGGACAAGGCTTTCCAAAAGAATTTTCAGAAATGATTCGCTTGGGATTAAAAGGCGATGCGAAAGAAGCTTACAAGTTAAATTACAGACTGCTCGATGTTACTGGATATATTTTTGAAGAAAACAACCCGGCTGGAATAAAAGGTGTTTTTAATGCCTTGAATTTATGTAACGATACTGTTAGATTGCCTTTAGTACCCGCATCTAATCAACTTAAAGAAAAAATTAAGACGTTTATAGAAAACTTCTAAATTGGAAAATAAAATAAAAGATCCGGGTATTGGCAATGCGTCATCAGAGCACGCTAAAAGGATGATGAATCCCGATGGAACTTTTAATTTGAAATACATAAACAAACCACGTAAATTTTCAGAAGCTTATCACTATCTGGTTAATATTACGTGGTTTCATTTTTTTACACTCATTTTTGTTTTTGGGTTTTTAATTAATGCTGTTTTTGCACTCCTATACATCCTTATTGGTATAGAACAAATAACCCCATCGACAGGCGAATTTGTACTCGATTTTTACAACGCATTTTTCTTTTCAACACAAACCTTTACTACACTTGGTTACGGTGTTATGGCCCCTCATGGTATAAGCAGTGGGTTTATATCCTCTTTTGAAGCCTTTTTAGGCTTGCTGCTTTTTGCCTTTGCTACAGGATTAATTTATGGCAGATTTTCTAAACCACGATCGGCAACATTGTTTAGTAAAAATTTAATTATTAGAGATTTTAACGATGGCAGAGCTATCATGTTCCGATTGGTAAATCATAGAAAAACAATCATGATTTATCCAAAAATAAAGGTAACCTTATCGCTTTCCGTTAAAAACGCATTAGGAGATTACGAAAATAATTTTTATAACTTAAAATTAGAACGCGATTCAATTAATTACCTGCCAACAACTTGGACCATAGTTCATGAACTTGATAATGACAGCCCATTAAGTAAATATTCAAACGAAGACATAAAAAAACTTCACGGCGAACTATTAATAATGATAAGTTATTACGACGAATCCTTCAATCAAGAAGTGCATCAAATGCATTCTTATGTCTTAAACGAAGTGCAAATAGATTTTAAATTTAAAAAAGCCCAATATTTTAACAAAGCAGGCGAACTGGTGTTAGATTATAAATGTTTTGATGTAATAGAACCTTCAAAAAGTTAAATATAACTTAATCATTCTTTGGTGTATAATACATCAAGTAAATTAGCGTTAAAATAATATTTTTAAAATCCATATTAATAACTTAATTTTGCATCTTGTTTTAAAACCACGAGATGTTTTATTTTAGTTTTTAATTAAACCTACAAATGGCTTTTAAAACAATTAATAAAATAGCATGAATAAAATATTATACATATTAATAACATTTTCAATTTTAACTGGTTGTAGTGAATATCAAAAGGTTTTAAAAGCTGAAGATATTGGCGCTAAGTTTAAAATGGGACAAGACCTTTATGATGCTGGTAAATATGCTAAAGCAAATAAGTTGTTTGCTCAAATAGTACCTAGCTACAGAGGAAAACCTCAAGCAGAAAAGTTAATGTATTTATATTCACAATCGTTTTATGAAATTCAAGATTTTTATACGGCTGGATATCAATTTGAACGTTTTGCATCTAGTTACCCAAAAAGTGAAAAATTAGAGGAAGCATCTTTTTTAGCAGCTAAAAGTTATTACATGTTATCGCCGGCGTATTCAAAAGATCAAAAAGAAACAAAAAGTGCTATTGAAAAACTTCAAACGTTTATTAATTTATACCCAGAATCAGAATATCTATCTGAGGCAAATAAACTTGTTAAAGAATTAGATTATAAATTAGAAAAAAAAGCATTCGAAATTGCAAAACAATACAATCATGTATCTGATTTTCAGGCATCAATAAAATCATTTGATAATTTTATTTTTGAATTCCCTGGCTCTGTATTACGTGAAGATGCTTTGTTTTACAGATTCGATTCTGCTTACCAATTAGCAATGAATAGTGTGGAGTATAAAAAACTTGCACGATTAAAAACAGCTAAAGATTATTACGAAGCATTTAAAAAGGCGTATTCAAATTCTAGTCACATAGAAGCATTAGATCAAATGGCTGCCAATTTAGATGAAGAATTAAACAAATACAGCATTAAAAGTTAAATAACAAATTAAAATGGACTTAAAAAAAACCAATGCTCCTGTTAATACTATTACGTACGACAGAAATCAAATTGACGAACCAACAGAAAATATCTACGAGTCAATTTCTATCATCGCTAAACGTGCAGAACAAATTAACACAGAGATTAAAAAAGAACTTATCGATAAGTTAGAAGAATTTGCTACTTACAACGATAGCCTTGAAGAAATCTTTGAAAACAAAGAGCAAATTGAGGTTTCTAAATTTTACGAAAAGTTACCAAAACCTCATGCGTTAGCCGTTCAAGAATGGTTAACAGATAAAATTTACTTTAGAAATACTGAAGAAGATAATCAGTAATTTTTAATACATGTCTATACTAAGCGGCAAAAACATACTATTAGGAATTAGTGGTGGTATTGCCGCTTATAAAACAGCTTCACTTGTAAGGTTATTTGTTAAGTTGGGTGCTCATGTAAAAGTTGTCATGACCCCTGCTTCAAAAGAGTTTGTAACACCGCTAACCTTATCTACACTTTCAAAAAATCCTGTATATTCATCCTTTGTTAATGAAGATGAAGACAATGGCGTATGGAACAGTCATGTCGATTTAGGCCTATGGGCCGATTTTTTTGTTATTGCGCCCGCTACTGCAAACACCCTGTCTAAAATGGCTAATGGTACTTGCGATAATTTATTATTAGCAACATATCTTTCAGCAAAATGCCCTGTTTATTTTGCACCAGCCATGGATTTAGATATGTACAAGCACGAAAGTTCTCTAAATTCTTTTAACACTTTAAAAAGCTTCGGAAACATTATGATTCCCGCAACTAGTGGCGAGTTAGCAAGTGGTTTAATTGGTGAAGGCAGAATGGCAGAACCAGAAGCTATTGTTTCATTTATTGAAAACGATGTTTTAGCTAAACTACCACTTAAAAATAAAAAAATACTTATTACAGCCGGACCTACTTACGAAGCTATTGATCCTGTTAGATTTATTGGAAACCATTCCAGCGGTAAAATGGGATTTGAAATTGCTAAAGCAGCTGCTCAATTGGGAGCAGAAGTTATTTTAATTTCTGGTCCTACCAATCAAACAGTATCCCACAGTTTAATAACTGTTATACCGGTTACAAGCGCAGAAGATATGTATCATGCTGTGCATAATCATTTTAGTAACTGTGATGTTGCCATTCTTTCTGCAGCCGTGGCAGATTACAAACCAAAAGAAGTAGCCCCTCAGAAAATAAAGAAGAATAGTTCTACGTTATCATTAGAATTAGAGAAAACAAAAGACATTTTAGCCTCTATCGGAGCCATTAAAACACATCAGTTTTTGGTAGGTTTTGCCTTAGAAACGAATAACGAACTCGAAAACGCAAAAGATAAGCTTAAAAGAAAGAATTTAAATTTAATTGTTTTAAATTCGTTAAATGATGCAGGCGCTGGATTTAAAAGTGACACGAATAAAGTTACTTTTATTGATGCAAATAATGTTGTAACAGAATTTCAACTAAAATCTAAAGCCGATGTTGCTAAAGATTTACTAAATAAAATAACAGAACAAATTAATGCGTAATTTTTTAATAGTTTTATTTTTCAGTTTAGGATTTATGGGTTTTACCCAAGAATTAAATTGTAATGTTGTTGTTAATGCACAACAAACAGGAAACGAAAATTTTCCAATTTTTAAAACATTAGAAACGCAATTAAACGAGTTTGTTAATAATACCAAATGGACTAATAAATCGTTTACTATTAACGAACGCATCGATTGTAGCATGATTATAAATGTTACAAATTACAGTGGAGAAGCTTTTACAGCATCGCTTCAAGTGCAGTCGTCTAGACCCGTTTATGGATCCTCATTTAGTTCGCCTGTTTATAATTTTAATGATAGGGATTTTAATTTCAGATATTTAGAATATCAAAATTTAATATTCAATCCAACACAGTTCGAATCTAATATGATATCTGTTTTGGCATTTCATATTTACATGATTTTAGGTTTAGATGCCGATACATTTGCTCCAAACGGTGGCGACCCTTATTTTAAACAAGCGCAAACCATTACAAATTACTCGCAACAAGGTAATTTTAGAGGTTGGAAAGTAGAAGACGGACTTCAAAGCAGATTCACCCTAATAGACAACATCTTGTCTCCTACATTTAAAGAATACCGTCAAATTATGTACGATTACCATCGAAAAGGTTTAGATGTTATGAGCGACAATGTAAAGGAAGGAAAAAAAGAGGTTGCTGTTGCTTTAAACAGTTTTAAAGCCATGAACAGCCGTCGTCCTAATTCTTTTATTTTGCGAACTTTCTTTGATGCCAAAGCCGATGAAATTGAACAAATTTTTACAAACGGACCAAGTATAGATATTGCAGCTACTAAAGAAACACTTCAAAAAGTTGCTCCAATGCATAACAGTAAATGGCAAAATATTAAGTTTTAAGTTTACTGCAATTTAAAACACAATCACTATATTTAGTTTTATTAATTTAATTGATTAACGAGGTTTGCTAACATCACTTTCAATAAATAATTACGCATTAATTGATAATCTTCAAGTCGATTTTAATGATGGTTTTTCTATTATTACCGGAGAAACTGGGACTGGAAAATCAATACTGTTAGGCGGTTTGTCCTTAATTTTAGGAAAACGAGCCGATTTAAGTAGTCTTAAAGACAATACTAAAAAATGTATTATTGAAGCCAATTTTAATATAACTAACTATAATTTAAAAGGTTTGTTTGCAGCCGAAGACTTAGACTTCGATGAACACACCATTATAAGAAGAGAAATTTTACCTTCGGGAAAATCTCGAGCCTTTGTTAATGATTCTCCTGTAAATTTAAATAGTTTGCAAATATTGGGTGAGCGTTTAATCGACATTCATTCCCAACATCAAACCTTACAATTAACAAGCGACGAATTTCAATTTCAAGTCATTGATGCTCTTGCAAATAACGAATCAATTCTACTGTCTTTTACTTCAGAATTAAAAGTATATAAAAAATTAAAAGGCGAATTAAAAGCGTTGTTAGAGTTTCAGGCCGAAGCCATTAAAGAACACGATTATAATACGTTTTTATTAAACGAATTAATAGAAGCTAATTTAGTTGAAGACGAATTACAACTTTTAGAAGAAGAATACGATAGTTTAAATAATATTGAAAGCATAAAAGAGAAACTTGCCGAAGCTTACTTATTGTTAAGTGAAGAACAAATTGGTATTTTATCAAGCTTAACAAGTTTAAAAAACACTTTGCAAAAGTTAGCATCGTATGCTTCAAAATACGACGATTTGTATCAGCGTGTTAATAGTAGCCTTATCGAAATGGACGATGTTTATAGCGATATAGATACCATGCAAGGTCATCTAGAAGCCGACCCGAAACGCCTAGAATTTGTCGATGCCAAACTACGTGTTTTAAATAATTTAATGCAAAAGCATGTAGTGAATTCCATTTCAGAATTAATTGAAATAAAGAATCAACTGGAAGAAAAAGTATCTTTAACCGAAAATTTAGATACCTCAATTCTAAAAAAACAAACGGAAATAGCTTCAAAACAAGAAGAATTAAATGCTATTTCTGAAGCAATTCATAATAATAGAGAAAAAGTAATTCCTGAATTAAAAGCGCAGTTAGAAACTATTTTATCGAGTTTAGGCATGCCAAATGCGCAATTTAAAATAGAGCTCAATCTAGCCGACACGTTTTTTTCAAACGGAAAAGATCAATTATCATTTTTGTTTTCTGCAAATAAAGGCGGCAATTACAACGAACTTAAAAAAGCAGCTTCTGGTGGTGAACTATCTAGAATTATGCTTGCCATAAAATCAATTTTAGCAAAGTATATTCAATTACCTACCATTATGTTTGATGAGATTGATACTGGTGTATCGGGAGAAATCTCCAATAAAATGGGCGATATTATGTTAGAAATGAGTAAGACCATGCAAGTTTTTTCTATTACACATTTACCACAAATTGCTGCTAAAGGGCATTCGCACTTTAAGGTATACAAAGAAGATATCGATAATGTTACACAAACCAATTTGGTAAAATTAAATCACGACGAGCGTATTGTAGAAATTGCACAAATGCTTGGCGGTATTGAATTATCGTCTTCTGCAATAGCACATGCCAAAGAGTTGCTAAATTGAAAAATTATAAAAGTTAAAATTATAAGTTAAAAGTTTAGTATTTTTGCAGCTGTAAAATTAGAGTGATTTTAAAATTAATAACAAAATTAAATCACCACATATAAACTAAAAAGTATGTCATACAATTTATTAAAGGGAAAAAAAGGAATCATTTTTGGAGCATTAGATTCTAATTCAATTGCTTGGAAAACGGCAGAACGCGTTCATGAAGAAGGTGGTCAATTCGTTTTAACTAATGCGCCTGTTGCTATGAGAATGGGACAAATTAATGAATTAGCAGAAAAAACAGGTTCTCAAATAATTCCTGCCGATGCAACTTCTGTAGAAGATTTACAAAATTTGGTTGAAAAATCGATGGAAATTCTTGGAGGTAAAATCGACTTCGTTTTACACTCAATAGGTATGTCTATTAACGTTCGTAAAGGAAAACACTATACCGATCAAAATTACGAATGGACTCAAAAGGGTACAGATGTATCTGCCATGTCTTTTCATAAAGTTATGCAAACGCTTTACAAAGCAGATGCTATGAATGAGTGGGGTAGTATCGTAGCTTTATCTTATATGGCTGCACAACGTGTTTTTCCAGATTATAATGATATGGCCGACAACAAAGCGTATTTAGAAAGTATTGCGCGTAGTTTTGGTTATTTCTTTGGAAGAGATAAAAAAGTACGCGTTAACACCATTTCTCAGTCGCCAACACCAACCACAGCCGGTAGTGGTGTAAAAGGATTTGATGGTTTTATTGCTTATGCAGATAAAATGTCGCCTCTTGGAAATGCTACTGCTCTAGATTGTGCTAATTATACAGTTAGTTTATTTAGCGATTTAACCAAACGTGTTACACTTCAAAACCTTTATAATGACGGTGGATTTAGTAATATGGGTGTAAGCGATGCTGTTATGGCAACCTTTACAGGTGAAGAATAAAAATAATATTACAATACAGAAAAGCCACTTTTAAAGTGGCTTTTTTTGTTTTAAGTAAGTATAGGTGTTTCTTAAATTTTAAGTGATTTTGTTATTGGATTAATTACATTTGTGATATGCAATTAGAGTTTTCATTTATAATTCCGGTGTATAACCGTCCCGACGAAACACTAGAGCTTCTGCAAAGTTTTGAAGCTTTAAAAACAACAACACTTTTCGAGATTGTTATTGTTGAAGACGGATCTACGGTACCATCAAAAGAGGTTGTAGCCCAGTTTAATTCTAAATTAAATATATCTTATTATTTTAAAGAAAATTCCGGGCCAGGTGATTCTAGAAATTTTGGTATGCAACAAGCGAAAGGTAATTATTTTATTATTCTGGATTCCGATTGTATTTTACCTGCTAATTATCTTTTTGAAGTAGAGAAAAGTCTTAAAAGCGAATATGTTGATTGTTTTGGAGGACCCGATGCCGCACACGAGTCGTTTTCAGATTTACAAAAAGCCATTAATTTTTCTATGACATCGTTTTTAACCACAGGTGGTATTCGTGGAAATAAAAAAAGTATTGATACGTTTCAACCCCGCAGTTTTAATATGGGAATTTCGAAAGAAGCCTTTTTAAAATCGGGTGGTTTCGGGTACATTCATCCAGGTGAAGATCCCGATTTATCCATCAGGTTATGGCAATTAGGGTATAAAACAAAACTTATTCCGGAGGCTTTTGTGTATCATAAAAGACGCATTTCCTGGCAAAAATTTTACAAACAAGTTAATAAGTTTGGGTTGGTAAGACCCATATTGTCGGTTTGGCATCCTTCAACAAAAAAAATAATATATTGGTTACCAACACTTTTTAGCTTAGGTTTAGTTGTATCTGTGTTTTTATTTTTTAAAATTAAATTGTTTTTGGCTCTATATGTATTATATTTTATGGTAGCTTTTATTGCAGCGTTATGGGAAACTAAAAATTTAAAAGTAGCTTGTTTCGCCATTATAGCAATAACGGTGCAGTTTTTTGGTTATGGTTACGGATTTTTAAAATCTACGCTTGCAGTCGATGTTTTAAAAAAGAATCCAGAATCGTATTTTCCTAATTTATTTTTTAAAACCTAATGTTTAAAAAAGAACTTATAGAGGTGTTAGCTTTTATTAGAAGAAAAAAAATAAATGTGTTTTTTTTGTTCTTATTATTGGCTTTTGTAATTCTGTTGTTTACTAAACTCTCTAAAACATACACCAATACTCTGGCATTTAATATTGAAAAATTAAATGTACCCGAAGCCGATTTAATTTTAGACGATTCGGTAAATTTAAACATAACGCTAAAAACACACGGTTTTAAGTGGTTAACATACTATTTCTCGAAACCTAAAATAGTAATAGATTTTAAAAACGATGTTTATAAAAGAGATTCTGTTTTTGTTTGGCATAAGTCGGTGCCCTATGTTGCCAACACACAATTCGATAAGCAAGTAGAGTTGCTTAATATGTCGCCAGATACCTTGTATTTTAGATACGATGTTAATATGGTTAAAAAAGTGTCTGTAAAACTAAATTCTAAAATTCAATATAGTTTGGGTTATGATCTTGCAGATCACTTTAAATTAACTCCCGATTCTATTGTTGTTATTGGTCCTAAAATTAAAGTTGATAGCATAAAATATATAGAAACCAAACATGTTGTTTTAGAGGAGGTAAAATCGGATATAAATAAAACGGTCGATTTAAATCTTTCTAAAAATGATAATGATTTGAAGTATTCAAATACTAAAATTACTTTAAAGGGAACTGTAGATAAATTTACCGAAGGTATTTTAAAAATACCTGTAACCATTATAAATGTTCCTGACAGCATTTCGGTTAAATACTTTCCAAAAGAAATAAATGTATCGTATTACGTAAGTCTAGGCAATTTTAATAAAATAACGACTAAAGATTTTAAAGTGGTTTGCGATTACAATAAAATTTTAAAAAATCAATCGTTTTTAGTCGCAGAATTAGTGAAAGTTCCAAAAATTGCTAAAAAAGTAAAAGTAGGACAACAACGCATTGAGTTTATAATTACCAAATAATGTTTTGGCTAAATTTTAGAGTATAAAAATGAAAATTATAGGGCTTACAGGAGGTATAGGAAGTGGTAAAACTACGGTAGCAAAATCTTTTCATTTGTTAGGAGTGCCTATTTACATTGCAGATGAAGAAGCCAAGAAACTCATGAATACCTCTAAGGTAATCAAACGAAAGCTTATTGCATTATTTGGAGAACATGCCTATAAAAATAATACTTTAAATAAGCCATTTATAGCTCAAATTATTTTTAACGATACAGATTATTTACAAAAAATGAACGCTATCGTACATCCCAAAGTAGCAAATCATTTTAAAAAATGGGTTACTAAACAAACAGCACCTTATGTTATAAAAGAAGTTGCTATTTTGTTTGAAAATGGTGGTCACAAACTTTGCGATGATGTTATTACTGTAACGGCGCCTTTAGAAATTCGCATTCAGCGTTTATTGAAACGCGATCACACTACTAAAGAAAAAATTGAGGCTATAATTAAAAATCAATGGCCCGATGAAGAAAAAATTAAGTTGTCTAAATACGTAATCGAGAATGTAGATATCGAGGATACGAAGCTTCAAGTTCTTAAAATACACCAACTTATAATCAATTCTTAAAGTAAAAATGAGTATTTTAACATTTTTGTTAATGTAAGGTTAAAAGAACCCACAGCTAAATGTTAAAATGTTAATTTTGAATAATGAACAAAAGAACTTTTTTCCTATTAATTTTATTAATGAGTTTATCTCTAATAGGAATTATTTTCGTGCAAGCCTATTACATTAACGGTTCTGTAAAAAATGAAAAGGAACGTTTTAGGTTTAATGTTAACAAGGCACTTAATTATGTCTCTAATACCATTGAAGAGAACGAAATTTCTACCTATTACGATAGGTTTCAAAGTATTATTAGAGACCAAAAGGATATAGATTCAACGGCCGTTTCCCAGTTGTTCATTTATCAGCAAAACAACAATACCAAGGAAACGTTAATTTATAGAAGCAACGTTTTAGAAGAAAATTATAAATTATCTTCTTCGCTCTTTGACATAGGTTTAGATAGTATGGATATAACCAGAATTATTGGTTCATCATCCATAGAAAGTTATAAGAATATTGATTTAAAAGATAAAGATTTTGCTCAAAGTCCGATTAGTAAAATTATTAGAGACGGACTTATTTCTGATGCGCAGCGTATCAATTTTGAGAAAAGTTTTAAAGAAGCCACAAAGCGTAATCCTGTACACAAAAGAGTATCGGTAGAGCAAATAAGAGAGTTGCTTAGTGAGAAACTTAAAAAAGATAGTATAAACATCGATTTTGAGTTTGCCATTTACAGTAACGATTTAGCGACCAAAGTACACAGTGATAACTTCGAATATGATAAGGCATCAACCTATAGTGTGCCTATTTTTTACGATGAAAACAACGAAAGTATTTATAAGTTGTTAGTAAACTTTCCAGGAGACAGAAAGTTTATCATGTCATCAATCATAGGAATGATTTTATTATCTGTAATATTTACATCAATTATAATTTTAGCGTATTCGAGTGCTTTATTTCAGTTAATTAAACAAAGAAAAATATCTGAAATAAAAACAGATTTTATAAATAACATGACGCATGAGTTTAAAACACCCATAGCAACCATAAACTTAGCACTAGATTCTATTAAAAATCCTAAAATAATAGATGATAAAGAAAAAGTTATGCGTTACTTAGCTATGATTAAAGATGAAAATAAACGCATGCACGCTCAGGTAGAAAACGTTTTAAGAATATCTAAACTTGAGAAAAACGAATTAAACATTAGTAAAGATCGATTAAATTTACATGAGTTAATTGAAGATGCTATAACCCATGTAGAATTAATAGTAGAAGATAGACAAGGGTATATAAAAACATTTTTAGACGCTCCAAAAGCTTCCGTTTTAGCAAATGAAACGCATTTTACTAATGTTATAGTTAATATCCTGGATAATGCCATTAAGTATTCTCCAGAGGCACCAGAAATAGAGGTGTACACAGAAAATGTGGGTACCAATATTCTATTAAAAATAAAAGACCACGGTAGTGGTATGAGTAAGGCAGCTGTTAAACGAGTGTTCGAAAAATTTTATAGAGAGCACACAGGAAATATACACAATGTTAAAGGTCATGGTTTAGGTTTAGCGTATGTTAAACGCATAGTTGAAGACCACCAAGGGTATATTTCAGTAGAAAGTGAAAAAGATAAAGGAAGTACATTTACAATTAAACTACCATTAATATCATAGATATGGAAGATATAAAAAAGAGAATTTTATTAGTTGAAGACGATCCAAACTTCGGAACCGTTCTTAAAGATTATTTAATAATGAACGATTACGATGTTGTTCATGCTAAAAACGGAATGGAAGGTTTTGAGAAATTCAAAAAAGATGATTTCGATTTATGTATTTTAGATGTTATGATGCCATATAAAGATGGTTTTACATTAGCTAAAGAAATACGTGAAAAAAATGCCGATGTACCCATTGTTTTCTTAACTGCTAAAACAATGAAAGAAGACGTATTAAAAGGCTATAAAGTAGGAGCAGACGATTACTTAAATAAACCGTTTGATAGTGAGGTTTTATTAATGAAAATAAAAGCCATTATGCAACGTAAAGCCACCGAAACAATTTCCGATAGCAAACAATTTGAGTTTAAAATTGGTAAGTTCGATTTAAATTCAAAACTACGTTTTTTACGTTTTAATGGAGGAGAGCCTATTAAACTTTCTCCAAAGGAAAATGAATTATTACGTTTGTTAGCCTTACATGAAAACGATTTAATGCCTCGTGAGTTAGCATTAACTAAAATTTGGAGAGACGATAATTATTTTACCTCTCGTAGTATGGATGTTTACATTGCCAAATTACGTAAATACCTTAAACTAGACGAAAAAGTAGAAATACTTAATATTCATGGTGAAGGGTTTAGGTTAGTAGTAAACTAATTTTAAAACATATTATAAATTTAAAATCCAGCTTATAGCTGGATTTTTTTTTGCTTCTATTCATTCTTTTAAGATAGTTAATTTTTTCTGTTTCTGGGGCTTAGAGTAAATATAAACCCACTATAAAATATCTTAATTCATTTATAGTAGTTTTTCATGATGTGATTTTGCTGACTAACATTGAAAACAAAAACCATATCTATTTTATTAATGTGTTAATAAAGCTATTTTCGATTCAGTTAGAAAATTAGCAGGCACTTTGAAAATAATCTTTTTTAAACTTGTTTTTTTTAATTAATTTAGTAAAATATAGCTATGAAACCATATACTAATAATAATTTCTGCTTTAAGTATTTTTTTTAGATCTAATGCAGGAGTTATTCATGAGGTTAAATTTTTATATACTAAATTCTAGCATTCTATTTCTTATTTTAAAGTAAGGATATTGCCTTGGGTTTATATATGAAAGTTACTTCATTAAAAAAGTCATTTTAAAATTATATTTGTTTTGTTTCTAAATACTGCGTGTTAGAACAATAGTATTGTAAATCGGTATTATTGGTTACCATATTCAGTATTTTTAAACTCCTAAGCCATTTTAACTTGCACGTGGTTACTATATGAATTTAATCTTTAAGAGTTATGGAAATGGATTTAATAAATTATATCAATATTAACAAAAAATCAAGGGTACCAATGTACCAGCAAATTGTAGATTCTATAATTAATAATATCTCAAATGGTAATATTAGATTAAATACAAAACTACCCTCAATAAATATGATTAGCGAAGATTTTTATTTATCTCGTGACACTGTCGAAAAAGCCTATAATATTTTAAAGGAAAGAAATATTATTGAATCAATTCCTAGGAGAGGTTATTATGTTGCTAATATAGAACCAAAGCATAAACTGAATATTTTATTTTTAGTAAATAAAATGAGTAATTATAAAATGAGGATTTACAATTCTTTTTTGAATAAGGTGGGTCTTAATTCGAAAATTGATTTAGTAATTTATCATTGTGATGAGTTTTTGTTTCTTAACACCTTAAATAATAGTAAATTAGTTTATGATTATTATGTAATAATGCCGCATTTTAAAACAGATAAACTTCAACATGCCAGTTTCACCAATGCGGTACTCGATGCTATTAACAAAA
Source organism: Siansivirga zeaxanthinifaciens CC-SAMT-1 (assembly GCF_000941055.1). Taxonomy (GTDB): domain Bacteria; phylum Bacteroidota; class Bacteroidia; order Flavobacteriales; family Flavobacteriaceae; genus Siansivirga; species Siansivirga zeaxanthinifaciens. The sequence continues at coordinate 3,112,520 of NZ_CP007202.1, read as the reverse complement.
TACCTGCAAATAAATTATTGTTACTTGATAATAAAATGCCTCCACTAAATGATGATATAAGTGCTGTTTATCAGGAATTTGATAATGATATTTATGAAGCATTAATTGAAGGTTCTAAGAAGATATCTAAATATAAAAAACTAATGTTAGTATATCCAGAGAAATCTGTTTACCCATACCCAAGAAGAATTTTATATGGTTTCAGGAAATTTTGTACCGAATTTCAGATTGATTTTGAGATTCTTAATGAAGTTTGTGACGACATGGTTTTTAAAAAAGGTGATTTATTTATTACTATTGAGGAGTCTGACTTGGTTAATTTGATAGATCAAACAAGAGAAAAAGAGCTAATTCTTGGAGAGGATATTGGAGTGATTTCATACAATGATACACCGTTAAAAAAATTATTGGGTATTGCAGTTATGTCTACAGATTTTAAGATTATGGGTGAAACTGCAGCACAAATGATTTTGAATTCAGACAGAGGTAGAGTTAAAGTACCTTTTAATTTTATAGATAGAAAATCAATTTAATATTATTTTTTTGTCTGGTAAAGTGAAAATATTTTACTGGATATAAAAAATGTAATAACATATATAAGGTTTCAGAATAAATTAATCTGAGCTCGTTAGTAAATTCTTTTATATATTTACTGTTCACTTACTTATATAAATCATTACATTTTTGATGCATCGCCTATTTGTTATATTCTTTTTTTTTAGTTCTGTTTGGGTAGGGTTTACTCAAAATGAAATATATAAATTTACTCATATAACTACATTAGATGGTTTATCACAAAATTCCGTTATTAATTTACATCAAGACGATTTAGGGCAAATTTGGATTGCAACCCGTGATGGTTTAAATAAATATGATGGCACTGAATTTACAGTTTTTAGACATCAGAAAGATAACCCATCTTCAATAAGTAATAACGATGTAACTTGTATTAAGCAAGGTAGTGATGGTTTTATATGGGTAGGAACAACAAAAGGGCTTAATAGATACAATCCTAAAAATAATACTTTCAAAACATTTTATAGTAATGTTTATTCGTTAGCCCACAATACTATTTGGGCTATTACCGAATTATCTAACAAGGAGTTATGGATAGGTACCCCTTTTGGTCTTTCCATATACTATAAAGACACAGATTCTTTTAAATCTGGATTTTTAACAAATTCAGTACACACTATTTTTGAAACAACAAACGGTAGTGTTTATATAGGTACTAGAGATGGTTTAAAACAATTAGTTAGTAAAGAAAATAATAGTTACCAATTTAAAACAATTAAAGGTACAGAGGGACTTTTTGTTCAAGATATAATAGAAAGTCCCAATGGTAGTTTGCTTTTTGGCACTAAAACTAAAAGTGTTCTTGAGTATAATATAAAAAATGAAACATTAGTACCATACTTTACAGAAGCTACTTTAAAAGATAAAAATAGAAATGTAAGGCAATTACTTTTAGATGAAAAAGGTAAACTTTGGATAGGTACATACAATGGTCTTCAAATCGCAGATGAAAGTAAAAAATTAATAACATTACACCACGATATTAATGATAGTGAATCTATAAGCGATAACTTTATTAAAACCTTATTAAAAGATCAAAAAGGCTCAATTTGGGTTGGTACCTATCAAGATGGAATTAACATATGGGATGAATCTAATATTAATTTTATAAATATTACCCAAAAACCAGGAAATACAGGCTTAAACTATAAAGCTGTAAGCTCTATTGTAAAACACAAAAAACAATTATTTTTTGGAACTGAGGGTGGAGGTATATCAATCTGGAATACTAACACTAAAACTTTTGAGCATATTACCAAAGATAATAACCCAGAACTTAAAGATGATAATATAAAAAATTTATGTATTTCTAATGATGATAAACTTTGGATAGGAACTTTTGAACATGGATTTTCTGTTTATAACTTAAATTCCAAAAGTTTTGAAAACACAGAAATACCGAAAGATTTATTAACGCTGCTTGATGGTGTAGGTGTTTTAATAATAAAACAATATGATAACGATACCATGTTAATAGGTACCATGGACAAAGGGCTAATTAAATACGATGTTAAAAACAAATTATTTAATGTAATTGATACAAGTTTATCATCAGGCTTGTCTCAAAACAGTATAAGAGCAATAAAAGTCGATTCAAACAAAAATATTTGGCTAAGTACCAATATAGGTTTAAATGTAATTGATGCTCATGGAACTATAAAAAGTTATTTTTATGATAAGGAATCAAGTACTAGTTTCCCTATGACCACAATTTTTGAAGATGCCAAAGGAACCATATGGGTTGGGACAGATGCCGACGGTCTTTTTAAGCTAGTTAATAATAATTTTGTTCCTGTAGATTTAAAGCTTGGAAATACCTCATTGTTAGGAGTTCGAGATATAGTTGAAAACAATAAAGGCGACTTTTGGATTAGTACGAGTAATCAGGGTATTATTCATTATAATCCAGCAAACAATAAAATTATAGCTCATTACACCCAAAAGCAGGGACTTGCCAATAATCAATTTAATAATAATGCTAGTTTACGTGTTGGAGACTCTAAGTTCTTTTTTGGTGGACCAGCTGGCGCTATTTATTTCGATGCAAATAATTTTGTAAAAAATAATTACTCACCACAAGTTATTTTAACAGATTTTAAAATTAAAAATAAATCTATTTCAGCAATCGACAAAAGAAAAATCATATCAAATACTATTACATATACTAAAGATGTTAAGCTTTCACATGAACAAGGAAATTTTAATATTTCTTTTGCTATACCTAATTATGTTAATTCAATAGCCAATCGTTATATATATAGATTAAAGGGATTAGAAGATGAATGGATAGAAACAGCACAAAATTCGGTGTCCTATACTATTCAGAATCCTGGAAATTATACTTTTGAAGTCAAAGGCATTAACAATGATGGGGTTTCAAATAAGATTCCCACAACATTAAATATCAAAGTAAGTCCAGCGCCATGGCGAACTTGGTGGGCTTTTTTTATATATGGCATGATTATTTTTATCATCTTATATTATTTATTAAATATATTAAAGTCAAGAACGAAACTTAGTCAACAATTAGAATTTGAACAAATACAAGCAGAACAAGCTAAAGAAATAAACAAAGCAAAACTTGAATTTTTTACAAATATTTCTCACGAGTTTAGAACACCCCTCACTTTAATTTTAGGGCCATTACATCAAATATTAGAGAATTATAGAGGTAGTAGTATAATGTACAAGAAATTGAAAGTTATTGAAAGTAACGCTAAACATTTGCTACAACTTATTAATCGATTAATGGACTTTAGAAAATTAGAAAATAATTTAATCAAATTAGAAGCAGCCGAAGGAAACATAGTTAAATTTTTAAAAGAAATTTATTTGTCTTTTTCTGAATATGCTAATGATGGTAATTACGATTTTAATTTTTATACAACCAGTGAAGAAATATTTGTTTATTATGACAGATATAAGCTGGAAAGAGTATTTTATAATCTTATCTCAAATGCCTTTAGATTTACCCCAAAAAATGGAAAAATAACCATTAGAATTACTGAAGAACCCGGAAATATAAAAATTCAGGTAGAAGATACTGGCGTAGGTATTGCAAAAGAATATAGAGATAAGATTTTTGAACGTTTTTTTGAATTAACAGCAAATCGTAAACCAGACCAGAATTATAATAAAAGTACAGGTATAGGATTATCTATTGTTAAAAATATTGTTGAACTACATAAAGGAAACATAAACGTATTTGAAAACGAAAATGATAAAGGATCTATTTTTGCGGTAGAACTTCCTTTAGGTCGAGATCACTTAAAAGATGATGAAATAATTCAAGATTTTAAATTTAGTGACGATTTATCTCAATATGTTTACCAAAAAGCCGAACCTCCAATAATACTAGAGGAAGATATTTTAGAAAGTATAATTTTAGAAGATAAGCCAACCATTCTTTTAGTAGAAGATAATAAGCCTCTGAGGAAATTTATGCGTGACTTATTAAAGCAAAATTACAATGTCTTAGAAGCTAAAAATGGCCAAATTGGTTTTAATATCGCTTTAAAAGAGCAAGTAGATATAATTGTTAGTGATGTTATTATGCCTGTAATGACAGGGACTGAGTTGTGTTCAATCATAAAAAATGATTTAAGAACAAGCCATATTCCTTTAATTTTATTAACATCTCGATCATCTTTAATTTTTAAAATAGAAGGTTTAGAGAGTGGCGCCGATGATTACATAAGTAAACCATTTGATGTTAACGAATTTAAATTAAGAATTAAGAATATATTGAATTCTATTTCGCTTTTAAAACAAAGAATGACCACTACAGACACAAAAAATACAGAAGATATTGTATTGTCGTCTCTAGATGAAAAACTTTATGTAAAAGCACTTCAAATTGTTGAAAAAAATATTGGTAATGAGCAATTTGATATCCCTTCTTTTTGCGAAGAATTAGGTGTTAGTAGAACCGTATTATTCAAGAAGGTAAAAGCTTGGACTAATTTTACTCCCAACGAATTCATTCAGCATATTAGATTAAAAAAAGGCGCTCAACTTTTAGAGCAAGGTAAAATTAATATCTCTCAAATTAGCTATGTAGTAGGGTTTAAAAATCCAAAGTATTTCAGCAAGTGCTTCCGAAAAAAATACGGAAAAACACCAACAGAATACGCTAAAACGTTTTTGGAATATTAAACTACATTAGTAACAGATTTATTCCTTATTTCTAATAATTCTTTATAAAAAGACTTGTTAAATTATTAAAATATAAAATTTTAGGATTTTTAAACCCATATTGTGTACTTCTGAAACCCATTTAAAATATAAATTTGGGATAACATAATTATTAATAACTACATTTTTTTAAATTAACCTTTGTTATGAAAATTAAAACATCCAAATATTTGGAAGTGGTGCTAATGTTTTTTTTAGTAGTCATGATTTTAGTTTTCTTTTATTTTCTGTAAAAAATGAAAAATGAAAACGTTACCAACTTTAAAAAATGTTATAGTTATTCAACCCTTAAAATAATACAATTAATAAAACCTCTAAATAAAGTAAAAACTAATAAAATGAAATAACAACAAATAATAACATTAAATTAAAAAGACAAACAAGTAAAACGATTAATGTAAAACCATAAATAAAATCTTTTTTAAGTGAAACAATTAAAATACATAGCGATATTTTTTATCAATTTTCAAATGGCAGGGTTTTTATATTCTTGCAATGAAAATAAAGACCATACACCTTGGATAAACCTTATAACTGATAACACCCTGGAAGGTTGGAATATTAAAGGAGGTAAAGCTACTTATAAAGTCGAAAATGGAGTTATTACAGGAACTACTGTTGCTAATACGCCAAATACCTTTTTAACAACCAATAAATTATACAGTGATTTTATTTTAGAGATTGACTTTAAAGTAGATTCAACAATGAATTCTGGAATCCAGATAAGAAGTAATAGTTTGCCGTATTACCAAAATGGCAGGGTACATGGCTATCAAGTAGAAATAGATCCTTCTAAAAGAGCTTGGAGTGGTGGTATTTATGATGAAGGAAGGCGCAAATGGTTAAACACACTAGAAAACAACCCCAATGCTCAAAAGGCATTCAAACAAAATGAGTGGAATCATTATCGGGTTGAAGCGATTGGTGATACCATTAAAACATGGTTAAATGGTGTGCCAGCATCTTATTTAATCGACGAAAAAACATCTAGCGGTTTTATTGGATTACAAGTGCATTCCATTGGCAATAATACAGAAAAAGTTGGTAAACAAGTTATGTGGCGAAATGCAAAGATTCTAACCGATAATCTTTCAAAATATGCTACAAAATCTCCATTAGAACCCATAATTACAAAAAATAGTTTAACGTATAGTGAAAAACAATCGGGTTGGAAAATGCTTTGGGATGGAAAAACCTCTAATGGTTGGCGTTCAGCTAGAAGTGAGCAATTTCCTGCAGACAGTATATGGAAAATTGAAAATGGAGAACTATCTGTTATAACCACAGGCGGTTTAGAATCGGCAGCCGGAGGTGACATTGTCACTAGAGAATTATTTGGTGATTTTGAATTAAGTGTCGATTTTAAATTAAGCCCAGGTGCAAATAGTGGTATTAAGTATTATGTAGATACAGAAATAAATAAAGGACCAGGCTCGTCAATTGGTTTAGAATACCAACTTTTGGATGATGAATTACACGAAGATGCTAAATTAGGTTCTCACGAATGGAGTCGAACACTGGGGTCTGTATACGATTTAATCGCAGCAGATGTAAATAAACCAGTTAATCCAATAGGAGAATGGAACACAGCATATATTTCTTCAAAAAACAACCATGTAGAATATTGGTTAAATGGCGTTAAAATTTTAGAATTTGAGAGAGGTAGTCCCGAGTTTTTAAAATTAGTTTCCGAGAGTAAATATTCAAAATGGCCTAATTTCGGTATGTTAGATAAAGGAAACATACTTTTACAGGAACACGGTTTTCCAGTATCATTTAAAAATATTAAAATACGTTCTATAGATAATAAAGAATAAAACAGATATGAGTATAGATAGACGAAGCTTTATAAAGAAAACAACTTTAGCAAGTGCCGCTATTACTGTAGGCGGTTCGGCTATGTCCATGACAGCAAAAAGTTATAATAATATTATAGGTTCCAACGAACGATTAAACGTAGCTATTGCTGGTTTAGGGCGAAGAATGGGAGCTTTTATACAACCCATAGCTTTAAAACAAAGCAATGTGAAGCTTGTATACTTGTGCGATGTTATGGAAAGCCAACGTTTAAAAGGTTTAAAGAAGTTTAGAGAGCATATAGATTATAACCCGTTGTTAGAAAATGATATTAGAAAAGTATTAGATGACAAAAATGTAGATGTGTTAATTAATGCTACACCAGACCATTGGCATACACCAGGTTCAATAATGGCCATGAAGGCCGGTAAACATGTGTATGTTGAAAAACCTTGCAGTCATAACATGTATGAAAATGAACAATTGGTAAAAGCCTCTAAACATTTTAATAAAGTGGTTCAAATGGGCAATCAGCAAAGATCATCCAGTCATACAATTGAAATTATTAATGAATTACATAAAGGTATTATTGGTAAAGCATATAAGGCCGTAGCTTTTTACAGTAATGGAAGAGGTGAAGTTCCTTTACAAAAAAGTGCATCAATTCCAGATGGTTTAGATTGGAATTTATGGCAAGGACCGGCAATAAGACGTAGTTATACATCCGAAACATGGGATTACAATTGGCATTGGTATGGTTGGGAATATGGAACAGCCGAAGCCGGTAATAATGGAACTCATGAAATAGATGTAGCACGATGGGCTTTACAAGTAGAATTTCCTCAACACGTATATGTAGAAGCAGAGAAGCGTCATTTTTTAAATGATGGTTGGGAAATGTATGATGATATGGAGGCTACCTTTAAATTTGCAGATAATAAAGTCATTAAGTGGGACGGAAAATCGAGAAATAGTTATAATACTTATGGAGGTGGAAGAGGCACCATTATTTATGGAACAGAAGGATCTGTGTTTATAGATAGAAGCAGATATTTATTATACGACCAAAAAGGAAAATTAATTAAAGAATATAATTCTGAATCAAAAGAGGCAGGAACTGCTTTAGGTGGTGGAGGTGATACATCAACAAAACATGTTCAGAATTTATTTGACACGATTCGAGGTAAATCGAAATTAACAGCACCTATTGATGATGCTAGCATAAGTATGGCTATGGTTCATTATGCCAATATTGCATACAGAATTAATAAAGGCTTTGATATTGATGATAAAACAGGCCTTATGTTTAATAGAGAAGCCATGAAACTTTGGTCTAGAACTTATGAACCCGGATGGGAACCTAAATTATAAAATTTGAAAAGACGTTCATTTATTAAAACATCCACAACTGCAACTTTAGGGGTTGCTAGTTCTGCTTATTTATACGGTAACGTTATTTCTAACTTAAATTCTAATAATTCTATAAACATAGGTGTTATTGGAACAGGACAACGTGGTGGAGGATTAATATCAATTATTAATTCAATAAAAGATTTAAATACTCTTGCTGTATGTGATAATTTGCCTTTTAGGCTAAATAGCGGTTTATCCAAAGCTAATTCAAACCCAATTGGTTTTTCAAATTATCGAAACCTATTAGATAACAAAGATATTGACGCTGTTATTATTTCAACACCTTTTAACACACATTCACAAATAGCAATTGATGCCCTAGATGCTGGTAAACATGTATATTGTGAAAAAACATTAGCTAAAGGTTATAATGGTATTAGTGAATTAGTTAATAAAGTTAATCAATCTAAAAACATTTTTCAAACAGGACATCAATATCATAGTTCAAGACTATATACTCATGTTGTTGAATTAATTAAACAAGGTAAGGTAGGAAAAATTTTAGCATTTGAATGTCAATGGAATAGACATGGAAATTGGAGAAGACCTGTTCCTGACCCTAAATTTGAAAAAGCCATCAATTGGAGGATGTATAGAGAATTTTCGGGAGGACTTACTGCCGAATTATGCTCACATCAAATTGATTTTGTTAATTGGGTACTCGATGAAAATCCAGAACAAGTTATAGGAGTTGGTGGTGTCGATTATTGGAAAGACGGTAGAGAAACTTTTGATAATGTTCACTTAATTTACAGTTATCCAAAAGGTGTGAAAGCAAAATTCACATGTTTAACAAGTAATGCTAGAGATGGCTACCAAATAAAAATTATAGGAGATAAAGGTACTATTGTTATCGACACAAAAAATGCATGGTATTATCCCGAAGGACAAAAAAACAAGATTATTGGAGATGTCGATGGTGTGAGTGGTGCTACATCTAGTTGGGATGCCGAAAAAGGGTATCCTATAGATGTAAAACATTTAGACCCAAGTAAGCAAGCACTTATAGATTTTAAGGAATCTATTTTAAATAATAAATCTCCCGAATCTAATATAATTACAGGCGCAAAAGCTGCGATATGTGTACAGATGGGACTCGATGCAATGTACAATAACGAAATAGTTAAATGGAAATCTATTTTTTAAATTTCTAGAACATCAGGAGATTTTTAATTGAATTTTTTTTAAAAATACTGATAATGAAGTTTTTATTCTGTTTTTAAATTTTAGCATATAAGATAACCAAATTAGTTACAACCATATGGAGACAGACCCGGACAGAATAATAGAAATACATATTTAATTTTAAAGCCTATGATGATATTTAAAAATTGTACAATTCTTAAACAAATAAAGAAAATTAAATATGCTTAAAAACAAATATTTATTAGTGCTATGCAGTGTGATAATTACCTTAAACAGCACTATGGCGCAAGGAAAGAAAAATGAAGAAAAACCAAATATTATCTTCATCCTTACCGACGACCAACGTTTTGACGCCATTGGTTACGCTGGAAATAAATACGTGCAAACACCAGAAATGGATAATTTAGCAAATTCAGGAACTTACTTTCATTCAGCTATAGTAACAACACCAATTTGTGCAGCAAGTAGGGCTAGTATTTTAACAGGATTACATGAACGTTCACATAATTTTAATTTTCAAACAGGAAACGTTCGGGAAGACTATATGGCCAATTCCTACCCGTTGTTATTAAAAAACAATGGATATTATACAGGTTTTTATGGCAAATATGGTGTGCGTTATGACGATTTATATAAGCAATTTGATGAATATGATGAGTACGACAGAAATAATAGTTATAAGGATAGAAGGGGATATTACTATAAAACAATCGATAATGATACCGTTCACCTAACAAGATATACTGGACAACAAGCCATCGATTTTATCGATAAAAATGCGACAAACAATAAACCATTTTGTTTATCTCTAAGTTTTAGTGCACCTCATGCTCATGATGGTGCTCCTGAGCAATATTTTTGGCAAGCAGAGACCGATAAGTTACTTGATAACACAACCATTCCAGGACCACAATTGGCCGATGAAAAATATTTTCTAGCACAACCAAAAGCAGTTAGAGAAGGTTTTAACAGATTGCGTTGGACCTGGCGTTATGACACACCAGAAAAGTATCAACACAGTTTAAAAGGATATTACAGAATGATTTCTGGAGTAGATTTAGAAATCAAAAAAATACGTGAAAAACTAAAAGAAAAAGGCGTAGACAAAAATACCGTTATCATTTTAATGGGAGATAATGGTTATTTTTTAGGAGAACGACAATTAGCGGGTAAATGGCTCATGTACGATAACTCAATAAGAGTACCCTTAATAGTTTATGATCCAAGGGTAAACAAACATCAGGATATTTATGATATGGCATTAAATATTGATGTGCCATATACCATTGCAGATTTAGCAGGAATTAAAGCTCCAAAAACTTGGCAAGGTAAAAGCTTATTACCTGTTGTAAAACAAGAAACCAAAAGCGTTGGTAGAGATACCATTTTAATAGAGCACTTGTGGGATTTTGATAATATTCCTCCAAGTGAAGGTGTACGAACAAAAAAATGGAAATATTTTAGATACGTTAACGATAAAACCATAGAAGAACTTTATGATTTAGAAAAAGATCCTAAAGAAATAAAAAATTTAATTGGAAATAATAAGTACAAAGAAGTAGCAAATAAACTTCGTTCAAAACTAGAAGAATTAATTAAAAAGAACAGTAATGAATTTCGTGCAGCTCCAAAAGATTTAACTGTTGAACTCATAAGAGAACCAGACACCGATGTTAAGGTTTTTGATTTAAAACCAGAATTTGGTTGGACCGTACCATTAGGAGCTAAATATCAAGGAGCTTACCAAATATTAGTAGCATCAAATCAAACAAGCATCGACGCTAATAATGGAGATGTTTGGGATAGTGGCCAGGTACGCTCCTCAGAATCCACTAATGTGGAATACCAAGGAAAACCTCTTGAAATAGGAAAAAACTACTATTGGAAGGTGAGAATTTGGGATGATGAAAATAGATTGGTAGATTATTCTCAACCTCAAAAATTCACAACAGGACAAAGTGATAGCTATATTATTTCAACCGAAAACAAGTTCGTTATCGATAAAATAAAACCTTCAAAATTTGAAAAAAGAGGAGATTTTTATTTTGTAGATTTTGGAAAAGCGGCATTTGCAACATTGGAATTTCTTTACAAAGCAAAATCACCACATACAATAAAGGTAAGAGTAGGTGAAATGTTAGATGATAAAGGAAATGTAAACAGAATACCGCCTGCTAAAAGTAATATTCGTTATCAAGAAGTGGCTGTTAATGTGGTACCGGGAAAAACTAAATACCAAATTGAGATAGTACCGGACAAACGAAATACATTACCTAACAAGGCCATTGCATTGCCAAAAGGATTTCCTGTATTAATGCCTTTTAGATATGCTGAAATTGAAGGTGCTCAAGAAACAATACATGCTGAAGATGTTGTTCAATTGGCACATTTTAGTTACTGGGATGAAGCTGCCAGTAGCTTTGAAAGTGATAACGACATTTTAAATCAAGTTTGGGATTTATGTAAATATTCTATAAAAGCTACTACTTTTAATGGTTTGTATGTTGATGGAGAAAGAGAACGTATTCCTTATGAAGCCGATGCTTATTTAAATCAGTTAAGTCATTATACAACCGATAGAGAATATGCTATAGCAAGGCGAACTATCGAATATTTCATGAAGAATCCTACATGGCCTACCGAGTGGCAGCAACATGTAGCTTTATTAATTTATGCAGATTACATGTACACAGGTAATACCGAACTTATCGAGCGTTATTACGAGCCTTTAAAACATAAAACACTTTTTGAATTATCTAATGAGGATGGTTTAATAACGTCCACAAACGTAACTGAGGAGTTTATGTATAAACTTGGTTTCAAGCCTGGTTATGACAAACCTTTAACAGATATTGTCGATTGGCCAGGAGCAGGTTTCGCTGGAAGCAATACAAAGGGAGAGCGTGATGGATTTGTGTTTATGCCTTATAGTACGGTAATTAACTCTTTCTTTTATGAGAATATGAAAATTATGGCAGAATTCGCCAAACTTCTTGGAAAGACCCAAGAAGCACTAGATTTTGAATATAGGGCAGCCAAAGCAAAAAAAGCGGTTAATGAACAAATGTTTGATAAAGAACGTGGTGTTTATGTAGATGGTATAGGAACAGACCATGCCTCTTTGCATGCTAACATGATGCCTTTAGCTTTTGGATTAGTACCAGAGGAGCATTTAAATTCGGTTGTAAAACACGTTAAATCTCGTGGAATGGCTTGTAGTGTGTATGGGTCACAATTTTTAATGGACGGTTTATATAATGCAGGAGAATCTGACTATGCTTTAGAGTTGTTAGCAAGTAAAGCAAAAAGAAGTTGGTATAACATGATTAGAGTAGGCTCAACCATTACTTTAGAGGCTTGGGATTATGATTATAAGGTTAATTTAGATTGGAACCACGCCTGGGGTGCCGTTCCAGCAAATGTAATCCCTCGAGGTTTATGGGGCATCAAACCAAAAACACCTGGCTTTGGAGTAGCAACGATTAAACCTCAAATGAGCAAGTTAAAATCTAGCGAAATAGAAGTGCCAACAGTAAGAGGTACAATAAAAGGAAAATATACCTACAACGGTGCCAGACTTCAAACGTATGAGATTGAAATACCTGGTAACATGGTGGCTGAATTCACATTAAATAATTTAAACGGAAAGGATTTAATTCATAATGGTGATAAAGTCCCATCAGCCTTCGATTCTATCAAACTATCTCCGGGTAAACATGTAATTCAATTAAAAATAAATTCGTTTTAATTTAGTTATGAAGCAATTTTGTCTTCTCCTATATCTTTCAATTATTTTTTCCTCTTGTTCAAATTATAAGGAGGTGAAAATTGATGGCGAATTAAAAAAATGGCACAGGGTTACGTTAAATTTTGAAGGTCCTTTAACTAGTGAAATGGATCATAATAACCCATTTTTAAACTACCGTCTAGATGTAACCTTTAAGAATGGGGAAGAAACTTTTGTGATTCCTGGATTTTATGCTGCCAATGGTAATGCGGCCAATACTAGTAGTGATTCAGGGAGTATTTGGCAAGTGCGTTTTACTCCAAACACTCTTGGGGAATGGACGTATACAGTTTCTTTCAAAGAAGGTGAAAATGTGGCCATAGCTGAAGATATTACCAATGCCTCTAGCGCTGGTTTTATGGATGGTCAAGAAGGTAGTTTTATGATTACTGAATCAGATAAAACAGGTATTGATAATAGGGTTAAAGGCAAATTACAGTATGTTGGAGAATCTTATTTGAAATTTGCCGATAACCAAAAGTATTTTATAAAATTAGGCGTGGATGCGCCTGAAAATTTATTAGCCTATGCAGATTTTGATGTCTCTACAAATGCATTAGGTTTTAAAAAAACATGGGAACCTCATGCGAAAGATTTTGACGAAACAGCATCGCCGTATTTATGGCAAGAAACAAAAGGTAAAAACTTATTAGGCGCTATTAATTATTTAGCAAGCGAAGATCTAAACGTATTTTCATTTTTAACATTTAATGTAGATGGAGATGACAGGAATGTTTTTCCGCATTTATTAAAAGTCCCAATAGAGGAATATGAAACCTATGCGAGCGTAAAAAAAAATAAGGAAGCTTGGGAAACTATGTTTCATAAAACTCGATTTGATGTTTCAAAACTAGACCAATGGGAACGAATTTTTGAGTATGCCGAAACAAAGGGCATGTTTCTGCATTTTAAAACCCACGAAACCGAAACAGATCATTTAATGGATTTTGGTGTTTTTGGTGTAGAGGGTAAATTATACTACAGAGAGTTAATCGCCAGATTTGGACATCATTTAGTAATGAATTGGAATTTAGGTGAAGAGAACAATCAGCCCATAGAGGAAGTAAAAAAAGTTGTAAACTATGTCTCTAAACTAGATGCTTATAATACCCATTTAGTTATTCATACCTTTCCAAATCAAGATTATAGATACGCAGAATTAATTGGTAATCAATCACAATTAACAGGAGCTTCTTTACAACTAAGTCATCCAGAATTTGATGATGTTCACCCAAGGGTTTTAAAATGGCGAATGAAATCGAATGCTACAGGAAAAAAATGGGCTTTGGCTGTTGATGAACCAGGTAAAGCTAATATTGCATTATTGCCAGACGATGAAGACCCAGAACATAATTTTGCTAGAGGTAGAGCCATGTATGGAACACTTATGGCTGGTGGATATGGGGTCGAGTGGTATTTTGGTTACGCAAGTCCAAATTCCGATTTAACGTGTCAAGATTTTAGAAGTCGTGATTTATTTTGGGATCAAAACAAACATGCTTTAGAGTTTTTCAACAACTATATTCCATTTTGGGATATGGAACCTAAAGATGATTTGATTACAAGTGAAGCCATAGCTTATTGTTTTGCAAAAGTGGATGAAGTTTATACAATTTATGTTGAAGCTAAGGCAGATAAAGTAACATTAGATTTAGGGAATTCAGGGAAAACTTTCGATATAAAATGGTTTGACCCTAGAAATGGAGGCAGTCTTCAAAAAGGTTCAATTACTTCAGTAAAAGCTACTGGAGTTGTAGATTTAGGAGCTCCACCATCTTTATCTGAGGAAGAAGATTGGATAATTATTTGTGATACCAAGTTACATTAAAATTTAAGCCCTTGATTAAATCAAGGGCTTAAAAAAATGAAACTAAACTATAAAACAAACAAACGACTTGTTACTACTATTAAAACTAGATAATTGTTTATTTTATCTATTCAAAAAAATTATTTTAATTTAACTGTAACAGTAGTGGCTGTCTGTTATTATTAATAAACAACAAACTTCTTAACAAGCGTATTATTTTCTGAGTCTTTAATAAGTGCGATATAAACTCCTGTTTTTGTATTATCAAGCTTAATACTTGAATGATTATTATTAATTTTTTCAGATGCTATAGAACGACCCATTAAATCAAATACGTTTACTTTTAAATCACCTAAACGACTTGTGTTGGTATCAACAACTAATCCTTCTACTTGATTGTAGTATAATGTTATTTTGTTAGATAGAAAATTACTCTCTGTAGATAAAGTGCCAAGGGCTAGGATTTGAAACTGTTGATTAGGATTTGCAGTGTTTATATCAAAAGTGTTTATTTTAGAACCTGAGTTACCTCCATCTATATCAAAAGCTTTAATTGGTATATTTACAGATCCAAAATTACAGTCACTGTCAAAAGCTATTTGAAAAACATAAGTATTTGCGGTAGTCCCAGCAACTACTTTAAATAGTGTATAAGGGCTAGAATTATCGAATCCAACTTGTACATCACCAAACTGTCCACACCAACCATCTTTAACACCAAGAATGGAATTATCTCCAACATTAGTAATTTTATAAACATCATTACCTTGGTGAGCGAATGTCCATTGTTGATCGTCGTTATTAATATTGTAAGTTTGCATGCGCGCCCTACCAATAATAACGTTTTGAGGATTGCCTGCATCTCCCATAGGAATTCTATTAACACTTAAAACCTCAGATAAATTTGTGTTGTAAATGTTATAAGTTCCATCTGCAATAATTTGAGCATTAAAATTTAGAGTACAAATTAATGTTACAGTAGCTAATACTGTTTTTAGGTAATTTTTTTTCATAATTTAAAATTTAAAGAATTATTTAGTATAAAATGGTTTGAATAGCATGAGCGGGAATATTTAAAAGAGCTTCACTCTCATGAACTAAAAGTTTATAGTCTATCGGTTTATCAGTTTTATTCATGATTACCGTTACCATCTGCCCGTCTTCATTTATAAAAGATGTGCTTTCTAATGTGCTTCTACTTGTTGTAGTACTTACTCTTTTCGCATTAGGTTTAATAAATTTTGAAAAATGACCAATATAATAATAGGATGGCGTGTATATTAATTCGTTTGTCCTTGTATCTGCATGTATTGGAGCAAAGCATAAATTTTGAACGTGATTTGGACCTCCTGTTTCATCTAAAAGAATATTCCAGTCGGTCCAACCAACTGTACCACTATTAAAATCGTTAATCATAGAGTTACCATAACGTTCTGCATTGGACCATCTAAAGTAATGCTCTTGGCTAAATTTCTCCTGACACCCCTCTGTAAACAATAAATTTTTTGTAGGAAATGATTCTTTGATGTTTTTTAAATTATCATATTTAGGGTCACCGCCGGTCCAGGTTTCATACCAATGAAAACCAATACCCCAAGCATATTTTGCAGCTTCTTCATCTTCGAAAATGGTATTTGCACGATGAGAAATTAAATCTCTGTTATGATCCCAAACCACAATATTTTTATCACCAAAACCGGCTTTTTCAAATGTTGGCCCTAGATTGTTTTTTAAAAAATCACGTTCTTCTTCAGCTGTATAAATACAAGATTCCCAACGTTGTTTCGCCATAGGTTCGTTTTGAATGGTAACACCCCAAACAGGAATGCCTTCGGCTTGATAAGCTTCTATAAATTTCACAAAATAATTTGCCCAAGTTTGATAATACTCTGGTAATAGTTTACCGCCTTGTAGCATGTTTTTGTTTGTTTTCATAAATGCAGGTGGGCTCCATGGACTTGCATAAAAAACCAAATCATCTTTAATTAAAGCCGTAGCTCTTTTTATCATAGGGATTCTATATGCTTTATCTTTTTCAATAGAAAACGTTTTTAGTTCAGTGTCACCTTCTTCAATGTATGTATGGCTTTTTGAACTAAAATCGCAACTATGAATACTAGTTCTAATGATGTTATAATTTATGCCATTATTACTATAGTACGCATTTAACAATTCTTCTTGCTTGTCTGGGCTTAGTTTAGCAAAAACTTCTGCCGAAGCATCTGTTATAGCGCCTCCAATACCTAAAAACTTTTGAAACGTTTTGTTTGAATTTACAAAAACAGCGATTTCAGTTTCTAGAGGTTGTGAAGCCGATTTAAAACTAATTTCATCAGACAGGGTTAGCCTTAAATCTGTCCCTTCTGCTGTTGTGTAAATCTTTAAAGGTTTACCATTGTAATTAGCATTAGTTTCAGCTTTATTTTCTTCAACTTCAACAGGTTTCTCTGTTTTATTATTGTTGCAAGAAGCCATGAGTATGGCTAATAGAACGATTATTCTATAGTTAAAAATCATAATTAATTAGTTTTTATTTACCAAACAAAAGTACCCAATGCTCCTGCTTCTAGAGAGGTAGTTATTGGACTTTCGGCTACTTTAATATTAAATTCTTTGCGTGTACTTGTATTATTTATTACGATTACTACAATCCTATTATCTGGAGTTTTAAAAGCTACATTGGGTAGCTCGTTTGAAGAATTAGACTCAATACGAACTGAACCAGGTCTCACATATTTAGCGGCATGTGCTATAATGTAATAGGCTACGTTTCTCTTAACCGTATTACCATCAATAGTTAGTGCTCCTAAACACTCAGTACAACCACCATTAGTGTGTGGATCTTGATTGGAGTCAGCGGCCAAATTCCATTGTAAAACAGTTTTAGACCAGTTTCTTGTAGCTCCAACCAATAATTCTCGAGAATGCCATTTTAAACTTTCTGAAAATTCTTCAAATGCACCTACCCACTGCTCAGAGAAGTAAATGTTTTTATTTGGATGTGCATTATGTACTAGACTTAAATTATCAATCCTACCAGCATAGAGATGAAAAGCAGAACCGTCGATAAATGGATTTGCAGCGGCATCATTCAACACATTTATAGGGTAATCAGGTCTATCGGCATTATGTCCATATGCAATAATTTTTGTGGTAATGCCTGCCGACTGAAATGCAGGTCCTAAATGGTTTTTTATAAAATTGGCCTGTTCAGCAGCTTCCATGACCATACTAGGATTGTTTGTTGCATTTAAAGGTTCATTTTGTGGAATAACTGCACTAATTTTTATACCTTCTGAAGCCATGGCTTGAATATATTTCACAAAATAATTGGCATATGTATCATAATAATCGGTTCTAAGACTGCCTCCTATAGTACTTCGATTAGTTTTCATCCAGGTTGGTGCAGACCAAGGTGTTGCAGCAATTTTGATGTTTGGATTTATAGCTAAAATTTCTTTTAAAACAGGGATAAGATTAATCCTATCTTTAGCTATAGAAAACTTGTCTAAATTTAAATCGGTTTCTCCATTAGATAAATCATTATAAGAAAAAGTTTCAATATCTAAGTCTGATGAGCCCATGCTAACTCTCAAATAACTAACACCTATATTATTATTGTCCCATTTAAAAAGTTCGTTTAATAAACTACCTCTTGTAGAAGTTGACATATTATTTAAATGTAAGGCGCTACCACCAGTTAAGGAGTAACCAAACCCATCCATTTCTTGATAGGTTCGGTTACTATTAACATTAATTGAAAAGTTTGAATTTTCATTAAAAGCAGAAACACCAGTTTCTTGTTTTTTGAATAAAACAGACTGATCTGCTTTTGTAAGATAAAAATCCACATTTACAGGTTCAGATGTAACAGGAGGTTTAATGTCTGTAATTCCTTCATCATTTGATTGACAGCTGTGGCAACCAAAAAATGAGTTTATTAATATAAAAACGAAAAAACTTGTTTTAAGGATTTTATAATTTATCTTTTTCATAGCTAAAATATAAGTTTTTAGTTTTTTTTATTGTTTAATGTACTCGTAAGTTCCTGAAGTAAAATCAGGCGTTATTTCAATATTAACTTGGTAATTACCATTAGTGTTAATATTCCTAATATTCGAACCACCTTTGTTGGTTAGGTTTCCAGATAAGGCTGATGGTGCATCAGATCCAAAGTCGTTATCCCATGGCGATATAAACTTCATGTCAAAATTACCGCTCAAACCAACTGTTGTTGTAAATTTATAAGGATGTTGGTAGGTCATTAAAAACTCATTACGATCATCCCACTTTTGGTTAATCTCATCCCAATGGAATAGGAAAATATTGTAGTAATTCCATTGTAATTTTGCGTTTGCAAAGTCAATGGTGAATTTATAAGCTTGGTCTCTTTCTACATTTATAGCACCAGATGCTTCACTTAAATTTGGACTTTCGCTCACATTAACACCATCTGGTGCATCTGTTGCTCCAATAGCTTCAAAGGCAGTAAAGCTATCTCCAGAGCCATCTGAAGCTGTATTTAGAGTTATTTGATCACCACTTTGTAAGGCGATGTAGTTATCGGTTCTAAAAACATCTCCATCTTTAGTAAGTTCTCCAACAAGTGTGTTGTTGTTAAATAAATACAATGAACTTGGTGTTTCAATAGGCGCTGCAGCATTCGGGTCTATTTCTATGGTATAGGAGTATGCATTTGCAGAAAGATTTAAAGTAACTAATAAGGTACCTAATTTTTCTGAAGGGATATCTTCAAAGCTCACCCCTTGATTTCCTGCATCCGATTCCATAATAAGTGTGTTAGTTGTTCCAACAACACGCTTCAATAAATGATCCCAATAACCAGAACCATCTACATCTGCCCTAAATAAAAAGCCACCAGTACTTACCAGCTGTATGGAAGCCTGCCAAATACCACCACCTATGTATTCCAGAGGTTCATCGCTTCCCCAACCACCAATTATGGGGCTACCTTTCATATTCCAGCGTTCAATTTTTAAAAGTGAATAGCTACTATTGTCCAAGTCTATTTTAATACGATATTCTCCGTCTTGTGCTACAGTGATAGGGGCTCCAGATTTTTCAATACTGCCTTCGGTTGCACCACCACCATATACTAAAGCAGGTAGAGACTGCTCACTATAAAATTTAAAAGAGCTTCCTGCCTTCAAACTAGTGTAGACCTCGTAAACGCTTGAAGGCTCACCATTTGAATTATTTAAACGTTTTAATGGAATAGCTTCTGATAAATTATTATTGTTCTCTGTGGCTGTTCCAGATATAAATAATCTACTAGGTATTATTTCATTTTCAAAACGCTTAATAGTAATATCTTTTACATCAATTGAAGTTTTATTGATGCTGCTGGCAACAACAGCCCACGTAAGTTCTACATTAGTATTTGCTGAGTAGCCTGCAAATGATAAAGCTTCATCAATAGCTTGAAACGAGACTGAAGCAGATAGGTCTTTGCCATTATTTGAAGGTGTTAGTTCTAAAATAGGTGTATCAAAAGCAGAACTTCCAAGTGTATCAACTACCACTTTGTAGCTTACTATGTAGTTTGCTGAAGATTTTGCGGGTTCCCAACTAAAGGTTATAATGTTATTGGGAGTGGTTTCATCTAGTATGATTAAGTCATCACTTGGCAACGCAATTGTTGGATTGCTAAGTTCCCAAAGTCCTTCCGGCTGTAAATTATTTTCAGTTTCGCAAGCCAGTATAACTAAGGTTGCCGAAACAAGAAACAGTATTCTTTTTAAAAATCTTTTCATAATCAATTAATTTTAAGGTATTAAAGCTGGGTTTCTGTCTAATTCCTGTTGCGGAATTGGTAGAAATATTTTAGCTTCTGTCATATTATAGTTTACTGGTGTGTTGGTACGTAAATCAATTTCAACTAGGTTGTTCATGGTCGATACAATTTGTCCGTTTCGTACTAGATCATCCCATCTTTGACCTTCTAGAAAAAGTTCAAGGCGACGCTCCTTTAATATATTTTGTTTTAATATAGCTTTAGAGCTTTTTTGGGCAGCGGTTAAATTTGGTAGTTGCGCTCTGTTTCTAATTCTATCAACTTCAGTGGCTGCTGCTTCCAGTTGGTTTAATTCGTTTAAGGCCTCGGCTTTAAGTAGTACAATATCCCCATATCGTATTAAATATGTGTTGTCTGCACTTGCAAAACCACTGGCATTTTTCCATTTATAACCAAAAGGGATGGTACTACCGGCAGCATTTCCCCAATATTCATCAACCCATTGAACTTGCTCAAACAATATGGATGCATTTTTTCTAACAACATCTCCCTCGGCATCAAATGCGTTAACAATATCTACCGATGGTGTTACAAATTTTCTCCATGTATCGCCACTAATGGAAGGTGGTAACAATAACTGCGGACCAAAATTACCTTCGTTGCCACCTAAATATTGAACCTCTATTATAGATTCAGCATTGTTGGGGTTGTTACCATCAAATAGCTGATTGTAATTAATTAATCTGTAATTAGCATCACTTTTTTCAACTTCAGTTATGTGTGCTAGAACAGCTTTATAATCAGGATTTGGTTGTTGCGCATAAGCCTTAGCGGCTAAGGCATGTGCTGCACCAGAAGTTGCTCTGGCTTTTGTTATTGCGTTATTTCCGTAAGTATCAGGTAGCAAAGTTGCTGCCAATTCTAAATCTGAAGTGATTTGTGCATAGATATCTTCAATGGGTGATTTTGGAATGTTCACACTTTCAGCTGTGGTTGCTTTTATCGATGCCGTTATTAACGGAACGCTACCCCAAAGTTTTGCTAAAGTAAAGTAGTGATAAGATCTTAAAAATAGTGCCTCACCTCTAATTTGCGCTTTTCTTTCATTAGTTAATTGTGGGTCGTTAATCCCATCAACGCGTTCTAAAACAACATTTGCTTTAGAAATAGCATTATAAATGTTAGACCAATGTGTAAAAAGTCTGGAATGCGTTGGTGTTATATTTAAGAAATCTATGGCAAAAATTTCCGGATTGTCCCCACCTGCATAATTATTATCTGCGCGCATGTCTTGGAATAATAAATTATCCCATACATAATATTCTGAAGATTGAAACGATTCGTATGCTCCAGTAAGTGCCGCCTCTATTTGAGATGCATTGTTGTAGGCATCTGCACTTGTTTCCTCCGAAATAGGAGTAAGGTCTAAAAAATCATCGCAGTTTGTAAAAAGTGCGAGACTTAAAATTATTAATAATATTTTATTTAGTTTCATAGTTGAATTTTTTTAAAAAGTAACACTTAAGCCAAAAAGCGTGGTTCTCGATTGCGGATAAGTACCAAAGTCTATACCTCTTATGGTATTACTGCCTCCAAAGGCATTTACTTCTGGGTCGAAACCAGAGTAATCAGTAAAGGTTAATAGATTTTCACCGGTAACATAAAGTCTTAGAGCACTTAGGTTTATTTTATCTAACATATTCTTAGGGAATTTATAGCCTAGGGTAAGCGCTTTTACTCTTAAATAGGAAGCATCTTCAATAAAACGTGTTGATACTCTGGAATTATCTGAATTACCAAAAACAGCTCTTGGAATTGTTGTAATGTCTCCAGGTTGTCTCCATCTGTCTAATACAGCAATAGATTGATTTTTTGGGTCAATAAGTCCTTCGGTTTCAATTCTTGTAGCGTTTAACATATCATTTCCTTGAGAACCTTGTAAATAAATCATTAAGGTAAATCCTTTGTATGAAAAGTTGTTGGTTAATGAATATGTAAAGTCTGGGTTGGCATCGCCAATAATAGTTCTATCATCTGCTGAAGGTGTAAATGTAGAAACTCCATTACGGTCTAAGTAAAATGCATTTCCAGTTTGTGGATCTACACCGCCGTATATATAACCGTAAAGAATCCCTAATGGCTCACCCTCTCTAATTAAAGCCGCTTCTCCACGGCCTCCGGCAATACCTCCTTGAAATACATCAGAATCTACGAGTCTAGTAATTTCATTTCTGTTAAATGAAATGTTGAAATTGGTATCCCAATTAAAATTTTCAGAATTAATATTTTTTGTACTAACGCTGAATTCAATTCCTTTATTTTCCAACTCTCCAATATTTTGGATGGCACTGGTAAAACCTGTAGCATTTGGTAACGGTGCATCAAATAATAAATCTTTTGTTCTTTTTATGTAGACATCTGCAACAATATTCACTTTGTTATTAAATAGAGAAACATCTATACCAACATTAGTTTGATTAGACTCTTCCCATTTAAGTTCTAAGTTTTCAATAGAAGCAGGGAAGGTACCAGGTTGTACTACACCACCTATTGGATAGTTAGCACCGCTTCCTACACGACCTAAATACGCGTAATTCTGAATTTGATCATTACCTACAATACCCCAA
Source organism: Siansivirga zeaxanthinifaciens CC-SAMT-1 (assembly GCF_000941055.1). GTDB lineage: Bacteria > Bacteroidota > Bacteroidia > Flavobacteriales > Flavobacteriaceae > Siansivirga > Siansivirga zeaxanthinifaciens. The sequence goes on along the minus strand of NZ_CP007202.1, from coordinate 3,089,418 downwards.
CCAGCACGTAGTTTTAGGTCACTAAGTGTTTTGGAATCTTTTAAGAAGTTTTCTTGCGACATTCGCCATCCTAGAGAAAATGAAGGGAAATAACCCCATCGCTTGTTGGGACCAAAAACGCTTGAACCATCTGCTCTAAAATTGGCAGTAACTAAATATTTGTCGTCATAGGCATAGTTTAATCTTCCTAAAAAAGATGAGTTTGCTTTTTCAGCCTTATCTGCTGTAGCTCCAAAAATTTCAGAACCACCATTAGCTGTTGTAACTGTAGCGCTTGCAAAATTGCGTGTTTCAATATAACTGTTTTCAAACTTATTTTTTTGATTAACAGAACCTATTAACGCTTCAATTTTGTGATTATTTAACGTGTTGTTGTATGACAAGGTGTTTTCTACAATGTAATATGAGCTTTTGTTAGTGCTATTTATAGATCTACCTTGTAAAGCTCTACCAAAACCTGTTCTAAATGGATCTAAAAACGAATCAAAAACACCAAAACTATTATCAATTCCAACATTAGTTTTAAAGGTGAAATTCTTAATTGGTTTTATTTCAAAATATAGGTTACCCAAAAAACGTTGGCTATTAAATTCACGATCTAAACCATCTGTTGAAGCTAATGGGTTTTCCCAGTTTTGGAATGGATTACTGGTGAAAGAACCGTCTTCATTAAATATGCCAATATTAGCAGGTGTTGTAAGTGCTCCTAGTAAAACACCACCTTGATTTACAGCATTATTATCATTTACATCTACATCTTTGTATTGAGTATATGCAATTCTAGTTCCAACCTTTAACCACTCGTTTATATCTTGGTCAAAGTTAATTTTGAAATTAAAACGCTCAAGTTCAGAGCTTTTTACAACTCCTTCCTGATTGGTATAACCAGCTGATACGTAATAATTAGAACCTTCATTTCTACCAGACATAGCTAACTGATAATTGTTTGAAATACCATTTTGAAATATTTCTTGTTGCCAGTCTGTGTTTTGATTAAATCTATCCCAGTCTGTAGTTTGGCCAAGTTCAGTCATTAAATCTCTGTATTGCTCACCATTTAAAACAGGTAGCGTATTCCATACTTGGGAGACACCTAAATACGTGTCAAAAGTTAATTTTGGTTTTTCAGTTGTACCGCGTTTGGTTGTAATAAGCACAACACCATTAGCCCCTTGAGCACCATATATTGCTGCTGATGATGCATCTTTTAATACCGAAATAGACTCAATGTCGGCAGGGTTTATAGATCGGGTATCTGTTGTAGGTACACCATCTACTACATACAAAGGTTCACTACCTGAGGTTATAGAGTTGGTACCTCTAATCCTTATGCTTAAACCTGCAGACGGCTTGCCAGAATTCGCCAATACTTCCACACCTGTAGCTTGACCCTGTAATAGGGAGCCTATTTGCGCGTTGCTGCGACTCTCTAAAACTTCTGATTTAATTTGGGATACCGAGCCTGTGATATCCTTTTTCTGCTGAGCACCGTAACCAATTACTACGATCTCATTTAATGCCTCTGTGCTTTCTTGCATCATCACATTAATAGTTGATCTGCCATTAATTGGTTCTTCAACCGAAGTCATTCCTAGGTAACTAAAAACAAGAATACTTGCACTATTTACATTTGCGCTTAAAGTGTACAAGCCATCAAAATTAGTAGTTGTTCCTTTCTCTGTGCCCTTTACGAGAATCGATACGCCAGGAATGGGTTGGTTATTGCCATCTGTTACTTTACCCTTGATGGTAACTTGAGCAACAGAAAATAAAGGCAATAGAATAACTAGTAATAAAAGTCTCTTTGTGGTTTTCATATATTTAATTTAGTTTTTGGTATGAGTTTGAACATAACTCGATTTGTAAAGTTAATATCGTATGAGAGATTTTAATTGTAGAAGTATTTAAAAAGTAGATTTTTTTGAGTATTAAAATTAATTATATGTCTAATAATGAATTACTTGTGTAATTAATAATAATAAAAAAAAGTAGATTTTTTATAAATAAATATTGAAGATTTTACGCGTTAAATTTAAAAACAAACTAAAGTTAATATAAATAATTTTATACAGTTATTGTATTTTCTTAACGTCGTCTTCGAAAGTATCTCTATTTAGGGCGCTGTTTTTTATTTTTACTCTGTAATTGTAAATAGTGTTTACAGAGTAACGTAAAATTTTAGATATTTTGGAACTATTTGTTAAGCCTAATCTTATCAGTGCAAGAATTCTTAGTTCAGTGTTTAAAACTTCATCTTTGTTAAGTTTAATTTGTTCTCCTGGTTTTAGGAGGCCATTAACCTCTCTTATGAAATTAGGGTATATATGTAAAAAAGATTTATCGAAATTTTGATAAAAAATTTGAAGTTCGTTGTCTACGAGTTGTTTCGATTTTGTAAGTTCTAATAAGGTTTTAGTCTTGTTTGATACTAAATAGTTCCTAACCATTTTTCGATAGGTGTCTAGTTTGTTTATATAGTCTGAATAAAGGTTTAAAAAAGTCCCTATATATTGTTCTTTTATTTTGTCGGTGTTAGATAATTCGTTGTATAATCTATTCAGGTCTGAATTTGTTATACTTAATCGTTCGTTTAAATTTGTAAGTTGTATGTTGGCTTTTTTTAATGCTTTTCTAGCAGAAGACAATCGTTTTATCTGTCTGTAAATATATAATATGGTAAATAGAAGAAATAATGCAAGTACACTTATATATAGGAGCATTTTTTTTAGTTCGGCTTGTTGTTCTAGGTTCTTTTCTTCAAAGGCTTTTGATATAACAGATAGTTTGTTCGAGATGTTTACAAAGCGTAGCCTTGAGTTATAAATTTCAGTATCTTCAACCGAGAAATCAATATACTTATATGCTCTTTCAATATCGCCTTCCTCAAATAAAATCATGGCAAGTTCAGTAAGGGAAGCGTTATCTTTTACCGATGCCGTAATGTCTGAGATAGCAGAAAGTGCTAAAAACATTTTTTGATCTCTTGCATTATTATTAAGACCGTAGAGTAAAGCCCTTTCAAAAGTTACTAGAGAATATTTTGTTGTGCCTAATTTTAATTGCGATAATCGTTTAGAATTGATTCTTAATGCTTCTACAATATTTCTATTATCTCTTAATTCTTTTTCGATTAACGCAAGTGCTTGATCTGAATTTGGATCTAATTTTTGTTGAAGGGAATCTTGATAGATTAAGTAGAGTTGAGAATAACGCTCTTTGGTAGTTTGTACAGTGGTATAAAAACTTAATCCAGAATATCCTTCTACATAATTAAAATAATATTGCTCTAGAAGTTTTTCTGGAAGTTCATTCCGCCTAATTTCATTTAAAACATCAATACCTTCTTTATACCTTCCAGATGTTGCTAGAAGTTTGGCTAACTTTAGTTGTGACTCTTTCTCAAGCTTATTGTTATTTAGTTTCTTTGCTATTTGTAAGTTTTTTTCGATATAGAATAGCGCTTTGTCAAAACTATACTTTTCATATTCATTAATTATTTCATTTATTATGAAATAATTATTCTGTAATGAGCTACTATCTTTATCATTAATGAGTTTTTTTAAATTTTCAACTCTTAATTTTTTGGCATTATCAAAAAAAGCTCTTTTGCGCATAGTAACCTCCAGCTCTAATAATAATGAATCAAGATTACTATTGCCGTAGCACTGAATGCTTAATGTTAAAGATGTAAGAAATAATAAAAGTTTTTTCAAAAAAAAGATTAGTTTTTAAAGATTTGTAACAAAGTTAATTATTTTAGTGTTGTGAAACTTTGCAAAAATAGTAATGTTATAAGTTTTACTTTAACCTTACAGTACAGGACAGGTTTTGAGGCGTCCTAACTTATCTTTAGCATTTATTTTATGGTAATAAATACATGAATTCTAATATTGTTAATTGGGGAATTATAGGTTGCGGTGATGTTGCAGAAGTAAAGAGTGGTCCTGCTTTTCAAAAGGTAAAAAACTCAACTTTAATAAGCGTTATGCGCAGAAACGAAGATAAAGTAAAAGATTTTGCTAAACGTCATGGGGTACCAAATTATACCACTCATGCTTCAGAATTAATAAATAATGATAAGATAAATGCCATTTACATTGCAACGCCTCCTGCTTCGCATTTAAAATATGCATTACAAATTATTCAAGTTGGTAAAAATGTGTATTTAGAAAAACCCATGGTGCTTAACAGTAAAGAAGCCGAAACACTTTTAAGCGCACTACAAGAAAGTGATGTAAAAGTTACGGTGGCTCATTATCGTAGACATTTACCTTTGTTTGCCAAGGTGAAGGAATTATTAGATGCCAAAATAATTGGTAAAGTAGTTTCGGCAGAAATTGACATTGCGCAATCAAAAAACGCTAATTTAATAGCCAAAACCGATGAAAATTGGCGTTTAAACCCTGAAATTTCGGGTGGAGGATATTTTCATGATATAGCGCCACACCAAATAGATCTCATGTATTATTATTTTGGTGAAATTTCCAATATAAAAAAAGGGTTTATTTCAGATAGTGCGAATGTAATGGATTTAGTAAAGGGTGAAATAGAATTTAAAAACGGTGTTCAATTTAAAGGAAGTTGGAATTTTATAGCCTCCAAAGATAGTGATAGATGTACTATTGAAGGAGAAAAAGGTTCCATTACATTTTCTTTTTATGGCGATGAAATACGAGTTGAAACCGACAACAAAACGGAAACTTTTAAGTTTGAAAATCCAAAACATGTGCAACAACCAATGATAGAGCAAGTGGTTGGTTATTTTTTAGGACAAAACGAAAATCCATGTTCGGTAGAAGAAGCGGCAGTAGTGACTAAAATTATGGATACCTTTTGCGGAATTGAATAAAATCATGAAAACAAATTTTAAAATAACATATGGAATTGTAAGTGCAATGTTATTAGTTATAACATCTGTATGCTCACAAAATCCCATAGTTCCAAACGTTGGATTAAACGATCCGCATATTCATATTTTCAACGATACCGCTTACGTTTATGCTTCGCATGATAAATCTGTTAAAAACGATAAGTTTATCATGGAAGATTGGTGGGTGTGGTCTTCTCCCGATTTGGTGAATTGGACAAAACGAAGTGTTTTAAAACCTGAAGATACTTATATAGGAAAAGAATTTTCAAGATGTTGGGCTACAGATGCGGCCTATAGAAATGGAAAGTATTATTTTTATTTTTCCGAAGGAAACGAGCAAACAGGCGTTGTAGTTGGAAAAACACCCGTAGGTCCTTGGAAAGATGTTTTAGGTAAACCTCTATTATCCTCAAATTTAACACCTACGCATGAATATGATATGGCCATTTTTGAAGACAAAGGCGAGCATTATATCATTTTTGGTGTATGGGATTATTACATAGCTAAGCTCAACGAAGACATGATAAGTTTAGCAGAATCACCAAAGAAAATAATTATTAATAATCCGAGAGGCCCTTATAATCCCGATGGAAGCAATACAAAAATGCCAACAGATGATAAGCCTTTTATGCATAAATATAATGGAAAGTATTATTTGTCTTGGGGCAGTTTCTATGCCATGGCAGATAATGTTTACGGTCCTTATGATTACAAAGATACCGTTATAAAAGAGGCGAGTTTTGCCAAAGGCTTTGATGCTCCAACATGGCCAAATGGGTTTTTACAAGGTCGTCATGGTTCATTCTTTGAGTGGCACAACCAATGGTATTATATTTATTGTGATATAAGTCAAACCGGAAATCGTTATTTTAGAGATAGCTTTATAAGTTATGTGCATTACAAAGATAATGGTGAAATGGCAACCATAAGAGTTGACGGTATTGGAGTAGGTAATTATGATGCCAATGCTAGTATTGAAGCCGAAGACTATTTTAAAGCATCAGGTATAAAAAAAGTGGAAAATACTTTAGGAGGATTTTCAATACAAACAATACAAAATACAAGTCATGTTATTTACCCCAATATAAAAGGTTTACAGGGCAAAACCATTTTAGAATTAGAGGTGATGGCTAGTGATGCCTGTTCTGTTGAGGTAAGAGATACGAATGCTGAAGGTAAACTATTGTTCTCTTTAGAAATACCTAAAAATAATATTTACACATTTCAACCACGACAATTTAATGCTCAAAATTTAAATCAGGTAAAATCTATTTGTTTTGTATTTAAAACCATTAATAATCAGTCATTAACAATAAATCGATTTGCATTTAAAAACTAAAACTATACAAACATAACATACTAATGAGAAAATTACTTTTTATTGCATTGCTATCAATTTTTACCTCTTGTGGTAAGGGAGATTCAAAAGCTAAAGATTACAAAGATGCCTCGCTTTCTATTGATGAAAGAGTAGAAGCGCTTTTACCCAAATTATCCCTTGAAGAAAAAGTAGCGCAAATGCGTATATTTCATGCCACCATTGGAGCTAAATATGATAACAATGGTAATCTTAAACTTTCCGATAAGGTAATTGAAAAATTAAAATTAGGTATTGCAGGTATTAAAAACCCTGGCGAACATATTGATGCAGTTTCTGCAGCTAAATTTAATAATAAACTTCAAAAATACATTATAGAAAACAACCGTTGGGGCATTCCTGCATTATTTGTAACAGAGTCATATAATGGTGTAGATGCCGAAGGTTGTACCAAGTTTGGTCGCCCTATTACTTCTGCAGCGTCATTCAATCCAGCGCTTGTACAAAGACAGTGGGATGTGGTAGGAAGAGAAGCGCGTTTACGTGGTATGCACATGTGTCACTCTCCAGAAGCCGACTTAGTTCGTGACCCACGTTTTGGACGTATGAGTGAGGCTTTTGGTGAAGATACCTATCTAACCACACAAATGGTTAAAAGTGCCATTAAAGGTGTGCAAGGTGATTACGAAGGTTTAGGTAATGGTACTCATATTGGTGCTGTTGCAAAACATTTTGCTGCTTACGGACAAGTACTTGGCGGTTCAAATTTTGCTGCTATTGAAATTTCTCCAAGAACGTTAATAGATGAAATATATCCACCGTTTGAAGCTGCTGTTAAAGATGCCAAAACCCTGGGTATTATGGCATCACATGGCGATATTAATGGCGTAGCATCTCATGGTAATCCAGAATTGCTTACCGGTGTTTTAAGAGACCAATGGGGTTTTGAAGGTTATGTAGTCTCAGATTCTAACGATATTGCACGTTTACATTATTTTATGAACGTAGCAGAAACACCAGAAGATGCTGCGAGAATGGGTTTAGTAGCTGGTATTGATATCGATTTATATGCTGAAGATTCTTATGCGTATTTGCCAGAAATGGTAAAGAAAAACCCTGAATTGGAAGAGTTAATTGACAGATCTGTAAGGCGTGTTTTAAGAACAAAATTTATTCTAGGCTTGTTCGATAATCCTTATATCGATATAGAGGCCGTTAAGACAGGTAATAGAGCTAAGGCTTCTTTAGAATTGGCAAAAGAATCCGATTTAGAGTCGATTATTCTTCTTAAAAATGAAAATAACACGTTGCCACTTGATGCTAATAAATCTACAAAAATAGCGCTTTTAGGGCCTCTTGTAAGGGAGAATACTAAAGCTATGTTTGAATCTGTAGTAACCGATAATGTTAAATTTGTTGCCGAGAAAGGATTTCATCTTACCGATGAAACTGGAGGCGCTCCAAAATTATTAGAGCGCGATGGTAAAGCTTTAGATAATTTGGTTAACATCGCTAAAAGTTCAGATGCTATCGTGTTATTTTTAGGAGGCGATGAGTTTACTTCTAAAGAAGCTTTTTTTAATAATGCTTTAGGGGATAGAGCAACAATCGACCCTGTTGGTCCACAAGATGAACTAGTAGAAAGGGTAAAAGCACTAGGTAAACCGCTTATTGTGGTTTTAAAACATAGAAGAACGCTGTCTATTAATACTATTGCAGACCAAGCTGATGCTATTTTAGATACTTGGGATTTAAGCGAATTTGGTGATGAGTCTACAGCTAGAATTATTTTCGGTGAAGTATCTCCATCAGGTAAATTGCCAGTTACGGTGCCTCGTTCTATTGGCCAAATTCCTTTTCATTATAGCATGAAAGAAATAAACTATAAAAAAGGTTATTTGTTTTTAAAAGATGGGCCATTATTTCCTTTTGGTCATGGCTTAAGTTATGCAAACTTTGAATATTCAGATATTAAAATTTCAAATCCTGAAATGACAGCAGATACTGAATTAGAAGTAAGTGTAACTGTTGCCAATAAAAGCAATGTAAAAGCCAAGGAAGTCGTACAAATGTATGTTAAGGATGAAATAGGTTCTGTTACAAGACCAGATAAAGAATTAAAAGGTTTTGAAAAAATAGAATTAAATGCGGGAGAAAGTAAAACGGTTTCTTTTAAAATAACATCTAAAATGTTAGAATTTACAGGTGTTACAATGGAAAAAGTATTGGAAGCCGGTGATTATACGGTTATGTTAGGAACCTCTTCAAACGATTATTTAGAAACCACTTTTAAACTAAAAAAATAAAAATACCATGAATAAAACCATTTTAGCATTATTTACAGTTTTATTGTTTTTTAACTGTTCAACGGCCCAGAAAGTAACAGGAGTTAATGTTATTGATAAATCAGATATTAAGTCAGCTATGATAAAGGCATTAGAGTGGCAAGAAGCACATCCTATTTTTGCAATTGCACCAACCGATTGGACAGAAGGAGCTTATTATACGGGTGTGGTAAGAGCACATAAAGCTACTAAAGATATGATTTATATGGCTGCCCTAAAAAATCAAGGATATTGGAATAATTGGCAAACATATAAACGTTTACATCATGCCGATGATGTTGCCATATCTTACAGTTATTTGTATATAGATATGAATGATGGTAGACGAAATTTCGTGGATTTAGAACCTACAAAAAAATTCTTAGACGCCCATTTATTTGATGACGATGAGTGGAAAAAAGGAACAGATAAAAGTGAATATGGCAGAACTATTTTGTGGTGGTGGTGCGATGCCTTATTTATGGCTCCTCCTGTACTTAATTTGTATGCGAAACATACTAAACAGCCCAAGTATTTAGATGAGATGCATAAGTTTTATATGCAAACTTACAACCAGTTATACGATAAAGAAGAACAATTGTTTGCAAGAGATATGCGTTTTGTGTGGCAGGGTAACGATAAAGACACCAAAGAACCAAATGGTAAAAAGGTATTCTGGTCTCGAGGCAACGGTTGGGTTTTTGCTGGTTTAGCTTTAATTTTAGATGATATGCCAGCAGATTATAAGCATCGCCCGTTTTATGAGAACTTATACAAAGAAATGGCAGAGAAAATATTAAAACTTCAACCTGAAGACGGTTTATGGAGAACAAGTTTGTTATGTCCAGAGTCTTATAATCATGGCGAGGTAAGCGGTAGTGGTTTCCATACTTTTGCATTGGCTTGGGGCATTAATAATGGTTTGTTAGATAAAAAATATATACCAGCAGTTAAAAAAGGTTGGAATGCTTTAAAAGCCTGCCAACATGAGGATGGTCGCGTAGGTTGGGTACAAAACATTGGTGCATTTCCAGAACCAGCATCTTATGATAGTTATCAAAATTTTGGAACAGGTGCTTTTTTAATGGCAGGGAGTGAGATTCTAAAAATGCAATAACAATTAGTGTATAGATAAATTATGAGAATAAATATAGCTAAGAAATTCGTGCTTATTTTATCGCTATTATTTTTTGGCTATGAGCTAAATGCACAAGTATTATGGTACGGAGACCCTAATTTATCCGTAAATGATAATTTTAGACACCTCGACCCTAATGGCAATAGCAACCCAAGTGGTGATGATTGTGTTGATGATCCCAATAATCCACCATTTGTCACTACACCTATAGATTCTGAGTTTGGTAAATTTTGGCGTATAACTAAACCTGTTTCTAGAAAGAGAGCAGAATTTGCCAGAACTACGGGCGACGTAAATACATTTACCCCTCAAAAAGGCGGAACTTATTATTATGGTTGGCGTTGGAGATTTAATTCTGAACCAAATTTAAATGCTGGTATTGCTGTGTTTCAATGGAAAACTACTGATGGTGGAGATATTAACACGAATAAACAAAATTATCCTTATACGATGTCTTACGATGGTACAACTTTAAGTTTAAATGCCTTCGGACCAGCAGAACCGAATTGGAACAGGCCAGGGTCTATAACCCAGCGAAGAACAACCTTATGGCAACATGTAATTCCCGAAGATGAATGGGTGACTTTTGTTATAAAAGTCAAGGTTGATGATAATTTTGATGTGGTTAATAATAGATATGAAGGCTATTTAGAGTTCTGGTTTAATGGAGTACAGCAAACACTTTCAAATCTTAATTTTAATGAATATCAAGTGGTTTTGGCAGATTCTGATAAAAGAGCCTATCATAAAACATTTGATGGAGTTGAAGTTTACCCAAAGTGGGGTTCTTACAATGAAAACGCCTGTGATTTTGAGGTGATAACAGATTTTGATGACATGCGTGTTGCTTCAACATACCTTGAAGCACTTCCTAGTGGTTCAATTGGTGGAAATCCAACCAATGGTTTAGAAGGAAAATATAAAATTAAGCACAGTGTAACGGGGAAGTATTGGACTGTAGACACTGCAAATTCAAATATTATTACTGCCGATGAAATTTCGCCAAATAATAATTCACAAATTTTTGAAGTGAAATCTGTTGGTTCTAATGGTTATTATAATATTTCATGTACACTTACGGGATGGGATGCAGTAAGATTTGAATCGATTAATGTGTATCCTACTACAACTGCAACTCCCACCACAGATACAAACAATACAAGAATTTTTGAATTTGTTTCTAACGGTTCTGGCGCATATGATATCCATACGCCACAAACAACCACAGGAAGGTATGCATATGATAATTCGGGTGATGTTAATTACACAAGTTCAGCTACAGCTAACACGAAATGGCTATTAGAAAATACGAATGCACTTAGTAATGAAGGTTTTCATAGAAATTCAGTTTTCATTTCTAACCCAATAGATGACGAAATTATAATTGATGGATTAGAAAAAAAAGTCAATAAAATTGAAGTGTTTAACATAGTTGGCAAAACTATAGTATTGAAAAACGTAAAAGGGGCATCATCTATACGAATAGACGCTAATACCTTAATCAGTGGTTTATACTTTGTTAAATTCTACGGGGAAGTATCAATATATACAAGAAAAATCATCAAAAAATAGAACCTTAAAGGTAGTGCTTTTTCAATAAAAAAAAAGAGAAACATCTTATGTTTAAAGCATATATACTATATTTTTCTGGTAAATAAAACGCTTAAATATTTTGAATAAAACGTTATGTGATTTTAAATTAAATACAGCAAAAAGCAGGACAGTTTATTTATTCTTTATTATTAAAATTGTAAGTTAAAAAAAAAGCTATATATGCATTTACTTTTTAAGTAAAATGCCCACAATTATTTACCAAAACTATGAACAAAAATGCTACATCAAATAGGCAATATTTTAAATATCTTTGCTTTATTGCATGTGTAATCTGCTTCTATTTAAAAGCAGAAGCACAGAGTTATCCCTTTACTTTACCTGGAACTATTACAGCTTCATTGAATGTTGAGACAACAAATACCGAAGTTTTTAACAATAAGTTATTAGGTTATAATATTGAGGGTTTTAATACCCAATTACAAAAAGACTTTATCAAATTAGTAGATCCTGTAACCATTCGCTTCCCGCATGGGGTTTTCGCCAATTTTTATCAATGGCAAACCGATGGTTACCAAAATGACAGCTATGACAATGGTGTACATGAATCGACTTTGGCAACTTATGCGTGTTGTTTAAAAGGACATATTAATGGTATTGCCCAACTAAACACTGAAAAAAAAGCTGCAAATGGCGGTGTAGGTTATGATATGATGTGGACCTATTCTATCAATTTTGATGATGGGCCAAGTAGTGTAGCCAGAGCACAAAAAGACATGGGCTTAGGTCTTGAGGTAAAAGATATAGAATTAGGAAACGAACATTTTTGGGTTAATCAAAGAGCACTAAGAACAGATACCCCACAAAAATATTTAGCGGAGGCTTCGGCAGTTTCGGCTGCTTTAAAAGCGGCATATCCAAATATAAGAGTGTCTGTGCCTTTTGGGTGGAGACGAAGTCAAGCAGCCTATAATGCTACAATAAGAGGCGATGGGAGTTATTATGATGCCATTACAGTTCATAAATACTTAGGTGCCGACCCTGATATACCCGGGGAAAGTAATACAGCATATCAGTCGCTTTTAACAGCTAAATTAGAATTAGCAGAAGATGTCAATTGGGTTCGAGATACTGATAATCAAAATAAACCCATTTGGTTAACAGAATGGGGTGTGTCCGCCGGTTCAGATGTGCACGGCGCTGCTTGTTTAGGAATGGCAGATGCTTATTTATTTATGGCAGAAAACCAACATATTTATGATAGAGCAAACTGGTTTAGCTTTAATAGGGTTTTAAATGCTATGGTTGTTGTTGGATCCAACAGAGAACCTGTATATCCGCTACAAAAAAGAGGGTACTTGATGAGTTATGAAATCCTTCAAGATGTTTTAAGGGATGCGACTTTGTTAAACGGTACCGTAACTTCATCGACTATGTTGACTACTACCAGAGGCTCAGTTACAGCAGTAAATGCGAGAGCCGTAACCAAAAATGGTAATACAAGCGTGGTTGCCATCAACCTTACAGATAAGCCTGTTGAATTTACTTTAAAATTTGACAATTTGGTATACGCTGGTTCGTTTAAACACGAAGCTTTGGTGTTTGATAATGTAGGTGTTGTAGCCCCCATTGATTACTATACCGACCCATTAACTTTAATTAAACAAGGAACAGGAGCTATTACGCTACCCCCATTATCTATTAGTAAAATTTCAAACATTGTATTGGATTCTTCAATAAAATTAGTTCAAGGAACTATAGAAGCAGAAGCCTATAGAGCCGGTGGTGAAGGTGTTGGATATTCAGATACTACGCCTACAAACACCCTTAATGCAACTGCCTATACTGATGGGGTTGATGTAGGACAAGACAATGGCGTTATTTATGTTGGCGACACCCAAAATGGTGAATGGCTAAAATACGATGTAAATGTATTACAAGATGGTCTCTATAATTTTGACTTTTTATATGCCGCTGCATCCACAGGAGCATTAATTAGTGTAGAGATGGATGATGTTGTATTGTTTGATAATCATGCTTTAGCTCAAACCTCAAGTGCCACCGATTTTCAAACAAGTACAAAACAAAATGTAGCATTAACACAGGGTTTACATGTGCTTAAAGTTAATGTTCAAAACGCTGGATTTAATTTAGATAAAATTAACGTTGTTTATATAGCGCCGCCTCCAGCACCAACCTTTGTAGCACCCGCCGATGGTTATGTTTTAGCACCAGGCTTTGATATAGAAGTTGAAGCTTCAACCTCCTTATCACCATCAGAAATAACAAGTATGGCACTTTATATAGACGATGTATTGGTGCGTTCTATTACCGCAGCACCGTTTACTTGGGGATATGATGGGCAATCAGATACGTTATTGGAAAATATGGCTGTAGGTGTTTATACCTTAAAATTAGTGCTCACAGACAACAAATTTCAAACTTCTGAAACATCCATAACGGTTAATGTTCAGGCCTTAACAATACAGCCTTTCGGAGGAGTTCCGCATACGATTCCTGGTACTATTCAGGTCGAAGATTATGATTTAGGAGGACAAGGACTAGCTTTTTCTGATTCTTCACCAGGTAATTCAGGTGGTGCTTACAGAACAGCCCCTGGAGAGGACGTAGATATTGAAGTTGGAGGATCAGGTTTTGTTGTTGGCTCTTTAAGTGGTAATGAATATTTGAGGTATACGATAAATGTAACGGAAGCTGGCAGGTACCAAATGCTTGTTAATTACAAGACCTTTTCTAATACTTCTAAACCATTTGCTGCTAATATACTACCTTTAAATTTATCTACTTCAACGCCGTTGTTTAGTGCGCCAAATGGCTCGACTACAAGCGGGATAAGAATAATTACAGAGGGCTCCGTTTTTCAAGACTATACCTCTGATGAATTTGATTTAGATGCAGGTTTGGCAGTATTGGAATTAAGAATTCCTTCAGGAGGAGCGGGTCCAACGTATGATTATGTTACGCTAAATAGATTGGGAAGTTTAAGTATTAATGAATTTGATAACACGGCCATTAATTTAAGAGTATACCCTGTGCCGAGTAAAGATGGAAGGTTTAACCTAAGCATACCAAGTAAATGGAAAGTGTATTCTATACTAGGAACTAAAATCGCCGAAGGTAACGGGGATTTGGTTGATATTTCTAATGCTTCAAAAGGTATTTATTTGTTAAAAACTGAGGGTAATGTAATAAAAAAGATATTATACAGGTAGTAATATCTCTCTAAACTAAAATTGAAAAGTGAATGTTAAAAACATACCACATTTTATTATTTCTTTTCTTAGTAATACCCAGTTTTGCTCAAAAATCAAATTATAATTTTAACCATATTACCAATTCAGATGGGCTATCGCAAAACTCCATTATGGCTGTTCATCAAGATAATTTGGGTCAGATTTGGATTGGTACAAAAGACGGGTTGAACAAGTACGATGGTACTGAGTTTACGGTGTTCCGTCACGAAAAGGATAACCCTACTTCAATTAGTAACAATGGTATTGAGTGCATAGAGCAAGATAGCTCTGGTTTTATATGGGTTGGTACGGCTTTCGGTTTAAATAAATTTGATCCAAAAACGAATATTTTTAAATCCTATTTTTTAAATAATAATCAATCTGTATTAGGTAATAATATGATTATAGCCATTAGGCAACTATCTAATCAAGAAATATGGGTGTGTCATTTTGGTGGGGTTTCAATCTATGATGCTTCAAAAGATAATTTTTTTAGAATATCAAACTTACAATTACCTTCATGCATTGTCGAAACAAAAGATGGAGCTATATATATTGGTACGAATAAAGGATTGTATCAGTTTTTTAAGAAAGGAAGTGCCTATCAAATGGAATTAATTCCTCACTCTGAAGGTTTTAATATAAACGATTTACTAGAATCTAAAAATGGTAATATTCTGCTCGCAACAAAAACCAAAAGTGTTCTAGAATATAATATTCATAACAAGAAAATTCAACCCTACTTTAAAGAATCTGAAATAGATAAAAAAAGTAAAAACGTCAGAAAACTTATTTATGATGATAACGGTCTTTTATGGGTTGCTACTTTTAACGGGCTTCATATTGTTGATGAGGATAGAAATATAAATGCGCTATATCATGATGGGAACAATAACAAATCTTTAAATGATAATTTTATAAAAACAGTATTTAAAGATAATATTGGAACCATTTGGGTGGGCACCTACTATGGAGGCTTAAATATTTATAATAGATTTAATAATAACTTTGTTAATATAACAAAGAATTCCTATGAAAAGGGTTTAAGTTTTAGGGTTGTAAGTTCGATTGTGAATTATAAAAACTTGCTTTTATTTGGTACAGAAGGTGGCGGTATATCGGTGCTAAATCAAGATACTAATTCTATAAGCCATATAACTTCCAGAAACCACTCAAACCTTAAAAGCGATAATATAAAAGCTTTATGTGTAAGTAATGATGACAATCTATGGATAGGAACCTTCGATAAAGGCTTATTTGTCTACAATCTTAAAAGCAAGCAATTTAATAAGGCGGTTTTGCCAGAAGAATTAACAAGATTGCTCAAAAATTTAGGGGTATTAGAACTTGTTCAGTACTCTCATGATACCATGTTGATAGGTACGAATGGTAGTGGCTTAATTAAGTTTAATTTTAAAGATAAGACATTTAAGCTTTTCAATTCCAAAACAGAACCTATTCGTCTAACCAATAGTAATATCAAGACCATATTTATAGATGGAGATAAAAAGATTTGGCTAGGAACACTCCGCGGTTTAAACTGTATTACCTCCAATAATGAGGTAAAAAATTTTGTTTATAGTAATGATTCTAGCTTCAAGTTTGAAATAAATACCATTTATGAGGATAGTAATAAGAACCTGTGGATTGGTACTTTGGAAGATGGCTTATTTAAATTTGCAAACAACCAGTTTGAACTTATAGATTTAAAAGTTGGTGGCGAAAAAATTGATGGCATACGAAGCATTGTAGGGGCTGATGAAAACAGTTTTTGGATGAGCACCTATACACAAGGTATAATAAAATATAATTTTAAAAAAAATAGCATAGAAACGCATTTTACCCAAAAGGAAGGCTTGCCAAGTAATGAGTTTAATAGAGATGCTGCTCTACGTTTAGGTTCTACATATTACTTTGGTGGTCCTTCAGGCGTAACGGTATTTAATGAACATAAAATTGTAAAAAACCAATACGCACCGCAAGTTATCCTTACAGATTTCAAAATTGAAAACCAGTCAGTTTCAGTAAACGATTCCCATAAAGTGCTCACAAAAGCTATTAATTTCACACAAGAGGTCGAGCTTTTGCACGATCAAAGTAATTTTAGTATTTCATTTTCCATACCAAGTTATATAAATTCTAAAAGTAATACTTACAAATATCGTCTTAAAGGTTTAGAAACCGATTGGAATGAAACACCTAATAATGAAGCATCTTATACCATACAAAAGCCGGGAGACTATGTTTTTGAAGTTAAAGGTGTTAATAGCGATGGTGTTATAAATGAAACACCAACAACATTAAATATTTCTGTTAGGCCTGCGCCTTGGTTTACTTGGTGGGCATATGCTATATATATTTTAATAGTTATTTCGATAATTTATTACTTATATAGTATTTCAAAATCTCGAACCAAATTAAAACACGAATTAGAATTAGAGCATTTAGAAGCAGAACAAATAAAAAAGATAAACCAAGCTAAACTTGAGTTTTTTACCAATATATCTCACGAGTTTAGAACACCTTTAACGTTAATCTTAGGGCCATTACAACAAATTTTAGATAACTATCAGGGGAGTAGCAGTATATATAAAAAACTTCAGGTTATTAAAAGAAATAGTAATCATCTGTATCAACTTATCAATAGGTTAATGGATTTTAGAAAATATGAAAGCAATCAAATGACATTGCAAGTAGCAGAGCATAATATAGTAGATGTCTTAAAGAAGGTTTTCGAATCTTTTTCCGATTATGCTATTAGTGAAGGCTATCAATACAATTTTGAAACTCCTTCAAATGAAATACGGCTTTACATAGATGAAAATAAGTTAGTACAAGTGTTCTTTAATTTAATTTCTAATGCTTTTAAGTATACAGGTAGTCAAGGTCAAATAACCGTTAAAATAAAGGAGGAAGGAGATGTGGTATTGCTTCTGGTTGAAGATGATGGTATTGGTATTCCTGAAGCGTATAGGGAAAAAATATTTGACCGCTTTTTTGAGTTAGTTGATAATAATGCTGCCGATAGGCCCCTTAAAAAAGGGACAGGAATAGGTTTGGCCATTGTAAAAAATATAGTAGAGTTACATAAAGGTAAAATTAGCGTAGCGTCAAATACTGAAGGAAAGGGTTCGATTTTTAAAGTTGAATTATTTAAAGGGGCATCACATTTCAAACCCCATGAAATTACTGAGGCTAAACATATTAAAGAAGAAATTGATTTTTATCAAAATCAGTTAGAAAGCACAGATGTCCCTTTTGAAGGAAACTTTTCTTCAAAAATTCGTTCCGATAAAAAAATGTCAATTCTATTGGTAGAAGATAATGAGGAACTCAGAATGTTTATGCATAATATTTTGATTGATGACTATAACGTATTTGAGGCTGAAAACGGTAAGATAGCCTTTAAAATGGCCATTAAAGAACCTATAGATTTAATTGTAAGCGATGTAGTCATGCCAATAACTACAGGTTTAGAGTTTTGTAAATTAATTAAGGAAGATATTCGCACCAGCCATATTCCGGTTATATTATTAACTGCAAAATCAGATATAACACATAAAATAGAGGGTTTAGAAAGTGGTGCCGATGATTATATTAGCAAGCCTTTTAACGTTCAAGAATTAAAGTTGCGTATTAATAATAGTTTAAAATCCATTCAAAACATTAAATCTAATCTAAATACACATGATGTGTTTAAGGTAGAAGATATACAAATGTCGTCTTTAGATGAAACTTTGTACAATAAGGCACTAGATATCATTGAGCAAAACATAAGTGATTACAATTTTGATATCCCCTTCTTTTGCGAAGCATTAGGGGTTAGCAAATCTGTATTATTTACCAAATTTAAAGCTTGGGCAGATTATACCCCTAAACAATTTATACAACATATAAGGCTTATCCGTGCAGCCCAACTTTTAGAAAAGGGTAAAGCCAACATTAACCAAGTTTGTGCTAAAGTAGGTTTTAAAGACCAAAAATACTTCAGCAAAAGTTTTAAAGCTAAGTTTGGTAAAACGCCAAGTGAGTATGCGCAGTCCTTTTTAGAGAATTAAGTCTGGGGTTTTGGTCTAATGCATGTGATACAAGGGCTTTTAGGGGTTAAAAAGGAGTTTTTTCCACATCTTAAGGAATTTTGAACCTCGGTTTTATGCTATGTTTGTGGTTGATAGGACTTGACTAAATTAAGGTAAGGTCCAATTAACAATTAAAATTTATACTAACTAAAAATCGTATTTTATGAAAAATTTTACTTTTAAATGTACACTATTAATTCTTTTTGCAGCTGTTTTTCAGATACAAG
Source organism: Siansivirga zeaxanthinifaciens CC-SAMT-1 (assembly GCF_000941055.1). Lineage (GTDB taxonomy): Bacteria > Bacteroidota > Bacteroidia > Flavobacteriales > Flavobacteriaceae > Siansivirga > Siansivirga zeaxanthinifaciens. The sequence goes on along the minus strand of NZ_CP007202.1, from coordinate 3,070,657 downwards.
CTCAGCTTGCAGATGGTCTTTACACCATAAGAAATAAGGAAACTGGTGGCTACCTCTCTACTGGAGGCGCTGACTTGGCAGCGGAGACAGGAACTGCTGAAGGTTGGCGGTATGAAACTAGTGCAAGTTTAAATGGGGCTAAGACTACATTTAATCTTACAGCTTTAGATGCTAATGGTACGTTCGAAGTATTAGGATCAAGAGGTTTAATGAAAATTTTTATATCGGGTGCTAATACGGGTTCTATTGGACAAGTTTCGGGTGCTAGTCCTGACGCAGAAAGAAGAGCAATTTTTGTTAATGTTAGCGGTTCTGAATATCGATTCCATCTTAATGACCTTTACGTTCGCGAAAATCAAACTAATCAAACTATAAATGGTGCTAATGTAGGTACTATCACTGCTGTTCCACTTGATACAAACGACAACAGACAAAGCTGGATAATAGAAGCTGCAGTGTTAAGTAATGATGACTTTAATTTAAGTTCTGTATTTATTTCTAATCCAATAAACGATTTTATCCAAATTAAAGGGTTATCATCCAACATTAATAAAGTTGAAGTATTTAACTTGGTAGGAAAGTCTTTAATACAAAAATTAACAAGTGGTGCATCATCTTTGTCTTTAGATGTAACAGCCTTATCAAGCGGTGTTTATGTCGTTAAATTTATTGGAACAAATACATTTGCAACAAGAAAAGTTGTGAAGAGATAAAATACTAAAGTACTGAGGGTAGTTTTTGCTTAAGCAATTAGCACAACTCGAATTAATAATGATGAAAAGGCTTGGTTTAAAACCGAGCCTTTTTTGAATCGAAGTGGGGCTAAAAAATTGATGTTTAATATGCTCTTTGGAACGTTTAATAATTCCATATGAATATCTTCTTGTAACGTGCAATAATGGATTAAAAAAAACAGCTATGAAAACTAAAAACATTAAAACCTATTTGTTGTATTTAATTGTTATATTCCTATCAAATGCGCTTAGTGCACAAGTATTATGGTGCGGAGACCCTAATTTATCCGTAAATGATAATTTTAGACGCCTCGACCCTAATGGCAATAGCAACCCAAGTGATGATGATTGTGTTGATGATCCCAATAATCCACCATTTGTAACCACACCAACAGATGCAGAATACAGCTAAGTTTGGCAAGACACCAAGTGCCTACGCCAAATATTTTACACAATTTGATACGGATATTGCTGTTTATTTACACAAATTGAACTGACTGTATAATGCTATTTATGTTTTTATTTTAACCAGTCTAGGCTAGAAAAAAGACGCTAAGGTTTTAATAAGAAATATAATATATTTTATATTTTCACATCATTTTACCGTTCGTTTTATTTAAGGTTATCGCTTGTTGTGATCAACACGCCTCCTACTCTTTTTTCACGCTATGGCCTATTATACATTGTGTATTAATCTATGGCATCTAACGTGTTTAAAGATGAATCCATACAAAGTCAATAAAACTATAAACTTCTAAAACTTGGGTGTTGCTATACTTACGCCCTTAAATTTTGTTTAATTATTCCTAGCCTTCGTTACATAGCTCAATATTATTAAATTTTCAAAAAAAAGGAGTTTTGTCCGCTTTTTTAGGAATTTTATTTGCCGTAATATTTGTATTTTTGATTTTAAAAAAAGCGATGTAAAAACAAGATTTATAGTTATTTTAATTTTGTAAAGAATGAAACAATTGCTAAATAAAGGAAAAATCTAAATATTCATGAAAAAACTATTAGTCCTCTTATTAGGTTTCCCTTTAGCTGTATGTGCTCAAATTTGGCATGCAGACGCGAATGTAGGTGGGCCTTTAACACATTTCCAAAGCATTAATTTTGAAGATTGTGAAACAACTTCCAATAATCCCCAAATTTTTCAAGAGAATGTAAATGGCGTGAGTGGTAAAGTATGGAGACAGACATGTCCTGCAAAGGTAAAACGTAATGAGTTTTCAAGACCTAGAGAAGAACACTTTTCAGGTCAAACCATCTACTATGCTTGGAGAGTTATGATTAGTCATGATGATAGTTTCAACGATAGATTTGCTATTTTTCAATTTAAGACTTCTGAACCTGATGGTGGTAGCCAAAACCACCCAATTACGATAGCTTATGAAAATGGAAAAATCTTATTCCAATACTTCAAACCTTGTAAAAACAGCAATACAGGGAATATAAGAAATTGGAAGCTAGGTCCTGGTTGTTCCTCAGATAATAGAAAATTTATATTAAAGGAGATACTTACTGCAAAAGATACATGGGTAGATATTGTGTTAGGTATTAAAAAAGGAATCGAAGAAACAGGTACTAACGCAGGGACTGTTGAAGTATGGATTAATGGAACAAAACAAACTCTTAATAATCCTAACGGCGCTCCTAGTGAAATAGTAGAGTGTAAAACAGATGATGACCCAGATTATAATGATAACATAGGTATTGATGAAAGATCTGTGTATGCAAAATTTGGTATTTATGGAGGAGGTAAGTGTCCATTCGATATAACCTCACGTATTCATAATTTAAAAGCGTTTAATGACGGGGCAAGTGCAGTGCAGTCTCTAAATAGTACCATACCTGCATCACGCACGTTAAGTGCAGGCAACGCAATAGTTTTAGATAAGCAAGTAGCAAAAAAATCTATTATGGTATTTCCAAACCCCGTTAGCGATAGCTTTACGATTAACTTAGAAAATATACAAAGGGCTAAAGTAACCATCACAGACTTTTTGGGTAAAACGGTTTATAAAACCACTACAGTAAACCCGACGCTAGAGATTCGTAAGGCCAATACATTTAAATCGGGTATGTATATTATAACAGTAAAAGATGAGTTCGATAAAATTTATACCTCTAAGCTTGTAGTAAAATAGTATAATTTTAATATACTTTAGTTGAAGACCCCATTGTTAACCCTCTCACATACCATTGGGGTTTTTATATTAAATTACATCCTAATGGATAACAATAAAATGTAGGGTTATAAAAAGTGTTTTAAACTTGTTTTTTCAACTTTAGTTGGAAGATTATCTAGTAATCAGGACAATGCAGGACAGAATTTGTTTCTAAAAAAAATACTCTAGTAAAAATTAACTATCTAAAAACTTTTTATTTATGAAAAAAATTACTTTAAAAATTATTTTATTTTTATATTTGACCATGTTTGCCTTTCAAGTGCAAGCGCAAGTAACGGCAATCACTGAAGGCACAAAATATGTGCTTCAAAACTTTGGTACTGCTAGTTATTTAAAAGCCACAGGATTAGGCGCTTATGAATTTTCGACTACACTTCCAACGGATGATGTTACCTTTAATTTTTTCTTCAATCATCATGACACAACAGATCCAGGTGATGGCACTGTTCATAACTATTTAGATGATTGGAATATTGGAAATGATACTAAAGGTATCATGAGAGCTAATAATACACTAACGGTTCATACAAATTTTAAATACAACGTATGGAATTAAAATGGTGGTCATAAAACAGATAATAGATGGACGGCAACAACACTATCTCAATCAGGTTTTACAACATTTAGATTTGGTGCAGTTGTTTCTGGTACTGGTACTACTAATGAAAGATTTTTATACCAAGGTTTAGATGGATTACTTTATAATTATACTGTTGCTGATATGAACGATGCAGCAAATACTAATACCGATGGTGAGGCTAGAAGTTATTGGGTTCTTGCAGAATCAACAATAACAACATTAAGCAACAATAAATTTGATGCAAGTTCGGTATTTGTTTCAAGCCCAGTAAAAAATGAAATTGCCATTAAAGGTCTTACTTCAAATGTTAAACAAGTTTCTGTGTATACCATATTAGGAAGTAGAGTGTTTACAAAACAAATAGATGGACAATCTACTCTAACTATCGATGCTAGTTTACTTTCAAGTGGTATGTATATTGTTGAGCTTTCAGGAGAGTCTGGTAAGTTCACCAAGAAAATAATCAAACAATAGTAAGTTAGTAATACTATTTTTCACTTTCAAAAAGACCATTTAATTAATATTAAATGGTCTTTTTTTATTTTATTTTGCTCAAATAGGAGTGTTATTATAATTATGTTGTTTGCGTATATATCTTTTTGTGTAAATGTGTAAATAACCATTTGGTATTCAGTCTTTGGCGGTTTTAAAATAATAATTTCTTCTGGCAGACAAGACAGGACAGTATGTGTTATTTATCCTTTTAATTTTGTTAAGTTTTAAGATGGCTACATCTATATTAAAATTGTTAAAAACTAAGTTGTTAAAAAAAATAATGGGGCTTCTTAAAGCTTAATAAAAGGTCAAAAAATGAAAAAAAATATAATTAATCATGGCATTCTTGTAGTCTGTATATTGATGTCTCAATTTGTAATGGCGCAGTCCTTAACCCACCCACATATCTGGATTAAAGATGCTGAAAAGCAGGTTATTTTAGATAAAATATCCCAAAATACTTGGGCTTCAAATTTGTTAAATCAGTACAAAAGTAGAGTTGATTCTAAAAGAGATTCTCATAAAATTAACCCCTCAACAATAATTAGTTCCATACCATCATTACCAGGTAATAGAACTACACATAGAGATATCTTGACTTTAGGGTTTGATGCGAGTTTATTGTATTGGTTAACTGATAATGAAGATTATGGGCAACTTGCAGCTGATATTCTGTATAACTACACTAAAAAAATAGCCCAAATTTCTGGTAATGTTGATTTTCATTCGGGCGATTATTTAATTGATTCTAGAGAGGCGTATACAAAACCTCCTATGATTTATGACTTTGTTCATGGGTTTTTGGTGAAGTCTGGCACAACGGTTTATGATATCGATACAGGAACTAGAGTACCTTTTAATTTTACCAATTCTGAAACTGCATTTAAAAAATTAGCTGATAATGTATTTAATCGTGGTGGAATCAATTCCAATCATCCTGTTTTAGAAGCACCAGGAGCTCTTTTTAATGTACTTTCAATTGAAAATGATGCCACCAGACAAACCTATTTTAATAATTTTATGAACGGCACTTCCAGGCAAAATGGTTTAACTTGGATGATGAATAGATGTAAAGATTCTGGCGCTTGGCCAGAAGCTACAGGCTACAGTATCGGGCCTCAAAGGATTATCTTAGAGCTTATGGAAGTGGTTGATAGATACAGCCCTTCTCTTAATATTTTTAATAATTACAAGGTTATTTTAGAAGATTCCTTCTTCTTTGAAAACTATAGGTTTCCTAACGGTAGTGAGGTGATGCGTTTTGGTGATGCGCACAGAACAAGATTGAATACTGAGGATTTAATGGAGCGTGTTTTCGTCATATCTAAACGTAAGGGCTATACAAATTTGGAATTAAAAGCCGAAGAAATGCTTAAAGCATTTTATTCTGCTAAAGGAGGTTTTAACCCTACAGTTTCAACACAAACCTTAGAATGGAACAACCCGCTGAATTTATTGTGGATTTCTAATATAGCATTAGTAAATGTAACACCTATTAGTTATAGTTCATCTATTACAATTGACTATGCAGGTATTGCCATGCAAAGAAATTTAAATACCAATAATAGAGTTGAGTCTGGGTTAATGGGATATACTGGTGGCGCTCATTATGTACATTCCCATTTATCTGGTATTGACATGGAAATATATGGCCTAGGAGCTGTGATGGGTACTGGTGGTGGTGATGTAGGTGCTGGCAATAATGCGAGGGATGGTGATGAATTTAGGAATTATCATAGAATCTATGCAGGCCATAATACAGTTATTATCAATGGTACTTCTAAAGGAACAGGTGTAGGTGCTTGGAAGGCCGATAATCAGATAAAAATGGATAAAACGGTTACCCTTGCTGCAGAACCTGTATCGCTAGCAGATCCCATAGCATCAAACTTTACCTTTTCGGCACAAGTATTGGACGACGGAATCAATAATGCAAGGCAACAACGTGTTTTTAGTGTGATTAGAACCAGTGACAATACAGGATATTATTTCGATTTGTTTCGTTCAAAATCATTAGGGACCAATAACTTTCATGATTATGTATATCACAATGTAGGAGATAATGTGAGTATGGTAGATGCCAGTAATAATCCAATCTCTCTAACACCTCAAGTTAACAGATATCCTTCCGTAGAAAGTGTTTATGCAGGTAAATCCATTTTCTTCCCTGGATGGCATTATTTTGAACAGGTTAATACATCTGCACCCACAACTACTTCAGTAAAGGCTACCATCCCTATGACCAAACAAGGCGTGAGATATATGCATATGTTAATGCCGGGAGGTGAAAGTAGAGAGTATACTGCCTGTAAAGGACCAGCAACTATTGAAGCGCAGATGGGATATGATGGCATTAAAACTCCCATTGTTACGGTAAGACAACCAGGGGAAGCTTGGGACAGGCCGTTTATTTCTGTTTTTGAACCTTCTAGAAATGCTTCAGGTACGGTACAATCGGTAGAAAATTTATATACCGGTGCCAAAATTGTTGGAGCGAAAGTTACCTCATTGGTAAATGGCGTTATAATGACCGATTACATCATTTCAAACGAGAATAATGGAGAAACGTATACATCCACAAATCCTAATATTTCATTTACAGGTAGGTTTGCTATCATCAGAATTACGCCTACAACCATTTCACAATATATAGGTCAAGGGCAACAATTAACTTATCTAGGGCAAACACTTTATGGTGATACTGATGGAAAAGCTTATTTAGAGTATGCGAATGGTCCACAACCATTTGCTGTAACATTATTGTCTCCTTTTAACAATCAAGAATTTCTATTAAATCAAGAAGTGCAGTTGTATGCCAATGCAACCACTGATACTGGTAACATCACCAAAGTAGAATTTTACATTAATGGGACATTGTACCAAGAAGCTACAACATTTCCTTATCTTTTAAATTGGACACCAACTATGGTAGGTAACTATACCATTAAGGCTAAAGCGTATAATAGCGGTGGAAATAGTATAGAATCTACAGAGATTACAATTGTTGTTAATGATGTGGATAAAACAGATTTAACAGGAGATACCTATAGATTAAGAAATGTGGCAACGGGGAAATTTTTAGGTGCCAATAGTAGTGCTGGGCAACCCGTGATTATGAGAGATACTGCAGAAGACAATGATAGGCACTGGGAGTTTGTAAAAGTTGATGTAAGTGGCACAGAATATTACAATATAGATAGTAAGCTAAATGGTGTATTACGTGGGACAGGTGGCACTTTTGGAGGAGGAGCTTATCTTATTGTAAGTACAGGAAATCAACCTACAAATTCAGATGTAGATAAAGTCTGGACCGTGCATTATAATCAAGCAGATGATACCTACCGTTTTGAAGTGAAAGATGGAGGTAGATTTATGTATGAAGACCCTAATGGGAACGTTTATAATTATGCTGTTAGTGATACTGATGCAAGAAGCAAATGGCAGGTTATCCCTGCAAGTGTTACTCTAAGTGACCAAGAAAATGAACTTCAAGAATCATTAATAAAAGTATATCCAAACCCAACTAGTGGTGCATTTGAAATAACTGTTCCAAAACACTTAAATAGTATTAAACTTGAAGTATCTAATATCCATGGACAATTAATAAGTTCAAAAATGTATGACGTTAATGGAGGCAAAGTCAGTTTAGATATAACCGATAAACCTAACGGAGTTTATTTTATTAAAGTGAATGCAGAAAAACCTTCTTTTTTAAAGGTGATTAAAAAATAGGAGGTTTAATATTTTAAAATATGAAAGGGTGTCTTAAAGAAGTTACCCTTTTTATATTCAGGACTATACAGGATAGGTAATCGTTAAACATTATTTAATTTCAAACTTTATTCAAATAAGATTATAATATGAGATTTTTAGCGGTAATTTTTAGTTTTTTTTTAGTAATAATTTTAAGTTGTAATTCCAGTAAAGATGAAGTCGTATCGTTAGTTGATACCTCTCCAACATTTCAAGAATTATCCAAAGGCTTTAAAACTCCAGATAAGCAATACCGCCCAGAAACTTGGTTTCACCTAATGGGTAATAATATAAGTAAAGAAGGATTAACCCTAGATTTAGAAGCCATAAAAGCCGCGGGTTTGCAAGGTATCCATTTATTTAACAAGGCAGGACAACCATATCCAAATGTTGAGCCCATAAAAATTTTATCACCAGAATGGGAAGACATGATTAGGCATGCTGCCGATGAATGTAAACGCTTAGGGCTAAAATTCACCATGCAAAATTGCCCAGGGTGGTCCATGACAGGTGGTCCATGGGTGCCTGTAGAAGAAGCACAACGCGAATTGGTTGAAACAACGTACATGTTAAAAGGCGCACAGAATTTTAATGAGGTGCTCAAAATAGATTCGGTATACACAACAAAAGATTATGATTATAAAGATGTTATAATACTTGCCTTTCCAACGGTTGAGGGTGATAATTTAGCGCCACATAATCCGTTAAAAATTGAAACCAATAACGCTTTGATTCCTTGGGAGGATATGTTCAATCCCGCGTCTAAAATAATTGTTGGCGATAAGACAACAAAATTAGACAAGCCACTCGATGCATATCGTAAAACAGGAATTTCAAAAATTAATACGAATAACACATGGGTTAAAACAACATTTCAAAATCCAATAACTTTGCGATCCATTGTTTTTCCGCCGTTGCGACATATCATTATGGACTCGCAGTATCCACAAGTGGATGTTCATATAAAGGTTCAAGCGGTTTTAAATAACCAATTAACCCACATTGCAACCATTAATTTTCCAGATGCCAATTGGAACGACAGGCAAAAACAACTCACCTTAGCAATTCCAGAAACTACATCGAAAGAATTTGTTTTCACGTTTGAAGGTGAGCATGTTATTCAACCAGAATTTATTCGATTATCTTCAAAACCAAGACTGCATAATTATGAAGCAAAAGCAGCAAAGGCCTTTAGACGTTTGGAAAAAGACGTTGCGTTCGAGTTTCCAAATAATGCCATAATCAATTCCAATCAAATTATGAACCTTTCTGATAAATTAACACCCGAAGGTAAATTAAATTGGAAAGTGCCCGAAGGCAATTGGACGGTGGTGCGTTTTGGACATATTAATATGCGATTAACTAATAAACCTGCTGTTCCGGAGGCTACAGGTTGGGAGTCCAGTAAATTAGATAAAAAAGCTATTGAAAATCATTTAAGAAATGGTATGATAGGTAATTTAATTAAGGATGGCGGACCCATTGGCGATGGTAAATTACATGGTCTTTTAATAGATAGCTGGGAAAGCCATATCCCTACTTGGACCATGAATTCGGAGGATATGTTTACAGAATTTGAAACGCGCAGAGGTTACAGTTTGAAGCCTTATTTACCAGCTACCATGGGGTATATTATTGAAAGTCCTCAAACAACAACCAAATTTTTAAGAGACCTTCGTCAAACCATGGATGATGTTTATGTCGATAATTTCTTTTCTCATTTTGCAACCGTTGCACACGATATGGGCGCTAAAGTTTATACCGAAGGCGCCGGTGGCGAAGTGTTGCCAATCGACCCCATGCGGTATTACGGTGTTAGTGATATTCCTATGACGGAGTTCTGGTACCCTTCTGCACCATCTGCTCAAAACGAATATGCCAAACCAATTTACAATGCAGCATCTGCTACGCATTTGTACAACAAACCTATGTTAGCCGCCGAGGCTTGCACTCAAATAGGGGTAAAGTGGAACGAACATCCGTTTTCTGTAAAATATTTAATTGATTATAATTTTACTAAAGGTGTTAATCATTTAGTGTTTCATACCTTTTCGCATACGCCACAAAAAGAAGTCTATCCAGGCTCTAGTTTTGGGGGCCACATTGGTTTTCCTTTAGTGAGAAATCAAACGTGGTGGAAATACATGTCTAATTGGACAGATTACCTTGCACGTAATCAATATGTTTTACAGCAAGGTGAATATGTAGCCGATGTACTTTGGTATTATGGCGATAATTTTGAACGTCCGCCATTTGATTTAGATTATTTTCCTGAAGGTTACCGTTTCGATTATTTAAATGCAGAAATTTTACATGAAAAATTAAGCATTATAGACGGTAAAATAAATGTTGAAAATGCAGGGAACTATCGTGTGATATTATTACGAGATTCTAAAGAGATGTTACTTTCAACAGCACAAAAATTAAAGGAACTGGTATTAGCTGGTGCTGTAATTGTAGGGGACAAACCTGAAGATTCACCTAGTTTAATGGATGATGAAATGGATTTAAAAGCCTTAAAATCTATTGCCGATGAGTTATGGGGAACAGGTAAAAGCGGGGTTAAACAAGTAGGCAAAGGAAAAGTATATTGGGGAAAAAGCATTGAAGAGGTTTTAAATCAAGAAAGCATTTCACCAGACGTAATAGTTCCTAAAGATTTAGATATTAATTGGATTCATCGTAAAACAGATCATGCCGATATTTATTTTGTTGCCTCTAAAATCGATAGACCTATTGATGTATCCCTGAGTTTTAGATTACAAGATGTATACCCTCAAATATGGGATGCTTTTACAGGAGAACAAGGGGAAGCAAAAATTTGGAGCAAATCAAATAAACGCACCAATGTTGTATTGTCGCTACCCGCTAGCGGTAGTGCTATCATCGTTTTTTTTAAAGGTGATAAACAACCCGTTGCTTCAAAAGTAAGTTTTAATAATGATATTATTTTTAATGCAGAAACAGGATGGTTTAGAAGTCATGACAAAGAAGATTTACCTAAATTATCATGGCTAGGTAATAACCTGATGGCTTCTAAAACAGGGAGCTATGACTTTTATTTTAATGACAATAAAACAACTAAAAATATTTCGGTTGAAGAAAGTTCGCTGCAATCCCAATGGACACTAAAATTCGACGCTGGTTGGGATACTCCAGAATCTATTGAAATACCATATTTAAAATCGTTAACGCTACTAGAAGATGAGTCTGTAAAACATTATTCTGGTACCATAACCTATTCTAAAACTTTTAAAATAAAACAATTAGGAAAACAAACCATGCTAGATTTGGGTGAGGTTTGTAATATTGCCGAACTTTGGATAAATGATAAAAAGGTAGGTGTTAAATGGGCAGCACCGTTTATTTTTGATATTACAGACTATGTTAATAAAGGTGATAACACCATTAAAATTAAAGTAACAAACACCTGGCGAAATCAACTTATTTTTGATAATTCTCGTCCTAAAGAAAATAAGAAAACTTGGACTACAAATCCTCCTAAAAAAGATGAAACCGAACTCGAAGTATCAGGTTTGGTAGGTCCAGTAATTTTAAAAACCATGCCTTAATAAGATTATTAATTACTTAACTTAAAGCTATCAATTAGTTACATTTTTACTACTAATGGATCAGCTTTGTCTAAAAAATACAAATTAAAAATTTCAAGCAGGATAATTCAGGATAGAGATTAAATTAAAATTAATCATTTTTACCATATTTAGACTTACATACTAATATTTGTAAAAATGACAAAAACTATTTTTAAAGCACTAATATTCTTTTACATCGGTTTTTTTTCACTTCATTCTATAGGGCAGGTAACCCTAGAATCAGAGGTAAAAATTACAGATGTTGCTATGTACTTTAACGGAAATAAAGTGCCTATAAGTCACACGGCTAATTCAACTACTGGATACGACTATGTTTATGGTCGTTCACTAACCCCTCATGGCGATTGCATTAAAGTTTATGGGAAATATGTTTTTTTAACTTGGTATCGCGGTGGAAAAAGCGATAGACATGTCATGCTTACCCGATATAACACTGAAACGGGAACATTGAAAACTATAGAATTTCCACATCAACACACAGGATATAATGGCAAATGGTGGATTGGTGAGACTCATAATACCATTTCGGTTGGCATTTGTCCAAAAAATGAAACGATACACATGCTATACGATATGCATAGAAATGGTAATGTTCCAGAATTTTCAAACGACTATTTAAGGTATTCATATACGGTTGCTGGAGCGGCAACGGTTTCAGACCAAGAGTTTACAATCGACAAGTTTGTACAGTCACCCAATGGTAATTACAAACATTTATCATTTCCTGGAATTAATGACGATAATACCACAAAATTATTGACCTATCCAGATTTTTTTACCAATGATGAAGGTGATTTATTTATGAAAAATAGATTTGGATATTCTGAAAATGGGAAGTTTATTTTTGCTAAATACAACGGCACAAGTTGGGTAGGCTATACCGATTTTAATAGAACACAAGCATCAAGTTACGATAGTCCTTATAATTGGGGGCTTTATGGCGATATTAAATTTCTTAACGGTAAAATTAGGGTTGGTTTTCAACAACGTGCGAATTTAAAGAACGATAAATACCAATATCAAAATGGATTTTATTATGCTTACAGCGATGATTCAAGCGGTTTAACACAATGGAAAAATCATGCAGGGACAGAATTCTCACGACCACTTTCAAATTCCGATTTGATAAAAATTTCAGAACCTGGCGATTTAGTTGCCACTACCGAAAAAGATAAAGTTTACATGGTTAGTGGTTTCGATTGGACTGTTACAGATAATAATGACATTCATTTTATTGGGCGCGTTAAAGATAACAGCACCACCAGTAGTACTGCAGGACAAACGAAACAAGTTCACACCTATAAACCCGCAGGCGCAACTAGTTTTATAACAACGACCGATTTTTCGGGTGCAGAAACCTTATATGCGTCTGGTAATTATATTTACATAGTCGGGTTAACCTCTTGAGGTAGACCTTTTATTGAACGTGCACCAGGTGGAACCAATTCATTTACTAGAATTTATGAGGCAAATTCCGGTAAAACGTTTGAAAAGGGTCAAGTTTATATTCACAGCGGTAAGCTTTATTATTATCTGTTAGAAAAAAATGCTCAAGAAACCGATGATGCAAGGCCTACCTATTTGCAAATAATAAATTTAGGAATTAACACACCTCAAACCTTTGGCGTAAATATAATAACCCCAAGCAATAATCAAGCATTTAAGGAGGGCGAAAACATACAATTATATGCTAATGCAACTACTAATACGGGCGTTATTACAAAGGTAGAGTTTTATGTAAACAACATACTAAGTCAAGAAGTTACAAGTAGTCCTTATTTAGTAAACTGGATACCAAGCGCTGTTGGTAATTATACAATTAAGGCTAAAGCATATAATAGCTCGGGAAATTCAATAGAATCTAGCCAAGTTTCAATTAGTGTAAACCCAGTTGATAAAACAGATTTAACAGGCGATATTTATCGATTAAAAAACGTGGTTACTGGAAAATTTTTGCAAGCGCAAACCATATCTGCAAGTTCTGTTTTAATGAATGATTCTGGAGAAGGTCAGGATAAGGAATGGATATTTACAAAATCGAATAATTATTATAATATCGACAGTGAGGTTACAGGTATTTTAAGAGCTACTGGAAGTGGGTTTTCACCACCTTATGCCATTGTAAATACAACAAAGGCATCTCCAGCAACAGATTCTGATAAAATTTGGATTGTTCATTATTTAGAAGCAGATGATACATATCGATTTGAAGCTGGAAGTAATGGTCGTTTTTTGTACCATGATGCCGATGGTAGTGTTTACAACACCTCGGTTTTAGAAACGGATGCGCGAAGCAAATGGAAGGCGATTTCAAAAAGTACATCACTAAGCAATTCAAAAAACGACATGAAGTTTAAAAGTATGCACGTTTATCCTAATCCAGCAAAAGACCATTTTACAATTGTTTTACAAAATTTTGGAACGTCTGTGGTTAGCATATATAATGTTCTCGGCTCCTTAGTTTACCAAGAAATCGCTAAAAATAATATGGTTAAAATACAAGATGCCAATAAATTAAATCCAGGTATGTATATTATAAAGGTTAAGGATACAGAAAATAATAACGCTTTGGCTAAACTTATTATAAAATAGAATTTAAATTGTATCATGTTTAAAAGAAAAAAATCATTGGGTTACTAGTTTAAAATGGTTCTCTCAAATAATATGCTTGAATCCTATTCGATTTCACATTCAAAATTAGGTCAAAGGTATAGTTTGTATATTAAAAAATTTAGATTGATTCACCGGTTTACTCATCATTACATTCAAAACCTAAGGTTTGTTTTCTTTTAAATTAAGATTTGAAATATAAATAAAAATCTTTATTCTTTGTTTATAAACTCAAGGCAGACAGAACAGGATAGAAATTAGTAAGTTTTTTTATTATTTTACTACAAAATAATTGTAGATTTTTTTTTTTTTTTTTTTTGCTATGGAAATGTTAACATTTAATTATAAACATTGCTTAATGCGGTGTTTCATGTTATTTGTTTTTTCGAATATAACAGTTGCTCAAGTTGTATTAGAAAACGAAATAAAAATAACAGATTTAGGCCTGCACTTTGATGGTAATGAAGTGTCTAGCGGTGCTTCTAATACAGGCGATAATGCACCGTATGATTATTTTTTTGGGCGCAATATATCAGCACATGGCGATTGTATAAAAACTTATGGTGATTATGTTTTTATGACCTGGTATCGTGGCCCAAAAGCAGACCGTCATGTGATGTTGACACGATATAACACCAAAACGGGTACCATGGCAACCATAGAGTTTCCTCACAGACACACAGGCTACCAAAATAGGTATTGGATTGGTGAATCACACAATACGATAGCGGTCGGCATTAGTCCTTTAAATGGTACAATTCATTTATTGTACGATATGCATTCTTATAGTGCTTCCAGACCTTCTGATGGAAGTTTGGCAAACGATTATTTTAGGTATTCTTACTCAATAGCCAACGCCGCTACTTTGCCAGATGCCGATTTTACTTTGGATAAGTTTGTTCAAAACGGTAGTGGTGGCTATAAGCATTTAAGAATGCCTGGTAGTGCGCCTCAATCAGAGTTTGTATCATTAACATATCCAAAATTCTTTTTAAATGATAGTGGAGACCTTTTTATGCTCATGCGAGAGGGTGGTAACAACAACGGTATGTACAAGTTTATAAAATACGACGCTAGTAGTGGAAACTGGGGTAACTTTATAGACTTTAATGCTTTAAATGCTAAAAACCAACCTGGTATTACTTACAACTGGGGGCTTTATGGTGAAATGAAGTACCTAAATGGGAAACTACGTATAGGATTTCAACGCAGATCCTCAAATAATAACGATAAATATATTTACCAAAATGGTGTGTATTATGCCTATTCAGATGACCAAAGCGCTGCCACAGGATGGAAAAACTATAAAGGAGAATCTTTTTCAGTGCCACTTTATGATGCTGACTTCATAAAGGTAATGGAGCCTGGAGATTATGTACAAACTACACAAACTGATCAGGTGCGTATAGTAGATGGCTTTGATTGGACAGTAACTGAAAATGAAGATGTGCACATTATAAGTAAAGTGAAAGACAATCAATTTAACGTTACTAAATATTTGCACACCTATAAACCAGCAGGAGCCACAGATTTTATCACATCAGAGGGTTTTTCAGGAGGTGGCTCCGAATTATATACTTCAGGCAACAGTGTTTTTCTTATAGGGTTAACCAGCAGTAAACGTGTATTTATAGAAAAGGCAGAGGGAGGTACCAATAATTTTACAAGAATTTATGAAGCCACTTCAGGAAGAACGTTCGATCATGGTGTAGTACACATAAATAATGGCAAGGTTTATTATTATTTAATGGAAAACAAAAGCGGTAATGCACAACCATTATATCTACAGATTATAGATTTAGGGATTGTACCAAAAAACCCAACTGCTTCGAATAATTTTACAATTGAGTCTATTGGAGAGACCTGTGCAAATAAAAACAACGGCAAGCTTATTATTACAGGCAATGCTACACATAATTATAAAACAACAATCAATGGAGTAGCTTATGATTTCACAAAGGAATTGACCATTGAGGATTTACCACCAGGTACTTATGATTTTTGTATTGATGTGGTAGGAGAAAATTATAATCACTGTTACGAAGTTACCATAGAAGGAGGAGCAAGTCTAACCGGAAAGATAGAGGTTGTTAAGCAGTCAGCTAGCGTATCGGTAACCTCAGGCAAAGGCCCTTATAAGGTTTATAAAAATGGGGTAGTGTTATTTGAGACCCAACAAACCAATTTTACAATAGACGTAGACCATGGTGATGAGATTCAGGTAAAGAGCAAAGAAGCCTGCCAAGGTTTAATATCAAAGACCATTAATTTCCTAGAAGATATAAAAGCCTATCCAAACCCATCAGGTGGTATATTTGAATTGTACATTCCTGATGGAATACACACCATAGATTTTGAGGTTTACAATATCCATTCAAAATTAATAAGCAAAAATACCAGTAGGGTTACCGGCGGAAAAGTTCAGATAGATATAACAGATAAGCCAAAAGGTCTCTACTTTGTAAAATTAAATTCAGAAAAACCGGTATTCATAAAATTAATAAAGAAGTAAAATGAAAAAGTCATATTTATATTTAGTTACTCTCGTTAGTGTTTTTTTATCCTGTAGTGGCGGTGGAGATGGTGACCCAGGTCCAAGTCCGGAGCCTGAAAACACAGCACCTACAGTACCTGTACAGATTTATCCATTGAGTAATACCTTATGTATTGATAATAATGTGGTTTTTGAATGGTCCGCCTCTAGCGATATTGAGGGTAACCCCATAAGCTACAGAGTGGAAGTATCAGAAAGCAGTGACTTCTCAATTTTATTGCATGATGTTAGTAGTTCTTCAACCTCTAGGGTTATTACCTTAGAAAAGGGGAAATCCTATTATTGGCGTTTAAAATCCTTAGACACTAAAGGGGCGGAAAGCGCATATTCTGCTACTAGTAATTTTCTAACTGAAGGAACTGGGGTTTCAAATCATTTGCCATTTGCACCAGAGTTGGTATCACCAGCATTGAATTCTGAAATTGATGGTTCTAGTACGACACTCAGTTGGACTGCTAGCGATGTGGATAATGATACCTTAAGCTATGATGTGTATTTAGATACCAACAGTAGTCCATCAACAAAAGTATCGGAAGGACAATCAGGAACAAGCTATGACGCCACAGGCTTAACTGCGGCATCAACTTATTATTTCAAAGTTATTGTAAAAGATGGTAACGGAGGTGTTACCATTGGGCAAGTTTGGAGTTTTACTACTAAATAATTAAGCTAATGTTTGTGAATTTAAAAATTAATAAGGGATGTGTGTCCTTGTTTTTCAAAATTACTTTTTTGAAACAAATAATTTATTTTTTAACTTTTTTAATAGGGTTTGCCATGTATGCCCAAAATATAGAAGCACCTTCCTGGGTAGATTTTGCTTCTAAAAAGTTAACAGGCAATTTATCGGAAGCTACATTAAATGATTTCTCCTATACAGGCTACCATTTTTCGGAGAAGGAAATACCGGATGTTTCTGGTTGGAATACCATAAGCGTAACCGATTATGGAGCCATTCCTAATGATGCAGGTTATGATGATGTGGCTATTCAAGCTGCTATTGATGCTGCCGAGGCAAGTAACCAACCAACCGTTGTTTTCTTTCCTGCTGGTAGGTACATCGTTTCTAGCGAAACCACTAAAACCCAACCTATAACCATAAATGGCAGCAATATAGTTTTAAAAGGAGCTGGGGCCAGTACTGGGGGTACCGAAATTTATACAGATAAATTTAATGAGGGAAAGTTTGACAATGACACCATAGATTATAGATTTCTGTTTATGCCTACTAATACAGATTCAAATGATATTACACAAGTAACATCAGAAATAAAAAAAGGTGATTTTGAAGTTCAGGTGGCTAGTACTGCTAATCTATCAGTAGGGCAGTACGTAGATTTATTTCAAAAAACAACAGATAATTTAGAGGCCAATATGCCTGGATTAACACCTAATGTAAGATGGACTATCATTAATAGAGATGGTATTCGGCCTTTTGAAAAACATTTGATTACCAAAATATCTGGAAATAAAGTAACGTTTAAAAACCCCGTACAGTTAAATATGCCTGTATCTTCTACTACCGTTCTAAGAACCTATAATACCATTAGCGAAGTAGGCGTTGAGGATATTTTATTTACGAGTGGTTGGAAAGACTATCCGGAAATTTTTGTGCACCATGCCAATAATATTGTTGATTATGCTTGGCAATCTGTTTTTTTTAGTAACGTAGTCAATGGTTGGATAAGAAATTGCGATTTTAAAGATTGGAACGAATGTATTTTTATTGAAAAAAGTTTAGCTGTAACTGTAAAAAATATTAATATTTATGGAAAACGTGGGCATACTGGTTTTTATTCCAGATATAGTTACGGTGTTCTATTTGAAAATTGCATAGATACATGTAGCGAAGGCTTGGTAAATGCTAATGAAAAGGGGATGCTACATGGCCCAGGAATGCGCTGGAGTACTACAAGTTCAGTTTTTATAAATTGTCCTATGCAGCCCGACCAATCAATAGATTGTCATGCTTCTCATCCTTATGCCAATTTATTGGATAACATACAAGGGGGTATTTTATTAGGTAATGGAGGAGCAGAGACATCTTACCCCAATAGTGGACCTTATTTAACATTTTGGAATTTTAAACATGAGGCTAATTTTACAACAAGGCTCTACGATTTTTGGTTTATCTCTAATACAACACAAAGAAGAACACATACGTTTCCAAATCCTCTTTTTGTAGGTTTTCAGGTAGGCGCAGGAGAAAATATAACGTTTAAAAATGAAGGTTTAGACGAGTTGCGTGGTCAGCAGGTATATCCTAATTCTTTATTCGATGCACAATTACAGTTACGATTGCATAATAGGTATATGTCGGCATCCTCATCCAAAACCAATGCAGAAGCTAAATTGGCAAATGATAATGATGACGCTACGTATTGGGAGTCCCGAAATGCAGGAACTGGAGAGTGGCTTTTGTTAGATTTAGGTATTAACAAAACGGTTAAAGGAATCACTGTAAAAGAAGCCTCAACAAGAATTAAGGATTGGACATTGGATTATTGGGATGGTAGTCAGTGGACAGAACTTATTGCTGGTTCCGAAATTGGTACTGCAAAGACGGTTAATTTCGATCTTATTACAGCACGTAAACTGCGTTTTAATATTGTCAATATGTTGGCTGGACAGGAGTCTGCTTCGGCTTCTATCTCAGCTTTTGGAATTGTCCCTGGACCTCTAGAGTTACCTGCGAATAACTTCAATATTCAAACCATTGGTGAAACTTGTATAAATAAGCAAAACGGTAAGGTACTCATTACAGCAAATGCAACCTATAATTATGTGGCAAGCCTAAATGGCGCTACATATAACTTTACTGGTGCCACTAGCATTGAAAATCTCTCTCCAGGCACATACGACTTATGTATTACCGTAGATGGGGAGGATTTTGAGCAGTGTTATCAAGTATCGATTGAAGGTGGGGTTAGTTTGTCTGGTAAGATGGAAGTAATTAAAAAGTCTGTCGAGGTTTCAGTAGTAACTGGCGTTGCCCCATATACGGTTTACAAGAATGGTAATCAAATATTAGAAACCTACCAATCTCATTTCAGTATCGATGTTAATCATGGTGATAATATAGAAGTTGTAAGTAAGGATGCTTGCCAAGGAAAAATGGCTAAAACCATCAATTTGCTGGACAACATTAAAGCTTATCCGAATCCTTCAACGGGCATTTTCGAAATATTTGTACCTAGTGATTTGGAAGTAATGGATTTGGAAATTTATAATACGCAATCACAATTAATTGGCTTTAAAAGATATCAACTTAATGCTG
Organism: Siansivirga zeaxanthinifaciens CC-SAMT-1; assembly: GCF_000941055.1. Lineage (GTDB taxonomy): Bacteria > Bacteroidota > Bacteroidia > Flavobacteriales > Flavobacteriaceae > Siansivirga > Siansivirga zeaxanthinifaciens. The sequence goes on along the minus strand of NZ_CP007202.1, from coordinate 3,050,851 downwards.
GAAAATTAACATTAAATATTGAGGATAAACCTAATGGCATTTATTTTGTTAAAATTAATTTGGAAAAACCTGTGTTTATAAAGTTAATAAAGCAATAAAAGTAGCGTAAGCAGTAATGCTATGATGTTAATAACGGTCGCTGGTGATGCCATAATAGAAAGCCTAATTAAATCGTAAAATTGTTTCAATATAGTTAGGAAAGCCTTATTAAAGTTCGTGTTTATTAGTAAAGAGAAATTAGATTTTGGAGAGCTTTTGTTATTACGTCTTCATAATTTAGCAACTATTAAATTGAATAAAGAAACAGACTTTATTTAGGCAACAAATGATAAACTTCGCATACAAATAAATATCACTGTTTTACTTGTTTTTAGTTTGATATGCAATACCCTCTATCTCTTTGGCTTTGAATAATGGTTTGCCTTATATTGAGTAAAATCACGCCTCGGCGTTATTATATAGTAATGCAGGACAAAACAGGATAGGGTAAATTTAATTTTTAAAGATATTTAATTGATTATTAGGATTTCGAAAACTATGTTTTAATTACTAAGGAATTGATTCGTTAAAAGGGATTCATTCTCTTAATTATTAATTTTAAATAGTTAATATCGTTTTTCTTTTCGATTAGAACTTGTATTTGTTGTTTCTGCAAGTGATTGTGATCTTAATAGTTAGATAAATAAATAAAAAAATTATGGTTAATAGATTTTCAGTCCGTTTTCGTTTCATCGTTTTTCTATCAATTATTAATCTTATTTCATTAGGTGGTAATGCTCAAGTTACCATTTTAGAAAACACGGTTGTTACAAACGATGCTTTTTATTTCTGGAAAGCCGATGACCCAAAACCATATCATTATGGTGCAAGTATCAATCCGCATGGAAATTGTGTTAAGGTAGTAAATGGTTATGTGTTTTACACTTGGTATCGTGGTGGATGGGCAGATCGTACCTTAATGGTGTCAAGAAAAAAAATAGGTGAAGGCAATTGGGTACATGTTGCATTACCAGCGAAATTAAGTTTAGTGGGGGGTAAAGGAGATACACATTTAACTACCAATATTGGGATTTGTCCTATTGATGGCACCGTTCATTTAATGTTCGATCATCACAACGAAGACTTAAATTATATCCAATCTAAAAAGAATATAGCATTTGGTCCGGACGAAGATTTTATAGCTGCCAACTTTTTGCCACAACAAGATTATTTAATTCCTGGTAAAAAAATAACAAGTGTAACTTACCCCGATTTATTTAATAACGATTTGGGTGAAATGTATTTTGAAAGACGTTTAGGTTCTGCGGTTGGAGGAAATATAATAATGACCTACTACAACGGCAACACGTGGTCTGAAGAAGTAACAATTATTCAAGGTACAGGACAAGAAGTAACTCAAGGCGAACGTGGGTTTAGTTACGGTAGTGCCTATTTTATAAATGGCAAATTTTATTATGCGTATTCACCGCGCTGGGCAGAATCACCAACTGCCCTAAATGAAGGTGTTTATGTAATGGAATTAGGTTCGCGAATGAACGATAAAGCCACAACAATGGATGGGAAGAGTTTCGATTTGCCAGTTATTAATCATGCCCCCTTTTTAATAGCAGATCCGCGTAGTGTTCCAGACAATGCTGGTTGGGCTGGTGGACCACAGTTAGCCATTTCTCCTAAAAATGATGTTTACATGTATATCAATCCCAAAGGAACAGATCCCTATAATTACCTTAGAAAACAAAATGATACGGAATTTTTGGAAGATCGAAATAAAGGTTCTTTAGGAATATTTTATGGCAATCGCATGTACAAGTTTAATTTATCTGGTGGTAATTTTGTGATAACAAGTGCTTTGGCAGGCACTTATTCTTGGCGTGAAGATTTTAGAACTAACGTAGGTATTAATGATAGAAAAAGTATCACTGTAATGGATAATGGTATTATTGCAGTGGTATTTAGTGAGGCCGTTAATAGCGATAAAGTGCCCATTCATTGTTTTGTTTTCCAATTGCAAAAGGAAGAGTACACACCCCAAACCATTAGTTTCGGTGGATTAGCCCCAAAAACAGAAGGTGATCCTAATTTTACATTAAATGCAACCGCTAGTTCAGGGCTGCCAGTTTCTTACAAGTCCTCTAATACAAATATTGCCCGAATTGTTAATGGCAATCAAGTACAAATAATGGGTGTAGGTTCATGCGAAATTATAGCAAACCAGAATGGTAATGGTACATTTGATGCCGCGCCTCAAGTTTCTCAAACCTTATTGATTAATGCTAATGCTTCAAAATCAAATCAAACCATTTCGTTTAATTTATCTCCCAACACCTATACTTGGGGTAATCCCAATCAAACTTTAACAGCAACCGCAAGTTCTGGATTACCGGTGCAATATGAGAGTACAAATACCGATGTTGCCATTATTGTTGATGGAAAAATACAAGTAAAACGTGCTGGGATTACAACGATTAATGCTCTGCAAACTGGCAATGATGTTTATAATACAGCACCCATTGTTAGCCATGAATACCAGGTGCCCATAAGACAGCAAGTTATTAATTTTCAGGCTATTCCTAATGTAACTTCAGGAGACCCGGCTTTTAGTCTTATCGCTACAAGTAATAACCCAGACGCGAATTTAAGATTTATTTGTCCTAATAATCAAGTGGCAGTAGTTTGGGATAACCAAGTGAGACAAATTTTAGGTGCTGGCACGGCAACAATAACTGTTTCAGATGAAGGAAGCGAATATTTTACCCCTGCTCAAGCATCACGAACCATTACTGTAAACCCAAAAATTCATCAAATACCCTCAACCATTGAAGCAGAATATTATACTACAAAGAGCGGGGTTAATGTAACACGTTGGAGTAATTCCATTTTTTATTTAAATTCTTGGGAAGCTAACGATTTTGCAGAATATACAATTGATGTCCCTGAAGATGGCGTGTATGAAGTATAAGTATTTACAGCATCGCCAGGATCTAGTAAGAAACTAAAAATTGTTAGTGGATCAAATACCTTAGCATCAATATCATTAACTACAACCCCTAGTTTAACAATCTTTAAAGGCACTAAAGCCAATATAACCCTAAAAAAGGGTATTCAAAAAATTAAAGTTGTTGGTGAAGTTGGGGGATTTAATTTTGACCGAATGAAAATTACTAATGGTCAAGGTGGCGGTGGCGCTGGTGCCGAAGGCGTTTATGAGTTGGTCAATGTTGCTACAGGAAAGTATTTAGGGGCTGCATCAAGCGCTCAGCCTGTTGTTATGCATGATGTAGGTGAAGGTATAGATAGAAAATGGGTATTTGTTAAAACAAATGTTGATGGTGTAGACTACTATAATATTGATAGTCAAGATAGCGGTATATTACGTGCTACAGGAGGTAGTTTTGCAGCAGGGGCTTATCTAGTGGTTAGTACAACTAAAGAAGCACCAGCAATCGATACCGATAAATTATGGACAGTACATTATAATAATACAGATGATACTTTTAGATTTGAAGCAAAAAATAGTGGTAGATTTTTGTATCATCAAACAGATGGCAATTGTTATAACCTTATTGAAATAGATGATTTTGAAGAAAATGATCCTAGAAGCAAATGGCAAGTTTTTGGAAGTGGAGGCCCATTGCTTAGTGTAAAAAATAACAATTTAAAGATAACTTCAATAAAAATCTATCCAAATCCTGCTAAAGATAGTTTTACTATAACTTTTGATAATTTTACTAATGCCAAAGTATTAATTTATGATATATTAGGTAAAGTAATGTTTGAAAATTCAACAAAAACAGGGCGAATGGAAGTTAAAAACAACGTTAAATTAAATTCAGGCATGTACTTAGTAAAAATTCTTGCCGATGGCAATAAAGTGTATCATAAAAAACTTGTAATTAAATAAAACTAACTTTCAGTTGTATTTATAATTAACAAAACCAAAAGTATATAATTTTTTTATAACCATATAGAACAGTTCATTTGCATTAAATTTTAATACTTTATACATGGTATAAAAATTAGTTATAACAGTAAAATAATTTTTTGAGAGTATTAATTTTTATATAACTATAAATATTATTCAATTAGCAATGTTGCTTTTAGTTAGATGATACCATGAACATGAATAAATCAGCCTGAAAACACTCTGTATTTTTTTTTGGTTTAAATAAAATGAAATTAAATAAATTACTATATTAGGGTGTATTTTATATATTCATTAGATATTAAATATAGACAAAAATCCTATTCTTAATATTTACGAATTTTAAGTATTCTTGTTTAAGTATTATTTACCAATATATTTTAATAACTATTTATAAACTATGGGTATAAATAATCGAATTTTCAAAGTTTTAGTGCTGAAAAAATGTTTTATTTAATTTTTGCAGGACAAGACCGGACAGCTTAACATTTTTAAGGTATTATATTTGATTTTAATAATAAACAACAAAACAATTAAACAACTAAACATTTATGAGATTAAAAAACACATTAAAAGTAGGTTATATATTTAACAAAATCTGATTGTTTTTATATACACAGTCTTGTATGAGAATGGCTTAAGTATTTTTAGATTACGTTTAGGTCGTTTGTTTTTTGCTTTATAGTAAAGGTTGAATTCTTTCTAGTACATATTGGTCTAATTAAAATTCTTTTTTTTAATTATTTAAAATCAAAAAAATTAAAAAAAGAAGTTTAATACGTAGAGTACCAATCCAATTTGACTTATGACCTCAAATACAATAAAGACGATTATAATGTTTCTTTTATAAAATATTTGGTAATTAAAACATTAATTTTTATTGATACTTTATTTTAAATAAGCGTTATTAAAAATAATATCCTTGTACTACATAGATCTTCCAAGAATTGTAATTTTGTAGAAAAAAAATACAAATTGGGACTTTTAAGTCACTTTTTAAGTACATATGTTCCCCTTTCAAGGTCTATTTTTGAATCATTAAAAAGTAATCAACTAAACTCAACCATACAAAACAGGACAGATTTAACATACTTTAACATCTACATTTGTGAATACTAATTATGAACTAAATTTATATGAAATTAAAAAGGACACTAAAATTTACGCTTGATCTTAAGCGAATTTTGATTGCAACAGGAATGATACTGTCCTGTATGGCAATAACAAATGCTCAGACAGTATCGGGTACTGTATCCGCAGATGGTTTGCCCTTACCAGGTGCCACAGTTTTGGTAAAGGGTACATCTAAAGGTGTAGCTACAGATTTTAATGGGAATTATAGTATAGAGGTTGATGCTCAACAAACACTCGTTTTTTCGTACGTTGGGTATAAAGCACAAGAGGTTCCTATTAATGGTAGAAACCTAATTAATATAATTCTTGAGCAAGTAGGGGAAACACTAGGAGAAATAGTTCTTGTGGGCTATGGTACCCAAAAGAAGGAAAGCGTTGTAGGATCTATTACTCAAATAAAAGGTGAAGATTTGCAGGCTATAACGGGTGGTATTACCAACGTAGAAGAAGCATTACAAGGTAATTTACCTGGACTTATTGCTATAAATGGTAGTGGTGTTCCTGGAAGAAATGATATGCAAATTTTTATTCGTGGTCAGGCCTCTTGGAATGGTTCAGGACAGCCCTTAATACTTGTAGACGGTGTTCCTAGAAATATTGACAATCTTGATTTTAACGATATTGAAAATATTTCTGTACTTAAAGATGCTTCTGCTACAGCCGTTTTTGGTGTACAAGGAGCAAATGGTGTTATTTTAGTTACCACAAAAAGAGGACAAAAGGGTAAAGCGCAATTGTCTTTACAGGCAAATACAACGTTCAAGTTCGCTTCTAAGGTACCTGAAAAATTAGATGCTTATGATGCTATATTAGAAGCAAACTCATCGATATATCGTGAGCTTGCTCAAAATGAAGATTCATGGAATTTAATACGTCCATTGCCTATTGCTGATAGATATCGTAATCCAGCAAATGAAGCTGAAAGTTTTATTTACCCCAATGTTAATTGGCGTGATATTCTGTTAAAAGATTTGGCACAAGATTATCGTGTCAATTTATCTGTTAGAGGAGGTGGAAATAACGCTAAATATTTTGGTAGTTTAGCTTACCAAACAGTTTCTGATGTTTTTGATGGAGCTAGTTATGATAATGGGAAAGGATATGAAAGCGAGTTTAGCTACGAACGATTTAATTTTCGTAGTAATATAGACTTTAATATTACAAAAACCACCGAGTTTTCTGTAAATTTAGGAGGGTTCTTAGGAATTCAGCAAACACCTGGTAACCTTAATTTAGTAACAAACGCTATATATGAGTTATCTCCAAATGCTTATACACCAGTTTTTCCTGATGGTTTTTTTGGTAGAGATAATAGGGATATCTTTGCAAATACTAACCCTCTTGTGACGTTAACTAATACCGGATACTCTACTACAAATACATTTAATATAAATACCGATTTTATTTTAAAACAAAAATTAGACTTTATAACCGATGGATTAAGTTTCCAAGGCCGTTTATCTTTAGATAATACATCAGAAAGTGAGCAGCGTTTAAATGATCCTGGTGCAGATGGTCAAGAAAATGTTAATTATCGTGTTTATAATGAATTTTTCGAAGAGCGAATTGAGTCTCCAAATGGGATTAATGATTTTGGTTTTGTGCCATTTCCATGGACACTTAGTACTCCAAGTATAAGAAATGGTTCGATTGGTAGACGTCTATTATATGATTTTTCTCTTAATTACAGCCAAACGTTTGCTGAAAAACATTCGGTTACAGGATTGGCACTTCTAAGACGTAATCAAAACGGTAGAGGTAATGGTTTTTTAACGTATCGTGAAGACTGGGTAGGAAGAGTTACTTACGATTACGATAAGAGATATTTCTTAGACGTTAGTGGTGCTTATAATGGATCTGAAAAGTATGGTCCAGGGTTCCGTTTCGATCTTTTTCCTGCAGTGGCTGCTGGTTGGACAGTGTCTAACGAGGCTTTTATGAGTAAGGTTGATTGGGTAAATAATTTAAAATTTAGAGGATCTTATGGTATAATTGGAGATGACAGTGGTGGAAATAGATTTGAATACCAAGCCACTTGGAATATTGGTGGTGGTGCTTTTATCAACCCAAATGCTTCTAATGTGCGCGAAAGTTATGTGTTTTATTCTGAAGCTAATGTTGGTAATCCGAATTTACAATGGGAAACAGCTGCAAAGTATAATATAGGAGCAGATATAGGTTTATTTAAAAACTCAATTACTGCAGAGTTAGATTTTTATGGAGAAAACCGTAGTAATATTTTAATACCAAGTACTCAAAGAGCCGTACCAGATTGGTTTGGTGCTAACCCTCCAGCGTTTAATAGAGGAGAGGTAGAGGTTCGAGGATTTGAGATTGTTTTAGGTGCTAATCATACGTTTTCAAATGGACTAAATATTTTTGGTAATTTTAATTACACACAAGCCAAGGATTTAGTTATTGACAGAGAAGATCCAGAACTACGCCCATTTTACCAAAAAGCAGCCGGTTATCCAATCGGTCAACCAAGGTCTGCTATTCCTGCTAACATACTTGGAAGTATTGACGATTTATACAGTTCAACTCCTTTGGTTAATGGACAAGGAAATATACGTCCTGGATATTATAATTTAGTTGATTACGACGGAGATGGCGTTTATAATGGCGCTTTTGATAATGTGCCATTTGGTTTCCCTACACGTCCTCAAAGAACTTGGGCAGCTACAGTAGGTGCCAAATATAAAGCATGGAAATTTTCTGTTCAGTTCTACGGTACTCAAAATTCAAACAGAAATTACACTAGTAGAACATTTAGTAATCAAGTTGATACTTTCTTTGCTCATGAGTTAGGATATTGGACAAAAGATAATCCAAATGGAGTAAGAACACAACCAACATTTAATTTTGATCAAGGGGCTAACGATCCAAGACGTAATTTCTGGGATGGCTCTCTAACAAGATTAAGAAGTATAGCTTTAAACTATACTGTTCCAAAAAAGACATGTGAGAAATTAGGAGTTAAGTCACTAAGTATTTTTGCTAATGGGAATAACTTATTCTTATGGACAGATTTACCAGACGATAGAGAATTTAACAGTAGTCAAACTGCCGATTCTAGTTTTAGAGGAGATTATCCTACCTTAGCAAGATTTAATTTTGGTTTTAATTTGGATTTTTAAAAAAGAATATTTATGAAAAATTTTAAAATAAAAATAGTTTTATTTCTTGGGCTACTATTTACGTTTGCCTGTGAAGAATATTTGGATATTGCTCCAGAAGCTGAAATTGATGTAACTGATGTATTTGGAACCTTCGAAACTTCTCAAGGTTTTGTTGAAGAAATGTATAATTTGGTTGTTGACTATGGAACGGCTGGTTGGAGTTTTCAAGATTATATATATGGAGATGACGGTTACAACACTCAGACCTTCAAATTTAGTACGCAGTTAGATCGTGGTCAATTAAATCTTTGGATTGGTAATAGTTTAAGTTATATACATCAAAATAACAGATTCCAAACAGGCGAAAATAATGGAGCCTTAGGAAGCACTAATGAAGAACAAGGCCGTGGTAGACCAAAAGTATGGAACGCTAGTATGCGAGGAATACGTAAGGCAAATGTTGTTATTGCAAACGAAGATTTAATGATTGGTTTAACGCAACAAGAAAAGAATGTTATACTTGGACAAGCTTATTTTTTTAGAGCTTATTTTCATAATGAAGTTATGAAATTTTGGGGACGTTTTCCTCACATCAAAGAAGTATTTACAGGAGCAATAGACATCCCTCGACCTGAAACCTATAAAGAAGTAGCCTTATCAATTAATGAAGATTATAAAAAGGCTATTGAATTATTACCTGTAGATTGGGATAATGAGCCTTATGGACAAAGAACCTTAGGTAACAATGCTGGTAGATTAACAAAAGGTGCTGCTTATGCATTTCAAGGTAAAAACTTACTTCTTGCAGCAAGTCCATTAATGTTTTTCAATAACCAACCAGGAATTGATACTTATACATATGATACAGAACTTGCAGCCATGGCTGTAAATGCATTTGCAGAAGTTCTTAAGCTTGAGCAAGCTGGTGTATATCATCTGGCAGAAAATATGGAAGATTACAAGAAATTATTATGGGAAACACCAAGAAATACTTGGCCAGGACTTGTTCCAGAGGCTAAAGAGTTAATTTTTGCTGGTTCTAATGGTTCTCATCCAGGTTCTACAGAAAGTTTTATGGCTACCGGCATGCCAAGACCTATAGCTGGTACTGGTACACAATGTACAAGTGCTACACATAACTTTATTCATAATAATTTTGGAATGGCTAATGGATTATCGATTGAGGATGACTTAAGCGGTGCTTACGGTACTCCAACTTATAACCCAAATAGACCATTTGATAATCGTGATCCTCGTTTTTATGCATGGGTTTTTGCAGATCGAGACGTACTTGGAACTAGAGCTGGTATACCTGCAGCAAATAGAGTATTACAGCTTTATTCTGTAGGTGGTGCTGGAGGAGGTTCTGGTCCACATCGTGACAGGAACGGTTATTCATTTACAGGATATTTTTTCAAAAAGTTTTATCCAGAAATTGATGGACAATATCATTCTCAAAAAGGAAACAATATTATTAGACAGTTTACTGGAATTAGAATGCATATGAGGTTAACCGATGTATACCTAATGTATGCAGAAGCTCTTCATGTAGCTAGTGGCCCAACTACTGCACCTAGTTCGTTCCCTTTAACTGCTGAGCAAGCAATTAATAAATTAAGAGCTAGAGCTGGAGTAGATAATGTAAAACCGGCTATTGTTGCAAACAGAAATAAATTCATGGATGAATTAAGAAGAGAAAGATCTGTTGAGTTATCTTATGAAGGACATAGATGGGTTGATATTCGCCGTTGGGGAGTTGCTCATGAGGATAGATACAGAATTAAGACAAAATTAAATTTTGATAAAGATTGGACGTTCTTTGAAGAAGTTCCATTGGTAGACAGAGTTTGTGAGTATCCTAAGCATTATTGGTTACCATTCGAAGCAAATCAAACACAGTTTTATGAAGGCTTTCAACAAAACCCAGGATGGTAAAACTTGTATATATCTGTTTTAACTAATACTAAAAACTAAAGAAAAAAATGAAGATAAATAAATTATATAAGTTGTTTACTCTGATGTGCTTAACCTTGTTTTGCTTTTGGAATGTTGCAACTGCTCAAACAAAAGATGCAAAATTCTTGGTATCTGTAGTTGATGAACAAGGTAGTCCTTTAGAAGGAGTAAATGTTTTTGCTCCCAAAGGAGTTAAAGTAACCACCGATAGTAGTGGTAAGTTTCAAATTGTAATTCCCGAAGAGGAAACTATTGTAATTCAAAAAGATGGTTACGAATCTAAACTGCTTTCAATTACAGATATAACAAATCTAAATTTTAATTTAGTTTTAGAGAAATCTCAGTTCTTAGCGTCAGAAGATGATGAGATTAAAATGGGAGTTACTACCAAAGATAGACGTGATATAGTTGGATCTGTTTCTACAATTAATACTAATGACCGTTTAGTATATGATAATACACAGTTTGTTAGAGATTATATTACAGGTTTAACAGTTGGAGTTAGAGGCTCATCGAATATTAGAGGTATTGGCAATGCATTGTTTGTAATTGATGGTGTTTTTGGTCGTGATCCTAATATTTTAAATATGGAAGAGGTAGAACAAATTACTGTTCTTAAAGATGCAAATGCAGTTGCATTATATGGTAGTCAAGGTAGAAATGGTGTAATTATTATAAACACAAAACGTGGTAAAATAAATAGAAATGAGGTTAATGTAAATATTCGTTCTGGTATAAGAACGCCTTTGGCATTACCAAATTATTTAGATGCAGCTACGTTTATGGAATTACGTAATGAGGCTTTTAGCAATGATGGATTAGACTTAAATGTGGTAGGTTTTTCTCAAGATCAAATTCAAAACACTCGAAATGGTTTAAACCCTATTGAATATCCAGATGTTGATTTGTATGATTTTATTCAACCATTTGTTAGTACTCATAATGTTATTTCTGAGTTCTCTGGTGGAGGTGATAAATCTCAATATTATGTTAATGTAGGATGGCTTTATAATGAAGATTGGCTTAACATTAATGAAGATATAAATGCTGGATCCAATCGTTTTAATGTTAGAGGTAACATAGATTTTAAGGTAAATGACTGGATTACAAGTAGTATTGATGGGGTTGCGATTTTTAGTAATTCTAAAAGCTCTAGAGCTAATCTTTTAAGTGCTGCTCCTACATTTATTCCTTTTGATTATGCGCCTTTTCTTCCAGTTAGTGCTTTAGATATTGATAATAATCCAGATCTTGCAACTTTATTAGCAGGAGCTAATGTGTTTGATGGAAATTTACTAGGTACTGCACAACAGCTTGGAGTAAATGCACCTATAGCTCGATCTATTGCAGGTGGTTTTCAAAATAACGTATTTCGCGTAACACAATTTAATAACACAATAAATTTAGATCTTTCTAAAATAACAAAAGGATTATCTGCAAAAACTTACTTAAGCTTCGACTTTTTAGATTCTTATACCACATCTATATCTAACCAATACAGAGCTTATGCTCCAACATGGCAAGATGGTAAAATAATTGCATTACAAGACTTCGGTGAAGATAGAAGAGATTTATCTGAAAATGTTAGCTCTAATGGATTTACATCGCGTATAGGGATGTATGCATTAGTAAATTATGAAAAAACTTTTGCTGGTAATAACTCTTTAAATACAACACTTTTGGGTTATTACAATTCAGAAAAAAGAGATGGTGTTATTCAAACTGATAGAGATTCTCATATAGGATTTCAAATGACCTATGATTTTCAGAAGAAAATATTTGTAGATTTTTCTGGAGCTTATGTGAACTCTCTTAAATTACCAAATGGTAACAAAGGTGCTTTCTCTCCAACATTTGGTTTAGGTTATATTTTAAGTGAAGAGTCATTTTTAAAAGACAGTGATTTTGTAAATTACTTAAAATTAAAAGCATCTGGTGGAATTATTAAATCTGATGTAGGAATTAATGGTTATTATTTATACGATGAAAACTATTCAGATGGTGCAAATTTTACTTGGGCAGATGGTGTATACTCTAACAGAAGACAAAACATTTCACAAGGTGCTAACCCAGATTTAGGTTTTGAACAGCGTATTGATTTAAACTTAGGTTTTGAAAGTTATTTAATGAATTCACTTTGGATAGAAGCTAATTATTTTAGAACAGAACTTGATAAACAGTTAACTATATTAGCTGATCAATATCCTTCTTATTATAATACATTTAGACCTTTTAATAACTTTAATGCTAATTTATATACCGGTTTTGAATTAGGTTTAAATTTTAATAAAACCTTTAATGATTTTTCAATAGGAATTGGTGCAAACGTATTATACAGTCAAACAGAAGCTTCAAAACGATCTGAAACTAATGAGTTTGAATATCAAAATAGACAAGGAAGAGAATTATCTACCATATATGGATTAGTTAACGATGGTTTTTATTCTGCTGCTGATTTTGATGTTAATGGAGATTTAATAAATGGTTTGCCAGAACCTCAGTTTGGAGAAGTTAAGCCAGGTGATTTAAAATATATAGACCAAAACGGAGATGATATTATTGATAATGATGATAGTATTGATATAGGACAGAGTGCAAGCCCATGGTCTTATGGAGTTAATCTTAATTTAAAATATAAAAGATTTAACTTATTTGTATTAGGTACAGGACAAACAGGTGGACTTGGTAATAAATTAACTGGTTTTAGCAATTACTTCAGCCCAAATGGAACCGATAAATACTCAGAAGTAGTTTTAGGTCGTTGGACACCACAAACTGCTAATACTGCTACTTTTCCAAGATTAACTTCAGGTGATAATCAAAATAACTTTAGAACATCATCGTTCTGGTTATATGATACTAGTTTCTTTGAGATTAGTCGTGCCCAATTAACATATGAATTCAGTGAGAACCTATGTAAAAAAATTGGAATGGAAGATTTTAGTTTAAATTTTCAGGGATATAATCTTTTTGAAGTTGCTAAAAATCGCGATATCCGTCAGTTAAATGTCGGTGGTAATCCTCAGGCTAGAACTTATACACTTGGTGTAAGAATGTCATTTTAATTAAAATAAATATTTAGATAGATAAAATGAAAAATTTAATAAAATATATAGTAATTATGGCGTTTTTTACGTGCATAATTAGCTGTGATACCATCTTAGATCCAATTGATGAAAACAGATTGGACTTCGAGTTTACTAGTACCGATCCTGCTTCTGCAGAAGGTATATTATTGAATGGTTATTCGCGTTTAATTGATCAGTTTACCTTTATTGATGCTGCAACAGATGATGCTGTAAATAACCAACTAAATAATAGTTTTAAGCGTATGGCTCTTGGTGAGTTAAACGCTCAGTTTAACCCTACTTCACGTTGGAATAATTACGAAAGCATCTTATGGGTAAACAAATTTCTAGAGATTATTGATGCTGGTGAGATTGTATGGTCTTCAGATCAAGATATAAATGAAATGTTTTATTTACGTATGCAAGGTGAGGCATTAGCATTAAGAGGTTTACATCATTTTTACGCTTTACAAGCACATGCGGGTGTTGGTACTTCAGGACAATTATTAGGAGTTCCTTACATAAAAGAGTTTATAGAATCTGATGGTAATTTTAACACACCTCGTTTATCATTTGACGATACAGTTAAGGCTATTATGGCAGATTTTGATGCTGCACTTGATTTATTACCTACTGATTATTCTAATAATGCTTCAGCTATAATACCAATTTATCAACAATATGATTTTAATAAATATCAAGTAGTTAATGGTTCTCGCTATAACTTAAGAATCTCTGGTAGAATAGTTAAAGCTTTAAAGGCGCGTTTGGCACTTTTTGCTGCGAGCCCATCATTTTTAAATGATCAAGGATATTACAATCTAGCTGCAACATATTCAAGTGAATTGTTAAATACTATTGGAGGAATTTCTGGTCTTGCTAGTAATGGTCTTGATTACTATAAAAGTTACAACGAGAACAATGATTCAGAAATGATTTGGAGAGGTACTATAGGTGGACCAAGTTCTGGTATTGAGCGTCGAATGTTCCCACCTTCTGTAAATGGTAATGGAGAAATCAACCCATCACAAAATTTTGTAGATGCATTCCCTATGCAAAGCGGTTTTCCTGCTACAGTCGCTAATGGATTTGATCCTCAAAACCCTTATGCTAACAGAGATCCAAGGTTAGCAGAGTTTGTAGTACTTAATGGATCATCTTTTGGGGGTGGCTCTATTAATACTGGTGTAGGAGGAAAAATTGATAGATTAGATTCTATTCCTGAATTTTCAACCAAAACTGGTTATTATCTTAAAAAATTATTACGTCCTGATGTAAGATTGAATGACGATGGTTCTTCAGTTGGTCAAAGACATTATGATGTTTACTTTAGATATACAGAATTATTCCTAATATTTGCTGAAGCAGCTAATGAAATTGGTGGCCCAGACCAACAGATTAATGGTATGACACCTCGTCAAGTTATTGAAGCTATTAGAAAGAGAGCAGGTATAGCTCAGCCAGATAATTACTTAGCATCTATAGCCTCAAAAGAGGCCATGAGAAATCTTATTAGAAATGAACGAAGATTAGAATTAAGTTTTGAAGGACACAGATTTTGGGATTTAAGAAGATGGGGCTTACCTTTAAACGAAACTATAAGAGGTTCATTTTTTAATGGTACAAGTTATGTTGATTTACCTTCTGTAGAAAATAGAAATTATCCTTCATTTGCTACTTATCTGCCAATACCTAATGATGAAGTTTTGAAATTTCCTGAGATTGAACAAAATACAGGATGGTAAGAACATAATTTTAAAGAATTTAAAAAACATTTAACATGAAAATAAAATTAGTTGTAATAATAGCCTTAGTATTTAGCTTAATGGCTTGCGAGAATCAAGAAATTGCGAAAGATGATTTTGGCTCAACTTCGGTCTTTTTTCCATTTCAGACTCCTGCTAGAACTTTAGTTTTAGGAGAATATGATTTAGGTTTTAATGATAACGATAACAATGGACGATTTGAAATTGGTGTTGTTATGTCTGGAGTTTTTGAAAATAAAATAGATAGAAAAGTATATTTTGAACTTGCTCCAGAATTAATAGATGCAAATATTTTAGGAGTAGATTCTGTGAATGTACAAATTTTACCTTCTTCTTATTATACAATAGAGCAACAAAGTCCAGTTACTATTCCAGCGGGTTCCATTAATGGTCGTATTCCTATACAACTTAGTGATGCTTTTTTTGATGATCCACTTGCTTTTGCTGCAGAAAATCAAACGCATTATGTAATTCCATTACGAATTACAGACTATGAAGAATTAGATTCTTTATTAACAGGAATTCCTATTGTACCTAATCCTATTAAGATTAAAACAGATGATTGGAATCCTCTACCTAAAGATTATACTCTTTTTGGTATTAAGTTTATGAATAAATATCAAGGAGTTTATTTACGTCGTGGTGAAGACAAAGTTGTAGGTACTTCTGAAGTTTTTACTGCTTCTTCAGGGACTACAGTTACAAATGATATTAATTCTACTTCTGTTTATCAAGAAGAATTTGTTGAAAGAGATGAAGTAGTTCCAGTAATGACTACTGGAAGGAATAGTGCCTCAGTTACAAATCGTGTTAGAAGAGGAGATATTCCAAGTACTGATAACGTTTCTTTAAACATGACATTCGATAATAATGGAAATATTTCGATAACAAATGTGCCAGGTGACAAATATACTGTAACAGGAACTGGTAGATATGTTGAAGATGGAGATGAATGGGGTGGCCAAAAACGTAATGTAATGTATCTTGAGTACCAGTATAGTGATGTAGAAGTTGTAGAACAAAGAGTTTTTGGGCAATTAGTTTCTCGAACAACAGTAGATTTATTACATACAGTGAAAGATACTTTAGTAATAAGAAACAGAGATGTAAAATTCGAAGAGTTTACTGTTCAATTAATAACAAAATAGTTTTTTAGTAAATGTGTATTTAACATTTGCTTAAACTTTAGATATAATCAAATAGCGGGAGAATATTCTTCCGCTATTTTTATTTACTTATATTTTTTATATTTCTAAATTTTCCCGGAGCCAAACCCGTTTTACGTTTAAATAAACGATTAAAATATACATCCGATTCAAATCCTAGTTCAAAAGCAATTTCTTTTTGTGATTTGTTTGAGTTTAAAAGTAACTCCTTAGATTTTTCAATTTTTATAAGAAGATGGTATTGTAAAGGCGAAAGGCCTGTTTGTTTTTTAAAATCTATTCTAAATTTAGAATAACTTACTCCTAAGCTTTGAGCAATTTCCTTTAAATTAAGGGTTGAGTTGATATTGTTGTACATGATACTTTTCGTTTTCGATATCATGGAGTTTAAGGTTTCAATATAACTTCCACCACTTTTTATATTATATAAGTCGGCCATAAGTTGAATGCAAATACCTGAAGCAATTCGCTGAAAGCCATAAGGCTCTTCATCAAATAGTTTAAAAAGTGAATTAAAATGATTTAATATACAGGGCTTGTTACATTTAGAAATAATAGGTTCGTGAGTGTTAAAAAAACCATTCGATAGAAATTGTGATGCAATTTTTCCTGAAAAACCTACCCAACGCTCGGTCCACCCTATACTTTTTTTAGGTTTGTATCGATGCCATACTCCGGGAAATAATAAAAATACATCGCCATCGCTAACGTTAATTTTTCCAGTTTCCTTACTTTCAAAAACACCTTGACCTTTAGTGATAAATACTAAATGAAATTCATCTAAAACACGCCCCTTTTCCCATGTGAAAATGTATTGATCTGGATGATCTTTTGAAGGGTAATCAGTGTTTTTATTAATAACATTTCGTCCTAAATTATTAACATAAAATCCCCAGGAGCTATCTTTTTCACTAGTAATTAAATATTTTCTATACTTATTTGTCATATCATTTTGTTCAACTAATTTATCAAATTGTTAATTGCTATCTCAAATAAATATAGCGAAATTTAAATACTTAAGACCTCTAAGGTTTTATTAAAAGTATAAGCGTATAGGTACCACTATTATGTATTTATTTACGGAGTTAAAATTTAGAAAGGTTTGCTCATATATATTTATAATAAAACTTTAATTCATTATCTTAAAAATGTAATATTAACTAAACTATCACCACTTTATGCATCAATTTTGTAAGCAACTTTTCATAATAGTATTAATTGTATGTATTTCAAGCTGCAAGTATCCATCTTCAGTTTCACCAATGGATCTAAAATGCGAATACAAAACGAATTCCTTAGGAATTGACAATACAACACCTCGATTTAGCTGGAAATTAGTAGATGCTAATAATAATAGGGGGCAAAAACAAACGGCTTATCAAGTATTAGTAGCTAGTAGTTTAGATAATTTAAAAAATGATCTGGGTGATTTATGGGATTCAGGTAAGTTCGATTCTAATCAATCTGTAAATAACAGATACAATGGCATTCCTTTAGTCTCAACTAACCAATATTTCTGGAAAGTTAAGGTTTGGGATGCTACTGGTATGGCATCTCATTGGAGCGAACCCGCTACATTTTCCATGGGGCTTTTAAATGCTTCCGATTGGAAAGGTGATTGGATTCACAAACTCGACCAAAAAAAAACGGACCATAATTGGTATCGGAAAACCTTTAAAATCAATGAAAAAGCTACTTCAGCGTTCGTATATGTTGCTTCTTTTGGCTATCATGAATTGTATGTTAACGGACAAAAAGTAACCGAAAATGTGATTAATCCAGTTTCATCATACATGAAAAAACGCATTCCTTATTTAACCTATGATATTGCGGAATTCTTAAACAAAGGGGATAATGTCATTGCTATTTGGCACGCAGCAGGTTGGGCACGATGGGACCGTATTTCTGAGTATCGTAATCCACCATTTGTGTTTAAAGCGCAAGCCAATATCACAACAATTAAGGAACAAATAATTTTAGCAACCGATGATACTTGGAAATGCAAAAAAAGCCATAGTTCTTATTACGGCGATTGGGATATTTTAGATTTTGGAGGTGAAACCATAGATGATAGATTAAAGGAAGACGACTGGAATACCGTTACTTACAATGATGCCAATTGGGAAAATGCCCATATTTACAATGCTGAAAAATTAAATGCATCACTCGAAGCAATCAATGATTCGGTTGAAGTTAAAGAAGATAAACTTATAGGGAAAGATAAATTTCAAAATAGAAAATTCAGCCCAATTACCGCGCAACTGAGTGCGCAAATGGTAGAGCCTCAAGTTAAGTTTAGAGAAATCAAACCCATGGCCATCTCTAAAAATGAAGACGGTACGTATCGAGTTGATATGGGCGAAAACTATACTGGTTTTTTTGAAATGGACTTGTTTCAAGGTAAAGAAGGCGATTCTATTTTATTTGAAATTAGCGATGTAGCAGATGTGCGTTCTAATTGGAAGCAAAAAAGCAAATACATTTTTGGGAAGTCGGGCAAAGGCACCTTTACAAACCGATTTAATGTAGCCGGTGGGCGCTGGATTACCGTTTACGGTTTAAATTACGAACCGAGTTTGACCGATGTAAAAGGTTTTGTAGTTACTAACGACCGTAAAATTATTAGTAAGTTCCATTCTTCAAGCGAACTACTCAACAAAATTTATAAGATTAATTTAGATACCTACATCGCAAATACCATGGATGGTATTTTGGTCGATTGCCCGCATCGAGAACGACGCGGTTGGGGAGAAGTCACTGTGGCCGCAATGTATGGTGATGCGTTACCCAATTTTGAAAGTGGGGCCTACATGGATCAGTATCTTCAATATACCCGCGATGCGCAGTTGCCTGACGGACAGATTCGTGGTATTGTAAATGAAAATGACCGTCCTTTTTTAATGTGGAAAGCCAATAGCCCGTTAACAGTTTGGGAAACCTACAGAATGTTGGGTGACAAAAAAGTACTGGAAGACAATTACGAGTCTATGCAAAAATGGATGACTTGGATGTATCAAAATTCTAATTTCGAAACAGGCGGTGCATTAATAACGGGCGAGCAAGGCGCCAGAGAATTTCCAGGTTTAGGCGATTGGTGTACGCCACGAGGTAATTTCTGGACCAGCAGTAACTCACCCGAAGCCATTCATTTTAACAATTGTATTTATGCGGTAATGCTCGATAATGCAGAGAAAATGGCTTTAGAATTAGGTAAAACCGAAGATGCCAAAATCTATGCCAATCGTTTAAAAGTACAGCGGGAAGCAACGCATAAAATGACTTACAATGCTGAAACCGGACAATATGGTAATGGCCAGCAAGTTAATCAAGCCTTTGCTTTATTGGCAGGGGTAACTCCTGAGTCTGAAAAACAAAAAGTCTATGATAATTTAGTAGATAACGTTCTTTATAAATTTCCGTATTACGATACCGGTAGCTCAGGTCAAGCACTGTACACGCGTTATTTTATCGAGTCGGGAGAACGCATGGATTTAATTTATGAGTTGCTTCAAGATAAGCACCACCCAAGTTATGGCTATTTTATAGAACAAGGGAAAACGGTATGGCCAGAACGTTGGTCTGCCGTAGGTAATAGTCAAATTCATACGTGTTATACCGGAATTGGAGGCTATTTTATTAAAGGATTTGGCGGAATTAGACCAAATTCAGTAAGCTTGGGTATGCAAAACATGGTAATAAAACCAGCTTTAGTTGGTGATTTAACCTTTGCTAATACCGAATACCAATCGATGTATGGTCATGTGGTGGTTAATTGGAAAAAACAAGATAAAGGCGCAACATTCCATATTGAAATTCCAGTAAATACAAATGCAATTATTTATTTACCAGCAACTTCAAAAGAGGTTGTTTTTGAAGGTGATAATTTAGTAGAAAAAGTTAAAGGCGTTAACTATGTAGGTTCTGAAAAAAGTGATGCTGTTGGAAATTATGTCATTTATAATGTAGCATCTGGTGTTTATGATTTTAAAGTAAATGAACTTCCAAAAGTAACCTATCCAGAACCATTAGGAACTTCAAAAAATTTAGCAACTTTAGGCAGAATCAATGCTTCAACGATGTTTATTGAAACCGAAAAATTACCAGGTTTTGAAGCATTTAAAGCAAACGATGAAAACAATGAAACACGTTGGTTGGCTAACGACTTAAATAATCAATATTTAGAGGTGGAATGGATAAAACCACAGACTTTTAATAAAGTGATTATTGATGAATTTGAAAATCATATTTCAGCATACAAAATACAATATTGGGATAAAAATAGATGGAATGACCTTGTAAGCGACAGAACTTGTGGAGCTAATAAAACGCATAGCTTTGAGTCTGTTACAGCTTCAAAATGTAGAATTTTTATTGCTGAAGCTAAAAAAGCACCTTCGATTTTAGAGTTGAAAATATATCAATCAAATTAAAGATAAAAAACAAAATGAAACTAGGATTATATGGCATTGGATTAGATACCTATTGGCCACAATTTAAGGGCCTATTCGAGCGGTTAGAAAGTTATCAAAATCAGATAGCCGATAAAATGAGCGAATTTGGCGCAGAGGTTGTAAATGTCGGCTTGATTGATTCGCCCATAAAAGCAAGAGAAGCCGCTGATGTACTCAAGAAAAACGATGTGGATATGGTGTTTTTGTATATTTCAACATACGCGTTATCATCCACTGTTTTACCAGTTGTTCAAAAACTAAAATGTCCCATTGTGATCCTGAATATCCAACCAGTTGCTGCTATTGATTATGAAAATTTCAATAAAATGGGCGATCGTGGATTAATGACGGGCGAATGGCTAGCACATTGTCAAGCTTGTTCTGTTCCCGAAATTGCAAACGTATTTAACCGCACCGGATTAGATTACGAATTTGTAACAGGCTATTTAGGCGAACAAGCTGTTTGGGATGATATTCAAGATTGGATTGATGCTGCGAATGTAGCTTCAGTAATGAATAACAATAGATTGGGCGTTTTAGGGCATTACTACTGCGGTATGCTAGATGTGTATTCCGATTTAACAAAACAATCGGCCGCATTTGGCACACACATAGAGATTGTTGAAATGTGCGAAGTAAAAAAATATAGAGACGAGGTAACTGAAACAGAGATTAAAACAAAAATTCAAGAATTTCACAACGCGTTTGAGGTTGTTGCAGAATGTGAAGAAGCAGAATTGATTCGCGCAGCAAAAACATCCGTCGCGCTTGATAAATTAGTTCAAAATCATAACCTAGGTTCTTTAGCCTATTATTATGAAGGCGAATCGGGCAATGAATACGAAAATATGGTAACTTCCATAATTGCAGGAAATACGTTGCTTACCGGAAAAAATGTGCCTGTGGCTGGTGAGTATGAAGTGAAGAATGCCCAAGCTATGAAAATTATGGATGCTTTTGGTGTTGGCGGCTCTTTCTCAGAGTTTTATGCCATGGATTTCAATGATGATATTGTAATGTTGGGGCACGATGGTCCTGCTCATTTCGCCATTGCCGAAGGAAAAGTTCAGTTAGTACCCCTTCCAGTATATCACGGAAAACCAGGTAAAGGCTTGTCTATTCAAATGACGGTTAAGCACGGTCCAGTTACCTTACTTTCAGTGGTAGAAGGTAAAGATGATGTCTTTTTATTAGTTGCTGAAGGCGAATCGGTTGAAGGTCCTGTACTGCATATTGGAAATACCAACAGCCGGTACCGTTTTTCAATAGGGGCACGCGCTTTTATGAACGAGTGGTCTAAACAAGGGCCTTCACATCATTGTGCCATTGGAGTTGGGCATATTGCCAATAAAATAGAAAAATTGGGGAATTTATTGAAATTAAGAGTTGTTAGAATTTGCTAAAAACTAAACTAAACTAATACATAATGCAAGCAATTTTAGGCGTGTTATTTCATTCATTAGGTGGTGTTGCCGTGGGTAGTTTTTATATGCCTTACAACAAATAAAGTGGATGGGATTTGCAACCCTAATTAGATGCCGAACCCTTAACCAGAGAACGTATAGGATTAAAACATATGTTTGCTCGTTCATCAACTTAAAAAAAATAGAATGTATACAAAATAAGGATTGTAAATATTCAAACTTATATAATCTCTATATTGATAATTAAATCTATCGTATGAAACACTTAATTTTATCATTTTTCATTTTATTTTCAGTTGATATAGTTGCACAAATACACCCCATCGATTTAAAATGCGAATACCTTACAAATCCAGAAGGTATCGACATGCAAAACCCACGTTTATTTTGGCAATTAAAATCTACCGAAAATGTGCAATATCAAACTGCTTATCAAATTATTGTTGCAAGTTCAAAAGATAATATTGATAAGAATATAGGTGATGTTTATGATTCGAAAAAAGTAACTAGTTCACAGAGTATTCAGATTGTTTACAAGGGCAGAAAACTTAATCCTGCTACGGCATATTTTTGGAAAGTAAGAGTCTGGGATAAAAACAAAAAAGTATCAGAATGGAGCGAGCCAGCAACATTCTCAACAGGACTGTTTTCAGTTGATGATTGGAAAGATGCTCAATGGATTGCATGGCGCAACCAAGATGAATGGGTTAAAGAATGGTGGCGCAAAAAAGAAATTGAATCCCAATGTACAGAGTTTCGTTTACCAAGTTATTTTGGTGCTCGTATGAATCTCTGGGAACGCTACAATTTCTACCACGACTCGCCTTACGACCCAGCACCACTTTTGCGAAAAAAGTTTAATGCAGATAAAAAAGTGAAAAGTGCTCGAGCTTTTATTAGCGGAATTGGTTATTACGAATTGTATGTTAATGGTAAAAAAATTGGTAATCAGGTTTTAGATCCAGGTTGGACCGATTATAGAAAAACTATTTTGTATGCAACACACGATATTAGCAAAGAAATTATTTCGGGCAATAATGCTGTTGGCATTATGTTGGGCAGAGGGTTTTACGGTCAACTAGCATATGATCATTGGGGTTTTTATAAAAAAAACGGGTATGTAGGGCAACCCAAATTGATGTGTCGCATTAAAATAGAGTACACCGATGGAACTTCAAAAGATGTTATAAGTGATTTAAGTTGGAAGATTACCGGAGGACCAGTTGTTTACGATGGTCCACATATGGGAGAAATTTATGATGCTACCAAAGAGATTAAGGATTGGAATATGGCTTCTTTTGACGACTCAACTTGGGAAAATGTAAAACCTGCTCCATCTCCAGGCGGAAAGTTAATATCACAACTGTGTCAGCCAATACGTGTTACTAATACTTTTCATCCTGTAAAAACGATGTACAAAGGTAATTATGGAACATGGTTCGACGCAGGAACAAACCTATCTGGCTGGGTACGATTACGAATTGAAGGTGCAAAAAAAGGACAACGAATACTTGTTTATTTTGGAGAGAATGTAGAGCCATCAACTATTCATCAACCCGGAGCAGCTCAACAAATGGCCTATATAGCTAAAGGAGATAAAGTAGAATACGCAGAATGTAAATTTTCGTATAAAGGATTCAGGTACTTTCAAGTAGTAGGTTTAGAAAAGGTGAAACTAGATATTGAAGACGTGGAAATATGCGAAGTACACTCCGATGTCCCTCGAGTAGGTCAATTTTATTCTTCAGACAAAACAATTAATGCGGTACATGAAATTTGCCGTAAATCACTCATATATAATTTACATAGTATTCCTACAGATTGTCCGCATCGCGAAAAAAACGGTTGGTTAGGTGATGCCGTAACAGGTATGGAATACGGAATGGCCAATTACGATTTAGCGGCTTTAATAACCAAATTCACGCGTGATATTTTTGATACGCAAGATGCATTGGGAGGCATGTCAGCTATTGCTCCTGCCAATGAGTATAGGAATGGGAATTCTACGCTTTGGTCATCGGCTGCAGTTCATCTACCTTGGTATATGTATAATTATTATGGTGATACCCGTTTGTTCGAGAAATACTGGGATAAAATGATGCTGTGGGTTAATTTTTCATGGAAAAATAATAATTCTAAAGAAAAAGATGGCATGTTCAGTGAAGCTTACAACGACTGGGTGCCACCTTATGATGCTACCTATAAAGAACAAGGAAAACCGGGAGGAAATGAAGTGATAGCTTCCATGAATTTTTATTTAGTAATGAAACGCATGGCAGTTATGGCCGAAAAACTGGGCAAAAAAGCGGATAAAAAACATCTTGATGCTTTAATTGTCCGTATGCACAATGGAATACAGAAATGGGCTTTCGACGAAAAGAAAGTGGAGTATGCAGGATTGAAACCATTCAGCGAGTTTTTACCGGTAGTAAACATTTTAGCATTGAATTACGATATAGTGCCTGAAAAATACCGTGCGCAATTAGAGAAAAAAGTGATTGATAATATAGTAATTGATAAATCGAATCATTTGTGGGGAGGTGTATTTACAGTACACTCGGCTTACGAATACTTTCCAAAAAATGGCTATGCCGATTTAATGCATGAGGTAGTTGTTGACAAAACTTGGCCTTCGTTTGGCTGGATGATTAAAGAAGGCGCAACTACTTTGCCTGAAGGTTATAAGTTTACATCTTCGAATATTCATCATTTTATGGGAGCTGTAGATAATTTCTTTTACCGACATATGGCCGGTATTAATACAGATCCAAACGGACAAGGATTTCAGAAAATACTTTTCAAGCCAAATTTCATTCAAACAATGGATTTTGCCAAAGCCAGTTATAATTCAATTTATGGTGAAATAGAAGCAGAATGGAAAAAAACTGGAAATAGAACCTACGAATATAAGGTCGTGGTACCTACTAACTGTCAAGCCAAAGTGGTATTACCTGGAAGGATTGAGACTATTAATTCTGGAGAATATATGTTTAGTATTAAAATATGAAACATTATTTATTATAATATGTTTTTAGTTTAATCTTATATTAAGAGATAATAAACTTAAACAATTAAGAATGATTAATTAACTAACATTTGTTAAACACGATTCTGTTAGGATTAAATAAATTGTATTGCTTGGTGTTTTGGATTGCTTTTTTGGTATTGCGCTTTTAGGTAAAACGGGAATGATTGAGGAAAAGGAACTATCTAAAGAAGAAAAGAAAAAAGTGTTTTAGAGTTTAATTTAGTTAAAGGGTTGGTTGTTGCCATTCTTTCAGGAATTTTAAGCTCAGTTTTAAGCTTCGTAATTAAAGTAGGAAGCCTTTACTAGATGTTGCCGTTGCCGCTGGCTATGAGCACTTATTTGCCGAAAAAATGTGGCTTTTTTGTTGATTATTTTTGGCAATTTAACAACAAATGTGCTTTAGACAACAATAGGGCTTATTAAAAATAAATGATATAAAGAATTTCCAAATACCAATACGCCTCTTATTAAAAATGTAATGTATTAAGCAATTGTATTAACCATTTGGTTTTTACAATTCCTCTTTTATGGTATGGGCTTAAGTATATTGGATAATGGAGCCAGTTTCTAGATATTACATATATCAACAATAATTCTAACCTTAAATTTTAAAATAAATAAGGAGTATACAGGACAATACAGGGTATCAATTGTTTTTTTATTTAATATATTATCTTTTGTACTTGATTTTTTTATATATGAAAATTATTGTTCTTTCTTTTTTGTGGTTTATAATTTCAATTTCTATACAAGCACAAGTAAAATTTTCTACAGATTTTACAAGTGAAAGTAAAAGGAAATTTCCAATTCATGATGTTTGGAATGCTGCTAATAGAATAAGCCCAAGAAATGGGTCTACTATTCGACCTGGACTTAAGATGAACATTGTTAGGATGATTGAAGGGATAATAAAAGTTGTAAATGGAGTTCCTTATATGGATTTGGATTTTGATCCATGTTTGTACGACTCAATTAATAACGTTTACGTTTACAGATGGGAACCTCTTATTGAAAGGTTAGATAAACTAATTAATTCAAAGACAGAAATTTTTCAAATTGCTTTAGATCAACCACCATGGGCATTTCAACATGGTTACAAATTCATTCCAACTGGTACAAGAGATAATATTAATTTTCGTGAAAATGAAAGAATGTCTAAATATGGTAACTCCCTCCCACCAGCTGATAAACGGGCCTATCATGATTTTATAAAAGCTTTGATGGTTAAGTTGGTTGAGACCTATGGTAAAGAAAAAGTTTTGTCATGGCGTTTTAGAGTAGGTTCTGAAATAGAAACGCCAGAACATTGGTATGGTACCAAACAAGACTTTATAGAACATTTTGCAAATACTGAAAGTGCCGTAAGATCTGTTTTACCAAATGCCATAGTAGGTTTGCATACTAGAGAACATGGTTTTCTTAAAACAGGAAAGATGTTAAATTACAAAGGCGAACCTTTTGCGTCCTTTATAGAAGACCTCATAGATTATAACTTTGCGAATAATGTAAAATGTGACTTTTGGGGGCTTTCAGATTACATTAAAATTGGGGACAGTAGCTCAAGGAACATGCGAGACAAGTATGCTAAAAGTTTCGCGCCCCTTATTAGTAATCCAAAATGGAATGCTAACACAACAATAGATCTCATGGAATATAGCACGGTAACCACTATGAATGGAGCAGATGGAAGAGGTGTGCTAATTACTTGTGAAACTACACATAGAGACATTGTAGAATTGGTTTTGTCCAACATGTTTTATAAATATAATAGCAAAGGGTTAAAATATATTTACAGGTGGGCAAATGGAATAGGTAGTGAAGATCCTGAAGGCATTAAAGAGATAAAGTCTATGTTGGGTATGGTTCGTTATGAAACTAGTATAACCGGAAATCCAAATACAGCTACCAACGAGTTGGATGCTATTTTTGCTAAAGATGAAACTCAAAACGAGTATGACGTTTTAATTTATAATTACAATAGTCAATCAATTAACTATATAGAAAGTGAAGCAGTAAATGTTTCATTCTTTACTGCATTTCCAGTAGGAACTACGCTGTATTACAGAAGTAAATCTTACGGAAAAGAGAATAATAAACTTCAAAATTTTTTAGTAAACAACTCGAATTTTGTAAAAAGTGGTTTCGATAATAAAGGAGCTGCAAATCGTATATTAACACCTGAAGGATATAAAGCCTATAAAAATTATGAAAATCCAAACCCACATTTATTTACGAAATGGAAAAGTGTTACTACCACTGCGCGTAGTGATGGGAAGTCTGGATCTGAAGTTAATGTGGATACAAAAATAGGGTCTTTTGCTTTCGAAAAATTTGAATTTAGATATGGTGTTTTTGAAGATTAATGTCTAGGCAACTGTCTTTTTGACACATATAAAGGATTTTAAATTTAAACAGGGGGTTAAATATGTTTTCTTGAAGAAAAACACCTTCATGACAATGTTGTAAGGTTAATATCTTTATTTTAAATAGGTATGGGAGCAATTTAAAAAGGTATGCCCAATGCATATTCTAACATAAAATTTAAATGAAAATAAATTAAAATCAAAACCAGTAATATTTTTTAGGCCCTTTATTATGTCTTTTAGTTGGTTCTAGAACACCAAATAATAAACTGAAAACCAATAAATCAATTAAAGCAAAAACAGGAAGTTGGAGGTAAGTCGATTGTACTTAATTTATCATCATTTTATAATAATAAGTATTAATTTGCCAAATACTTACATTTTAGTCCATATCATGTTCAAATGTTAAAAAAGATAAAGTTTTAAAATAAACAGAGCCAAAATAAATTACCTAATTTTACTAGTAAACATAATTTAAATAAACACATTATGAGATTTTATCTATTTGTATTTGTTGTTTTAATAACTTTAATTAGTTCTAGTAATAATAAAGCTAAACACAAGCCTAACATTATATTCATATTAGCCGATGATTTTGGTTATATGGATGTACAGGCTTATGCCGAACGCACATTAGGTGTTAGTAAAAATTTAATGTATTATGAAACTCCTAATATTGACCGTTTGGTAGCAGAAGGTGTTGCTTTTGACCAAGCTTATGTAAATCAGTTATGTTCTCCTACCCGTGCAAGCCTAATTACTGGAAAGTATGCTGCAAGGCTTGGTTTTACAACAGCAACACCTGAAAGGGCAACCTACTATAATCAAAATTTACCTGTTCCATTAGGTAGTTATGCACACGATGTAATTA
The DNA here is from genome assembly GCF_000941055.1 of Siansivirga zeaxanthinifaciens CC-SAMT-1. GTDB lineage: Bacteria > Bacteroidota > Bacteroidia > Flavobacteriales > Flavobacteriaceae > Siansivirga > Siansivirga zeaxanthinifaciens. Next base: position 3,022,583 of record NZ_CP007202.1, on the reverse strand, counting down.
ATCATGGCGATAACATTAAAATTGAAATGGCTTGGCTCAATGGAAGTTCAAACACAGCGCTTCCATCGGGAGCTTCACCAGACAACGGATGGGATGAAATGACTATTCCCGAAGCTCTCTCCGATTATTATTCTTGTTTTATAGGTAAGTGGCATTTGGGAGGACACGGTGCCAAAGGTTACACGCCTTTTGATCAAGGATTTAACGAAGCCCCTGCTTGGTTCGATGCAGGTGCTTCAAAATACCTTAACTGGCGGTCCATATGGAACAATCGTTCAAAATCAAGATTTCCAAATGCTCCACAAGACTATAATTATTTAGGTGATAGTGGCGAAGAGACAGGAATGAATTATTTAACCGATGATTTGACCGAGCAAGCTATTCGGTTTATCGAAAAGCGATCTAAATCTAAGGACCAACCTTTCTTTTTGTATCTATCTCATTTTGCAGTTCATGGTCCATATGAAGCTAAAAATGAAGATGTTAATTATTTTAAAAATAAAAAAACAAAAGGATGGAATAACCATAAGAACGAATATTATGCAGCAATGATAAAAGCTTTAGATAATTCTGTTGGTTCGATTTTGAATAAATTACAAGAATTAGGTTTAGAGGAAAATACCTTAGTTGTTTTTATGTCAGATAATGGAGGAATAGATTATAGAGTAACTCCAAATGGAAAAATAACAAGTAATTATCCTCTTACGGGAGGAAAGGCTTGTTTAAACGAAGGAGGCATTAGGATACCTCTAGTTTTTAGATGGAAAGGAACTATTGCAAAAGGTAAATGGAGTCATCAGGTCGTAGATTGTAATGATATTTTCCCTACGCTATTAGAAGCGGCAAATCATAATCCCGAAATACATTATAATAAGGAAAATGGTATTGATGGTAGAAGTTTATATGGCTTGTTAAGTGATGTAAATAACAAACAAAATAGTTATCAACGCAAGACATATTATTGGTATTATCCATTTAATGTAATTTATAATAATCCATACGACGGATTGAGTTTAACACCACATTCAGCTATTCGTGAAGGGGACTATAAGTTAATTTTTGATTGGCACGGTCGTTTAAAATTATTTAATATAGAAACAGATATTTCGGAAACTAATAATCTTGCAAAACAAATGCCTGATCTCACTAATAGGTTATTTGATAAATTAATGGTTTGGTCAAAAAAAAATGTAAAAGCAGCATATTGGCCAAAATTAAACCCCAATTATAAAACAGAGGAAGATGTTCATGATGTTCCTTTCGTTAATTTGTTGAAAATTTATAACGAAGGGGGAAACGTTGCTGCAGGTGCTAATTAGGCTTTTGTATACTGTTAAATATGTTTGTCTGTCTTTTTTAAACCAGATAAATCACAAAATAATGATAACTAAATTCATTAAAAATCACTGATTTTGTTTTAGTTAATAGCATTTTATTCTCGAAAAAAATAGATTACGTTAGGTACGTAATTTCAAACTAAAGATTCCAGTTAGTTAAAAAAAAGCTACATATAAGTTGCCATTACTATAAAAATGTTTTTTATATATTATAAAGCATTTACGAAAGATACAAATAAGAATAAATGACTTAGTTTACTATTGGGTTTGATTATAAAACAAAAAAAAGTAAAGAATAAAAGCCATTAAACCTATACTATTAGAATTTGTTATTATAAACTTAGGTGTATAATTATTTGTTTAATTACTTCAATTTAACTTTAAGTTATTAAAATATTATTGATAATTGTTTTGAGAGTTTATAGTCTGCTTATTATATGCGTGACAGTACAGGATAAAATACGTAAATACTTGTTTTAAATTTATCGAATAAAAGATAATTAGTGCTTAAAAAAATATTATGGATTACAAAAATAGAGGAATAGTACAAGTTAGTTTAATTTTTAGCTTAGCACTTTAAGCATCATTTAGTTTTACTCAAACATCAAATTTAGAAGATGCTCAATGGGTATGAAAACAAAAAAATGGATATGCCAACACTTGGGTGGGTTTTGAAAAAAACAGTAACATTAGATGAAATGTTCAATCAGGGATAAGTGCGGATTTCTTGAGATAGTATTTTGGTTATGAATTAATATCAGTTTGTCCTGTATAAGACATCATATAAATACATTTCGATAAATAATGAGATAACGAGTATAGAAATAACAATTTTTACCCAAATGGCTACAATATTTTAAACTAAAATAACTATTAGAATACCCTTATTTAAACAATTATAAACAGAAAACTATTAATTATGAAATATAAAACAATTAAATATTTAAGTCTTTTACTATTTGTTTTTGGAACAGTATTTTTGGCTCAATCTCAAGTAAAAGAGAGTTCCTTATGGGGGGCTAATGGTGTTAATTGGGATCCAGCTGGACGACTTCCTGATTTTTCTTATGCAGGATATAAATCATCAAATGAACCTTTGCCAGATATTCCCATAGTTTCTAATCTTAGCACAACAGGAGCAATACCTAACGATGCTATTGATGATAGTGCTGCTATACAAAGTTTAATTAACCAGCAAGCTTCTCTGCCTAGAAATCAACGTGGGGCTATTTTCATTCCAAAGGGAACCTGGGTTATTGACAACCCATTGTTATTAAATATATCTGGTGTTGTTCTTAGAGGTGAAGTTGATTTAAATGGAAAGCCTCTAACTACATTTTATTTTCCAGACGCAACATCTTCTACAACTGGATATCATATAAGTATGAGTGGTAGTTTTAAACGCATTAATATTGGAAGTGTACAATCTGATGTTTCACAAGGTTTAAATCAGTTTAATGTTACAGCTGGAAACACACTGAGTGTGGGTGATTTTATTCAATTAGAACAAAAAGATCCTGCAGATGAATCTTTATCAAGTTACTTATTTGGTAATATTGATGCTATTGGTGCTAGCACCAAAGATCTTTCTATTTATCCTACCATATTTACCTGGTATGCATACGTAACAGCAGTAAATGGTAATACGATTACATTTGATAGACCATTACCTATAGAGGTTAGAACAACTTGGTCTCCTTACATTAGGAAAATGAATATGGATACGACCATTTCAGAAATGGGTATAGAAAATATTTCATTTGTTTGTAATAATAGTGAAGCTTTTGTACATAATATATACAGAGGATTCAAGATTTTACAATTAAATCAAGTAATTAATTGTTGGGTAAGAAATGTTGAATTAGTAGACTTAGAGTATGGCATTAGCATTCGTGGAAAAAGTTGTTATAATACAATAAGTGGTGTTGTAATACGGGATGAAAAAAGAAACATACCCTTACCACCAGTTGAACCAAAGAGTACATTTATTTATAGAATGAAACAACAAGCTGGGGGTGGGCATCATCCGTTGGAAGTGTATCAAGGGTATTATAATCTTTTTGAAGATTTTGAGTTTAAAGAAATTCATTGGCACGAATTAACTGTAGAAGGCACGGCTGCTTTTAATGTTTTTCGAAAGGGTAAAGGAGTGGCGATTGCTTTTGATAATCATAGAAATTTTCCATACGCCAATCTTTGGACAAATATAGATCTTGGCAGACCAGAGCGTATGTGGTGGAATAGTGGTTCTAATCAGATAGGTGTTCCAGGCAGAGAAAGAGGTCCTAATTGCGGTTTTAGAAATACTTATTGGGGGATTACCTATAAAAATATAGTTCCTGATATCGAAATAGAACCTGCTGAAACAGATGGATTTAGTTATTTAAATTACATAGGGGTTGAAGGTGCTCGTAAACAAAGTTCACCAATAGACAAAGTAAATAGTCAATTAGTCGAAGTTTCGGGTGTTGGAGAGTGGATAGCTCAACCAGATTTATTTTTGGCTCAATTAGAACGTAGAACAACAAATCCACTTAGTACAGATGATTTTGTAAAAAATACAACTTTTGTCAAACTTCATCCAAATCCGGCTGAACATGAGTTTAGCCTTGAGTTTAAAAAACTCGGAAAAGTAACAGTAAACATTTATGATGTTTTTGGGAAGTTGGTTTATTTTAAAGTAACTAATGATAACCTATTGGTAAAGAATAACGGTGTTTTTAAATCTGGTCTATATCTTATCAAAGTGGGTACAGATGATAACAGGTTTTATTACTCAAAACTTATTATTAAATAGGTTTTTCTTGTTTACAATTTTATAAAATTAACAACATTACGATTAACAAAATTATTAATAATAACACAATTAAAACTCAATTATAAAAAACACAAATGATCCCAATAAGTAAAAAAACAACAAAATTCATTGCTTCTTTAAGTTTAATTTTATTAACGTCATTCAGTTTTTCTCAAACGCCTAACTGGCAAGGCGCACAATGGATATGGCAACAAGAAGATGGGCCATCCAACACCTGGATGAGTTTTAGAAAAACAATTTTTATAAATGAAATTCCAGAAACTGTTGAAGCAAATATTTCAGTCGATAGTAAATTTTGGTTATGGATTAATGGCGAAATGGTGCTCTTTGAAGGAGGTTTGTCAAGAGGTCCAAGTCAAGCAGGAGAATGGGATAGAAAAAACAAAATAACACCAGCAAATTCGTGGTATGAGACTGACAATATTCAACCGTATTTAAAAAAGGGTGAGAATACCATTGCCATTTTGGTGTGGTATTGGGGACGTGAAACACACAAAGGAACTCATATTGATAGTAAAAAAGGAGGTCTTTTGTTTTCGGTGAATATTGGTGGTCAGAAAGTGGTTTCAGATGCTTCATGGAAAGCGATACAACATCCTGCTTATGATAACACTATTGAACCTTCTAGTAAAGCTTTAGTTCAGTACAGTATAAAATATGATTCACAAAAAGCCATGAACGATTGGTCAGATAAGGCGTGGTACACTTCAGGTTTTTCAGATAAAAACTGGCCTAAAGCCATTGAAAAAGGTGTGGCTGGTACTGCACCTTGGTATAATTTAGAACCTAATATTATGCCTCATTTAATCAATCACGGATTACAGGATTATGCCAATACCACTGATTTAAAATTACCATTTACAAGCAAAGGCGAAACCATTAAGTGTAAGCTTCCTTTCAATAAACAAATTACCCCATATTTTGAAATTGAGGCTAAAAAAGCAGGAGATACCATTTTTATAACTACTGATAATAAACGTAATGGAATTACAGCAACTTACATTACTAAAGCAGGAACACAATCTTTCGAAAGCTTTTCGTGGATGAATGGTCATGAAATAAAATATACCATTCCTGCAGGTGTTAAGGTAAAAGCCTTAAAATACCGCTGGATGAGTGTGGGGGAAATGGCAGGTACATTTGAAGTTGATGATGCTTTTTACCAACGCTTATGGTGGATGGGGAACAACACCTTATTTGTTTGTGCACGTGATAATTTTATGGATTGCCCAGATAGAGAGCGTACTTTATGGATAGGTGATGTAGCCGACCAAACAGGCTATATTTTTTATTCGATGGACAATGCGGGTCGTCAGTTATTAAAGAAGGCTATTTTACAAACCTTGGCATTTAACGAAAACGGAGTTATTGGTGCATTAGGACCGCTTAGAGTGCGTGAATTGGTTGCGCAAAGTTTGCAGTTTATTGCACAATGCGTTTGGACCTATTATTTAAATACAGGAGATAAAGAAACCTTGGAAAAAGTGTATCCATACATGTATAATTATCTAGCTTTATTCCCTATGAAAGAAAACGGACTGCCAGAATACCGCAAAGGGAAAAGTCCAGATGCTTGGGATTGGGTAGATTGGGGCGTAAAAAACACCATCGATAGCGAGCCTATTCAAGCAGCTTTTTATTATTTGGCATTGAATGAAGCTAAAAAAATGGCAGAAGTTTTAGGTAAACAGGATGATATTAAATGGTATACCAATAGATTGCAAACAATGAAGCCAGCTTTTGACAAAGCCTATTGGAAAAATGGTTTTTACAGTTCTAATCCTGAAAATCTAAAGGATGATAGGGCCAATGCTATTGCCATTGTTTCGGGTATTGCAAAACCAGAATATTACAACCAGATTGTTGATAATGTATTAATTCCAAACCGTTTTTCGAGTCCGCATTTTGAATGGATTGCAGAAGAGGCCATGTGTATTGCTGGCAGACATAAGGAGTCTTTACAAAGAATGAAAGACCAATATCAAAGTCAGGTTGATAAAAAGGAGATGACAACGTTGTACGAAATGTTTCCTAATGGCGGAAGTTACAACCATGCTTGGAATGCGCCTAATACTATTTTATCAAAATATATTGCAGGAGTTGTACCTACTAAAGTGGCTTGGAGTGAATATGAAATCATGCCTAATCTAGTTCATTTAAAAAAATTAAAGCAAACCATACCGGCGGTAATAGGTGATATAATTATTGATGTGGAAAAGACTGATAGCACATATACTTTAAATTTAAAATCTCCTGAAGTTTGGAAAACTACGGTAATTGTTGGTATACCAAAGGCAGGAAAAGAAATTAGTAAAGTAGCGTTTAATGGTGTTGTGTTGTGGGAAAAAGGGAAAGCAAACAAGGGTATGAATAGTGGGGTGTCTGAGGATGATAAATTTTTAAAGTTTAGATTGTCATCACAAAATTGGCTTATAAAAGCAACTTATAAATAACTAAAAATAATCAAGGTTTAGTTTAAATACTTCAGTTTGGGTTTAAGGTTTTTACGCTAATAAACTAATTGTAAGGTGTTTAAAACTTATTTTGATATGAAATCGCCAGTAACTAGAAGTTTGCTCAAGCAAATGAAATTCGCTGAACACATATGAAACTATTGACTCAGTGAAGCAAACACCAATGAGTAAAAAGGCGATAACATATGTGACCGCTTAAAAAATATAATTTTACATATATGAAATACAAAAAGAAATGAAATTACCAATAAAGCTAAGTTGTGTTTTTATAATGCTTTTTTTAATGGGTTCCTGGAAAAGTTGGAGCCAAATGAGCAAAGAAAACTTTCAACAAGTAAAATCTAATTTTACAAAATCTGCCAATGACAACACTATTTGGTGTTATTGGTATTGGATTAATGATGATATTTCTAAAGATGGTATTACCAAAGATTTGGAAGCCATGAAAAAAGCTGGTATTGGTTGTGCTTTAATTGGAAATATAAATCCGGCTCACGAAGATGGAAAAGTACCCATGCTAAGTGAAGATTGGTGGTCGCATATGGTACATGCTGTGGTTGAAGGCAAGCGTATCGGGGTTGATATTGGTGTGTTTAATTGTCCTGGATGGAGTCAAAGTGGTGGTCCTTGGGTCGATTATACCAAAGCTATGCGTTACCTTACTTATAGCGAAACAAAAGTTTCAGGAGGTAAAAAACTTAGCATACAGCTTGAAAAACCAAAGGATGAATTTCAAGATACACATACTTTTGCATTCAAATATTCAGCTATTGAAAAAAGAAGTACACAGTTTATTTCCACTAAAATAACAACAAATTGGAATGATGTCGATGTAGCTGTCTTAAACGATGGCAATAAAGAAGCAGATACGAGCTTTGAACCAAAGAAGGGAGAATTGTTAGAAATTAGTTTTGAACTTTCTGAAGCAATAACAGCACGTTCTATTGCCATTACACCAAGTCAGGCTTTTAAATGTAATATGACTTTAATGGCTGTAGTCGATGGCAAAGAGAAAATAATAAAAGAATTTCTTTTTGATCGTTTTAAAATAGCTCCTAATGTAGCGTCCATTAAAACAGGTGCTTATGCTACCGATTTACCCGATGTTAAAGCTGACAAGTTTATCTTAAAATGTTCCGATTTTAGAACCAAAGGTGGCGGTTATGGTTTTGCTGAAATTACTATTTCTGAAGCGCCCGTATTGGATAAATACATTGAGAAACAACTGGGTAAAATGAATTCTACACCGGGTATTCAATGGGATTCGTATATCTATGGACAACAAGAAGCGCTTAAAGATAAAAGTTTATGTATTAATCCTGATGAGGTGATTGATATTAGCAATAAGCTTGATAAAAATGGGTTGCTAAACTGGGATGCGCCTGCAGGTGAGTGGACCATCATGCGAATGGGAATGACACCTACAGGTACTAAAAATGCTCCTGCAGCACCGCAGGGTGTTGGCTATGAGATTGATAAAATGAGTAGTGCTTTGGCGCAGTATCATTTCGATAATTTTGTGGGGGAACTATTAAAACGTATACCTGAAGAAAGCAAGTCGGCTTTTAAATATGTGGTGGCCGATAGTTACGAGCAAGGTTCTCAAAATTGGACCGATGCTTACGAAATTAAATTCAAAGAAAAATATGGCTACGATCCTGTGCCATTCTTACCCGTTCTTTCTGGTAGAATAGTGGGTAGTGTAGAGCTATCTGAACGTTTCTTGTGGGATTTGCGCCGTGCTATTGCCGATGATGTAGCTTACGAATACGTGGGTGGCTTACGAAAAGCCAGTAACAAGCACAACCTTAAAGTTTGGTTAGAAAATTACGGTCACTGGGGATTCCCGGGTGAGTTTATGATGTATGGCGGACAGTCGGATTTGATAGGTGGCGAATTTTGGAACGAAGGTACGCTAGGGAATATCGAATGTAAAGCGTCTTCTTCAACCTCACACACGTATGGAAAGCCTATAACTTCAGCAGAGGCTTTTACCTCATCGCGTAAAGCTTACCTTCGTCATCCTGCAATGCTTAAAAAACGTGGTGATTGGGCATTAACAGAGGGGATCAATCATTTCGTATTGCACCTCTATATTCAACAACCTGACGATAAACGTAAACCTGGAATGAACGCTTGGTTTGGTACTGAGTTCAACCGACACAATACTTGGTTTGGTCAGGCTGATACGTATTTTGATTATCTACGTCGTTGCCAACATTTATTGCAACAAGGTAAATATGTTGCCGATGTATGCTATTACATAGGTGAAGATGCTCCTGTAATGACGGGTGTCCGTAATCCGGAAATTCCACAAGGGTATTCTTATGATTACATCAATGCTGAGGTGATTATGAATCGCTTAACGGTTCAAGATGGCCGATTTGTATTACCCGATGGGATGTCGTACAAAGTGATGGTGTTACCGCCATTTACCACCATGCGTCCGGAATTATTGAAAAAAATCGAGGGGTTAGTGCAACAAGGAGGCGTTATTTTAGGTCCAAAACCTCAAAAATCTCCTAGCTTACAAAACTACCCAGCCTGTGATGAACAAGTAAAAGCATTGGCTAGCAAATTATGGAGTGGAACCTACAATCAAGGAAAAATGACCCTTCAATATGGAAAAGGAAAAGTGATGGATGGTTATGAATTGTCAGAAGTATTTGAGACTATTAATCTGTCAAAAGATTTCGAGCTTTCTGCTGATGCACCAGTGTTGTGGATTCACCGTACGATGCCAGGTATGGATGTTTATTTCATCAGTAATCAAAGTGATGAGACCATTGATTTATCTCCTGTTTTCCGTGTGGATCAAAAATTAAAACCTCAATTATGGGATGCGGTAAGTGGCGAAATAAGAGAATTAGCTAACTATGAATTAACACCAACCGGAATAAAAGTACCTTTAAAAATGGAAGCTGCTCAAAGTTGGTTTGTGGTATTTGCTAATAAAGCCAATAATCTAGAAGTGAAGCCTGCTTATACTACTAATTTTCCAGTGTACGAAAAGGTGAGTACTATTGAAGCGCCTTTTAAAGTAGATTTCATGAATAAAGATATTGCACCTAAAGACCCTGTAGTATTTGATAAATTAATCGATTGGAGAAATTCTGAAGATGAGCAACTAAAGTATTATTCAGGAACAGTAGTTTATTCTTCAACTTTCCATATAGAAAAGCTTCCAAAAAATCAAGATATGTACATCAATTTAGGTAAAGTTTCGGTAATGGCAAAAGTGAAGCTAAATGGAAAATATATTGGTGGTGTTTGGATGGCACCTTACCGACTCAATATAACGAATGCCATTAAAAAAGGAAAAAACAAACTGGAAATTGAGGTGGTTAATCTATGGCGAAACCAGTTAATAAAAGACAAACAACGATCAGAAGATGAGAAATATACTTGGTTAGTAACCGATGATATTAAACCTGATAGTGAAATACAATCTTCTGGTTTGTTAGGTCCAGTAATTATTGAAACGATCAAATAATAAGAATTAAATAATAAAAATATAAATAAAATGAAAAATATATTGTTACTCACAGGGTTACTTCTAATAGTATCCTGTAAATCAAAAAAAGAATTAGAGAAACCCATTAAAGCACCCAATGTAGTATTTGTACTAACCGATCAATGGAGAGCACAGGATCTTGGTTTTGTTGGAAATGAACAAGTCATTACTCCTGCAATTGATGAATTGGCAAAAGAAGCAGTAGTGTTTACTAATGCTATTTCAAACCTTCCTGTTTGTACACCAGCACGAGCTTCGTTAATGACAGGTAAATACCCACTAAGTCACGGACTTTTTTACAATGATAAGCCTTTACGAACTGATGAAAATTGCATTGCAGAAGTGTATAAAGAAAACGGTTATCAAACGGGATATATTGGTAAATGGCATATCAATGGTCATCCCCGAGGAATGACAAATACGCAAGGAAGAGGATTACCTATAAAGGCTGATCGTCGACAAGGTTTTGATTTATGGAAAGTGTGTGAGACTACGCATAATTACAATAATTCTATTTATTTTGACGAAAACAACGTAAAACACAAATGGGAAGGTTACGATGCCATTGCTCAAACAAAAGAGGCTGTTAAATACATGCAGGCTAATAAAGAGAATCCTTTTGTTTTATTTGTAGCTTATGGTCCACCGCATGCGCCTTACAATACTGCACCTCAAAAGTATCAGGACATGTATAAATATATGGATATTAAGCTACGTCCTAACGTGCCAGAAGATAAAGCAGAAAAGGCAAAAGAAGAAATTAGAGGTTATTATGCGCATATGACAGCACTTGATGATTGTATAGCTGAATTACAAAAAGAAATTAAGAATTTAGGCCTAGAAGAAAACACCATTTTTGTTTTCACTTCAGACCATGGTGATATGCTCTATTCTCATTCAGAAATTAAAAAGCAAAAACCTTGGGAAGAGTCTATTCACATTCCTTTTATATTAAAATATCCGGCCAAATTAAAAGCAGGTTCACAAATGACCAAAATGTTTTCTTTTCCAGACATCATGCCTACATTATTGGGAATGTCTAATTTACCTATTCCAGATTCAGTAGAAGGACTCAATTATACAGGACAATTATTAGGAACTCAAGAATTGAGTGTGGATGCAGCTTTAATTACTTGTCCAGTTCCTTTTCATCAATGGAAATATAAAAATGGTGGTCGTGAGTTCAGAGGTGTTAGAACCGAAAAATACACCTATGTGAAGGATCTTAACGGACCTTGGTTATTGTATGATAATTTGAATGACCCATATCAAATGAACAATGTAGTAGGTAAAGAAGGATACAAAACTATCCAAGCTGATTTAGAAGTTAAACTGAAAGCTATACTTGATAAACAAGGAGATCAATTTTTGCCTGGTGAAGAATATATGAAAAAATGGAACTATCAATGGGATGGTAGTGATAGTGATAAATAAGTAATGAACTAAATTTAGAAATGTTAAGGTAAAACTACGTTTGTAAATGTGAATATTGAGTTAGTAATAAAGTTTTAAAAATTTGCTAAAAACATAATTAAATATAAATAAATAAATGAATACAAAATATCAAAATAGAATAAAACTTACGAGTCTTTTGATCATAGTTTTAACCTTAACAACAACTTTTAGTTATGCTCAAACACCCAATTGGGGTAACGCACAATGGATTTGGCAAAAAGAAGACGGACCTTCCAACACTTGGATGAGCTTTAGAAAAACTATAAAAATAAATCAAATTCCAGAAACTGTTGAAGCTAATATTTCAGTCGATAGTAAATTCTGGCTTTGGATTAATGGAAAAATGGTACTCTTTGAAGGAGGTTTATCGCGTGGACCCAGTCAGGCCGGAGCTTGGAACAGAAAAGAACAAATTACACCTGCCAATTCTTGGTATGAGACAGTAAACATTCAACCATATTTGAAAAAAGGCGAGAATACCATTGCAATTCTAGTTTGGTATTGGGGACGCGAAACACACAAAGGAACTCATATTGATAGTAAAAAAGGAGGTCTTTTGTTTTCAGCAAACATTGGAGAACAGAAAGTAATTTCTGATGCTTCTTGGAAAGCCATGCAACACCCAGGATATGATAATACCATAGAACCTGCCAGCAAAATGTTAGTCCAGTATAGTGTGAAGTACAATGCTCAAAAGGGATTAAATGATTGGTCTGATAATGCTTGGTATAGCCATGAATATGATGATAAAAAATGGCCATCGGCTATTGAAAAAGGATTAGTGGGCGTTGCGCCATGGTATAATTTGGAAAAAAATATGGTGCCACACTTAGTGAATCATGGTCTAGAAAATTACACCAATCAGAATGAATTACAATTACCTTTTATTAGTAATGGACAAACTATAAAATGTAAGCTGCCTTTTAACAAACAAATCACCCCTTATCTTGAAATTGAATCCAAAGCAGGTGATACTATTTTTATAACTACAGACAATAGTAGAAATGGCATTAACGCTACTTATATAACAAAAGAAGGCCAACAAGCTTTTGAAAGTTATTCATGGATGAACGGACACGAAGTGCGCTATACAATTCCAAAAGGTGTTAAGGTAAAAGCCTTAAAATACAGATGGATGAGTGTGGGAGAAATGGCAGGAAAATTTGAACTAGATGATGCGTTTTATAATCGTTTATGGTGGATGGGTAACAATACGCTTTTTGTTTGTGCCCGCGATAATTTTATGGATTGTCCCGATAGAGAGCGCGCTTTATGGATTGGAGATGTGGCAGATCAAACAGGTTATTTGTTTTACTCGATGGATAATGCCGGAAGGCAATTGCTAAAAAAAGCAATTTTGCAAACCGTCTATTTTAGTGAAAATGGGGTTATTGGCGCTTTGGGGCCACTTAGAGTTCGTGAGTTAGTATGTCAAAGTTTGCAATTTATTTCGCAGGTAGTTTGGCCATACTATCTCAATACAGGCGACAAGGAAACACTTGAAAAGGCGTATCCTTATTTATATAAGTATTTGGATTTGTTTCCAATGAAAGAAAATGGCTTACCTGAGTACCGAAAAGCGAAAAGTCCTGACTCTTGGGATTGGTTGGATTGGGGTGTAGCTAATACTACCGATGCTGAACCTATCCAAATGGCCTTTTATTATTTGGCTTTAGAAAAAGCAAATAAAATGGCAGAAGTATTGGGTAAACAAGACCATGTAAAATGGTATAATAACAGAATGAATACCATGAAGCCTGCTTTCGAAAAAGCTTATTGGAAAAATGGATTTTACAGCACCAATGCTGAGAAATTTAAGGACGATAGAGCCAATGCTATTGCTATTGTTTCTGGAATTGCAAACCCAAAGTATTACAATCAAATTGTAGATAATGTATTGATTCCCAATCGTTTTTCTAGTCCGCATTTTGAATGGATGGCGGAGGAAGCCATGTGTATTGCAGGAAGACATCAAGAATCACTTCAAAGAATGAAAGAGCAATACCAAAGTCAGGTGGATAAAAAATCCATGACCACCCTATATGAAAAATTCCCTGACGGCGGAAGCTATAATCATGCTTGGAACGGTTCGAATACCGTTTTATCAAAATACATTGCAGGAGTGCAACCAACCAAAGTAGCCTGGAGTGAATTTGAAATCATGCCAGAATTGGTTCATTTTAAAAATGTAAAAAAGTTAATTCCAACGGTTAAGGGTGATGTTGGTGTTGAAATGAAAAAATCGGATAAGACTTTTGAATTACAGTTGAATTCACCTCAAAATACAACCGCAATAATCGGTTTGCCAAAAACTGAAAAAACAATAACAACTGTTGCGGTTAATGGTGTTGTTGTCTGGAAAAAGGGAAAACAAAAAAAGGATTTATTTGGTATTAATTATCAAGGCGAAGACAATCAATTTTTGAAGTTTAAAGTTGGTTCGGGTAATTGGAATGTAAAGGCTGAATACAAATAATTATTAGTCTTAAAAATGGAATTAGAATTGAAAAAAAATTCACGCATTCTTATATTGTGTATAATCACTACCTTATTGTCATTTTCTGTATTTTCCAAAACCCCCAACTGGGGTAACGCACAATGGATCTGGCAAGAAGAAGATGGGCCAGCCAATACCTGGGTTGCTTTTCGTAAAACTTTTGACCTTAAAAATGTTCCTAATGAAGCTTTGGCACATTTAGCTGTAGATACCAAATATTGGCTGTGGGTAAATGGTAAAGCAGTTTTGTTTGAAGGTGGTTTGGCACGTGGAGCGGCACCCAACACCAATTATTATGATGAGGTTGACTTAAAACCCCATTTAAAAAAAGGGCAAAATACCATCGCTATTTTGGTTTGGTACTGGGGAAGAACACGAAAAGTTCATGACGATAGTGGTAAAGGTGGTCTTTTATTTCATGCTAATTTAGGAAATCAGATTATATAATCAAATACAGACTGGAAGCTAAAAGTGCATCCAGCTTACGACCCTAATAGTGGTGGCGGAGGCGATTCTGCAAATCGTGTAAACGCTTACAATGTAAAGTTCGATGCGCGTTCGGCTATGGGAGACTGGTCTGATAAGGCTTGGTACTCTCAAAATTATGATGATAGTAATTGGAGCAGTCCAACCCTAAAAGGATTGGCAAACAGTTTACCATGGGGGGATTTAGTAAAAAGAGCTATTCCGCAATGGAACGACAGAGGCTTAACTAATTATGAATCACTTAAAATTAGCTCTAAAACGGATAAGGTTGATGTTAAGCTACCTTATAAAAACAATACAGATGCTACAGTAATCATCCATGCTAAACTTCCTTTCAATAAACAAATGACACCTTATTTGAAAGTAAATAGTCCAGCTGGTAAAACTATTATTGCAAATACCGACAATCCATTTAATATGTTAAGTGGAACTTATATTACTAAAGATGGAGAGCAAGACTTTGAAAGTTATTCTTGGATAAATGGTCATGTAGTAACTTACAGCATTCCGCCAGGTGTTGAGGTATTAGACTTAAAATACCGATGGACAGGTGTCGGAGAAATGACAGGTAATTTTGAATGTAATGATGTCTATTTTAAACGTCTTTGGTGGATGGCTCGTAATACCTTGTATATATGTGCCCGTGATGGGTATATGGATTGTCCGGATAGAGAACGTGGTTTATGGATAGGTGATGTAGCCGATCAAACAGGTGCCATTTTCTACACTTTGGATGATGCCGGACGCCAGCTGCTGAAAAAAGGAATTGACAATACGATTGCGTATCGCGCTGGTGATACGATTCAAGGGTTGGCACCCGGCTTTGGAGCTTACAGAGGAAAAATTAGCGAACTTACCTGTCAAAGTTTACAATTTATTGATCAAGTAGTTTGGCAATATTATTACAATACTGGAGATAAAGAAACATTAGCAAATGCTTATCCCGCTATTTTTAACTATCTAAATCTTTGGAAAATGAAACCCAATGGCTTACCCGAACATCGCAAGGGCTATGCCAATTGGGTAGATTGGGGGGAAGATACAGATTCAACCCCAACGAATGTTTGTTGGTACTATATGGCGCTAAAAGCTGCCAAAAAAATGGCAATAGCTTTGAAGCAAGATAAAGATATTGAATGGTATAGCAATCGAATAACAAGTATTGAAAAAAACTTCGCAAATGAGTATTGGCAAGGAACACATTATGGAACAAAAGGGAAACCAATAGAAGAGCGTACCACCTCTCTGGCTATTGTAAGTGGTTTGGCTGATAAAGCCCATTATGACAAATTAGTAGATTCAATTTTACTTCCTGTTCAAAAAGCAAGTCCTCACATGGAATGGCTTGCAGAGGAGGCTATTATGTTAACGGGTCAATATGATAAGGGCTTGTTGCGAATGAAACAGCGCTATGAATCTCAAGTAAAGAATAAAGACCTAACTACGCTTTATGAAAAATTTGATGATAAAAGACCCGGTACTCCTAACCATGCATGGAATGCGCCTAATTATGTACTCTCTCGATATATTGCAGGAATAAAAGCAACTGATGTAGCTTGGAAATCCTTTGAAGTAAAACCAAATTTAGCGCATCTAACTTATGTAAAGCAAATTGTACCTTCTGTAAAAGGCGAGATTTCTGTTGAAGTCAATAAAACAAAAGATATTTATTCAATTGATTTAATTTCACCTAAAGAAACAACAGCAACCATTTATGTACCTAAATCAAGTAAAAAGATTAGTAAGATTTTAGTAAACGGAAAAAATGTTTGGAAGGGGGGTAAGAAATTCAAACAATTGGAAGGTTTTAAATATGAAAGTGAAGATTCAAATGATATCATGTTTAAAGTTGCTCCTGGCAAATGGTCAGTGGTTGCTGAATACCGATAGTGGAATGCCAACAAAAGATGAAGGTTTATGTGTTGTAATGCAACAATTTAAAATTCAAATTTATTCATAACTTTTTTATAGTATATTGGAAAAACAAGTTTGCATAAAAAAGAAAAGCGAGGAATGTTTTGAAATTAAATCTACGTCTGATTTGTTAATTTAAGCGTGCGGAAAGTTCAAAATATAGTTTAAGAATCAAGTTAAAAGAAATAGCTAAATGTTCTTATGTTTTTAATTATTAATAGCCATTGGTAACCGTATGATAAAATACATTTTAAACATTGTAATATTAAATACAATTTGTTCAATTAGCGTTGCTCTGGCTCAACAAAGTCTCCCAGCACCAATAAGTCTATCGGTTTCCGAAGGTTTTCATAATCCAATTGGTTTTTATGATAGCAAGCCCACTTTTACGTGGCAGCTATCACAAGCGAGTAACATAAAAAATAAAACGGCTTATGAAATAGTTGTGGCCTCTAGACCTGAATTATTATTGAAGTCACCAGATGTATGATTATCAGATTGTTGAATCTGGAAAGGTTGATATGGGTCTACCTGTTGCAGCAACCTTCGGTGTTTTTTATTTTGATATTGCCGCATGGGAATTATTAATACAATAAAACAAAAATGAAAAAATCATTTATTATTTTCTTAAATCTATTGCTAATTAGCAGTATACAAGCCCAAAAAAACGATTGGGAAAACCAAAACGTCACACAAATAAACAAAGAGAAACCATCGGCTAGTTTGTTTTATGATGATAGTTCTAATGATGTGACCTCGCTCAATGGCATTTGGGATTTTGCGTATTTTGATGACGTAAGCAAAGTTCCTGCCAATGCTAAACCTACAAAGTGGAATAAAATCCAGGTGCCGTCAGCATGGGAAATGCAAGGTTATGGCACCCCTATTTATACCAACCAGATTTATCCCTTCGATAAAAATCCACCATTTATTGCTGGAATTAATGGTAATCCGGTAGGAATATACCAAAGGGAATTTGAAGTAAATGAAATACAAGACAAAGAAGTTTATGTTTATTTTGGTAGTGTGTCTTCAGCTTTTTATTTATGGATCAATGATCAAAAAGTGGGTTACAGTCAAGATTCATGGTCGCCAGCTACTTTTAATATTTCATCTTATTTAAAAAAAGGAAAAAATACCTTGCGAATGCAGGTTTTTCGCTGGTCGGATGGAAGCTACCTCGAAGATCAGGACGGTTGGCGTATGAGTGGAATCTTTAGGGATGTATTCCTAGTGGAAAAGCAAGCAGTTCATATTAGAGATTATTTCGTAAAAACTGATTTAGTAGGTGATGGCGCTCAATTGAATTTACAAATTGATTTGAGCAACAACACAAAGAAAAAAATCAATAAATATAAATACCACGTTTCAATTAAGGACGATGAAGGAAAAGTAATTGTGATGCAGGAACTAGGTGCTAGTGCAGTTGTAAACATATCAAAAGAGATCCCAAAAATTAAACGTTGGTCAAACGAAGTGCCTAATCTTTACACCTTGAATGTTCAATTAAAAAAAGGGAAAGAGCTTGTGGATGAATTCCAATCAAAAATTGGATTCAGAGATATTGCTATTTCCGATAAGCAAGAGTTGCTGCTAAATGGGAAACCTATTATCATCAAGGGGGTAAATATTGTAGAGCACGACCCTGTTAATGGGAAATACGTTAGTAAAGAGCGAATGGAAAAGATAGTTAAGTTACTGAAACAATACAATATTAACACCGTTCGCACAGCGCATTATCCCGCTTCGCCATATTTTTATAAATTATGCGATGAATATGGTATATTGGTTATTGATGAGGCCAATGTGGAATCACAAGGGATGAAATACGAGGAAGAGTCACTTGCGAAGGATACAAGCTGGCAAAAAGCTCATGTTGAGCGTTTAGAAGCTATGATGCACCGCGATAAAAATCACCCTAGTGTTATTATGTGGTCTTTTGGAAATGAAGCAGGCAATGGGGTAAATATGGAGGCTATGCAACGTGTCGCTAAAACGCTAGACAAATCACGCCCTACACATTATCATATTATTGACGGAGGGGTTTCCTATGATATTTATGGTGGCGGAATTATTAAATTTGGTAAATACGACTTTTTTGGTCGTTACCAATCAGTTGATGATCTAATTCATTTGGGTGAAAAAGGTACTGACCGTTCATACTTGCTCAATGAGTATGCTCATTCTATGGGGAATAGTACCGGAAATTTGCAGGAGTATGTTGATGTGTTCGAAAAGTATCCTAATCTTATTGGAGGTTGTATCTGGGATTGGTCTGATCAGGGTATTACTAAAGGAACTGACGGTAGTTATGGTGTGAAAATTAAAGACGAGGAAACAGCACATCAAAAATGTAAAACTCCCGGGCAGGATTTTTATTGGGTCTACGGTGGAAGCTTTGGTGATAAACCTAATTCCGGAAGTTTTTGTATTAACGGTATCGTGTTTCCTGATCTTACCACAAGTAGCAAGACTGAAGAAGTAAAAAAAGCCTATAAAGAAATTGCTTTTAGCTTGAAAAATTTCAATCAGGGACTTATTGAAATTACCAACAAGTATCACGTTATAAACCTGAATAAATTTGATTTTGAATGGTTATTACTCAAAAATGGAAAAAAGATAAGCAGTATTCCATTTAGCATAAGTCTTGAAGGTTTATCGAAACAAGAGCTAACCTTACCTCAATGGAATTTTGTTGAAAACAGTAATGACGAATATGTGCTTCAAGTCTCTGCAAAACTAAAAGAAAATTCTAAATGGGCAGAAAAAGGATATGAAATAGCTTTTGAGGAGTGGGTATTAGCTCCACAAAAAACTTCACAAATGGTATTAAAATCTGATAAAAAAGTAAGTGTTAAGGATGCTGGTTCGCATATAGAGGTAATAGCTTCGAATCATAAATTTTTATTTGATAAGGCGAGCGGAAATCTTTTGAAAGCCATAAAAAGTGGGGAGGAAATTATAGCAGGAGGTATGGAGCTTTCCTTTTATAGAGCACCTGTAGATAACGACCGTTCTTTTAGAAAAGATTGGGATGACTTTCAACCAGATAGTTTAGATTGTACAGTAAATTCGTTTGATGTGAGGGTTGTTGGAAATAATGCTAAACTCTTGATTGCTAAGAGTTATAAATCGCCAAATAAAAAGATAGAAATTTCAACCTACGAAGTGTTTACTGTTACGGGTGAAGGAGAAGTTATTGTAGATTTAGGATTGGATTATTATGGCGATGCCTTGCCAAAATCGTTACCGAGAATTGGTTATACTGCTAAAATGCCAAGAACTTATGATGAAGTATCATGGTATGGTAAAGGTCCTGGTAGCTCGTATAACGACAGGAAAACAGGAATGCGAATGGGAATTTACACAGCTACAATAGATGAATTGTTTACAAATTACATTAAACCCCAAGCTAATGGCAATCGTTCGGAAGTACGATGGGTTAAGGTGGGTGATCAAAATCCAATTCAAATTAGTAGTCAAGAACCAATAAATTTTTCGCTTCAAAAATTTGATGCGTATCTGTTAGCAAAAGCTCGTTTTTCATACCAACTTAAAGAAAATGAGTATAATATACTAAATATTGATTTTGAACAAGGTCCTCTTGGTAATGGAAGTTGTGGTCCGGCACCGTTAAAAAAATATTGTGTGCAACCTGAAAAGAGTGAATATAAATTAAATTTTAAATTTTTTAATTAGCTTGATATAATTGTGGTTTGTTTTGCCAAAAAAAATCGTTAAGTATCAAATTCTCTTTCCGTCTCCAAAGGTATTGACAGCATTAGTTTTTGTTATAGTAAATTTTTTTTTTTCAATGGAAATTATGTTAATTGAGTAATGTTTAAATTACATCAAAGGAATTGGAATACTATATACAGAGAAAAAGTTAAAATACAACAGTATATGCAATTAAGATTTTTGTGATTTTTATACGCAGATTATGTGGCTATTATGCTCTATAAACAATCAAAAAATCGGTGTGAAGCTTTTTAATTTATTTTACCTACCTTTCGATAGATATGTCTGTTTTCCAATACGTAATCTAGAATGTGTAATTGAAAATAGCCAATATTAGGGCTATTTAAATATGTTATTTAACTATTGATACTTTATCTATATTTTTTTATAAATGTATACAGGATAAAGCAGGGCATGAAATATATACAAATCCGTTAATTTTATAATCCAATAAACGTATCTTAAAATTTAAGTTTAGTTATTAGAAGGTGATTATAAAGCTACTAGACAGAATTAATTAAAAGCAAACGAAAATATCCATTGATTTCCCAATGATAAAGCATGTTTTTTACCTCATAATATTTAAACTATTATTTTATACAAGTATTGTTCAGGCAAAAGAAATTCTCCCAGCACCAATAAGTCTATCGGTTTCCGAAGGTTTCCATAATCCAATTGGTTTTTATGATAGCAAGCCCACTTTTTCTTGGCAGCTACCACAAGCGAGTAACATAAAAAATCAAACAGCTTATGAAATAGTTGTGGCCTCGAGACCTGAATTATTATTGAAATCACCAGATGTATGGTCTTCAGGTAAGGTGATGTCTAATCAATCCGTTAATGTTACTTATGGAGGTAGCGAACTTAAATCAAGACAAAAAGTTTATTGGCAACTAAGGTATTGGAACCAAGAAGGTCATTCCTCAAGCTGGAGCAAGATAGCCAGTATCGAAATGGGTTTGCTATCTAATTCAGATTGGAAAGCACAATGGATAAAAATTCCAGATCCAGACCAATGGAACACAACTCGTTATGGAACACGATTGTTTAAACCTCAATATTTAAGAAAACAATTCAAACTAAATTCTAAAATAAAAAGGGCTCGCTTATACATTACTGCCAAAGGTGTTTTTGAAGCGAGTATCAATGGAAAAAAAATAGGGAATGATGTGTTAGTACCAGGTTGGACTCCTTACCAAAAACGAATAGAAACCCTCACTTATGATGTTACAGATGCTTTACAAAAAAACAAAAACACTATAGGGTTGATTCTTTCGGAAGGTTGGCACTCAGGTCGTTTTGGTCCACAAAGACGTTGGGATACTGTAGTCGCACCACCCCAGATTATTTGCCAATTAGAAATAGAAGATATAAAAGGGAACTTAAAAACCATAGCGACAGACGGAACATGGAAAGCTTATAATAATGGCCCCATTCGCACAGCAGGTTTGTATGACGGTGAAGTGTACGATGCCAATTACGAGATTCCAGGGTGGAATACTCCAAACTATGATGATCGTTTTTGGCAAGAAGTATCCGTTGAAAATTTAGATCCAAAAACCAGATTATTTCCCAAAAAACATGCAACAGTTAAAAATAAGATGAAATTACAGGCTGTTAAAATGACTGCACAAGGAAATAGACGTGTACTATTTGATTTGGGGCAAAATATGGTAGGTGTCGTTCAACTTAACATTCCTGTTAAAAAAGGTGATACCATTAAATTAAGACATGGCGAGATGTTATCAAGCAACGGTGAACTATTTACTGGCAATCTTGGATCTGCACCTTCTATAGATTATTACATCGCAAAAGAAAATGGTAGCATTTCTTGGCAACCAAAATTCACCTTTCATGGCTTTCGTTATGTTGAAGTGAGTGGGTACAGTAAAGAACATCAACCACAATTAAATTGGGTTACAGGAATGGTTCAGCATTCTGATTTTGATATGTCTGGCAATTTCCATTCATCACATACCAAATTAAATCAATTGCATAGTAATATTCAATGGGGCTTACGAGGAAATTTTTTTGACGTGCCTTTGGATTGTCCGCAACGTAGCGAGCGATTGGGTTGGACAGGTGATGCTCAGGTTTTTATCCCAACGTCACTTTATTTGGCAGATGCACACGCATTTTGGGCTGCTTGGCTTACTAGTATGAGAGAAGACCAGTTTGGCAATGGAGGTATTCCAGTAGTAGTTCCAAATTTTACGGGGAATTTTGCTCAGGCAGGATGGTCAGATGCATGTACAATCATTCCATGGGAATTGTATTTTAGGACAGGTGATAAGGGGGTTTTAGAAGATAATTACGACATGATGAAACGTTGGTGCGATTATCATGCATCCGAAGCAACAAATTACATTAGTTATATGTCAACTGTTGGCGATTGGCTACAGCCTTTTTCTCAACAAAAAGATGACCGTAGAGGAGACACGCCTAATACACTTATTTCCACAGCTTTTTATGCCTATTCAGTCAAATTAACCATGAAGACTGCTGAGGTTTTAGGTTTGAAAGAGGATAAAGTTTATTATCAACAACTTTTGGACTCGATTTCACAGGCTTTTGAAAAAGAGTTTTTCGATGAAAACGGAAAAATAAAATCACCATATACGCCCACACAAACGGGTTATTTATTAGCACTTGGTTTTGATATACTTCCAAAGGTAACAGCTGATAAAGCTATTATTCATTTGGTTGAGCTTATTCAAGAGGCCGATACTCATTTGCGCACAGGTTTTATTGGAACACCTTTGTTGGCTCATGTTTTGGATAAGACAGGGAATACGAATCTTCTTTACGATATTTTATTTAAGGAAACCTATCCTTCATGGTTTTATTCCATAAATCAAGGAGCTACAACCATGTGGGAAAGGTGGGATGGCTATACCCATGATAAAGGTTTTGCTGATAGAGCTTTGTCTTTTAATCATTATGCTTATGGAGCAATTGGTCAATGGATGTATGAGCGCATTGCCGGTATTGCACCTTTAGCCCCTGGGTATAAGAAAATATTATTTGCTCCAGTACCCAATCAAATACTATCTGAAGCTAAAGGCGAATATCATTCACCTTACGGAAAAATTTCATCAGATTGGAAATATGATGGTAAGGATTTTGTTTACAATATCACTGTTCCAACAAACACAACAGCTAAAATTATCATACCAACATTTAATTTAAGTAATCCAAATATTACGGTAAATGGTAAGAGTACTAAAGTTGAGATAAAAGGCGATCAATTATTTTTAGACAATTTTCAAAGTGGAACTTTCGAGATAAAGCTTTACAATGTAAATTAAATGGAATTATCAATTTTCTAAAATTGAACATTAAAAAAATGATGTAATTAAAAATGAAGCCGAAAAAATAGTTTTAATAATGAGGCCTTATTCAATAAACTTATAAAATAAAAAAATGAAAAAAAACAGACTTTTAATTGTTTTGTTGATGCTTAGCGTCTCTGTTTGCTTCGCTCAAACTAATCAGTTATTAGAGTCAAGTTTTCAAACCCCACCAAATCAATTTAGACCACAAACCTGGATGCATGTTTTAGACGGCAATATGTCTAAAGAGGGGTTAACAAAAGATTTGAAGGCACTTGCAGATGCCGGTGTGGGAGGTGTGTTGTTATTTAATATTTCCTACGGGATTCCAAATGGTAAAGTAACATATAACTCGCCGGAGCACATTGCGTTGTTAAAACATGCTGCGGTTGAGTCTGAACGATTAGGGCTAAATTTTGGTGTTCACAATTGTGATGGATGGTCTGCAAGTGGCGGCCCTTGGATTACACCTGAACAATCTATGAAAATGGTGGTTCACAGTGAAACGATAGTAAAAGGAGGAAAAAAAATGCAAGTAAAATTGCCACAACCTACTACACGAAAAGGATATTATCGAGATTTGGCCGTATTGGCATATCCATCTTTTCAATCAGAACTTGAAAACATCAACAATATTCCTACCATAACGTCTTCAGACAAAGAGTTGGATATTAAAAAATTAACCGATAACAAAATTGACACTTTTACGGTAATAAAGGGTTCTGAAAAAAATCCGGCGAGTATTGTCTATGCCTATTCTAAGCCTTTTACCTTACGTTCTCTTTTAATTTCCACCGGAACACGACATTCAAAAATAAAAATTTATGTGTCGAACAATGGGCAGGATTATGCAGAAATTGAAAAACCGGACAATCCTCGCCCAGGAAAAAATGAATTTAGTTTGTCAAAAATATACAATGGCATTACCACACAATTTATTAAAGTTGAAACAACGGCACAAGTAAGTTTGTATGAAACGTCATTTTCTTCAACTCAATTTATTGGTGATCAATTAGGACGCGTGTCAATGTCAAAAACCGAGGCTTCTAAAGTTACACCTATTGGTACTCCTGCTCAAGAAATGATTATAGATCCTTCTAAAGTTATAGATTTAACCCACCAAATGGACGCGCATGGTAACTTAACCACAAAAGTTCCTAAAGGAAATTGGACAATCATGCGTTTTGGATATACAACTACCGCTGCTTTTAATCATCCTGCAACGGATTCAGGCAGAGGTTTGGAGGTGGATAAATACAATCGAGAGGCTGTAAAAATACATTACGATGCGTTTACAAAAAAAGTGGTAGATGCCGCTATGCCATTTGCGCCAAATGCCATGAAATATGTTGAAATAGATAGTTATGAAATGGGAGGTCAAAACTGGACAAAGAATTACGATAGTATTTTTAAATCTCGATTTGGGTACGATTTAAAACTTTTTTTACCTATTTATTCAGGTCGTTTTGTCAAAAATGCAGATGTAACAGAAGCCGTTACGTATGATATTCGAAAACTAAATAGTGAGCTGATGGTAGAAAACTATTTTGGTTATTTTACAGAATTAAGCAATAAGGATGGGATAAAAACCTATATCGAGCCTTACGGAAATGGACCCATGGATAATTTAGCCACTGGTGGTAAATCAGATATACCTATGGGCGAATTTTGGACAAGTTTGCCTGATGCCACTGGGCAAAGTGATCCGTCTACTATTGTTAATGCGGCGGTTGAGTCGGCCCATTTATATGGAAAGAATGTTGTGTCGGCTGAATCTTTTACAGCCTCTTCCCAATTAAATTGGAAGGGAACCCCAAGTGGATTTAAGAAATCAGGAGATCGTATTTGGACTTTAGGTGTTAATGAGTTCATGTTTCACCGGTTTGCACACCAGCCAAATACACACGTTACACCAGGAATGACTATGGGCCCTTGGGGTTCGCATTTCGACCGTACAAACACATGGTGGTATAATGCAGGCAAAGCTTGGTTTAAATATTTGGCTCGCGGTCAATATATGCTTCGTCAAGGCAATCCAGTATACGATTTTCTTCTTTTTCCTGGCGATGCATCTCCAAACCCATCATTTAATCCTAAACTACCTGGACAAATTAAATATTTGAATACCAATAGTGAAGTCCTAATTAACAGAGTTGTTGTTGAGGAAGGTCAATTGAAGCTTCCTGAAGGGACAACTTTTAAAGCTTTAATATTAGGAAATATCCAAAAAATTGAATGGCCTACCTTACGCCGCTTAAAAGTTTTGGCTGATCAGGGAGCGGTTCTTATTGGTGAACGTCCAACTACTATTGCCCAATACCAGATAAGTCAGGCAGAAAAAGACGAGTTCAATGCCTTAGTAGAATATATTTGGAACAAACCAACTACTTACAACGAAATGAATTGGAAAGTATTCTTACCAAAACTAAAGGTAACGCCAGATTTTATGGTAAAAGGGAAAGAAACTTACAATTATATTCATCGTAAAACCGAAACAGAGGACATTTATTTCTTTTACAATATGGATGATACCCCTCAGATGTTAGATTGTACGTTTAATGTTACCGGAAAAATACCTGAACTTTGGAATCCATTAACAGGTGAAATTGTAAAATTGGCGCAGTTTACAACCAAGGAAGGAAAAACACAACTACCTGTATTTTTGGAAGATTCAGGTGCTGTATTTGTGGTGTTTCGTCAGCCAATTAATAACACGCTACATGTTAGTAATGAACCTCAAAAAGATGTTCAATATGTTTATCACGAGGGTGGTAAGATACAAGCCGAAGTTAAGGTCAATGGTAACTATCAAGCAGTCACTTCACAAGGCGAAAAACAGCAGTTTAAGATTAACGATATTGTAGCTCCTTATTCCATTAGAGGTAGCTGGGAAGTTCAATTCAGAAAAGAAGATGGCTACGAGGCAAAACACACGTTTTCAACATTAATCGACTGGAAAGATAATAACTTAGATGCGATAAAGTATTACTCAGGAACGGCTACATACACTAAAAATTTTATAATTAATAAAGAATTATTAAAATCAAATCGAAAATTATACCTCGATTTGGGTCAGGTTTGTATAGCCGCACGGGTACTCTTAAATGGAAAAGATTTGGGTGTATTATGGGTGGCTCCTTATGAGGTGGATATAACTAATTTCGCAAAAGAAGGTCTTAATGAACTCAAAATTGAGGTGACTAACCAATGGACCAACAGGTTAATTGGAGATGAGGCATTACCTGATACTAGTGGTTATGATAAAAATGCTAAAAATATGCCTGAATGGTATACAAATAATGAGCCTCAGCCAGAAGGGAATCGACGTACATTTACGGTATTTAATTTTTACAAAACAGATAAAAAATTGATGCCTTCTGGACTTTTAGGGCCTGTGCAGTTAAAATCAGTTGTTAATTATTTAATCCAGAAGCCTTAGTCAATTTTTAGATAGGAATGTTTTTGGTAGGTGTATTCAATGAACTAGCGATTCATATAAATCAGCAATTAATGAAAATGAAATATCGATTTAAAAATAAATTTTTAAGAAAATACAAATGAAGCATACGTTTTTTACAGTTCTAACTTTTTTTTTATCAATAATTAGTTATGGACAGCAAGAAATTAACCTTGCCGGAGAATGGCAAGTTAAATTAGACCCAAAAAATAAAGGAATTGAAGAGGGGTGGTTCAATGAATCGTCATTTTCTGATGTATTAAAGCTTCCAGGTTGTATACAAGAACAAGGGTACGGAAATATACCTGGTCCCGAAACACCTTGGTACGGTAATACGGAATGGGCAGGTACAGGCGGTCTTAATGGTTGGGGACCAGATTATTTAAGTAAATATAAGGAGCAAGGCGTATATAAAATGCAACATTTTCTGCAACCGGACCGACACTTTATTGGACCCGTTTGGTATATGCGAAATATTGAAGTGCCAGAATCTTGGAAAGGAAATCCTGTTATGGTTTCACTCGAACGTGTTCATTGGGTTTCTAAATTATGGCTTGATGGCAAAGAGGTTGGTGAAGCTACCAGTTTAGCAGCGCCTCACAAGTTTAATTTGGGGCAGTTAAAACCTGGTAAACATATAATCACATTACGAGTAGATAATTCTGAATATGTTCATATGGGTTACAATGCGCACTCAGTGTCAGAGCAAACAGCGGGTACTTGGAATGGTATTGTAGGCAATATAAAACTTGTCGCTCACCCAGATATTTGGATAGAAAGATTAACTGTATCTCCAAAACCCGTTGGAGGCATGTTAAAAGTTGGACTTTTGCTGGGGAAAACGAGTAACGCTAAAGGTAAGTGGGAACTCACTCTTGATGCTATTGGTGTAAGTGAAGGAAACGAGCACAATCCGAAAGCCCTTGTCATAAAAGGACGGGTAGATGATATTAATAATAATATGATGTATATTAATTATCCTATATCAGAAAATGCGCTGTTATGGGATGAATACGAACCCCATCTGTACCAAATGGAGGCAAAGGTAAAAATCAAAAAATCTATCGATTCACGAAAGCTAACATTTGGACTACGAGATATAAAAGCAGATGGCAAACATTTTAGTGTCAATGGATTTAAAACCTTTATGAGGGGCAATAATGACTGTGCAGTTATGCCAACAACAGGTTATGCACCCATGGATGTAGAGTCGTGGCGCAAAGTATGGCGTACCTACAAAGATTTTGGCATTAACCTAGCTCGTTTTCATTCTTGGACACCACCAAGTGCAGCTTTTGTAGCTGCCGATGAAATAGGCATCTACCTGGCCCCAGAAGTGGGAGAATGGGGGACAGTCAAAACAAAAGCTCAATTTAATTTTATGAGGGCTGAAGCAAAAAGAATTCTAGATGAATTTGGTCATCATCCAAGTTTTGTATTTATGGGACTTGGTAATGAATATGATGGCGACCACAAATTTTTCTCTGAAATAGTTGAGGAATGGAAAGCCTACGATAATTCTAAACTTTACATGGTTAAAGCGAATTCTTGGAGCCCTGAAGGAGCTGACTATCAAGTGCAGCGGGGTATTTGGCCAGAACGTAAAATTAAACTTCGTTACCAATTTGGATGGCCTCCAACGCCTAATCGTACCGAATATAACTTAACCCCGCCAAATACGTCTATCGATTGGCGCGAAGCAGCTTCCTCATTTAAAGTTCCTGTAATGTCACATGAAATTGCTCAAATTTGTACGTACCCCGATGTTGAAACCGAACTCAAAAAATATACGGGTTACCTTAAAGCGAACTACCTTGAAATTGCACTTGATCAACTAAAGGAACGCGGGATGTACGAACTTCTTCCTAAAATTGTAGAATCGTCTGGGAAGTGGCAGGTCGAATTAATTCGTGAATCCTTTGAAGCGGCCTATCGAACGCCGGGTATGGCAGGTTTTCAATGGCTTTCGCTAGCCGATTTTACTGGGCAAAGTAGTGCTCCAGTGGGTTTAACAGATCCTTTCTACGACCCACGTCCTTATGTTGATTTAGATTACGTACGTCGATGGAGTGCACCAACAGTACTCTTAGCACGCATGCCTAAACGCGTGTTGACTCAAAAAGAGATTTTAGAAGCAGACTTTGAAGTGACACACTTTAGCAAGGAAGAATTGATTTTAAATGATTTGGTTGCTACGCTGCGAACTAATGATGGGGTTTTATTGAAAACATGGAAACTGCCTGCAATGCGCTTTAAACAAGAAAGCGCTCAGCTTATTGCCTCTATAGATTTTCCACTTGCAGGTATAAATGCGCCGGAAAAATTAAACTTACAGCTTGAATCTAAAGCAAATAAGCTTATGAACGATTGGAATATTTGGGTTTACCCAGATAAACAAGTTGCGTTTTTTCCGAAAAATGTTCATGTAACTAAAGAATGGAACAAGGACACCCAAAAACGACTTGAATTAGGCGAAACCGTACTTTTATTACCTAAGATTGGTGATATGAGAGGTGATTTAGCTTCGTGTTTTACAAACCATTTCTGGACAGCCATAGGAGATCAAGGTGGTCAATCTTCAGCCTCAGGGATGTTACTTGATCCTAAACATCCATTATTTGAGTTATTTCCAACGGATGCGCATGTTAATTGGAACTGGTGGGATATTTTAAATAATGCGCAACCTATGATTTTAGATTCACATGATTCTAAAAATCCGTGGCCAAAAGCGTATCGTTCGTTAATTCAGCCCGTAGATTCGTGGAAAATGAATAAGAAGTTAGCTCTTGTAGCCGAGGCTAAAGTGGGAAAGGGAAAGTTGCTTATTTGTAGTATTGATATTGAAAATGATTTAGAAAACCGACCTGCGACACGACAGTTCCGTCAGAGTTTGATAAACTACTTGGTTTCTTCAGCATTCAATCCACAATGGGAAATAAAACCAGAAGCCATTGCTGAAGTGTTTGAAAAAGAATGCGGATCTACTAAAGAAATAGATTTTAAATCGAATGCACTGCCAATAGATAATTAAAACCAATATCGAAATTGATTCAATTAAAATATTTAAATAATTAGTATAATGAAAAATATAATATTAATAGTACTTATCATTTTTAATTCCTTGATAAGTAATGGTCAATCCGAACATGAAAAAGTAAATTATTTTTCCAATAATGCTTTTGGTAATCCTATTGTTGGTTATAACGGAGAATATTATAAAGGAGTAACCTATATAGCTTATCAGGGAGAAAAAGAAGATCCTTATGTGGTAGCTTACAATCACGAAAAAAAACAGTGGATAGGACCATATAAAGCAGGAACCAGTTTATTAGGAAAATCAAATAGTAAGAAAATTGATAATCATGGTAAACCTTCTTTGGTGGTAAATGGTGAAGGTTATATACATATTGTTTTTGGAGGTCATGGAGGTATTAAAGAATTTGGTGAAAATACTTTAGGAAATTACAATGGCGGGAAACAAATTCACGTTGTTTCCAAAAAACCTATGGATATATCCAATTGGGTTGAGGTAGATAATTTGACGCCATTTGCTACCTACAGTCAATTTTTAAAATTAGATAACGGGGATATTTATTTGTTCTATCGTCACGGAGCGCATCGCAGTAACTGGGTTTATCAAGTGTCGAAAGATAATTGCAAAACTTTTTCGCCTAAGGTATCAATCTTAAAAGCAAAACAAGCCAAACCTACTCCAGATTGTTCAGATGTATTTGATTCTTGGTATCCAAGTTTTGAGCGAGGTAAAGGAAACGAAATTTTGGTATCATATAATTATCACGTATGCAAAAATATGACACCTCATTACAGTGAGCGAAACAATTGTTATTATATGACCTTCGATACTGATAAAAATAAGTGGTACAATGTTAAAGGAAAGGAATTAAAACTACCATTAACCAAGGAATATTCGGATGTGATGACCTTGGCAATTAACACTTCCGACAAATGGGTTCAAGATGGTGCTACTTGTTTAAACAGTTCCGGTTTTCCGCATCTTAGTTTCTATCAAGGTGAAGCGGATGGCACTCCTCATGGTGGACCAAAACAACTCATGAATTATATTTATACAGGTAAAGAATGGACTGGAGGTGCTACCAACTTACCAAGTTCAGCCAGAGGAGAAATGAAAGTAACTTCATCAAAAGACATTCAATTTTTAATTGGTTACAACCAAGGAAAATCTGGCGAAGTAGCTTGGTGGAACAGTACTAAAAACTTAAATGAGTTTGCTAAAAAGCAAGTGCTCATCAACGAAGAAGGTGGAACTTTTACCTTGGCTAATTTTATTCGAAATGCACATCCAGATGCTAAAATGGTAACCACTCAAAAAATTAAGGGTACAGATTATTCAAGAATTTTTTTACTAGGAGATAAAGGCCCGGTTAAACGCTTAAAAACGGAAGCTGAGGTTTTGAAATTACAATGATTTTTTGATAGCTAACTAAAGTATCTTTTCATGAAATTAAAAAAAGTATGTAGCTTTTTAATAGTAACACTATTTGTGTTTGGTTGTGCTGCACAGAATAAATCAGCCGAGTTTAAGTCAATCAGTAAATCAAAAGATTGGAATTTAGTTTTCAATGATAAATGTACTGACGATTGGACTAAAAACTGGACTTTGGATGGGTTGGTTGCTACAGTAAAAAACACAAAAAAAGGGATGCATTTTTCGGCTGGACCAGAACCTGAAAATGATGCCCACCATGCTGTTTTGTGGACAAAAGAATCGTTTGCCGGCGATATTAAAATTGAGTTCGATTTTATCCGAACCGACACGGCAAATAAGTATGTTAATCTTTTATATATTCAGGCTACGGGCATTGGTGAAGCTGAGTTTGATAAAGATATAATGAAATGGAGTAAATTCAGAGAAGTTCCGGCTATGAAAAAGTATTTTGAAAACATGAATCTTTTGCACATTAGTTATGCCGCTTTTGGAAATAATGGCGATGGTTTTTATTATACAAGAGCACGCAGGTATCCCAAAATGCAAAATAAAGCGTTCAATTTAACTGAAATTGTGCCCTCTTACGATAATAAAGGTTTTATCAAAACAGGTCAAAAGTATCATATTACCGCTATTAAATCAGGTCAAATGTTGTTTTTTAAGATTGAAAGTGCCGACGGAGATGAATTATTTACTTGGGATTTGTCTAAGGTAGCTCAAGTTAACGAAGGAAGAATCGGTTTAAGGCAAATGTACACACGTTCCTCTATATATAAGAATTTTAAGGTTTACACTAAACAATACTAATTAAAAATGAAAAAAATCAACTTATTAATAATCGCTGCAACCTTTTTGGTTGCATTTACAACTAAAAATGAAGTTAAACCTCCAAAAAAAGAGGAAATAAAGCAATCATTACCAAACATTGTATTCATTTTATCCGATGATCAGGCTTGGACCGACTATGGTTTTATGGGTGATAAAAATATTGAAACCCCAAGATTAGATAAATTTGCATCAGAAAGTTTAACCTTCAAGCGAGGGTATGTGCCAACACCCTTGTGTTCGCCTTCTTTAGCTACAATAATTACGGGTTTATATCCAAAAGATCATGGTATTTTAGGCAATGATAAGGTCTATGAGCGTGGGAATATCGGCGGAAATGAAAGAGCAGAAGCGTATAAACCTGTTATTTCTTCCTTTGAAAAACAAACAACGCTTCCAGATATGCTTAAAGAAAAAGGGTATTTATCCTTTCAAACGGGGAAATGGTGGCATGGTAACCACAAAATTGGAGGATTTGATTATGGCATGACCCACGGCGACCCAAAGCGTGGTGGACGTCACGGTGATTTCGGTCTTCAAATTGGTCGAAAAGGACTCGATACCATCAATAGTTATGTTGATTTAGCTTTGAGAGAAAAAAAACCATTCTTTTTGTGGTACGCGCCATTTTTACCACATCAACCCCATACGCCACCTCAAGAATTGTTAGAGAAATATATGAAAAAAACAACATCAGAGCACTTAGCTAAATATTGGGCCATGTGTGAGTGGTTTGATCAAACCTGCGGACAGTTATTCGATTTATTTGAGGAAAAGGGACTTACAGAGAACACCTTATTTGTGTATGTGTGCGATAATGGTTGGGTTCAAGAACCGAATAAAGATACCTACGTAAAAACATCGAAAAGAGCCCCATATGATTTAGGAATACGCACACCCATTATGTATAAGTGGAAAGGTAAAATATCACCTAAAATTAACAATGAAACCTTTGTGAGTAGTATCGATATGATACCAACGGTACTCGATATTTTAGATATTAAGCAACCTGCGAACTTACCAGGAATAAGCGTTTTAGATACTGAAAAGTTAAATAAAAGAAAAGGTTTTTTTGGAGAGGTTTATGCTCATGATTTTGACACTAAAGAAAATAGTCTGTATTATAATATGGCCATTTTTCCGCCATATAAAATAATAGTTCCTGATCCTGTTCGAAAGGCCGATGAAAAAGTACAACTATTTAATATTAGCACAGATCCTTTTGAGCAAAAGAATATTGCAGCTAGCAATCCGAAAATAGTTAAAGATTTAACTGATAAAATTGTAAAATTTAGAACAAAATAAGTGATTGAAATTGTTTTGTCGGAATGATTTGGTCTGATTTATTGGAGTGAAAAAAATTAGCTGATTGAAAATTAAAATGAAATGCAATGCAACGATGCCAATTTTTATAGCTACCAATCTTTAAAAGTCTGGTATTATCTCACTTATAACTAATTTTTTAAATAGAAGAAATGTAAATTTATGTATGATTATTCCTCTCGAATTTAAATGATGAGTGTTTGGTTTATAGAAAGATTGGTGGTGTAGTCTGGCAACTTTTGTTTAACCTTTTGGTGCCTTTCTATAATCTCTAGGAGATACACCTATGGTTTTAGTGAAAATTCTAGAAAAGTAATACGGGTCGTTATACCCAACGTTACAGCCAATGTGTTTGATTTTTAATGGTGTATTATCTAATAATTGGCATGCTTTTTGAATGCGTAATCGAATTAAATAATCTAAAGGCGATTGCCCTGTTTTTTTCTTAAATAATAAAGAATACTGTGAGATTGATAAATTTGAACCTTGAGCTAAATCTAATAAAGTTAGGGTGTTTTCCATTCTTTTTTTCATGTATTGAATGGACTGTAAAATAACATCCGATTCATCACGTTTTTTGACTTGTCTATATTGATCTAAAAATTTAAAAGAAGCCAAAAAGTGCATAAGACAAACATTTGCATATTGGATGTTATCTGGCGTAAAACCCATTTCAAGATTTTGAAACATCTCTTCAAATAGTTCAATTCTATTGTCAATTCTATCAATATTTGAGGGCATTATCGTTTCTGGATTTTTGGTTAATTGGGAATAGTCATGCGATAATTCTCCTAAAAAATGAATCCAATAAATACTCCATGGATTTTGTTTGTTGCTTCCGTAACTATGCGGTATATTTTTTGGAATAATGAAATACTGATTTTTATTTACATCAAACCGTTTTCCATTTACAGATATCCATCCACTTCCTTCTATACAATAAATAATAATGTGTTGTTTACAACCGTCTTTTCGCTTTCTATAATGCTCTGAGGCACGTGGGTAAAAACCGATGTCGGTAATATACAGCATCGAATTTAGAGGATGCTTTAAAGATTTCCGAAGTTCAAAATTCGGGATTGAAACACTTTTGTTTAATTCCAAAAATCAGGATTTTTAAGTTCAACGCTAGGTCTAAATATAATAAAATAGTCCATCTTTATAGATAATAATCTATTTTTTTTATGAATGTTACCTCGTATTTTCGTATGGACTGTTCTTGGTGATTTTTTCTCAATAAGATTGAAACTCTAAAAAATATTTTAGTGAAATGAGCATGACTCAAAATTTGGTCGAACACACGAATGATGATATATGACTCGAGCATTTGCGAACTGGCGAAGCAATTGCATATAACCGAAAAAAAACAATAAATATCAACATATGAAAATTAACACAAAATATATTTACATGATATCCATGGTTTCGGCCATGGGCGGATTGTTATTTGGTTACGATTGGGTTGTTATTGGAGGTGCTAAGCCGTTTTATGAACAATTTTTTCACATATCAAATAATCCAAGTATGCAGGGTTGGGCAATGAGTAGTGCGCTTTTGGGTTGTTTGGTTGGCGCAGCAATGTCGGGAATGTTAAGTGATAAATATGGTAGAAAGTTATTGTTAATTATTTCAGCCTTCTTATTTACTTTATCTGCTGTTGGAACCGGAGCAACTTCAAATTTTTCAATCTTTATTGTTTACAGAATTATTGGTGGGATTGGTATAGGTTTAGCCTCTAATTTATCACCCATGTATATTGCAGAAATTGCGCCTGCCAATATGCGTGGTCGTCTTGTTTCACTCAATCAATTAACCATCGTTATTGGCATCTTAGCTGCACAACTCGTAAACTGGCAACTGGCCGAAGCAGTTCCAGAGGGATTTAGTAGTGAAGAAATTTTGAATTCTTGGAATGGACAAACGGGATGGCGCTATATGTTTTGGGCAGAAACCATTCCAGCTATGTTCTTTTTTATTTTGATGTTCTTGGTGCCTGAAAGCCCTCGTTGGTTAGCAAAAAATGGAACAAGAAGTAGTGTGGAAGGCATTTTAACAAAAATAGGAGGAAGAGATTATGCATCCAATGAATATGAGAATATTATAAAAAGTCTTAATACAGATACTAATAAAGTTGCTGTTTCCATGCTTAATGAAAGGAAAATTAGGCCTATTTTGGTTTTAGGTGTTGTATTGGCAGTTTTTCAGCAATGGTGTGGCATCAATGTTATTTTTAATTATGCCGAAGAAATTTTTAAGGCAGCGGGCTTTGGTGTTTCAGATATCCTTTTCAATATTGTTATTACAGGAGCCATAAATTTGATATTTACTTTTGTAGCGATTTATACGGTTGATAAATTAGGAAGGCGAAAATTAATGTTATTTGGTTCTTTGGGGCTTTCCATAATCTATCTTTTGGTTGGAGGGGCATACTACTATAATATCTCGGGAACCATTTTATTAATACTAGTATTATTAGCGATAGCAACTTATGCGATGTCGTTAGCCCCAATAGTTTGGGTTATTATTTCAGAGATTTTTCCAAATAAAATTCGTGGTATGGCTATGGCAATTGCAACATTAGCACTTTGGTCGGCCTGTTTTGTTCTCACCTATACCTTTCCATTATTAAATAGCACATTGGGTGCAGCAGGCACATTTTGGTTGTATGGTGCTATCTGCTTTTTTGGGTGGGTGTTTGTATTTAGAAAACTTCCTGAAACCAAAGGAAAATCCTTAGAAGAAATTGAAAATGAAATCATTAAATAATTAAGGTTAATTAATATGATTGAGTCTGTAAGAGCTTGGAAAGAGAATGTAGTAATTCCTACTTATGAAATTGGAGTTCCTGAGAAAAATCCCATATTTTTAGAAAAAAGGGTTTATCAAGGTAGTAGCGGGTCTGTTTACCCACATCCAGTAATTGAAAAAATAAGTGATGAAAAAGTAGATAAAATATGGAATGCCATTTTTATTGAAAATAAGTACATAAAAATAATGGTTTTACCTGAGCTTGGTGGCCGTATTCAAATGGCGTATGACAAAATAAAAAAGCGCCACTTTGTATACTATAATCAAGTAATTAAACCTGCTCTTGTAGGGCTTACTGGTCCTTGGATCTCTGGGGGTATCGAATTCAATTGGCCTCAACATCACCGTCCATCAACTTACGATCCTGTAGATTCCTTAATTGAAGAAAATCAAGATGGTAGTGTAACTGTTTGGTGTAGTGAAGTAGAACGTATGTTTCGTACCAAAGGGATGGCAGGATTTACTTTGTATCCAGATAAAGCTTATTTAGAAATTAAAGTAAAATTGTTTAACAGAACTCCGCATCCCCAAACTTTTTTATGGTGGGCTAACCCTGCTGTTGCGGTAAACGACCATTATCAATCAGTATTTCCACCGGATGTTAATGCTGTTTTTGATCATGGAAAGCGAGATGTTTCCGATTTTCCAATTGCAACTGGAACCTACTATAAAATGGATTATTCGCCAGGAACTGATATTTCTAGATATAAAAACATTCCAGTTCCTACATCATACATGGCCATTAAGTCAGAGTACAATTTTGTGGGAGGTTATGAAAATGATACTAGAGGAGGCTTACTTCACGTTGCTGATCATCATCAATCACCAGGAAAAAAACAATGGACATGGGGGAATGGTGATTTTGGCTATGCATGGGATCGAAATTTAACAGATGAAGATGGACCGTATATTGAATTAATGTGTGGTGTTTATACTGATAATCAGCCTGATTTTAGTTGGTTGCAACCCTATGAAGAAAAGAGTTTTAAACAATATTTTATGCCATATCGTGACTTAGGTGTTGTTAAAAATGCTACTAAAGACGCCATGTTGAACTTGACTATAGAAAATGACAAGTTATTACTTAAAATATATACAACCTCTGAATATAAAAAGGCAAAGGTTGTAGTCCTGTCAAAAGATAAAACCGTTTTTGAAGAAATTGTAGATTTTTCTCCCGAGATGAGTTTTGAAAAAGAAGTGGTTGGAGATATTGATTTTGAGGATATTTATGTTAAGTTAACCAATCAGGAAAATGTTGTTTTGGTAGATTGGCATAAAAAAAAGGAGGAGCAAAATCCCATCCCAGATCCAGCTAAGCCAGCTAAAGATCCAGAAGAAATTGAGTCTATAGAACAGCTTTATTTAAGAGGATTGCATTTAGAGCAATATCGACATGCTACTTACAACCCAACCGACTATTATCTAGAGGCTTTAAAAAGAGAGCCTTCAGATATGCGTAATAACAACGCCATGGGATTGTGGTACTTGAAAAGGGGGCAATTAACAAAAGCAGAACCTTTTTTTAGAAAAGCCATTGAAACGTTAACAGAGCGAAATCCCAATCCTTATGATGGCGAACCACTCTATAATTTAGGTCTGTGTTTGTGGTTTCAAAATAAAATAACTGAAGCGTATGATTATTTTTTTAAATCTACCTGGAATGGCGCTTGGCAAGATAGTGGATTCTTTCATTGTGCACAGATTGACACCTTAAATGGAAACTTTAATAGGGCTCTCGAAATTATTGATCGCTCATTATGGAAAAATTGGCAGAACCAAAAGGCAAGACATTTAAAAATTGTCCTTTTACGTAAAACAAATCAAACGCAAAAGGCATTAGATTTAATTCAGGAGTCATTAATGTTTGATCCCTTTAATTTTGGAGTTATTAACGAAAAATATCTTTTGCTTAATGATGAACGAATGCTTCAAGAGCTAAAAGATTTAATGAGAGGTTATGTACATAATTACATAGAATTTTCTTTAGATTATGCCGCTGCTGGATGTTATCAAGAGGCTTTGGATTTCATCAACTTATATTTTCAAGAAGCCCAAAACGTGTATCCTATGGCTCAATATTTTAA
Organism: Siansivirga zeaxanthinifaciens CC-SAMT-1; assembly: GCF_000941055.1. Classification (GTDB taxonomy): domain Bacteria; phylum Bacteroidota; class Bacteroidia; order Flavobacteriales; family Flavobacteriaceae; genus Siansivirga; species Siansivirga zeaxanthinifaciens. Next base: position 2,984,050 of record NZ_CP007202.1, on the reverse strand, counting down.
AGGCAATTATTTATTGCAATTAGGAGAAGTAGATGAGGCCCAAAATAATTTTAACTTAGCATCTAATTTGACTCCCGATTATTGTTTTCCTCACCGTTTAGAAGAATTGATAGTGCTCAAAAAAGCGGTTGAAATGAATCCATCAGATGTAAAGGCATGGTATTATTTAGGCAATTATTGGTATGGTGCAAGGCAGCATACAGATGCCATTTTTTGCTGGGAAAAATCAAAAGAGATTGATGATACATTTCCAACAGTACATCGCAATCTAGCGTTGGGTTACTATAATAAACAGCGTAATGCTAACAAAGCAAAATCAGCATTGGAGAGGGCGTTTGAGTTGAATCCTAATGATGCTCGGGTTTTAATGGAATTGGACCAATTGTACAAGAAATTAAATATTGAGCCTGCCATTCGATTGGCAATTTTAGAAAAACATCCTGATTTGGTCGATTTTAGAGATGATTTGTATTTGGAGCATGTAACATTGTTGAATTTTCTTGGCGAAGAGGAAAAGGCATTAAATTTAATTATGAAGCGTCAATTTCACCCCTGGGAAGGTGGAGAAGGAAAAGTTCCTGGGCAATATTTATACAGTCATGTCGCGTTAGCTAAAAAAAGCATTGCAGAAGGTGAATATCAAAAAGCAATTAATCATTTAAATGAAACATATCATTATCCGCATAATTTAGGTGAGGGTAAAATTTATGGTGCTCAAGAAAACGACTTCAATTTTTGGTTAGGGTGCGCGTATGAAGGATTTGGTGAGAAAGAACAAGCCGTTTTAGCTTGGGAAAAGGCTTCTACAGGTTTGTCTGAACCAGTTGCTGCAATGTATTACAATGATCAGCAACCAGATAAAATTTTCTATCAAGGCTTAGCTTTAATTAAATTGAACCGTAAAACAGAAGCTCACGAACGTTTCAATAAATTATTGGAGTTTGGTAAAAAGCAATTACAAATACCCTTTAAAATGGATTATTTTGCAGTATCGCTTCCAGACTTATTGATTTTTGAAGATGATTTGCAATTGCGTCATGAGGAATATTGTCATTATTTGATTGGGTTAGGGCATTTAGGTTTGGGTCATATCGAAAAAGCTAAAAAAACATTCGAACTCATCCTAAAACAAAATGCATATCATATAGGGGCCTATACGCATTTAAACTATTGTAATCAATGCCATTTCACCTCATGTGAATAAAAATAAAATGATTAATTAAATACCTATTAAACGATGATAAGGCTATTAATATGTTGTTTTTTTTGTTTGAAAATATCAGCACAAACTTTAAATGTTAAGGATTTAAAATGCGAAGGACAAACAAATCCTGTAGGAATTACTAAAACACATCCCAGTTTTAGTTGGACTTTTGTAGGTGATAGTGTAAGTACCGAACAAGGTGGCTTTCGAATTATGATGGCTACAAGTATTGAAAAACTTCAATATCCAGATTTGTGGGATACAGGTCCAACAAGTAAATCTGAAACAGGACCATATGAATATCTTGGAGAGCCTTTAAAATCAGGGCAAAAAGTATATTGGAGAGTAACGGTTTGGGGAAATAATAGAGGGGTTAAACATAGTGAGCCTGCTTGGTTTGTAATGGGAGATATTAAAAACCCCGAAAAATCTTTTGTTCCACCCGTTTTTGAACAAAAAAAGGGAGTTGTAAAAATCACTTTAAACCCAAAAGATAATGGTAGAGTTTTTGAAGGTATTGGAGGCGTTAGTGCGGGTGCCTCTACCGATTTATTATATGACTATAAAGACCCATATCGTAGTCAAATTCTTGATTTATTATTCAAGCCTAAATTTGGCGCTGGATTTCAACACCTAAAAGTTGAAATGGGAGGTGGTGAAAATTCGACCTGTGGCTCTGAACCCTCGCATGCTATTACTAGAGAGGAACTTAAAAGTCCAGTATCTAGAGGGTATGAATTTTGGTTTATGAAAGAAGCCAAAAATCGTAATCATGATATGATTTTAGAATACTTACCATGGAGCTTTCCAGGGTATTTAAAGCCAAATATTTTCACCAAAGAGTCTGCGGAATATTTTGTAGCATTTTTGGATGTGGCCAAAAGAGATTGGGATTTGGATATTGATTGGGTAGCCGCCGCTGAAAATGAAAACTATACAGACAGAGATTGGCTTGTTAATGACGTGCGCCCCTTGCTTAATGCCAGAGGTTATAAAGATGTGAAAATTCAAGGACCAGATGATAATAGTGGCGATTGGCAAATTTTTGAAGAATTCGAAAAAGACCCTGAATTTAACAAGGTAATTGAAGCAGCGGGCTATCATTATGTAACAGGTCGAGAATTTAATGAAAATATGGTAGATGGCAGAGGACGACCAACAACTGATAAGGCTAAAGCATCGGGAAAACCGCTTTGGGCTAGTGAAGATTGGAGCTGGACAGGTAAAGACTGGGGTGGAGCAGGGGCACTCAATCTAGCACGTTTATACAACAAATTTTACATTCGAGATAAAATTACCAAAACCCTCATTTGGGCACCTATTGGCTCAATATACGAATCGGTTACTTGGGATAAGGCAGGTGCTATGAAGGCTAACAGTCCTTGGAGCGGATATTACGAAGTATGGCCTACTATTTGGGCAACGGCACATACCACACAATTTGCAGAATCTAACAAATGGCAGTATTTGGATAAAGCTTGTGGCTTGTTTGATGCCACTACCTACAAAGGAAGTTGTGTTAGTTTAAAAGAAAAAAACAGCGATAATTGGAGTATGATTGTTTGTACTGAGAAGGCTGAGACCTTAGAAGTTAAGATTGAAAAAGGCTTGTCGGACAAAACGGTTACAGTTTGGAAATCAGATGAAAATAATCAGTTTATTCAACAAAAAAGCATCAGTCCTAAAAACGGAAAGTTTGTAATAAATCTTGACGCTAAGTGCATCTATTCATTGACTACCACTACAGGTCAGCAAAAAGGGCATTATACAATTCCTAATGAAACGGCTTTTCCATTTCCTTATAGTGAAGATTATGAAGACCGAAAAGCAGGGGATTTACCTAAATACCATTCAGACCAGACAGGGAGTTTTGAAATTGCCAAAAAAGAAGATGGAACAAATTGTTTGAAACAAATTAATCCCGAACAAGGGTACGACTGGATGCGTGTCTACCGTCAATCGAATATTAAACCCAATACCTTAGTGGGGGACATCAATTGGAAGGATTTTACCTGTAGCGTAGATGTATTCATCGATGGTGGTGATGTTGAATTAGGAGGAAGAGTGCAAGGCAGTTATTTAAAAGGACATCGCTTGATGCTTGAAAAAAATGGAAACTGGAAACTGGTTTTCGATAAAACAACCTTGGCTTCGGGTAGTATTCAAAATTTTGACGGAAATATTTGGCACAATATAAAACTTAGTTTTAAAGAAAGAGAGATTAAAGCATTTGTGGATAATCAATTCTTAAGCGAAGTAAATCACAAAAATGGTAACGGATATGTGATGTTAGGAAGTTCTTATAATATTAATCTTTTTGATAACCTAAAAGTTTACAAAGAATAGTATCTTGCATCTTATGCAACGACGCCAATTTATACAATTATCAACCTTTGCCAGTTTGGGACTATCCCTTTCTGGCTGTGGTTTTTTTAAAAGTAATCATAGAGATTTTTATAATAGCCATTCTTATGAATTTAAAACGCTAGTCTTCGAGTTGTTAAAAGATTGGTGCGACGGGATGCTCAAAACACAAATTTTAAATCCTTCAAATCCTAAATTACACGGTCTGTTGGATTGTCCCGCCTGCGACCATCATCATCCTCGTAGTATGGATGCTGTATATCCTTTATTTTTTATGGCAAAAGCTACGGGAGATAAAAAGTATAGCGAGGCTGGAATTGCTGCATTTGCGTGGGGAGCAAACGTGACTCGGGATGATGGAGCATGGACGAATGAATTAAATCCAAAATCTTGGGATGGTACAACGGTTTTTGGCGCCATTGCCTTAGCTGAAACTTTAAAATATCACGGTGATTTACTTGATGATGAAAAACGTCTCCAATGGTATAAACGCTTAGAATTAGCAGCAGATTTTGTTTATAATCGTTTTCCAGTTATAGGTAATGCCAATATCAATTATGGAGCAACAACGATATATGCATTAAACTTAATAGGGAAACTTATTGATAAGCCCGAATATGTTAAGCGAAGTAAAGATTTGGCAAACCAAATAAAAAGTTTTTTTACCACCCCAAATGCTTTTTTATATGGCGAAAAACAAGGCCCAGATAAAACCATTAAAAGTCCAAAAGGATTATTTGCTATTGATTTGGGGTATAATTTAGAAGAGTCATTAAATAGTTTGGTATTGTATGCTTTGGAAGAACAGGATGAAGAATTATTAGCATTGGTAAAAAAATCTTTAGAAACACACCTTGAGTTTATAATTCCCGATGGAGGCTTAGATAACAGTTTTGGAAATAGAATGTACAAATGGAGTTATTGGGGAAGCCGAACAAGCGATGGGATGCAACCAGCATTTGGTTTCATGGCAAAGTATAATCCCGCTTTTGGAACTGCTGCTTTTAAAAATACCGAACTGTTAAAGCAATGTACACATAACGGATTATTACACGGTGGTTTACAATATAATTCACACAATGTTAAACCATGTGTCCATCATACCTTTGAACATGCAAAGCCTTTAGCATTCTTGTTGGATCATTGGGAAAGTTTACCTGAAATTAGCAACAAAACGCCACTTCCTAGAGCAATTGCTGACGGGCTTAAATATTATAAAGAATTAGATGTAACCTTATTTGCTCGGGCTGATTGGCGTGGAACGGTCTCTGCCTATGATGCTGAATATAATTTACAAAATGATTGCAGGCAGGCTACTGGAGCTTCTCTTTCACTATTATATCATAATAAAGTTGGGTTGCTTTGTACTGCAAGTATGGCTGTTTATAAACTGCAAGAAGCCGATAATCAACAACCTGCTCCTGGGCAGGATATTGCACTAACACCTCGAATTGAAACTTTTGTAAACAATGCTTGGTACACCAACCTCTTTGATTTGGAAGCAACCTATAGTTCATCTGATGAAAATGAGCAAATAACGTGTAATGCAAAGGTTCAGTTGAAAAACGAATCCAGAAAAATAGTTCCTGAAACGGCTTCAAATTTTAACTTGTTTTATAACTGTTCTAATCAATTTTTGGAGATTATAGCCCATACTTCTGAGGAAATTAAACATATAACATCGTTTGTTTTACCTATTGTATCTCCAACTGGAGAATTTGTAGAACAATTAACAACCAATGAAATAAAAATTATAAAGCCCAATGGCATTGTAAAAATTAGCTCTTCTGTACCTTTGCAAATAAAAAAAACAGCCAAAGGCAGAACCTTTAATATGGTGCCAGGGGTTGAAGCGATTCCTATCATTGTCAATTTTGATAATGACAAACGGGAAGTTCGAATAAAAATTGAAGTCTTATAATGAATTTAAATAAAGTAAATATAAAAATGAAACAAATCATAATTGGGATTTTATTGTCATTATCAGCATTAAGTTATGCCAATGAACCCCTGATTCAAAACCCACAGTCGCGTAAAAGTTTTTCGCTTAACGGACACTGGAATTATATTATTGACATGTATGAAACGGGTTACTACAATTATCGCATGGAACCACATGATAATACCGAAAATCCTGGGGCATCGGCTTTTTTCCTAAATCAAAAACCTAAGAGTAAACGAGACCGCGTAGAATATAATTTTGATTCGGCTCCAACTTTATTGGTGCCAGGTGATTGGAATTCGCAAAAAGAGAATTTGTTATACTACGAAGGTACTATTTGGTATAAAAAATCCTTTGATGTCGAGAATTATGATAGAGCAAAACGGTACTTTTTGCATTTTGGTGCCGTTAATTACCGCGCCGATGTCTATCTGAATGGGAAAAAATTAGGAACGCATAAAGGCGGATTTACACCTTTTAATTTCGAAATGACGCATTTGCTTAAAGATAAAAACAATTTTGTAATTGTAAAAGTCGATAACAAAAGAGCTGCCGATGAAGTCCCAACCCTAAATACCGATTGGTGGAATTATGGTGGAATTACAAGAGATGTTACCGTTTTAGAAGTAAGTAGCACATTTATAGAAGACTATAGTCTGCAATTGGATAAGGAAAATAATAAGTTACTAAATGGCTTTATCCGTTTAAATGGCGATGCAAAAGCTTTTTCAAAGGTAAATGTCAGCATTCCCGAATTAAAATTGACCAAAGAATTTACTGCCGATGCCAATGGTTTTGTGAAATTTCAAATACCAGTTAAAAAAATAGATTATTGGAGTGATTTAAATCCAAAACTCTATGAGGTTATTTTTTCTTCCATTAGTGACCAAGTAATTGATGCTATTGGTTTTCGTCAAATTAAAACATCAGGTGGTGACATTCTTTTGAATGGAAAAAAAATATTCTTAAAAGGAATCAGTATTCATGAGGAAAATGTGATGCGTGGTGGTCGAGCCTATTCTATGGAAGATGCAACGATACTTTTAGGTTGGGCAAAAGAACTGGGTTGTAATTATGTTCGCTTAGCACATTACCCACACAATGAGAATATGGTGCGTTTGGCTGATAAAATGGGAATCTTGGTATGGGAAGAAAACCCAGTGTATTGGACCATACAATGGGAAAATCTAGAGACCTATTCGAAAGCAGAACAACAATTGAAAGAAGTAATTAGCAGAGACAAAAACCGCGCCTCAGTCATCATTTGGTCCATGGCAAATGAAACACCGCAGTCTGAAGAGCGCCTGTCTTTTTTAACCAAGCTCGCTAAAACAACCCGTGAAATGGATAACACACGTTTAATAAGTGCAGCGCTTGAAGACCACGGGAAAAAGGAGAATAGCAACATCATGATTGTTGAGGATAAATTTGCCCATGTTGTGGATGTATTGAGTTTTAACCAATATTACGGTTGGTATGGCGGCGACATTGATAATATAAAAAATATCAGATGGGAAATTGATATCAATAAGCCGGTCATCATTTCCGAATTTGGCGCAGGTGCATTACAAGGATTTCATGCCGACAATTTAACTGTTTGGAGTGAAGAACATCAGGAACTTTTGTACCAAGAAACACTACCTACTCTGGCAAAAATTCCTAATTTGGCAGGTATTACCCCTTGGATATTAACTGATTTTCGTTCTCCTCGCCGTACATTGATTCCATATCAAAACGGATACAATAGAAAAGGATTAATCTCGGAAACAGGCAATCGAAAAAAAGCGTTTTATACACTCCAAAAGTTTTATCAGCAAATTCAGAAGTAATCGTAGTATTATTGAAAAGAATTCAATTTAAGTATAAATTGATTTTATATGTATACCTAACAGTACGGGATAGAAGTTTTATAAACTTAAAATAAATTTGATTCTTGTTTTAAGTATAGGGTGTGACTCTTCCGTAAGTTAATTTAATCTGAGTTAAGTTTTTAAAATAAAACATTATATATGAAGAATTTATTATTAATAGCAGTTTTATCAATTGGTTTGTTTGCTTTTGCTCAGCCTAGTAAGAAGAGGCCTAACATCCTTTTTATAGCTGTTGATGATTTAAGGCCTGAAATGAATTTTTACGGCGCCAATCATATCCAATCTCCCAATTTAGATAAACTTGCTGGCGAAAGTTTGGTTTTTAATAGAGCCTACTGTAACGTTCCTGTTTGTGGTGCTTCTAGAGCAAGTTTGCTTACAGGTTCGAGGCCAACACGTTATCGCTTTTTAGATGCTAGAACAGAGAAAGACATAGATGCTCCAGATGCGGTATCGTTACCTTTACTATTAAAACAAAATGGATATACCACCATTTCAAACGGTAAAATTTATCATAGTGGTAAGGACGACATGGCTGCATGGGATTCTAAATGGTTTCCTAAAGGAAGTGTTAGAGATTATCAATTACCAGAACATGTAAAACAAAGCATGGAAGCTGGTTACGGCGTACCTACTGAAATGGCAGATGTTGGAGATGACGCTTATTTTGATGGTAAAATAGCCGAAAAAGGAATAGAAGACTTGCAAAAACTTAAAAATGGAAACCAACCATTTTTTTTGGCACTTGGTTTTATGAAACCACATTTGCCATTTAATGCTCCAAAAAAATATTGGGATTTGTATGATAGAAGTAAAATTGAACTTCCTAAAAGCTATATGCAACCAAAATCTACGCCAAAAGAGGCCTTTCATAAATTTGGAGAATTGCGTAAATATCATAATGTTCCTAAAAATGGCGATTTACCAGAAGATTTGGCAAAAGAATTGATTCATGGTTATTATGCTTGCGTTAGTTATGTTGATGCGCAAATAGGTTTGGTTCTGGATGAGTTGAAGCGTTTAGAACTAGAGGATGATACCATCGTTATTTTATGGGGAGACCATGGCTGGAATTTAGGCGACCACAAATTATGGTGTAAACACGTTACGTTTGAAACAGCTTTGAGAACACCATTAATTATTAAAGTTCCAGGTAAAACCAGCGGGCAACATACGGAGGCTATAACCGAATACATAGATATTTACCCAAGTTTAGCAGAATTAGTTGGGTTGAATATTCCAGCAACTGTTGAAGGACAAAGTTTTGTGCCAGTAATAAACGGACAGTCTCAACAAAAAGACTGGGCAGTATCTAAATTTGGGGATGCCGTAACACTAATTAAAGGCGATTTGTTTTATACCGAATGGGTTAAGGATGATGGTATTGCTTATGCTCGAATGCTTTTTGATCATAAAACCGACCCATTAGAACTGGATAATTTAGCTGAAAAACCAGCCTATAAAAACACGGTAAAGGAATTAGCGGCAGAATTAAGAGCAAAATGGGGAAAGGATTTTCTAAAAAAGAAGTAATGGCAGATGTTATTCATAAAATTGAATCCCAAAATTGAAATCAAGAACAGATACTGCTCAATAAAAATTTAAACGTTATATCAATAATACAATGAAAAAAATAGTTTTCTCGTTTATTGTTTTAATAAGTATTACAAGTTGCAAAAGTCAACAACTGGCTATTGAAACCAACATTAAAAAATCGGATAAACAATATTCAGTACTGCTGGATTCAGCATATATGGTCAATAAAATACCTCGAAGCCTTGATGAGCATGGCAATATTGATTGGGTGAAACACAATATGGATTGGACCGAAGGATTTTTTCCGGGTGTATGCTGGAAATTATATGAAAGCACTAAAGATGAGAAATGGAAAAAAGCAGCCGACTATTTTCAAAACCAATTTATTGAGGCAAAAGACGTAAATACCACGCACGATCTAGGTTTTATGTTTTATTGCTCCTTTGGTGAAGGTTATAAACTAACAAAGGATGAAAAATATAAGCAAGTAGTGATTGATGCTTCTAATGCTTTAATTTCAAGATTCGAACCCAAAGTGGGCTGTATTAAAAGTTGGGATTTTGGAAAAGATAAATGGACTTTTCCAGTTATTATTGATAACATGCTCAATCTTGAAATGTTATTTGAAGCCTCAATTTTAACAGGCGACGAAAAATATCGAAACGTAGCTATAAGTCATGCAGATGTTACTTTAAAAAATCATTTCAGAAAAGATTATAGTACATGGCACGTGGTAGATTACAATCCAAAAGACGGAACTGTTTTTAAAAAACTAACCCATCAAGGAATTGCAGATGACAGCCGATGGGCGAGAGGACAAGGTTGGGCTTTATACGGTTACACCATGTGTTACCGTTATACAAAAGACCCAAAGTATTTAGAACAAGCCAAAAATGTGGCCAAATTAGTTACGGCTAATTTATCGGATGATTATGTGCCTGTTTGGGATTTTGATGTAAAAGACCCAAAAATCATGTATAAAGATGCGTCTGCAGGAGCGCTATATGCTTCAGCTTTTATCGAATTGTATCAATATATAAATAATCCCCAGTATAAAAATCTTGCCACAAAAATTCTTACTTCTTTGAGTTCTGATAAATATTTTTCAAAATATGGAGAAAATAAAGGGTTTTTGTTAATGCATAGTGTAGGTAATTTTCCTAAGAATGGTGAAATTGATGTGCCTATTAATTATGCCGATTATTATTACTTAGAGGCACTATTACGATTGAAAAAATTAAATAAATAAACGATGAATATACGATTATATAGGCCATTTTTTTTTCTAGTTATCTTTGTTTTTTTAGTAGGATGTAAAAGCAAACAATTAGATAAAGAGATCATTGTAGATTCAAAACCCAACATCATTTTTATTCTTGCAGACGATTTGGGGTATGGAGATGTGGGCTTTAATGGTCAGACTAAAATTAAAACGCCAAATATAGACCAATTGGCAGCCAATGGAATGGTTTTTACCAATCACTACAGTGGTTCACCAGTATGCGGACCATCACGCGCTGTGTTAATGACAGGAAAACACACGGGGCATTGTACGGTACGTGGTAATCCTAAATGGACAGCAAGTGGTAAGCCTGTGGATTTGGAATCTAAAGATGTAACCGTAGCTGAAGAACTAAAACGGGCAGGTTATACCACAGGAATTATTGGTAAGTGGGGTTTGGCTGAAAATTTAAACGAGGGTTTACCCAATAAACAAGGATTTGATTATTTCTACGGGTTTAATCAGCACTCACCAGCGCATCATTATTACCCAGAAAGAATATTTGAAAATGATAAAGTGTTCAAACTGGAAGGTAATGATCCTCAAAACAAAAAAGGACAGCATATCCAGTACTTAATGACTGAAAAAGCAACAAACTTTATTAATAAAAATTATAAAAAACCTTTTTTCCTTTATTTGGCCTATACTATTCCGCATTTTGAATTAACTATTCTTGAAAAAGAAAAGGAACAATATACTAATTTAGGTTGGCCAAAGCGCAAGATGGTTCCTGGACATTACCGTCACGACGAAGATGGACATACCACTTATGCAGCTATGGTGTCTACTATGGACAGGCATATTGGTGACTTAATAAAACAACTAAAAGAATTAGGAATAGCCGAAAACACCTTAGTTGTTTTTACCAGTGATAATGGTCATGAATACGACGACTTAAAGAATGAGTTTTTTAATAGTAATGGCGATTTTAAAGGGCATAAGCGAGATTTATACGAAGGCGGTATTCGCATGCCATTTGTAGCCTATTGGCCAAATAAAATTAAAGCAAGCTCAAAAACAGATCATATCTCAGCATTTTGGGATTTCTTACCTACGGCTTGTGAATTGGCAGGAATAAAACCAAGTAATAAGGTAGATGGTATTTCTTATGTGCCAACCCTTTTAGGTAACAATAAAAAACAAGAAAAACATGATTACCTATATTGGGAGTTTAATGAAAGTGCTGGTCCAATTCAAGCTGTTAGAAAAGACAATTGGAAAGCCGTAAAATTCAAAAATAAACCGATTGAGCTTTACGACTTAAGTGTGGATATTGGCGAGAAGAACAATTTGGCTGAAAAATATCCAGAAAAATCAAAAGAATTACTTTATTGGATAAAAAATTCACGTACTGAGCATCCTGAATTTCCTTTGGAAAAAAAGGCTTCAAGTAAAGAATAATCAATTTAAAAGGCATTAATAAAAATGAGAAAAGTTCAAATTATATGTGCTGTTTTTTTTGTAGTAATAAGCTCATTAAACGCACAATCTAAAGATAAAACTAAGCCCAATATCTTAATTATAAATATTGATGATATGGGGTGGAAAGATGTCGGTTTTATGGGAAGTGAATATTATGAAACTCCTAATATTGATGCTTTGGCGCAACAAGGTATGGTATTTACCAATGGTTATGCTGCCTCAGCAAACTGTGCTCCAAGTAGAGCTTGTTTGATGACTGGGTTATGGACACCACGTCACGGTATTTATACCGTAAACTCTTCTGAAAGAGGTAAGTCACAAGACCGTAAACTCATTCCAACCCCGAATACAACAATTTTAGCACCAACCCACAATATTATTCCGAAAGTTTTAAAAAGTAATGGTTATACAACCTGTCATGCTGGAAAATGGCATTTGAGTCATAATCCTTTAGAATATGGTTTTGATGTAAATATAGGAGGAAGTCATGCAGGTGCTCCTCAAAGTTATTATCCACCTTATAAAAATGTCAAACTAGAAAAAGGGGATAGCGATTATTTAACCGATTTGGTAATGGAGAACGCCATAAAGTTTGTAGACACCATTGCGCAACCATTCTTTCTGTATTATTCGCCTTATGCGGTGCACACGCCAATTATGCCAGTAAAAAGTTTATTGGATAAATACAAAAAGAAGCCAGGTTCGAACGGTCAAGATAATCCTGAGTATGCTACGATGGTTGAAAATCTGGATAGAAATATAGGTTTACTTGTTAAAAAGCTCAAGGAAAAGAATCTATTCGATAATACGTTAATTGTGTTTACTTCAGACAATGGAGGCGTGTACGGTATTACCAAACAAAAACCACTAAGAGCAGGAAAGGGAAGTTATTACGAAGGCGGAATAAGAGAACCTTTTTTCTTTGTATTTAGTGATAAAATTAAACCAAATACTCAAAGCGATGTACCTATAACCAATCTGGATATTTTTCCAACAATATTAGAATTCGCAGGGATAAAGAACACTGGTTTAACATTAGATGGTAATACACTATCTGCTGTTTTAGAAGGAAAAACAGAATCTTTAAAACGCTCCTTGTTCTGGCATTTTCCCATATATTTAGAAGCCTATAATCAAAAGGATAATGAAAATAGAGACCCTTTATTTCGTACACGTCCTGGTTCCGTAATTCGCAAAGGAAACTGGAAATTACATTACTATTTTGAAGATAATGGCGTTGAACTATATAACCTATCTAAAGATATAGGTGAACAAATAAATGTTGCAAAAGAAAACCCTAAGAAACGAGAAGAGTTGTTAGGAATTCTTAAAAATTGGTGGAAACAAACGAATGCGCCTTTACCTACTATGATTAATCCAAAATATATTAATTAAATTTAGTAGTAGTTTTTCTAGTAACGAAAAAATAATTTTATGTCACCTTTTTTTAAACTAAAAATACCGTTAATTATTATTTTAATATCTTCAGGTTGTTTTTGTAGCAATGGGCCTAAGCCTAAGCCTAATATTATATTTATATTGGCCGACGATTTCGGATATATGGATACACAGGCTTATGCCGCACATACATTGGGAGTTAGTAAAAACCTTATGTATTATGAAACTCCAAATATCGACCGTTTGGTTTCAGAAGGCGTTGCATTTGATCAAGCTTATGCGAATCAGTTATGTTCGCCCACCCGGTCAAGTCTGTTAACAGGAAAGTATGCCGCGAGGCTTGGTTTTACAACTGCAACACCCGAAAGAGCAACCTATTATAATCAAAATTTACCTGTTCCCGAAGGTAGTTATGCGCACGATGTAATTAATCACAGTGATAACATTAAAATTGAAATGGCTTGGCTCAATGGAAGTTCAAATACGGCACTTCCATCAGGCGCTGCACCCGATAACGGATGGGATGAAACCACTATTCCTGAAGCTCTAACAGATTATAATTCTTGTTTTATAGGTAAGTGGCATTTGGGAGGGCATGGTGCAAAAGGTTATACACCGCTCGATCAAGGGTTTGATGAAGCTCCAGCTTGGTTCGATGCAGGCGCTTCTAAATACATTAATTGGCGGTCAATTTGGAACAATCGATCGAAATCAAGATTTCCAAATGCTCCACAAGATTATAATTATGTAGGCAATGGTGGGGAAGAAACAGGCAAGAATTATTTAACCGATGATTTGACTCAGCATGCTATTAGGTATATTGAAAAGCAATCTAAATCTACCGAACAACCTTTCTTTTTGTATTTGTCTCATTTTGCAGTACACGGGCCGTATGAGGCTAAAAAAGAGGATGTTGATTATTTTAAAAACAAAAAAACAAGTGGTTGGAACAATCATAAAGACGAATATTATGCAGGAATGATAAAGGCTTTAGATAATTCTGTTGGTCGTATTTTAGATAAATTACAAGAATTAGGTTTGGATGATAATACCCTGGTGGTTTTTATGTCGGATAACGGCGGAATAGATTATAGAGTGACTCCAAACGGGAAAATCACCAGTAATTATCCGCTTACAGGAGGAAAGGCTTGTCTAACCGAAGGCGGAATCAGGGTTCCACTGGTTTTTAGATGGAAAGGGACTATTGCCAAAGGAAAATGGAGCCATCAGGTTGTAGATTGTAGTGATATTTTTCCAACGCTAATAGAAGCGGCAGGTTACAATCCTGGATTCGATTATCAGAAAGAAAATAGCATTGATGGTAGAAGTTTATTTGGGTTGTTGAATGATGTAGATAACAAAAAAAATAGTTACAAACGCAACACACATTATTGGTATTATCCCTTTAATGTAATTTATAATAATCCTTACGATGGACTGAGTTTAACACCACACTCCGCTATTCGTGAAGGGGATTATAAGTTAATTTTCGATTGGCATGGTCGTTTAAAACTGTTTAATATAGGAAAGGATATTTCGGAAACTAATAATCTTGCAAAACAAATGCCTGAACTCACTAACAGGTTATTTGACAAATTAATGGCTTGGACAAAAGAAAATGTAAAATCTACCTATTGGCCCAAATTAAACCTTAATTACAATCTAGAGAAGGATGTTCATGATGTTCCTTTCGTTGATTTATTGAAAATTTATAATGAAGGCGGAAATGTTGCGGCTAGTGCTAACTAGCTTTTGTCATGATTAAAAATGTTTCTTTGTGGGTGATTTTTTTCAAGATTTCTGCAACCAGAATAATTAAAATAGAGAGTATTCTTTAACATCATTACATATGATAATGAATCAAAAAAGTTTTCTAAAAAAATTAAAAACACTACTAAACATAACCGTCTTAGCAAGCTTGTTGTTGTGTTTGTTCCAATCGGAAGTTAAAGCGCAAAACACAACCCTCGAACAAAATTTTCAAAATCCTCCAGCATCTGCAAAAGCTCAAACCATTTGGTTTTGGATAAACGGCAATGTATCAAAAGCAGGTATAACAGCCGATTTGGAAGCGATGAAAACGGTTGGTATTCAAGGCGCGATACTGTTTAATGTGAGTTTGGGCAACCCAGAGGGCGTTGCGCCTTATTTAAGTCCAAAATGGTTAGAACTCTTTAAGTTCGCTGCTTTAGAAGCCAAACGGTTGGGTCTGGAGTTGGGCTTTCATAATGGTGCTGGCTGGTCCTCATCTGGTGGTCCTGCAATTACCCCTGAAAATGCAATGCAAGAACTGGTATATTCAGAAACCATACATTCAGGCAATACCATATTCAAAGGTAAATTGCCTCAACCAAAAATCAAATTAGATTATTATAAAGACATTGCGATACTCGCATTCCCAAAACCCAAAAGCGATGTACGTATTCATGATTTGGATATTAAAAGTCTTTCTCATAAAGTCCGAAATCATTTAAACCCCGATGATAAAACTATTTCAGATTTGGCAGTTATAAAGAAATCAGACATTATTGATTTAACATCGAAACTTGATTCTGATGGTTCGTTAACTTGGAAGGCACCTGCTGGGGAATGGGTGATTTTGCGTATGGGACACACCCCAACTGCTGAGATGAACCGTTTTCCTAGTGATGGCGGCCGTGGATTAGAATGCGACAAAATGAGTACCCAAGCTGTTGATTTATTTTGGAATGAAAGCATAATGCCTATTATTAACAAACTGGATACCTTAGTAGGTTCGGTAGTTAAAAGATGCCATTTAGATAGTTATGAAGTGGGAACAACCAACTGGACTAAGGATTTTGCTACGGAATTCAAAAGGCTTCGTTCTTATGATTGTCATTCATATTTACCTACGCTGGCGGGTTATTATGTAGAAAGTGGCGAAGCATCCGAACGATTTCTTTGGGACTTCCGTCGAACGATTGGCGATTTAATGGCAAAAAATTATTACGGAAGGCTAGCAGCTCTTAGCCATCAACACGGTATGCTGTTTTCCACCGAACCTTATTGGGGACCTTTCGATAATATGCAGGTGGGCGAGTCGGCCGATTTAGTGATGTCTGAGTTTTGGAGCGGAAGTCTCGCGTTTTTCGATTCCCCAAAATTTGTTGCTTCTATAGCCAAATTAAATGGCAATAACATTGCCGAGGCGGAGTCATTTACAGGTATGGGTGGATGGGACCAGCACCCTAGTAAACTTAAAGCGATGGGCGATTTGGCTTGGGCGCAGGGTATTAATCGCTTCGTTTTTCACAGTTATGTACATCAACCTTGGGATGTAGGCCCTGGATTAACTTTACAGGTTTTTGGAACTGATTTTAACCGTTTGAATACTTGGTGGAACCAAAGTAAACCCTTTGTAAACTATATCAATCGGGGTCAGTTTTTATTACAACAAGGTCAATCTGTTGCCGATGTTTTGCTGTTTACAGGAGAAGCTTCGCCAAATGATGCCTTATTGATGCCAGAAATAAAAGCCTTAGGATACGATTATGACGTGATAGGTTCCAATAAAATAAACGAATTGTCGGTAAGGGATGGTTTAATTTGCACCACAGTTGGCGATACATACCATGCGTTGGTACTTCCCTCAACGCCTTGGATGACACCTAAAACATTGGCTAAAATAGAAGCGCTGGTAAACGGTGGCGCTATTATTTTGGGTACAAAACCACGAAAATCACCTAGCCTTCAAAATTATCCAGAATGTGATGAACAGGTGAGAGATACGGCTATTAAATTATGGGATTCCAGACTCATAAATGATTTATCAATTTTGGATTTTCTAAAAAAGAGTAAGCTCCCTCCTGATTTTTCTGTTCAGCAAGAAAGTACAGAAGCTCTAGATTTTATCCACCGAAAAACAGCAGACACAGACATCTATTTTGTAGTGAACACACTAAAGGAAAGTAGAAATCTTGAATGCCGTTTTAGGGTTACCGGCAAACAACCTGAATTTTGGAATGCCGAAACAGGAGAAATTACAAAAGCTTCAGTATGGAAAAATAACGGCGATGGAACAACTACGGTTTCCATACCGTTTGCTTCAGAAGCAGCTGTTTTTGTGGTTTTTAGAATTTCGGATGATTTAGAACATCATATTGTAAGTGCTACAACGGCGTTACAAAAGCCAAAAGTTGAACCACTGCCAAACTTAAAAATTATAAAAGCGGAATACGGTACATTTTTACCTGATGGCGTAGTTGACGTTACAGAAGTCGTTTCAAATAGTGTTCTAAATAATCTACTGAAAATACAAGCAACTAGAGACCTCTGTGTAGGCGACCCAGCTCCGGGCTACAAAAAGGAATTGCGTATTCAATATAAAATAGGGCAAGAAATTCTGGAGAAAAATGCTATGGAACGCGAATGGCTGGAAGTCGCTGCACCTGACAGTGGGAAATTGGAAATCTTGAAAGCTGTTTTTGGAAAATTTAAAAGGGGAATCGATGGTATTCCACCTAATAAGCCAGTTTACGATGTAACTGACAAAGTTAATGCCATGGTGAATTCAGGAATATTCGAAATACCAGTCAATGACAGTTTTTCGGAAAAGAAAGATAGCTCAATTAAAAAATCCTTACGTATTGTATATGTTACAAATGATGAAGAAAAAACAGTTGTAGTATCGGATGGAGGCATATTGCGACTATCAAAAGTATCACCTGAATCAAAATTGAATTATGAAGATGGAATGTTAAATTGGGTAACGCCTTTAGCTGGTAAAATTACCTATCGTACTTCCGCAGGAAAAACAAAAACAGTAGAGGTGAAATCAGTCCCTGAACCTATGGTATTAACTGGTGCATGGGATGTTAGTTTTCCGCAGAAAAACGAAACGGTTTTAAAAGAAACGTTCAACAGCTTAACGTCGTGGACTACCTCTTCTAACGATGCTATCAGGTATTTCTCGGGTACAGCCAGCTATAAAAAACAATTTGAAGTTCCATCCAAATTTTTCAAATCTAATATTTGCTTACAGTTAGATTTAGGAAATGTAAAAGAGATAGCCGAAGTGTATTTAAATGGCAAAAATCTTGGAATTTTATGGAAAGCACCTTTTAGAATTAATATTGATGAAGCTGTTGTAAAAGGCACAAATACACTAGAGGTAAAAATTACCAATCTTTGGCCTAATCGACTAATTGGTGATGAACAATTACCTTCAGATTATAAATACAAAGGTTCGGTAGTTAATGAGTGGCCCGAATGGCTCTTAAACAATACTGACCGCCCAACAAATCGGGTCACTTTTGCAGCCTTTAAGCATTGGCACAAAGATTCTAAATTACTTCAATCGGGCTTATTGGGACCTGTTAAAATTATAGTTTCAAAAGTGGAAAAATTGAAATAGACTGGAATGAATTCAGCACAGTACAGGACAACATCTAAGAAGATTTAAAATAAATTTGAATCTTGGCATTATTTGTTTCTGGTAGAGGCTTAGCCGCTACCTGTAAGTGATATTCCAAGCAGAATTAACGATTTAAAGAAAACTTTTATATGAAGCAAATCTTATCAATAGCTATTTTATTTATTGGTTTGAGCACTGTTGCACAGCCCAAAAAGACAATGCCCAACATCCTTTTTATAGCGGTGGATGATTTACGTCCGGAACTGAACTGTTATGGTGCCAGCCAAATCAAATCGCCTAATTTAGATAAGTTGGCTGCTGAAGGCTTGGTTTTTAACAGAGCCTATTGCAATATTCCTGTTTGTGGTGCTTCAAGAGCCAGTCTTTTAACGGGCACAAGGCCTACGCGTTATCGTTTTATTGATGCCTATACCGAAAAAGACAAAGACAATCCCGAAGCCGTATCACTGCCGTTATTGCTTAAGAATAATGGTTATACAACTATTTCCAACGGAAAAATATACCATCATCAAAAAGATGATAAAGAGGCGTGGGACAGCCGTTGGTTTCCAAAAGGAAATATTCGTGATTATCAGTTGGCAGAGAATATTAAAAAGAATGCCAGTGCAAACCTTTCGGAAATAGGAGGAGCTGCTTTTGAAAATGCAAATGTGGATGATACCGCTTATTTTGATGGTAAAATTGCTCAAAAAGGGATTGCCGATTTGCGCAAACTGAAAAACAAAAACAAGCCGTTTTTTCTGGCTTTAGGTTTTATGAAACCCCACCTGCCATTCAACGCTCCTAAAAAATACTGGGATTTGTATGATAGAAATTCCATCACACTGCCGGAGAGTTACGTTCAACCCGAAACGACTCCCAAAGAAGCATTTCATAATTATGGCGAATTGCGCCTGTATGGTGGAATTCCAAAGAAAGGTGAATTATCAGAGGATTTGGCTAAAGAATTGATTCACGGTTATTATGCCTGCGTAAGTTATGTTGATGCACAAATTGGTTTGGTTCTCGATGAATTGAAACGCTTGAACTTAGAGGAAGATACTATTGTGATTTTATGGGGCGACCATGGCTGGAATTTAGGCGACCACAAACTGTGGTGCAAACATTCTACTTTCGAAACAGCGCTTAAAACCCCATTAATCATTAAAGTACCAGGAAAAACTAATGGTGCTATCAGCAACGATATTGTTGAGTATGTAGATGTCTATCCATCGTTAATAGAACTGGCAGGTTTGAAAATCCCAAGTACGGTTGAAGGCAAAAGTTTTGTGCCCATTATTAACGGAAATAAAAGTGATAAAAACTGGGCAGTGAGCAAGTTTAAAGATGCCGTAACCTTAATAAAGGGCGATTTATTTTATACCGAATGGACAGACGATCATGGGAAAGCCTACGCTCGAATGCTTTTCGACCATAAAACCGACCCTTTAGAGTTGGATAATTTAGCCGAAAAACCAGAATATCAAAATAAGGTAAATGAATTAGCTGCTGATTTAAGGGCAAAATGGGGAAAGGATTTTTTAAGAAAAAATTAATGTTTAATAGCAATAAATAGTTACCAATGTCAAAAGCTAAATATTTAGTTTTAATACTAATTTCCATATTTTATTTCTCAGGAAATAGTCAAAGTCAACACGCATCAAAACCCAACATAGTATTCATTTTAGCAGACGATTTAGGCTGGACAGATGTAAGCACGGGCAATACTAATTTCAATAATGGTTCTAAAATATTTCAAACCCCTGAGATTGATAAATTAGCATCCCAAGGCATGTCTTTTACTAATGCGTATACCAATCAAAACTGTGCGCCAACACGTGCTGCCTTGATAAGCGGGCAATACGCCACAGGTGTTGATAACGGCGTGTACAATGTTGGGTCATTAAAAAGACAAGACAAACGAACAAAAGGTTTTCCAAATGTGCTAATTGAGCCTCATGAGCAGCAAAAAGTAATTTTAGAAGATGGAATTAATATTTTCGATATACTCAAAACACAAGGATACCAAACTGCTTTAATTGGCAAAAGTCATGGTACACCACATCCTTTGAGAGGCGACTATGGTATCGACTTACCTGCCGACATTCATAATGAGATATCGGCTACTGTAAATGGAGAAAAAACGAAGTCGTATTATTTAGCATTGCATTCAGATGGCAATGGATGGACTTTTGGATCGGATTACTTTGATAAATATGCGCATCCGTATAGTCAAAAATATATAGATGAAAACTTATCGCCATACAAAAAGAATAGTAATCAATCGGTTTTAGTAGGAACACCTAAGCACCTTACAGATGCCATTGGTGATTTTTCGGTAGATTATATTAAAGAAAAAGCAAATACTTAAAAGCCATTTTTTCTTTACGTGCCCTTTCATGCGGTTCATTCAGATGTTGTTGGTCGTAAAGATTTAACCGAGAAATATTTAAAAAGAGGTTTAAGTGAAAAACAAGCAGAATACGCTTCTTTAATAGAACTTTTAGATCAAAATGTGGGTAAAATTAATAATGCCTTGAAAGACCCAAATGGTGATGGTGATTTTTCAGATGATATAACCAATAACACCCTGTTTATTTTTTATTCAGATATCGGAGGATTGGTTGATAATGTACCTCTTAAAGGCAAAAAAGGAAGTTTAGACGAAGGAGGTATTAGAGTCCCATTAATTTTTAGATTTCCCAATGTAATCAAAAAGAATTCAGTTTCAAATCAAGCAGTGCATTGTATTGATTTTTTACCAACATTAGCTGATTTTGCAGGAGTAGATATTGCTTCATTACAAAAAGCTAATGGGGAAAAAGCTATATACGACGGCGCATCTTTTGCACGTATTTTACAGGGGAAGCAAAAACGTATAGAACGCGACAATTTGTTTTGGCACCTCCCAGGATATATGGACGAAAGGTTTTCGCCTACCACACTCATTCAAAAACGCATTGGTAATGCCTATTATAAGCTTTTTTATTTTTATGAAACAGAAGAATTTGCTTTGTACAATTTGAAAAAAGATTTGGGAGAGAAAGACAATCTTTTAGAAAAGCCAACTTCAAAAAATATGAAGATTGCTTTAAAAATGAATGCTGATATGCTAGCTTGGTTAAAAGCAAATATGGCTCCTACGGGTACTTTTATAAAAAACGGAAATACAGTACCTTATCCAAAAGCAGATGCAGTTAGCAAATACAAACAATAATTATATACTATTGAAAATGAAAAAATATAATCTGAAACTGCTTCTCTTTGGATGTATCTCTTTAACAATGATTTCATGCTCGGCTCAAAAGAAGCAAGAAGTAGCGAATGTTAAAAATTCACAGAGTCAAAACACAAAACCCAATATTATATTTTATTTGTCTGATGATCAAGATGTGTATGATTATGGTTGTTATGGGAACGAAAAAGTTAAAACCCCCGCAGTCGATCGAATTGCTAGAGAAGGGATTTTGTTCGAAAATGCCTTTACAGGTCAGGCGATATGTGCCCCTAGTAGATCGCAATTATTTACAGGGAAATATCCTTTGAAAAACGGTTGTTTTGCGAATCATTCCAAAGTAAAACCCGATATCGTTAGTATTACCAAGCAGCTGCGAAAACTTGGTTATGAAGTGGTTTTGGCAGGAAAAAGTCATGTGAGTCCTGATGAAGTTTTTGATTGGGACAAAGAATGGCATGCGGTAGAAAGACCCGAAGGCCCAAGAGAATATATTCCAATTGATAGTATTCAAAGATATTTTAAAACGGCCAATAAGCCATTTTGTATGTTCATAACATCATATTATCCGCATTCGGAGTATTTTAATGTGGATGGTGCTTCTGCAAATGACATCAAGTTTTACCCTTTCAATGAAAGCAAAAAGAACAATGCTGCTTTTATAAAAGACAAAGCAGGGTATTACAGAAGCATTGAAGAAGATAACAAACAATTAGACCAAGTGCTTGCGGCTGCTGATAACTATTTAGGAGACAATACCCTAATTATATATAGCGCAGACCATGGTGTTTCTGGGAAATTTACAGTAAAAGATATTGGTTTGAAAGTACCTTTTGTGGTACGTTGGCCCAAGGTAATTATACCGGGTTCCAAATCAAATCAACTCATACATTATACCGATGTATTGCCCACATTTATGGATATTGCAGGTGGTAAAGCCACAGCTGATATGGATGGCAAAAGCTTCTTGCCAATTCTAAAAGGGCAGGATATTGAAATTAATAAATACGTTTATGGCGTACGGACAAATCAAAATATTTTGAATTCTGAAGTTTTTCCGTCTCGAATGATTCGTGATAGCCGTTACAAATACATCCGAAATTTTAATTCCATTGAAGTGGTAGAAAAGAATCTAACAAATAAACCAAATGTTGATTTTTTCATTCGTAGAGGCGCTACCGCTTTTAAAAACGAACCCTTTGAAGAATTGTATGATTTGAAAAACGACCCTTTCGAACAAAATAATCTAATAAACAAACCCGAATTAAAAGAGATTAAAGAGCGATTAATCAAAGACCTATTTAGTTGGATGACATTTCAAGGCGACTTTTTAAACAATCAACCGGGTAATATGCCACTGATAAAAGGAAAAGGAAAAGCTGGTTTCAGGCTAGACGAAGATACGCCTCGAAGAAAAATTCCAGATTCAATAAAAAACACATTAAACGAAGGGGATTATTTAGTCATCAAGCATTGGTAGTTTTAAGTTAATTAAAAGCAATTTTAATAAAACTTGTTTTGATTATTTTATAAAGATTGACTAAAAATTGTAAAGTTTTAGATTTCTAAGATTCTTATGAATCATGATAACACTAGGTAATATAAATAATCACCGAAGCTAGATTTGTTTTTTAACAAAAAATAATAAATATATATATTTATGCAAGCAATATTAGGTATTCTATTTCATTCATTAGGCGGTGTCGCTGCCGGTAGTTTTTACATGCCTTACAACAAAGTTAAAGGCTGGTCTTGGGAAACCTATTGGATGGTTGGTGGCGTTATGTCGTGGTTAATTGTACCGCCAATTGCAGCATTTTTAACCGTTCCTGGTTTTATGGAAATTATTACATCATGTTCAAACACAATTTTAGGATTTACTTTTTTAATGGGGTTGCTTTGGGGAGTTGGAGGTTTATCCTATGGGTTAGGAGTACGCTATTTGGGTATGTCCCTGGGAAACTCAGTAGTTCTCGGATTTTGTGCCGCTTTTGGGGCCATTGTACCTTCTATTTATTACAATTTTAATCCTCAGGTTGGTAAAACTTCTTTTTCGGACATGTTAGCGAGCTCTGGCGGACAAATTGTATTGTTGGGAGTCTTGATTTGTATTATTGGTATTGCCGTTTGCGGTAAGGCTGGTATTATGAAAGAAAATGAACTTTCAGAGGAGGAAAAAAAGAAAAGTGTTACAGAATTCAATTTAATTAAAGGACTCATAGTTGCAGTACTATCTGGAATTTTAAGTTCCTTTTTTAGTTTTGGTATAGAAGCAGGAAAACCACTTGCAGATGCTGCCGTTGCAGCAGGTTACGATCATTTATTTGCCAATAATGTTACTTTTGTTGTGATTCTTTGGGGAGGTTTAGCAACCAATCTCATCTGGACGACCCTATTAAGCATAAAAAATAAATCATATAAAAATTTTACAAATTCTAGTACACCTATTCGCAATAATATTTTGTTTTCAGCATTAGCGGGAACGATTTGGTTTTTACAATTCTTTTTCTACGGCATGGGTGAAAGTAAATTAGGTAATGGTGCTAGTTCATGGATTTTGCACATGTCGACCATTATTCTTACAGCTAACCTTTGGGGGATATATCGTAAAGAATGGCAAGGTGTTGCTAAGAAAACTAAATGGACCATTGCTACAGGAATTGTTGTTATTCTCCTATCTGTAGTTTTGGTTGGTATTGGCAATTCTATTTAATGCATGACAATACAGGATACTTTTTTTAAAGCAGCTTGTTAATTTTATTGTTTAATATTTATAGATATAAATCAAAATGAAAAAAAAACAAGCCTTTTTAGTGCTATCCTTATTTTTTGTCCTTTTTTGTTTTTCATGTAATCAAATTTCGGCACATAAAGCATCATTGTCTTTTCAGAGATTATTAGTAAATTCAAAAGAAAACCCAAAAAATATCGAAAGTGAAAACCCACTTTTTTCATGGATTGTAAAAGCAGAAGGCTTCAATAAATCGCAATCGGCATACCATATTTTGGTGGCATCTTCCAAAGAAAAACTAAACGAAAATGATGCTGATATATGGAACTCTTCAAAATTGATTAGTAATAAATCTGCTTTAGTCAAATTTCAAGGAAATGTTTTAGAGGCTTTCAAAACATACTACTGGAAGGTGAAAATTTGGGATGACACAGATGTTGCTACTAATTGGTCTGATATTCAGGTGTTTGAAATGGGTTTGATGGATTCCAAAAATTGGAACGCATCAAAATGGATTACCTTAAATAACGACAGTAGAACTTCGCCGCATCGTTTTAGAGATTACAAAACCGCTAAGATGGACAAGCCTATTCCCGTTGATGGTTACCCAGCTAGTTATTTTAGAAAAGAAATAGACATAAATAAAACCATTGAAAAAGCTCAAGCTTATATTTGTGCTTTGGGGTATTACGAGCTTTATTTAAATGGTGAAAAAGTTGGCGATCATGTGTTAGATCCCGCACCTTCTAATTATGATAAACAAGCGTATTACGTAAATTATAACATTACCAAACAATTACAACAAGGCAAAAATGCTTTAGGTATTATTTTGGGGAATGGTTTTTATGGTCAAAACATATCTTGGAAAAACGACCCAGAATCAAATAACGATTTAGCTTATGGTCCGCCTACGGTACGTTGTTTAATTAAGGTAAACTATACTGATGGTAGCTCGTCTGATTTTTATACCAATGAGACTTGGAAAGAATCTACTGGTCCTATTGTATTTAATAATATTTACGGCGGAGACACCTATGATGCAAGGTATGAATTAGGAAATTGGACTACAGTAAATTATAATGATGCATCTTGGGGCAATGCTAAAATTGTTACACCAGAAGTAACTAAAATAAGTACACAACAAATACCGCCCATAAAAAAACTCAAAATTTTAGAACCTCAAAATGTATTTAAAGGGGCCGATGGCGAATGGATTGTCGATTTTGGGCAAAATATTGCAGGTTGGGTAAAACTAAATGTAAAGGAAAAGGAAGCACAGCTTATAGAGGTTATAACAGCCGAAGCATTATTAACCAACGGTAAAGATATCTTTCAGGGATCTACTGGTGGTGGCGCTAATGGCATGTCTCAAATTTATCAATACATCTGTAAAGGAAGTGAAACCGAATCATGGGAACCAAAATTTAGTTATCATGGGTTTCGATTTGCCAAAATTAAAGGTATTTCAAGAAAACCAGATGCGAATATGATTAAAGCGGTTTTGGTGGCTACCGATATTCAAGAGACAGGAAGTTTTGCTTCATCAGATGAACTTTTAAATAAAATGCATAGCATTAGTAAATGGACCATAGTAGATAACGTTCATGGTATTCCAGAAGATTGTCCGCATCGCGAAAAATGTGGTTGGTTAGGTGATGCGCATGCGTTCTGCGAATATGCACTGTATAATTACGAGATGTTAGATTTCTACAAAAAATACATGGAAGACATTCGTACTCAAATGCGGCCTACAAAAGGACATAACAATCCAGAAATAAAATATCAAGTCCCAACCATGATAGCTCCCGGTAAGCGTACATCCACTTACGCTAAAATTGATTGGGGTGTAGCAACTA
Source organism: Siansivirga zeaxanthinifaciens CC-SAMT-1 (assembly GCF_000941055.1). Classification (GTDB taxonomy): domain Bacteria; phylum Bacteroidota; class Bacteroidia; order Flavobacteriales; family Flavobacteriaceae; genus Siansivirga; species Siansivirga zeaxanthinifaciens. Next base: position 2,957,835 of record NZ_CP007202.1, on the reverse strand, counting down.
TGTATTTACCATGGTATAATTACTGGTATTATGGTGATGAGACTATTGTAAAAGATTACTATCCTGAAATGAAAGATTTAACCAATTTTTATCTCAATTTTAAAGATGCCAACGGCATTATGCAAGACGGCATGGGCGATTGGTGTCCACCTCTTTGGGATAGACGATTAAATCCAGAAGCCATGGAATGTGACCCCATCATTTCAGCGAATGCCTATTTTTATGATGTTTTGGGAATTATGGAGCGATTTGCTAAAATGAATAATGATGCTGATTATGAGTTGAAAATGAAACAAGAAAAAGAAGCTTTAAAAACAGCTTTTAATAAAGCATATTTAGTTGCTATTCCAAATACAAAGCATAAATGGTACCAAAGTCAAACGGCTACGGTGCAAGCACTTCAATTTGGCATGGTTCCAGAAACTGAAATAAGTAATGTGGTTAATGGTCTCGAATACAATATTGTAACAGTAAAAGGTGGTCATCACTCTACAGGAATTCATGGAAACAGATATATCTATACCGTTTTAGCTTATCATGGAAAAGCCGATTTGGCCCATCAAATATTAACCACTCCAGATTTTCCTAGTCAGACCTATGTTATGAATTCAGGCTTTACCACATGGCCAGAACGCCAATTTGAGTGGGAGAAAATGGAAGGTCCAACAAACTCATTAAATCACCCCATGCATAGTGGTTTCGCTGCTTATTTCTATGAAACTTTAGGTGGTATTAAATCTTCAAAAGAACATGTTGGGTATAAGGAATTTATTGTAAATCCAATATTTCCAAATACCATGACTGAAACTTCGGTAAAGGTACCTACACCATATGGTGCCATTCATAGTAGTTGGAAGTTAAATGGTGAAAATTTTTCAATGAATTTAGAAGTGCCTTTTAATACGAAAGCACAAGTTGTTCTATCACCCAAGGAATTAAAATCATTAAAGATTAATGGTGTTTCTCTTGAAGTTTTTCAAAAAGAAACGAAAGTTGAAATACAGGATAATTCGACTTTAGTAATAGGTTCTGGAACGTATTTATTACAATACGTTAAATAAAAAAAATGGTAAATAAACTCTATATATCTTGCCTTTTTATACTATTAATGGTGTCTGTAAAAGCACAAGTTAATATTACGCAAAAAGGGATCTCTACAGTAGATTCCAAGGCGCTTACCATTGATGGTAAATTTGGTATCGCTATTAATGGTCGAACTTACCAAAAAGATGCGTTGGCGTCATTTAAAGGATACCAATATATGGCGTATTACAATGAAGATAGACGTGTTTGTATTTCAAGAAGAAAACTTCCTAAAGGTGATTGGGAAACCATTCAATTTTTAGACTACGATTTTAAAAGTAACGATTCACATAATGTTGTTTCATTTGGCATTTGCCCTAATGATGGTACCATTCACTTAGCCTTCGACCATCATGTACATTCGTTGCATTATCGTGTTTCTAAAAAGGGTTTAGCAACCAGTCCAGAAACCATGGATTGGAGTGCCGCATCTTTTGGCCCCATTATACATGAGTTGGAGGAAAATAAACCTATTAAAATAACGTATCCAAAATTTTGGCCAACGCCCGAAGGGAATCTTCAAATGAATTATCGTGTAAGAGGTTCTGGTGATGGCGATCGCATGTTGGTAGACTACAATGCCAAAACCGGAAAATGGGAACATACCAGACAAATTGATTCGGCATTAGGAATGTTTGAAGATCAATTCGGAAAAAGCGAGACGCGTTGTTCGTATCCTAATGGATACGATTATGATGCGAATGGAAGATTGCATGTAACCTTTGTTTGGCGCGAAAATAGCCAAGGCGCTAATCACGATTTAATGTACGCTTTTAGTGATGATCATGGATTTACCTGGAAAAATAATGATGGTAATGTATTGAATGAAATTATAAACGTTAATTCTCCGGGTATTGTGGTGCAATCCATTCCCAGAGTATGGGGTTTAATGAACGATCATGGTCAAGTAATAGACTCTAACGGGCGCGTACATGTAGTGATGTACCACGCAACACAAGAAACCATTGAAGCGGCAGGAAGCAGATTGGGAGCAACACGATGGGGCCCCATTTCTGCACAACGCTATTTTCATTATTGGCGTAATGAACAAGGTGTATGGAATCGTCTGCAATTACCCATGGCAGTTGGTAACAGACCTAAAATATTTACCGATAAAAATGATAATCTTATTATGATTTATTGTGGTACAACCAACAAATCTATAAAAGGCAAAAGTAGTAAAGCTGATGGTGCAGATTTGATAGTGGCTGTTGCAACAGCTAAAAACAAATGGCAAGATTGGCATATTGCACATGCGGTTAAAGGCCCTTTTATGAATGATATGTTGGCAGATATTTACCGTTGGAAAAAAGAAGGTGTCTTATCTGTAATGATACAAGATGAACCTAAAAGAAAAAGAAAACCAAGTGAATTAAAAGTTGTTGATTTAGCAATCGATATAAAATAATGAAACTTAAAAGATTTTAAAATAAATAAGTGCAAAATTTAATAATAATGAACATATTTTCAACAAAGATTATATTATTTTTAATTACGTTACTAATTTCAATGCCATTGTTTTCACAAGTTGCAGCTTGTAATGGGGTATTGCCATTCGAAGAACAAAATGGACTGTTAACCATTGAGATGGAATCTGGTGTTTTACCTTCTGGATCAAATTGGCAAACAGGAAGTGAATCAGACCCTAATTTACCTGGATCAACAATTAATTATATATTTTGGAATGGCACAGAATCTTTCAATGCCCTTTCTGGTTCGCCAATAACATATAACATAAAAATTAATAATCCAGGCACCTATAGATTTGCATGGCGAGGGCGCATTGGTACAGGTAGTTCTGGAGGAGAGCACAATGATGCTTGGCTTCGTATTGATGCTGATGATTTTTATGCAACAAAGTCAGGCAACGCTACCGATGCTGTTGCATTAGAACCAAAACCTAATTGTAATACGAATCCAAATAGAGATTGTCCTTTAGGTTCAAGTGTTAATGGTTATTTTAAGGCTTTTATGAACAGACACCCCATAAATTCGACTCCTGAACAGCGCTGGGGTTTTGTAACAAACACTAACGATGGAGATTCCTTTAGATTTATATGGGCAACTTTTAATACAGCGGGCAATTATTCTATAATTGTCGATGCTAGGTCAAATTTCTTTTTTATGGATAAAATGGTTTTAAGAAGAGTTGATGTTTCTGATTCGGTTGCTTTTAATTTAACTAATAGTGAATCTATGTGTTACGACAGTTCCCTTTCTGTCAATTCAAAATCGTTTAAAGACATAAAGGTATTTCCAATCCCAACAAATGGTAAACTAGAACTTATTAATATACCCAGTAATTCAAAACTGGTTATTTCAAATATTTACGGTACAATCATAAGTGAAACTGTAAGTAAAAATTCCAATCAAACTATCGATATGAGTCATGTAGAAACTGGTGTTTATTTTATTTCAATTAGCGATTCAGTAAGGACCTTTTCAAAAAAAATCATTAAATTATAGATAGCTTTTTTAAATTTTTGTTAATAAGAATTTGATAATTAGCAACATTTATTTTTTATCATGACAATAAAGGATAGATAATATAAAAGAGATGTTTTCATTTAAATTGTTAACTAAAAAGAAAATCACATATGTTTTACGCGCAAACTAGGAAATTAGTTGCCTTTTTGTTGTTTGTTTCTGCATTTTCTCTTTTTTACACTTGCTCAAAGTCTGAGGATGTAGAAAAAGAAATAATTGAAACACCAGAACCAGAAATACCTCAAGCACCAGTAGATCCTGCTAAGCTAGTAACCATTAACACTGGGGCAGTAGTGGGAACGTTTTATAATTTTTGGTCTACAAGACCAATGATAAACCAAACACGTTTTAATAGTTCAGGATTTAGAACTGGAGAAGTAGAAAACGCTAAAGAGTATGTGAAGAGCTATAATTTAGTGCGAATGCTTGGTGGAAGAACCGATAACTTAAACGAGTATTACCAAGGCGTTGATGGGTCTGGTAATATTATTACTGATTTTAGCGGACTCCTTACAAGCATGCGTAACTTTAGGCTTACAGGTTTAAAGCCGCGTATTGTTTTAGATAATGTGCCATGGGAGATGAGTTTGCCAAAAGTAGTAGACACTTATGGAAATTCTAAGCCACCAATAGATTATAATTTATGGAGACAATATATAAACGCCTTTTTAAATACCTTAGTTAACGAATTTGGAATGGCAGAGGTTAAAACCTGGCGCTTTAGAGTAGCAACAGAACCTAATTATAGTCCAGACCACTGGCGTGGTACCAAAGAAGATTATTTTAAACATTACGACATAACGGTTGATGAAGTTTTAAAAGTTATTCCAGATGCCATTATTGGGCCTGGAAATATGCTTACCGAAGGTGTTGCTAAGTTTAAAACAGAACTTATAGACCATTGCGCTAATGGAACCAATTATGTAACGGGACAAAAAGGTACAAAAATGAGTTTTTTTTGTATTTCTTATTACGAAAAAATAGATCAAAATACCGTAAAACTAGCAGGCGATATTGGACCTTATCGAAATAGTTTGGATAGCTACTCTCAATTTGCAGATATCCCTCTTGAAATACACGAATTCGGTATGCTAAGAGACGAAAATGCGAAAAGAGGTGTTAGTTTAAACGATGCAACAGAACTTGGTGCCAGTTGGTATGCAACCATTGCCGAAATGGCATTTAAGTATAAAATTAACGAAATTTATGATTGGGGGCAAGAAATTGAAGGGAGTAACTTGCCTCAAGGAAGACGAAATGTCTCTAAAATGTTTCAAATGATGGAAGGTGGTAATAGACTTCAGGCAAATCATAATCTTTCAGGATATGCTGGTGTAATACCTGTTGAAAAAAATAATGCTTTTTATTTATTGGTGTACAATCATAATCCAAGTAGAACAAGTACAAATAAAAATACGATTTACCCAAGGTTAGAAGGCGGCTTAATTGCAAGTGGCACTAAGTGGAGCATGAACGAATGGACTGTTGATAAGAATAATAGCATCATGATGCACGAGTTATATAAAGACCTTCGTAATGCTGGAATAAGTGAGATAAGTAATGGTCGTATTTATGCTAATCGCATTTCCGATCGTTTTAATACCGGTTGGGAAAATGTATTAAATGCTAATATGGCTAAGTATGAAAATCTGGCTAAACTGTCTAAAACAGCAAGCAATGTTACTGTTAACAAAAAGGACGGAAATCTTACCCTGAAAGTAGAATTAGAACCACATAGTGTTAAGTTAATAGAATTAATTCCTCAGTAATATTATTCAAATTTATTTAGTTAATTATTAACCTAAAACACCTGATTAATTGTTTAGTTTATTAAACTGGTTTACATTTTTACTAAATAATATTCTTGTTTTTAAGTTAAAAATGTCATTTGTAATTTTTTAATATAAAAATTCTTATATCGCTTATTTATTAACACTTTTATTCGATTATATTAAAATAAAATGCTAAAAATTTAATCATTTTATTTTTTCACCCTTACAAAACAGGATAGAGTACATATCGAGTCTATATAAATTTAGCTTAATAAACCAATTAACTAAATAAATATGAAACTAAAATTAAATTCATTTCCAAGATTTAAAAAATCTTGGTTGTGTTTATTCTTTGCACTATCCAGTTTTATAGTGATTAATTCACAAACAATTTCTGGAACTGTTACAGCAGATGGACAACCATTACCGGGGGCTACAGTTTTAATTAAGGGTATGACAAAAGGAACGAGTACCGATTTTGATGGGAATTATATCCTTGAAGCTAGTCCACAAAGCACATTAGTGTTTTCGTATGTTGGTTACGCAACTCAAAGCGTTTTAGTAGGTAACCAAAAAACTATTAACGTGAATTTAGTTGCCGACAACAAATTGGACGAAGTTGTAGTTATTGGATATGGTACCCAACGTAAATCTGATTTAACAGGGGCTGTATCATCAATAAGTTCAGAAGATATAGCTAGCCTCCCCGTTGCAAGAGTAGATCAAGCTTTACAAGGTAGAGCAGCAGGTGTTCAAGTTACTCAAACAAGTGGAGCTCCTGGTGCGGGAACATCTATTAGGGTAAGAGGAGGAAACTCTATTACTGGAAATAACCAACCGCTTTGGGTTGTCGATGGAATTATTGTAGGCACTAATTTTAATTTGAATAATCTGAACGCCAATGATATTAAATCGGTTGAGATTTTAAAAGATGCATCTTCTATAGCTATTTATGGATCTAGGGGGGCTAATGGTGTTATTTTGGTAACTACAAAAAATGGAGCGAATATTGGTGGGGGTAAACCCCAAGTAAATGTGGGTATTTATACAAGTACTCAATTGGTTCCAGAAAGGCCTGCCTTTCTATCTCAAGCAGAACAAATTGCCTATACTAACGAGGATGCTCGTTTTAGAGGCGTTGCAGAACCATTTCCTGGGAATCCATCTGATTACCCAGATAATGATTATTTTGATTTATTGCTAGATCCATCACCAATTTATAATGCCGATTTATCTATTGCTGGTTCTTCTGAAAATGGTAATGTAAATTATTATAACTCTTTGAATTTCTTCCATCAAGACGGATTAATAAAGAATTCTGGAATTGAAAAATATATTTTCAGATCAAATGTTGATTTTAAATTAAGTGATAAATTAAAAGCAGGATTCAGAGTTAATTACTCCAGAATAAAGCAAGACAATGGTGTTGTAGCTTATGGCGGATTATTAAATATTTTGCCAACGCAACCTATTTATAATGATGATGGATCTTTCAATGGATTCAATGATGTCATTGGGGCGCCTTTTAACAATCCATTAGCAACAGCTCAATTGGATACTGATGAAACAATTGGTACTAATTTCTTGGGAACGATGTATCTAGAATACAGTCCCATTAAAAATTTAATTATTCGTTCTACTTTTAATCCTGAGATTGATAATAGCAAGAGAAACGAGTTTACTTCTAGCCAAAGACCAGATCTAACGGTTGTGGGCGAGACTGGAAATGCAAGAATTTCTTCAGTTGCAAGCTTAAACTGGAACAATGAAAACACGATTCAATACAGCACAAAATTAGGAGAAAACCATAATTTAACTATGCTTGGAGGTGCATCTTTTCAAAAGAGTTCTAGTGAGTCTGTTCTAGCGCAATCATTTGGTTTTACTACCGATGCAACACAGTTTAATAACCTAAATCTAGGAACTGATCCAACTAGAAATGTTGTAAGAAGTAGCTTTGTAAGCGAACAAATTGTATCCTTTTTTGGAAGGCTTAATTATAGCTATAAAGACAAATATTTATTAACTTTAGTAGGAAGAAGCGATGGTAGCTCGAAATTTGCACCTGGTAATAAATATGCATTTTTCCCATCCGTAGCAGGTGCTTGGAAAATTTCTGAAGAACCATTTATGCAAAACCAAAGCGTATTTAGTGATTTAAAGTTAAGAGCAAGTTATGGTAAATCAGGAAATCAGGCTATTTTACCTTATAGTACCTTGCCTATTTATGAGGAAGCTAATACATCTTATAATGGGGTAGAATTACCGGGTTTAACTTTGGGAAGACCCGCAAACCCAGATTTACAATGGGAAACAACGTCATCTTATGATATAGCTCTAGAAGCTTCGCTTTTTAATGGTAGAATATTTACAGAGTTTAATTACTATCGTAAGAAAACAAATGATTTACTGTTAGATGTATCAATTCCTAGGCAAACAGGTTTTCAAACACAGCTACAAAACGTAGGGTCGCTTGAAAATAAAGGTTGGGAGTTTTTAATTAACACAACCAACATTAGAAATAATCACTTTACTTGGGGGTCTACATTAACCCTTTCTTCAAACAAGAACAAAATACTAGATCTTGGAGGTAAAGATTTCATAGATTTGGTAGTAGATCAAATTGTAGGTGCTGGTAATCTACGTCTTATAGTAGGCGAAACAGTCCCTGTATTTACTGGAGCCAATTACTTAGGTACTTGGAAGAGTCAAGCAGAAATTGATGCTTCTGGTTTGTTGCCAGGTTCTCAAGTAGTTGGTGGACCAAGATTTGAAAACCAATTAACAGTTGATACTAACAATGACGGTATCCCAGATCAAGCAGACAACATCATATCTAACGAAGATTATGTGGTATTAGGTAATCCATTTCCAGATTTAATTTATGGTTTTGAAAATAACTTTCGTTATAAAAATTTTGATTTAAACGTATACATTCAAGGTACCGTTGGTAATGAAGTTTATAATTTAAGAACTAGAGGTAATTTTTGGACCCGCGGTGAAAATCCAAAGTATGCTGAGATAGCCGATCGTTGGACACCAGATAATCCATTATCTAATATACCTAGAGCAGGTTCCGATGGAGTAACAGGTATTCCTCCTACTTCTGAGGATGTTGAAGATGGTACGCACTTACGTTTAAAGAATGTGAAATTAACTTATAACCTTCCAGTAGATAAAATTGGATGGGAAGGTGTTAAAGCAATGTCCATTTATGCTTCAGGAACAAACCTATTGTTATTATCAGATTTTAGGTTAATCGATCCTGAAACAAGTCGTTATGGAAATACTGGATTAGGAAATATTGCTCAAGGATTTTCAAACGGAGAGTATCCAAATGCAAAGGTTATTAGCATAGGACTAAATGTAACTTTTTAATCAAATTAATATGAAAACAATAAATAAATATATATTTATATTACTTGCACTTAGCTCATTTTACAATTGTGATTCATTTCTAGAAGAAGACCCTAGAGATATTATCGCACCTGAAAATTTCTTTGCAACAGAATCAGATGCAAGACAAGCCATTACTGGCGTTTACGCTATTTATAAAAATAATTCTATATATGGACAAGTAGGTTTAGATCATTTTTACGATAACGGAGCTGATATTATTGAGCCTAATCGGGTAGCAAATTTCGTTGAAGCTATAGGAAATTATACAATGAACGAGGCCGTAGCTGATGAATCTGTTCAAAGAATGAGTGTAGGTGATACCTGGAAAGACTTTTATAAAATAATTTTAAATTGTAATATTATTGTTGATAGAGTAGATGGTAATGCTGCAATTTCTCAAAGTGCACAAACAGATATTATAGCAGAAGCTAGACTTCTAAGGGGTTTAGCTTATTGGCATATTACCAATTTATGGGGAGATGCACCGTATTACACTGAAAATATTAATATTAATCAAATTAGAACTCTGGGCAGAACACCAAAAGAAACCATTTTAGAAGGTGTTTTGGACGACTTAGAGTTTGCCGAAAGTAAATTGAAGTCTTTTTATCCAGAAGCTCAAAGAGGAAGAGCTTCAAAATGGGTCGCTTCAATTGTAATTGCAAAAATTTACATGCAAGAAAAAAAATGGCAACTTGGTTTGGATAAATGTTTAGAAATTATAAATAATTCTAATCACAAAATTCTTTCCTCATATGCAGATGTTTTTAATCCAGATAATGAGTATAACTCAGAAATTATTTGGTCTTTAGATTTTGCCAAGGATATTCGTAGCCAGTACGAGGAAGGGCTAGTAGATGTAGCAGGAGGCACCTTAAACCCTGCTTGGGGAAATGGTAACTGGAGACCGAGTATGTTTAATCCTCGTTTACGAGACGAACCTAAAAACACATCCCAAAGAGCTGCATTATCGGCTGCATTAACAGCTAGGGGAGAAGCCTTTAATGGCACAGGCTTACAAATAGCCTCTAAAGATTTTGCGGCTAAGTTTCCATTAAACGATTTGAGAAGACCACTAAATGTTTTAGATAGCTATTTAGGTTTTGAGCTAGCATTTCCGTACATGCCAAAATTTATGAATTTAAAATTAGATTCTTCTCCACGTTTTAATCACTCCGATAATAGAATGGTATTTCGTCTAGCTGATGTTGCTTTGATGGCTGCTGAGTGTGAGAATGAGCGTCCTGGTGGTAATCCAACTACGGCTTATGAATATATTAAAGAAATAAGAGAACGTGCTTATGCAACAGTTGGAGAAGCTGAGGCTATCAAAGGTTTAACACAAGCACAATTCAGACAAGCTATTTATGATGAACGGAAGTGGGAGTTGGCTGGTGAAGCTCACAGAAGATATGATTTAATTAGATGGGGTATTTTATTAGATGTAGTTCAAAATCTTGAATACCGTTTTTGGAAACCTAATGAAAATATTAGACCTCATCATATATTATTACCAGTACCATTATCTGAGTTGCAATTAAACCCTAAATTATTGGAGTCAGATCCAACAAATAATGGATACCGAAATTAATAAGTTTTTAATTTAGTTTTGAAAAGACCGGAATAATTATATTTCGGTCTTTTTTTTGTAAATCGTTATAAATTGATATTATTATGGTAAATCAGTACAATACAGGATACATAATAAATAATCATGTTTTAAATTGCCCTTTATTTTTAAACTAAACTTTTTTATGCATTTTAAAGTCACTATTTTTTGTTTTTTACTTATTAGTATTGTTGCTCAATCTCAAATTAAACATGGATTGAGAGATGATTCAGGCAGACATATTATTCCCAGAGGATTTGTAGTTAATACCAACGACGGCAAAGGAGAAGTGTTTTTTAATAGTGACGATTATATGCGTATGGTTCGCATGGGGGCTAATACCCAAGTAATACGTTTAGAACTAGGTAAGTTAAGTAATTTTCCTGGAGGCAAACTCGAACCAAATTACCTTGTTAAGTTAGATTCTTTAGTTACATTGGGTAAAAATGCCGGTATGAATACGGTATTTAAAATGACCGTTTATGGTGTAGATAAATTTATTTGGGAAGAATTTTGGCTAAATAAAAAAGGCGAGTATGCCACCTATATAGATGCTTGGCAGGTTATTTGGAATCGATATTCCAAAGAATCTTCTGTTTTGGGTTATGATGTTGTGAATGAACCCAGAAAGTTAACTATGGATATTACTTATTCAGACTTAACAAAAAAATATCTAATTCCATTATATCAGCAAATTATTGATGAAAGTCAAAAAATTAATCCAAATAAAAAAATACTAATTCAGTCTATTTTTATGAATAAAGGCGAAGGTATTGATAACAATCAATATGCTGAAATTACAGCGCCAATCAATAGAAAAAATGTCATTTTCGCACCGCATATTTATCAGAATAAAATAGACTTTATTAAGCCTGTGATGGATCGATTTGATAATGAATCAGATATGCTAAACGCTCCCATTTTAATTGGGGAATGGGGGTTTCCTACCTTTGCAACAACCGATACTTTAATAGAAGGAAACCTTGGACAATTAAAATATAGAGAACTTTACATTAGAACTGCCGAGGTATTCGATCGTATGGGGGTTGGGTCTATAAAAGCTTGGTTTTTAGGAAATAGGACCATGCAGCATTTTCTTCCTGGTGGACCATCAACTTGGTCCATTTTTAGTGATAGCACCGATGTTGGCACCGTAGAGCGTAAATATATTACAGATGTTATTGCAAGACCATTTCCTCAAACCATAGCAGGAGATATTGAGTCGTTTTTATTTAACCATGCCACTAGAACACTTAACCTAAAAATAAAAAGCGCTAATAGCAAAGGGTTATCTAAAATATTTGTTGGAGCTAATAGACATTATCCAGATGGATTTTCTGTAATTATTAATGAAGACCTTGTTGTGTTCTACAATCCTTTAAAAAATGTCGGCTTAGAAACATTCAAATCTCCAGATTATTTTAATGCAAACAATATAATTTGGGATGCACAAGCTCAAAAATTAATAGTGTTAAAGTGGCCAAAAGACAATCAAATAAATACAATTAAAATTGTTCCTGGCTTAAGAAATTTTAACAAATAATCTAAACTAAATGAAAAAGTTAAACATAGTTGTTTTTTTTGTAATTACATTCTTTGTTTGTAATTCTCAAAAAGTATGTGCACAATCAAATCAATTAAGTGACACTCAAATTAAAAAGAATGTAGAAAACCTTTTAAGTCAGATGACTTTGGATGAAAAAATAGCAGAAATGTCACAAGATGCACCTGCTAACGTTCGCTTAGGCATTCCATTCATGAAATTTGGAGAAGGGTTACATGGTTTATGGTACGATGGTGTTACCGTTTATCCTCAGGCCATTGCTTGTGGTTCTACTTGGGATCCTGAATTGATTAAAAAAATGGCATCTCAAACTGCTTTAGAAGCTCGAGCACTAAATATAACCCACTGTTATTCGCCTAATTTAGATGTTATTTCGGGCGATGCACGTTATGGTCGTGTAGAAGAATCGTATGGTGAAGATCCTTATCTTGTTTCGCGCATGGGTGTCGCTTTTATTCAAGGAATGCAAGGCATGGGCAACGAGCGATTAGACAAAAATCACATAATAACCACAGCGAAACACTTTGTGGGCTATCCAGAAAATCGACGTGGTATTAATGGTGGATTTAGCGATATGTCTGAACGTCGTTTAAGAGAAGTGTTTTTACCGCCTTTTGAAGCGGCAGTAAAAGAAGCAAAAGTAGCTTGTATTATGCCTGGGCATCAAGATTTTAACGGAGTGCCTTGTCATATGAACACTTGGTTGCTTAACGATATATTACGTGGCGAATTAGGGTTTGATGGTTTTATTGTATCCGATAATAACGACGTTGGAAGATTACAAACCATGCATTTTATTCCCGAGACACGAGCAGAGGCGGCTATACTTGCTTTAAAAGCAGGGGTAGATATGGATTTGGTTTTAGGAAAACCACTTCATTTATACGCCTATCATTCAAATGTTTTAAAAGATACACTTTCTAAAAACCCAGATTTAGTAAAATACGTAGATTTAGCAACTTCAAGAATTTTAACAGCAAAATATAAATTAGGACTTTTCGGTTCAAAGCAAAAGGAAGTAAAAACAGATACCATTGTTAGTAAAAAAGAGCATCAGGCTTATGCTTACGAAATGGCTAAAAAAGCAATTATTTTATTAAAAAACGATAACAATTTGTTACCGCTTGATATTAATAAAATTAAGTCATTAGCGGTTATTGGACCTAATGCCCATGAAGAAAAACCTGCTAAAGGCACTTATGCTTTGTTGGGTGGGTATTCGGGTTTACCACCTTATTATGTTTCGGCTTTAGAGGGTATTAAAAATAAAACAAAAGGAAAGATTACTATTAATTATGCAAAAGGGTGTGATTTAATAGGCGATTCTAAAGCAGGAATTTCAGACGCTATTGAAGCCGCAAAAAAATCGGATGCTGTGGTCCTTGTTGTAGGTGGTTCGAGAAGAACAGGCGGAGAAGGAGTCGATCGCGACGATTTGAATTTAATGGGTGTTCAAAATGAATTGGTAGAAGCAATTCACAAAACAGGAAAACCAATTATTGTAGTGCTTATTAATGGTCGTCCTTTATCGATAAATTACATTGCTGAAAATATACCATCTATCTTAGAAACTTGGTATTTAGGTATGCATTCTGGTGATGCTATTGCCGATGCCATTTTTGGTGATGTGAATCCTGGAGGTAAGTTAACCGTATCCTTTCCGCGTTCGGTTGGTCAAATTCCAGTTACCTATCTCGAACGTCCAGATTTTATAGGTTCTGGCAAAGGGCAGTATGCTTCTAGTGATAAATCGCCATTATTTCCTTTTGGTTTCGGATTAAGCTATACAACGTTTAAATATAGCACGCCTAAATTAGATAAGTCTATAATAAATGCAGATGGTTCAACTACAGTTTCTGTTGAAGTTACAAATATAGGAACTCGTGTTGGCGATGAAGTTGTACAAATGTATGTTCGCGACGATTTTGCTTCTGTAGGACGTTATTTAAAGATGCTTAAAGGGTTTAAACGTATAAATTTAAAACCAGGTGAAACTAAAACGGTTTCATTTAAATTGGGTTTCGACGAACTTAATATATTAAATCAAAACATGAAAAAAATAGTTGAACCAGGTACGTTTACCATATCAATAGGGGCTTCATCTCTCGAAAAAGATTTACAAAAAGTAACGTTAAGGGTGCAATAATTACATTTTAATCGCAATAATAAAAAACTAAGCATGAATTTTTTAAAATCGTTTTTTCTACTCATAATAGTCATTTGTTTTGGATGTAAAACAGAACAAAAAAAAGAAAGATCTAGTAATAATAATGAACTTGCTCAAGCTAAGACAGGAAGCTGGGGAGATCAAGGGGATGGCACTTACATCAATCCGATATTAAATGCCGACTATCCAGATTCAGATATTGAACAAGTAGGAGACACCTATTATATGATTACATCTAAACAACACATGTCTCCTGGTATGCCTATTTTGAAATCTAAAGATATGGTAAACTGGACCAATGTTGGACACGTGTTTGAAAGTTTGTCTTGGGCCCCAGAATATAATTGGGATAGAATGAATGGCTACTCTTTTGGAGTTTGGGCTGGAGATTTGGCGTATCATGAAGGTACATGGTATTGTTATCAAATAGATTACCAACATGGTTTAATGGTTAGTACCGCAAAGGATATTGCGGGGCCATGGAGTAAGCCCATAATGATGCTTCCTAAGTCGGAAGTTTTAGATGATCCAGGAGTTATATGGGATGAAGAAACACATAAAGCATATATTATTATAAATACTGCGGGCAAACAAAAAAGTCCTGAGAACACCATTGAAGGTAATGAGAACAGAATTTATGAAATGAGTTGGGATGGCACAAAAATTCTTGGTAAAGGGAAGTTAGTCTATACAGGAATGGGAGCCGAAGCCGCTAAAATCTATAAGATTGAAGGTAAATGGTATATCTTTTTGGCGCAATGGACGATGGGAGATAACTCAACATTACCAGGTGTTAAAAATCCAAAAAACGACAGAAAGCAAATTGTATTAAGGTCAAAAACCAATGATATTTATGGGCCATATGAAGTGCGTACTGTTTTAGAAAAAGGAACAGCCTTTAATAATCGCAGTTGTAGCCAAGGTGCGTTAATGCAAGCACCCGATAAATCTTGGTGGTATATGCATCAATTAATTCAAAATGATGATATTCCGTTTCAAGGCAGGCCGCAATGTTTAGAACCTGTAACCTGGGTAGATGGATGGCCAATAATAGGTGTTGATGAAGATAATGATGGTATTGGTGAACCCGTAAAACAATATAAAAAACCAATAAATGGGTATCCTATTGCAGCACCAAGTACCGATGATGATTTTTCTAATACAAAATTAGGATCACAATGGGAATGGAACCATAATCCAAGAAATACGCATTGGTCTTTAACCGAGAGAACAGGGTGGTTACGTTTAAAAGCAAGTAAGGTTTTACCAAACGAAAAAGGCTATGGGCCAAACATAAATCAATGGACTAATAATGATGGGTCAGATTCCGACTTTTGGAGAGCTTGCAATACCTTAAGTCAGCGTATCATGGGGATTACCACTGGTACAGCGGTAGCTAAATTTGATCTTTCAGGAATGCAACCACATCAATTAGCCGGATTTGTTAGATATGGAGGATCTTTTAATTTATTAGGCGTAAATGTGAGTGAAGATGGCAAGAAAAAATTGTTTTATATGGATCCTATGGGTGTTAAAACAGAAGGTCCAGAAATAACAGGAAACGATTTATATGTAAGAACATCAAATTCAAGCAATCAAGCCAATTATGAATATAGCTTAGATGGCAAAACATTTAAACGATTTGGTCCAGTTTTTGTAATTGCTTTTGGTAAATGGACAGGAGACCGATTAGGTTTCTTTTCATGGAATGAAAAAGAAGATGCTGGTTATATCGATGTCGATTGGTTTACCTACGATTATGATGGACCTAAAGCAAAATAAGAACTTTGCACAAAATTTTTAAACAATAAAGATATATTAATGAAATGAGTAAATTAAAATTTTACAATATAGTAGCAACCTTTATTTTATTATGTTTTTTTGCTAGTAATTTAGTAGCACAAGAACTTGAAAAAGATTTAACTCAAGGTAATAGGTCAAAATATAACTTCAATCTAGATTGGAAATTTATAAGAGAAAACCCCGCCAATGCAGAGGCTATTAACTTTAATGATGCATCCTGGTCTAATGTAAGTTGTCCACATACATTTAACGATGTCGATACTTTTGATAATTTTAGTCCCGGAGGTCACTATGGCGAGTCAGAACAGTGGCGTGGTACCGTTTGGTACAGAAAACATTTTAAACTTCCAAAATCAGACAAAGGGAAGAAAATTTATATAGAGTTTGAGTCGGTTCGTCAAATAGCAGATGTTTATATAAATGGTAAATATCTAGGTAAAAATCAAACCGGATTTATTCCTTTCGGATATGATTTAACACCGTATTTAAAATATAATGAAGAAAATGTTATTGCTGTTAAAGTAAATAACGATAGGGGTGATGATTTTAGAGATAATTTCCCATTGGTTTGGAATCACGAACACTGGCATCCTGTACATGGCGGCATTTATCGAAATGTATTTTTACATGCAGTAGACCCCTTACACATTACCCTACCGTTATATGATAATTTAAAAACAGTAGGTACCTATTTATATGCAGAAAATATTAGTAAAAATCATGCCGATATAACTGTAAAAACTGAAATATTTAACGAATACAACAATAAAAAAAATATAGTTATTGAAAACCATGTTGTCGATGCATCGGGAAAAATAGTTAAAAAAGTTTCTAATAATCATGTTATAGAAGGAAACCAAAAATTAATTTTTGATGCCCAATTAGCAATTGAAAACCCAAAACTTTGGTATACTAGAAATCCTTATATGTATAAGGTAGTTACTTCTGTAAAGGAAAACAATAAGGTTTTAGATACTTACGAAACCCCTTTAGGGATTAGAAGTTTTGAGTTTAATAAAGACACCGGATTCCATATTAATGGCGAGTATGCAAAATTACATGGTTGGGGACAAAAACCAACTAATAGTTGGGCAGGATTAGGAGCTGCATTGCCAGACTGGTTGCGCGATTTCACTTATCAATTAATGGATGAAGCTGGCGGTAATTTTATTAGATGGGGGCATTGTGCCGGATCACCAGCTGAGATTGCTATGGGGAATAAATACGGTTTCGTAACTTTAATGCCAGGAGTAGCAGGAGAATCTGAAGACGAAGGCGAAACCTGGGACATTCGTATTGCAGCATTTCGCGATATGATAGTTTACTACCGTAACAATCCATCTATTTTTATTTGGGAAGGTGGCAATTGGGCAGAAAGTGCAGCACATTATGAACAGATATTAGATATCATAAATACCTTCGATCCCAACGGAAAACGCCTCATGGGAAATAGACGTGCCGATAATGCAGCGGTTTCCGAAAATTATATCAGCATTGAAATTGGAACCGAAGGATGGGAAGGAGAATATCCAAACTTACCAATTATAGAAAGTGAATATTGTAGAGATGAATCACCTCGACGTGTGTGGGATGAATTCTCTAGAGACGATAATTTCTTTAATCACCCTAATTTTGATCGTAATACTTATAAATTTGCCTCCGAAGAATTTGCTGTAAAACAAGCCGATCATTGGTGGAATAAAATGGGAAAAAAGCCTTACCATAGTGGTGGAGCCAATTGGATATTTTCCGATGGACCACATGGAGGAAGATGTCCTACCGAAGTAACAAGAGCCGGTGGTGAAGTAGATGGCGTTCGTTTACCAAAAGAAGCCTTTTATGCTTTAAAATCTATGTGGCGACTAGAACCACAAGTTCATATTGTTGGACACTGGAATTATGATAAAGAAACCACAAAACCTATTTACGTTATTTCCAATTGTGCAGCAGTAAAACTTTTTGTAAATAATGAGTTAATAGGCATCGACTCTATACCAGATAATGGATATGTATATAAATTTGATAAGGTAGCTTGGAAATCGGGTGAAATAAGAGCAGAAGCTTATATTGACGATGTTTTAAGAACCTCGCAAACTAAAAAAACAATTGGCGAACCTTTTGCTATAAAGTTAACACCCATTACAGGACCTCAAGGCTGGTTAGCCGATGGTTCCGATATTGCACTTATCGATGTAGAAGTAGTAGATAAAGATGGCAATAGATGCCCATTAGATAAGGGGCGTATTGATTTTACGTTTTCGGGTGCAGGTATTTGGCGTGGTGGTTATAATAGTGGTAAAGAAAACACTACTAATAACCTTTATTTAGATACAGAATGTGGTATAAACCGCGTTGCAATTCGTTCATTGTTAAAATCAGGGAAAGTTAAAATCACTGCAAAACGCGATGGTTTAAAAGCTGCAACTTTAGAAATTGCATCTAAAAAAGTAAAATTTAAAAATGGTCTAACTTCAGAAATGCCGCAAGTTTATAACGTTGTAGCTAAAGAAGAGCCTTTGCCAGCTCATACTCCTAAAATTCCATTAGGCGAGGTAGGTGTAAGTAATAAAAGTTTACTCTTTAAGAAGTTTAGTTATACCGGAGATTCGCCCGCGGTATTAAGAACCAATGTGTTTTGGGGCAAAAAGGCGTATACAGACCTTCCATATAACTACACCGTAATTCCAAAATATTTAAATGGTTGTGAATACGTTCGAATGCCAAATTCTGATAGTCGTTATTGGGCTAGAGATTTACTTCAATTTATAGCTGGAGACGACATGATACTTTATGTTGGTCACGACGATCGCGTACCTAGACCAAAATTCTTACTAGAAGAGTATGAAGATACCGGAGATGATTTTAAATTAGGTGATGTTACCATGTCTATTTTCAAACTTGAAGTAAAAGCAGGAGAAAGCGTTGTAATGTCCGGAAATAGTGATGGAGAAACCCCAAAAGACGCTAGGATGTATGTCGTGATGGCGAAAAAGAAATAATTAGTTCATTTTAATAATATGAAATATCAAGTTCATCTTTATTTTTTTCTACTACTAAGCCTAGTAACATCTACTTTAAGAATAAGTGGACAGAACTTAAATAAAGATGAACTTATTTTTAATAATGCAATTACAATAATTGATAAAACAGTTTTTTTTAGTAATAATAAAACCACAATAGAACAAGGTAAAAAAAAACTATATAAATCAATAAAAGCCGCTGGAGGTACAATAACTACAATTCAACACTGGACACAGAGCAGTCGAAAAGTAAATTTAATTGTAGGGACATTAGAGAATACGGTTGTTAGAAGATTAGTCTCCGATAATCCAGAAATTATCAATAATAAATCAGAGGGTGTATTTTATCAATGGAAAGAAACTCCAAACAAGGGCTTAGCTCTTATTATTGGAGGTACCGATTCCAAAGGACTTTTTTATGCTCTAAGTGAATTGGCCGAACAAATTAAAGATAAAGGACTAATTGCTTTAACCCAATTAAAAAATACAGTAGAATTTCCAGATAATAAGGTTCGTGGCGTTGATAAATTTATTACAGATGAGCGCGATGATTCTTGGTTTTTTTCTGAAGAATACTGGCAATACTATATTAGTCAATTGGCAATTAACCGATTTAATAGACTAACGTTAATTACAGGTTACAACGATGGAAAAAACGAAGATTTTATGATTCCTGTTTATCCATATCTTTTTCAAGTTCCTGGTTTTGAAGAAATAAAGCTTAAAAATAATTACAAAAAAACACCAACTGAATATTTAATCCAACTTAGACGAATTGGCGATATATGTCATAGTTACGGACTCGAATTTGTGTTTGGAATTTGGGGCCACGGAATGAGCCATGAGTTAATTGATGGGCTTCCAAACAACACCGAAGCATTTACAAGTTATTGTTCTAATGGAATGAAGGAACTTCTAAAAAAAGTTCCTGAAATTGATGGTATTCAACTTAGAGTTAACTACGAATCGGGTATTGGTGGCTTTGGAGAAACTGCAGAAAATTTTTGGAAAGAAATTATTAAAGCAATTGGCGATAGTAATATAGAACAAAAAGGCAAACTCTTTTTAGATATTAGAGCAAAAGGGTTAACTGTTAAAATGCGCGAATGGGTTTTAGAAAACGGAATTAATTTAAGCGTTACTAGCAAATATTCTTGGGAAGGTGTAGGATTACCTTACCATCCAACCGAAATGAGAAAGAGCGAATTAGCTATGTTAGATAATATAGATAAGCGCCAGCGTTATGGTTATGCAGATTTTTTAAATAATTCAAGAGATTTTGATTTTATTTATAGATTATGGGGGTTAGGAACTATTAGAATGTTTACTTGGGCAGATCCAGATTATGTAAAGCGTTTTTCTTATACAACTAGTTTTGGTGGTAGTAAAGGTTTTCAAGTAACACCACCCTTAACAAGAAAAGAAAATTCATGGAACTTATTTCAAGATAAATCCAATGAGTATTTTAAGTGGGAAGACGAACGATATTGGTCTTGGTATCTACTTTTTGGTAGGCTAGGATATTCAAAAAACTGTAGTGACCAGGTTTGGAAAAGAGCATTTAAAGAACATTATGGGCATTCTTACCAAGCGGTTTTAGATGCTTATAGCCACGCTGGAAAAGTTTTACCTCTTATTACTTCTTCGCATTTAACATATCATCCAGCAAATTATAATTGGGCTGAAATTGAAAGTGGCGGCGCTCTTTTTAGTGAAAATAATGCGAATTCGTTTTATGTTTCAAAAGGGAGAACCTATCAATCTACAGAACCTGGCGATCCTGGGTTATTTTACTGCATCGAAGAATATGTAAAAGATGTATTAAACAAAGAAATTAAACCAAAAATAAATCCGGTACAATTAGCCAATCTTTTTGAAAAAAATTCAAAAGAAACTTTAAAAGCTTTGAGTAAAGTAAAATTAACTGATATTCCTGAATTTTTTAAAAAAGAGTACCGTACAAACGAATTAGATTTAAAAATTACTGCAGCCTTAGCAGCCTATCATTCAAATAAAATAAAAGCATCAACCGATTTTGTATTTTTTCAAGAAACTAAAAATAGTGGCTATTTGTTATCGTGTTTAGAAAAAATGAAAACCGCCAGAAAAAATTGGCAAAATATTGTTGATTTAACCCAATTAATTTATCATACTAGACCAATGTTCTTGCACGACAATGGTACTTGGAAAGATAGATTGACTGAAATTGATAAGGATATAATAAAATTAAAAGATATTATTGGTAAACAAAAAAATAACCCAATTTTAAGTTTTACTCAACAGTTAAATGAAGATTATTCGTTTGTTTCTAACAAATTTAAAGCAATCATTCCTGAGTTTTTTGATCCAAACAACGACTTGAAGGTAAGCTTGTTAACAGGCATTGTCTTAGAAAATGAACAATCCCCAAAGGTACATTTTAGAATAGCAGATATGACTGCCGGCAAATTTATTGAACAACCAATGTTGTGGAATGGGAATAATTATTCCGCCAATATTCCAGCTAAATATTTAAACCCACAATATGATTTACTTGTTTATTTTACTACCATTTCTAAAAATGGACATGTAGTCATGCATCCAGGAATACTAAATGAGGAGAATTTAGCGCCTTATTTCGTCGTAAAATTAGCGAAAACGCATTAGAAGGAAATAAAATAATAAATAATATTATGTCTAGAATTTTATCAATACTCATAATTTGTTCAATTTTTTTAAGTTGCCAAAATAAATTGGTTGAAACAAAGAAAGACAGTGAAAATTCGTTAGAAGAACTACTACCTCAAAAACCAAATATTTTATGGTTAGTAACCGAAGATATGGGCGCCTATATTCCGCCTTTTGGCGATTTAACAGTTCAAACACCAAATTTAAGCCGTTTGGCGAATGAAGGGGTTATTTATCCAAATGTATATTCAACCTCGGGGGTTTGTGCACCAAGTAGAGCTGCTATTGCAACGGGTATGTATCCAACAAGTATTGGAGCTAATCATATGCGCGTTAATTCTTATACCGAAGTAACAGGCTTACCGGCTTATGAAGCAGTTCCTCCGTCTGATGTAAAAATGATAAGCGAATTACTTCGAACCAATGGTTATTATTGCACCAATAACTACAAAGAAGATTATCAATTTAAGGCACCCGAAACCGCTTGGGATGAAAGTAGTCCCTATGCTCATTGGAGAAATAGAAAGGATAACCAACCATTCTATGCTGTTTTCAATTTTACAAACACCCACGAATCTGGATTATTTGAACCCTATGGTTTTAGGCATATTGAAAACAGACATTATAAAGCAGGTGATACTATTTACAAATGGAAATCGGGAAATATGACCGAGGCCGAAACGCCTGTACATTTACCAAAAGATACCAAGTTTAAAATTCCGCCCTATTTACCAGATAATGATGTGGTAAGAAGAGATATGTGGAAGCTATATAATAATATTGCTGAAATGGATAAACAAGTAGGAGCGGTTCTAAAACAACTAGAAAACGATGGTTTATTAGAAAATACCATCATTTTCTTTTATGGCGATCATGGTGGACCACTTCCAAGAGGTAAACGTTTAATTTACGACTCGGGATTAAATACACCCATGATTATTCGGTTTCCAAAAAAAATGAATGCAGGAACTAAAGACAACCAGTTAATTAGTTTTGTAGATTTTGCTCCTACCTTACTTTCATTAACGGGTAAAGAACCGCTACCATACATGCAAGGTCAGGCCTTTTTGGGTAAATATAAATCTAAAAACGAACGGCAGTACATTCACGCTGCTGCCGACCGATTCGACGAAGTAACCGATGTTATTAGAGCAGTTCGTGACAAGCAGTTTAAGTATATTAGAAATTACAAACCAGAACAAGGCTATTACCTGCCACTTAGCTATCGAGAGCAGATTCCTACCATGAAGGAATTGTTACGTTTACGTGACGAAGGAAAATTAAATGATATTCAAAAGCAATGGTTTAGAGATACCAAACCCGCAGAAGAATTATTTGATTGTCTTGCAGATCCACACGAGCTTAATAATCTAGCCGATAATCCGATATATAGCCAAAAATTACTAGAATTAAGTACAGAAATGGATAGGTGGTTACAAGATATTAATGATGCACCAAACTTACCAGAAAGAGAACTTATTAAACAACTATGGAATGGTAATGAAAACCAACCCGTAACAACAACTCCTAAAATTCAATATGCACAAGATACGTTAATCATAACGTGTGAAACCGAAGGGGCATCTATTGGATATAAAATTAAGAACAGCGATGGTACCTATCCAAAAACCTGGAGTATTTATAAACAGCCTTTATCGCTCTCTGAAACATCAGAAATACTTGTTAAGGCACATCGTATTGGCTTTAAATCTAGTAAAACAGAAGAAATTTTATTAAAGAATTATAAGCGATAAAATAATAAACTACGATGTTTTAAGTATGCGAAAACATACTTAAAATGTTATTAAAATGATTATAATGTATAAAGTTAGTCAAATTTTAAGGACAACCCTATTGCTTGCTATTTTTGGACAGGTAGTACAAGGACAAGCAACAAAATTTAATGCGCCTATTGTTAGTGAAGAACTTGTATTTGAAGAAAAAGAAGGACTTTTGGCTGTTGAAGCTGAACATTTTTATGCCCAAAGTAAATCTGAAATAAGATCATGGTTTAGAACATCAAAAGATGAAGTTCCTCGTGTTGGACGTGATGAAGATGAGCAACATTGTTTTGGTGCCAGTAACAACGCATATATTGAAATTTTACCAGATGAGCGTGTAACCCATGCAGATAAAATAAGTCAAGGTGAAAATTTTACAAACGAGCCAGGACTCATGGCTGTTGTTCATTATAAAGTAAAAATAAATACCCCCGGACGTTATTATGTTTGGGTAAGAGCATTTTCTACGGGTAGTGAAGATAATGGATTGCATGTTGGTTTTAATGGGACTTGGCCTGAAAGTGGGCAACGCATGCAATGGTGCGATGGAAAAATGCGCTGGACATGGACTAGCAAACAACGAACCAAAGAATTTCATTGTGGTGTACCGCATCAAATTTATTTAGATATAGAAAAACCAGGTATTCACGACATTCAATTTAGTATGCGCGAAGACGGTTTCGAATTCGATAAGTTTATTTTAACAACTAATAAAAATTATTTTCCGAAGCAAGAAGGTCCAGATTTATTAATTTCAGAAGGTGTTTTACCAGCTCCATTTTCAAAAGTTGCATCACCAACAACAAATGAAACTTATTTTAAAAATGTGGCAACATTCACATCACAAAATAGGGTAATACCCGCCCAAGATTTTCCAGTAAGCAACACTAAATTTTATAAAGAAGGTAAAAATTGGTTAGCTATAAATCCCAAAGTGAGCGAAGAAGCAAGTACAAGTACTACCTTTAAATTTGAAAGTGGAAGATATGATATCATTTTCGTTGGGGTTGGAGAAAATGATGGCAGCTCTGCTTATACACTAATTATTAATAATAAGGAAATTGGTAGTTATCAACCACCATTATCAGTCCATCTTTTTGAGGAAGGTTATAATTTTAATGCTTTATGGGAAAATATAGATATTAAAAAAGGGGATACCATAACCGTAACAGCAAAAATTGGTAGTGCAGATGGTAAAGAACATACCAGAGGACGTTGGGCAGGAGTTATTTTTGCTCCAGCTGGAAAAGGAAAGGAAGTTCAAGATGCACCATCTTCATTTTCAGCGAAATAATTACTTAATAATTAAAATTTTAAACATGAATAAATCAATAATACCTGTAGTTAGTATTCTTTTTAGTATTTCGTTTGCATTTGCTCAAGTGATAAATCCACCAGCAGGACGAATCGCTGTTGTGGCCGATGGTAATTCACCAGACCCAGATGATTTAGGTGGCACCGCTGTTTCTTTAGCATTATTACGTGCAGCGGGTCTAGAAAATCGTTTAGTACATTATTCACATAGTTGCGATTTAGTGGTACTTCATAGAATTTCTGAAGCGGCCGAGAAAGAGCGTCATGCCATGATGCAAACCGCTTGCGATGGTACGGCCAGACGTTGGGGCGGTTTTGAGCATATTACGTTTTTAGATGCTAAATGGCAAACAGACCAGACCATTAAAGATTTGGTAAAAGCCATAAACGCATCCACAGAGCAAGATCCTCTCTGGATTGTAGAGGCAGGAGAACCCGATATTATTGGCTTTGCTTTAAAAGCTTCAAAAAAAGAAAAACTCAAATATGTAAAGGTAATTACGCATCATCCGGCTAACGATAATGCAGGCGATTTTTACAAGTGGCAAGACATTCTAGATTTTGGTGTTGAAGAAGTACGCATCCCAGATCAGAACATTAATTTAAAAGTCAAGAAAACAGAATGGGACTGGGCCATGAACCATTCCGATGATCGTATACAGTGGATTTGGGTAATGGGTAAAATGGCCGAAATAGATGATGTGGTTAAGTTTCAAAAAGGTTATTGGGATTGTTCCGATGCTGGTATGGTTTTGTATTGGATTACAGGCGCTAATGTAACTACCGGTTTAAATGCAGGAAGCGTTGAGACTGTAAAATCATTTTTGGTTGATTATGTAAGTAGTAATCCAAAATAGGCAATTGTTTTTTACTATTGTAGTTTATAAATGAATTTATAAAATAGAATGAGGTACAATACACTAATTTGTTTAATAAGTTTTTGTTTTTTATTGTCATGTCATGTAAATAAACAAGAACATAAAATTCAAAAAACAGATAGAGATTTTATAAGTATATTTGATGGTAAAACCTTAAAAAACTGGAAAGGCGATCCTGGTTATTGGCATGTTGAAAATGGTAATTTGGTTGGAATCGTTACACCCGAAACACTGCTTAAAAAGAACTCTTTTATTATTTGGCAAGGTGGACAGCCTGAAAATTTCGAACTTAAATTGGAATATCGAATTTCAGAAGCTGGCAATAGTGGAGTCAATTACAGAAGTGAGCTATTAGATACCATTCCTTATGCACTTCGAGGTTATCAATGTGATATTGATGGAAAACAACGCTATACCGGACAGAATTATGAAGAGAAAAAAAGAACTACTTTAGCTTATCGTGGAGAAAAAGTGCTAATAAATCCCCAAAATAACCCTGATTCAACAGGTAATTTAAGGGCTAATATTAAAAATAATTGTTGGCTAATCAGAGATGAAATAGAATCATTAGGAGCACCTCATTCATTAAAGGCTAAAATTAAAAATAATGATTGGAATCAGGTTCATTTAATAATTAATGGTAATAAATTACAGCATTATATAAACGGAACTTTAATGAGTGAAGTTACAGATGCCGATACAATAAATAGATCATTAAAAGGGTATATAGGAGTGCAAGTGCATGTTGGACCACCCATGAAAGTTGAATATAGAAATATTAAACTAAAACTACTTTAGAAACTGTTTTTAAACCAAACGTTACAAACCTGTCTATATTTTAACTTTTAGTTTAGTAATTATAATTTCATTAAATTATAAAATTAATTATGATATTAAATATCCTTAAAATAACGTCATTAATTTTGTTGGTTGGTAATGTTGAAATAAACAGTATAGAAAAAACTACAACGCCATTTCAAAATATTGCTAAACCATATAAAATAAATGATACGCTAAAAACTAATTTAACGGTTTATAATTATAGCAAAATAAGCAAGGTAAAAGAAAAGATACATACACCTCAATTTTCGGGTTTATATAAAGCTTTAATAAAAAGTGCAAATAAAGCACAAAGAGAAGGTGTTTTTTCGGTGGTTCAAAAAACACAAACTCCTCCAAGTGGAAATAAACATGATTATTTGTCAATTGGCCCTTATTGGTGGCCAGATCCTAGTAAGCCAGATGGTTTGCCTTGGATAAGAAGGGATGGTGAAATTAATCCACTTACCAGAAAAAATACCACAGACGAAGCGGTAAAAAGCGACATGTTTAAAAACACCTTTAACCTCGCTTTAGCGTATTTTTTTTCAGACAAACAAAAATATGCCAAAAAGTGTCTCGAGTTACTAAAAGTCTGGTTCTTAAATGAGGAAACTAAAATGAATCCGAACCTTAATTTTGCTCAAGGAATTCCTGGATTGAATACAGGTAGAGGTATTGGAATTATTGAATTTGCAGGATTAACCAATATAATAACAGCTATTGAAATTCTAGAGTTAAACGGTGCAATGGATATTAATACAAGTACAGCCTTACGAGATTGGTTTAGCGCCTACTTATATTGGCTTCAAACTAGCGAAAACGGACTTTTTGAGAAAAATACCAAAAACAATCATGCTGTTTACTACGATGTGCAAGTAGTAAGTATTCTTATGTTTTTAAATAGGATCGATGAGGCAAAACTGGTTTTAGAAGAGGTTAAAGATAAACGAATTACCACGCAAATAGAAAAGGACGGTAAACAACCACATGAATTAGCCAGAACAAAAGCTTTATCTTACAGTACAATGAATTTAAAAGGATTTACACAGCTAGCCTATTTTGGTGAAAAACTTAATGTTGATTTGTGGAATTATCAAGCTCATAATGGTGCAAGTATTCAAATGGCGTTTCAATTTTTAAAACCGTATGTACTGGAAGATAAAAAATGGGATTATCAACAAATAGGTGATTTTGAAAAAGCTAAAACATCACTTAATAACTTATTCACCTTTGCCGGAAGTATCTTTGAAATACCAGAATTTTGTAAATTAAGCAATGCTAAGAATACAAGTACAACCTCATTACTTTATCCATGTGAATACCAATAAAATAAAAAATATAAAAATTATGAATAAATATTGTTTGGTGTTTTTTGTAGCCTTTCAATTTGTAGGTTGGAGTCAATCACAATCAAATTGCGATACAAAGCCATGGTTGAATTCTCAATTAAGTTACAATGAGCGGGTAGAACTTTTAATTGGATGTTTAACTTTTGACGAGAAAGTGAGTCAATTATTAAACGCCAGCGATGAAATTAATCGTTACAATATAAAGGCTTACGATTGGTGGAACGAAGCCTTGCATGGTTTAGCACGTTCGGCAAAAGCAACTATTTTTCCACAAGCTATAGGAATGGCAGCAACGTTTGATCGTAATTTAATTCAAGAAGTAGGAAGTACCATTTCAGACGAAGCACGTGCGGTTAACAATTATTTAATTAAAAATAACGGCGATTTTATTAGATATATGGGATTAACCTTTTGGAGTCCTAATGTAAATATATTTAGAGACCCACGTTGGGGACGCGGCCAAGAAACATATGGAGAAGACCCTTTTTTATCGGGTCAAATTGGTGCATCTTTTATAAAAGGTATGCAAGGTGATAATCCAAAATATTTAAAAACAGCCGCTTGCGCGAAACATTTTGCTGTACATAGCGGCCCAGAAGCAGAACGTCATCAATTTAATGCCATAGTTAATCAACAAGATTTATATGAAACCTATTTACCAGCTTTTAAGGCCTGTATCGATGTAGGTGTTGAAGCTGTAATGTGTGCTTATAATCGAACCAATAATGAAGCATGTTGCGGAAGTCCAACATTATTACAAAGCATATTACGAGGCGATTGGGGATTTCAGGGACATATTGTAAGTGATTGTGGAGCCCTAAAAAATTTTCACCAACGCCATGGTTTGACCAATTCTCCCGAAGAATCTGCCGCACTAGCATTAAAAAGCGGTACGAATCTTAATTGTGGTAATACTTATAAAAAATTAGGAGATGCCTATGAGAAAGGATTAGTAACTGAAGAAGATTTAAACAATGCATTGAGACCACTTTTAAAAACGAGATTTAAACTCGGCATGTTTGATTCGTTTGAAGATAATCCATATGCTACAATAGGCTTAGAAGAAATTCATTCTAAGGAAAATATAGACTTAGCTAGAAAGGTGGCTCAAAAATCGATTGTACTATTAAAAAACAATGGTGTGTTACCACTAAAAAAAGACATTAAGCAATTATATTTAAGCGGTCCATTGGTGGGCGATATTAGAACGCTAATTGGAAATTATTATGGCCTCAATGATAACCTTGTGACACTACTTGAAGGTGTTATGGGGAAAGTTTCGCCCATAACTTCGGTGCAATATAGAGCAGGTACCTTAATAAATCATACTAATAATAACAATGGAGATGATTTTAGCTATTTAGCAAGCAAATCTGATGCTACAATAATAGGGTTGGGTTTAACAATTGTGATGGAAGGTGAAGAGAATGAAGCCATAGGTTCTATAGATAAAGGCGATAATATATCTATGGCCTTACCAGAAAATCAAATGGCTTATTTAAGAAAAATGCGCGGTAAACATAACAAACCATTAATTGGAGTTGTTTTTGCAGGTTGCCCCCTAGATTTAACCGAGGTAAGCGAGTTGGTAGATGCTCTAATTTATGCCTGGTATCCTGGCGAGCAAGGTGGTAATGCCATAGCCGATGTTATTTTTGGCGATATTTCGCCTTCAGGAAAATTACCTATTACTTTTCCTAAAAACATTAAACAATTACCCCCTTACAACGATTATTCCATGAAGGGCAGAACCTATAAGTATATGTTGCAAGAACCTCAATATCCTTTCGGATTTGGACTTACGTATTCCAACATTAAAATCGATAGTCTAACTATCAATTCAAAAACAATTCAGAAAAATGAATCACAATTGGTAGAGGCTACACTAACAAACTCTGGAAACTTTAAAATAGAGGAAGTAATTCAATTATACGTCTCTTTAAAAGGTAACACAGAGGGTGTGCCATTATGTTCTTTAAAAAACTTTAAACGTGTAAACTTAGAGCCTAATGAGTCGGTAAAAATGAACTTTTTGATAGATGCTAATTTCTTTAATTACATTGATAAAAAAGGGAAAAATAAAAAACACAAAGGACTTGCCGAAATAATTGTAGGCAATGCATCTCCCAGTAAAAGAAGTGAAACTCTAGGAGCTACCATTAAAACAATAAATGTAAATGTTAAATAATTAAAATGAAAAGACTTGCTTTTAAAATGAAATTGAATGAAGGGCAAAAAGATGCCTATACCAAACGTCATAATGAGATATGGCCAGAACTAAAACAACTGTTAAAAGATAATGGCGTAAGTGAGTATTCTATTTTTTTAGATGAAGAAACTAACACGCTGTTTGCATTTCAAAAAGTTTCTGGTGAAGGGGGATCTCAAGATTTAGCCCAAAACCCTATTGTAAAAAAATGGTGGGATTTTATGGCAGATATTATGGAAGTAAACCAAGATAATTCGCCAGTTTCAATACCATTACAAGAATTGTTTTATATGCCATAATGATTATAATTAAATAATAGCCATGACTAAACTAAATACCCAAAAAAATAAAAATATTACAGCCGTATCAAGAAGAAATTTTATAAAAAAATCATCTCTTGTTTTGGGTGGAATTAGTATAATCCCACGTTATGTATTAGGTCAGGGATTTATAGCGCCTAGTGATAAAATTAATTTAGGTTTTATAGGTTTAGGTAAGCAAGGAGGTATTTTGGCCAATCTTTTTATTTCAAATACAGATGTTCAAATTATTGCTGGTGCAGAAGTTTGGAAGTCTAAACAAGACTGGTTTAAAAATGTTGTGCAGGGTTATTATGCTGAAAAAAGAAATACAGCTAATTATAATGGTATAAATACCTATACCAATTATCAAGATCTTTTAGCAAGAAACGATGTTGATGCTGTTGTCATTGCTACACCAGATCATTGGCATGGCATACAATCTATTGATGCTATGAATGCTGGTAAAGATGTGTATTGCGAAAAACCAATGACCAATACAATTTATGAAGGAAGGGCCATGGTTAATGCGGTTAAAAAGAATAAAACTGTACTTCAGGTAGGAAGTATGCAACGTTCTTGGAAACGTTTTGTGAAAGCTAAAGATATTGTAAGAAGTGGACAATTAGGAAAAATTATAAAAGTGATTGTAAATGTTGGAGATCCAGCAAAACCTTACGATTTACCGCAGGAATCAATACCCTTTGGCTTAGATTGGAATTTGTGGTGTGGGCCAGCACCATTATTGCCGTATAATACACAGGTTGCTCCTGAAATTGTAAAAGCATATCCTAATTGGCGAGATTATAAAGAAACCGCAGGAGGGATACTTTCAGATTGGGGAGCGCATATGTTTGATATTGCCCAATGGTGTTTAGATATGGATACTACAGGTCCAATAACTTACATACCCCCTAAAGATCCAAAAGCCCTGAGAGGTTTGAAAATGTACTATGAAAATGGTGTAGAAATGGTACATGAAGATTTTGGTCGTGGTTGGGGTGTACGTTTTATAGGAGAATTTGGAACCATGGATGTTAGTAGATCATATTTAGAAACCAATCCAACAAGCATACTTTCTTACACAAATGAAGATTTAGAATCTATATTTAAAGATAAAGGAAATCATTACCAAAATTGGATTTCTGCTATAAAATCTAGAAAATCTCCAATTTGTGATGTTGAAACTGGCCATAGATCAGCCAGTATATGTAATATAGCTAATATTGCATACGAACTAAACGAAACTTTACATTGGAATCCTGTTAAGGAAAAATTTAAAAATAATCGATTAGCTAATAAAGCCAGAAAAAGAGAACCTAGAAACTATAACTAAATTTAAAAGATTGGGGATATTTTTTTCGTATCAATATTTGTTAATTAATAAATTTATTTTCAAATGTATCTTAATCACTCAAATCAAAAATATTTTTTTATTAATCAATAAATAGTTTAAAGCATACAGAACAGGACAGAGGTTATATTCTTATTTAAGATTTTTATAATTAAAAAAATGAAAAATAATTATTTTCAAAGTATATATAACCATGTATTTAAATTTTCTTGGCTATATGTATCTATTCTTTTTTATTCTATCGCATCGGCTCAGGTTGTTCTAGAAAGCGAAATAAAAATTACCGACTTTGGTTTACATTTTGATGGTAATAAGGTTTCTGGAAGCGCTAGTAATACAGGAGATTCAGCTCCTTACGACTATTTTTTTGGTAGAAATATTTCTGCCCATGGCGATTGTATAAAAACGTATAACGATATGTTTTTATAACGTGGTATCGTGGAGGCAAAGACGATAGACACGTGATGCTAACGCGTTATAATACTATTACAGGTACCTTGGCAACTATCGAGTTTCCGCATCGTCACACCGGCTATCAAAACAGATATTGGATTGGAGAGTCTCACAATACTATAGCAGTAGGTGTAAGCCCTTTAAATGGTACCATTCATTTATTGTACGATATGCATTCTTACAGCAATACAAGACCTTCAGATGGTAGTTTAAGTAATGATTATTTTAGATATTCCTATTCCATAGCAAATGCTGCAGCACTTCCTGATGCAGACTTTACCTTAGATAAGTTTGTGCAAAATTCAAACGGAGGTTACAAGCATTTAAGCCTCAATGGCGGTGTAGATTACAATAATTTTTCGGCGCTTACATACCCTAAATTTTTCTTAAATGATTCTGGAGATTTATTTATGTACATGCGTGAAGGAGGGAATAATAATGGTGCATATAAATTTTCTAAATACAATGCCAATACTTCGACCTGGTCTAGTTTTACACACTTCAATGTATTAAATGCCAAGAATCAACCAGGGATAACTTATAATTGGGGACTTTACGGTGATATTAAATATGTAAACGGAAAAATGCGTATTGGTTTTCAAAGAAGATCTTCCAATAATAGCGATAAATATCAATACCAAAATGGAGTTTATTATGCGTATTCTGATGATCAAAACGGATTCACAGGTTGGAAAAACCACCAAGGGCAAAGTTTTTCCTTACCATTATACGATGCAGATTTTATAAAAGTAATGGAACCAGGTGATTATGTTCAAGGTACCAATGCAAATTCCATTAGTATTGTTAGTGGTTTTGATTGGACCGTTACCGAACAGGGTGATGTTCACATAATTAGTAGGGTTAGAGATAATCAATTTAGTGTAACTAAAAATTTACATACATACAAACCCGCCGGAGCTACTAATTTTACTACCTCAGAAGCATTTTCGGGTGCCGATGAAATTTACACTTCTGGTAATGATATTTTTATCATCGGTTTAACTTCTGCAGGTCGTGTTTATGTTGAAAAAGCCCAAGGCGGTACCAACAATTTTACAAGAATTTATGAGGCTACCTCTGGTAAAGTTTTTGATCATGGTCAAATTTACATAGCAAATGGTAAATTGTATTACTATTTGATGCAAAAGTTAACCGGAAATGCGCAACCCCTTTACCTTCAAGTAATCGATTTGGGCATTGTTCAGGATCCTTTTAGAGTTTCTCTTACCTCGCCCAGTAATGGAGGTGTTTATAATGTTGGAGATACAGTTCCGCTTTCTGCAAATGCGGTCGATGAAAACGGTAGTATTTCTAAAGTAGAGTTTAAAGTAAATGGTATTCTTTATGGCGAAGATACAGCTCCACTATATTCATTAGATTGGACGCCGAGTGCGCCTGGTAATTATAGCGTTCAGGCGATAGCTTACAACGCTAGTAATGCTAGTGTTTCTTCTCCAGAAATCACAGTTAATTTTCAAGTTTTCGATCCAACCGATTTAACAGGAGCTAAGTATCGTATCAAGAATTTCGTTACGGGCAAATATCTTCATTCCGTAGGTTCAGATGTATTGGAGAGTGATAATGGCATTGATGTTGTACCTAGTGATAAAGAATGGGAATTTGTGAAAGTTGGAGCCTATTATAATATTGAAAGCAAACGATCGGATAGAGGTGTTTTAAGAGCAGCTGGTACTCCAGCAAACGATATTATAAATACGGGTTTTTCTGCCCCAAATTCAGATGTTGACAAACAATTCACCGTGATTTATAACAGTTCAGATGGTACATATCAATTCCAAACACGAAATGGATCTAATTATATATATCACAATGTTAACGGCATTATAGAACACGTTTTAAATTCAGATGATAGGTCTAAATGGATTGTAGAATCTACTACCTTAAGTATTGATGAAAGAACATTTGAAAAAGTATCTTTAAAAGTATTCCCAAATCCAGTGGGTAAAAGTTTTACTATAGCATTAAATAATGCGCAAAAAGCTAGTATTTTAATTAGCGACATGTTAGGTAAAATAATTTATAGAAATACCCTTAACAACGGTAAAATACTGATAGAAAATGATGGACGATTTAAGTCAGGAATGTATCTTGTAAAAGTAACCAGTGATAGTCAATCTTACAACACAAAATTTGTTGTAAGATAGAGTATTAAAATTAAGTGTTTTTTATAAAACCTGTGAAGATAGCTTCGCAGGTTTTTTTATTTCATTAGATTTTAATAATTTAAGAGATTTCAATAATACTATATTTTTAAACCCAACTAGAGCAGGATAGAATTTTAATGTTACAAGCATATCTTTATTTTTTATAGCACAAACAAAAAAAATAATTTTATTAAAATATGAAAAGACGTTCATTTATGCATTTAACGGCGTTAGGTAGCGCTAGTTTACTATTGCCTGTATATGCTTGTGGAGGTAGTCAAAAACAAAGAGAATTAATATTGTCTAGTGACTTTGATGCGTTATCATTTAAGTTATTAACCACGTGGTGTGATGCCATGGTACGCGATCAAATTAACGATCTAAATAATCCAGTAACTCACGGTGCACTATATTGTCATGCCTGCGAGGATATTCATGGGCGTTGTTCCGATGCTGTTTATCCATTAATGTATATGGCCGATAAAACAGGCAACCAAAAATATCTCGAAGCTGCCATAAAATTAATGGACTGGTCGGTAAACGTTGATTTACCAGATGGTAGTTGGACTAATATGTTGGACCCTAAATCCTGGAATGGAACAACTGTTTTTGGGTCTATTGCTTTAGGTGAAGCCCTGCATCATCACGGGCATTTATTCACAAATGAAATGAAGCAAAAATGGGAGGCGCGTTTAAAACGAGCTATCGAATACGTTTATTTAAAATATGATGACCATTTCAGCCATATCAATTACCGGTTTACCGCCATTTATGCGCTGTCATTTTTAGGTGACTATTTTAATGAAGAAAAATATATAAAAAGAAGTGATGAGTTAGCACTTTTAATTCCTAAATATTTAACCGAGCCTAATAAATTACTTTATGGTGAAGATCATCCCGATGATGAAAAAAGCGAAAAAGGTTTACTTCCAATTGATATAGGCTATAATGTCGAGGAGTCTTTAAATGCTGTTGTACAATATGCCGTGCATAAAAAAGATGAAAAGTTAATACAATTACTTACAGAGTCTTTAAATGGCCATTTAGAATTTATGTTACCAGATGGCGCTTGGGATAATAGTTTTGGTACGCGCCAAAACAAATGGACCTATTGGGGAAGCAGAACGACCGATGGTTGCCAGCCAGCCTTTACCTTATTAGCCGATAGAAACCCTGCTTTTGGTACGGCAGCAATTTTAAGTACCGAATTATTACAACGATGTACAGTAAACGGTTTATTGGCAGGTGGGTTACATTACGAATCTTATGGAGAAAAACCTTGTATGCATCATACGTTTGCGCATGCTAAAAATGTCGCGTTTGTATTAGACAATTCTAAAAAATTAAAAAATGTAAACAAGAAAACTCCTATTCCAAGAAAAGCGAATGATGGGGTAAAACATTTTCCAGAACTCGATGTTTGGTTAGGTGCTAGAGGTCCATGGCGAAGTACCGTGTCTAGTTATGACCAAGTTTGGAAGAAAAAATATTCAGTTGCAGCTACGGGCGGTTCGTTAGCGGTATTATGGCACGAAAAAGTGGGACCATTATTTACAGCAAGTATGGTGGAATATATGGAAGTAGAACCATACAATCAGCAACCACAGCCAGGTGAAGAGTTTTGTTTAACACCTCGTGTAGAACGTATTGTTAATAATGTTTGGTATACCAATATACAAGATTTAAAAGCAAAAGTTTCGGTGACAGACTCCAATGGAAAAATCAATTTTTCTGTCAATACAATACTTACAGATAGAGATAAAGCAACATTAAATTTAGATGGTGCATTTACACTTAATTATGCATTTAATAAAGAAAAAACAACCATAAAAGCATTAAGAACAGCTTCAGATGCAAACGGCGATACTTTAGTGTTGCCTATTATTTCGCCAACAGGTGAAAAAGTAGTAAAAGTTTCAGATACTAAAATTGAAATTCATAAAAAAGAAGGAATAGTGGTTTTGGAATCCAATGTGCCTTTAGCAATTAAAAAATCTGAGAAAGAGCGCATATTCAATCAGGTTCCGGGGATGGAAGTAGTACCAATTATGGTGGCTTTTCCAGAAGGCATAAAAGAGGTTGTATGTTCCATTCAAGTTATCTAAAAAAAAATATTCAAAAAAAAAATGATATTTAAACCGCTTTCAATTCTTATTGCATTCGTTTTTTTAGTAACACTTTCAAGCAGTGCGCAACAACTATTAAATCCTAAAGAATTAGTGGTTTCAGAAGGGTTTAAAAACCCCATTGGGTTTTATAATGACCAACCTACGTTTTCTTGGAAATTACCCATTTCTAAAACTGTAAAAAGTCAATCAGCATATCAAATCGTGGTAGCTTCAAACCCAAAATTACTTCCAAACAATCCAGATTTATGGAATTCAAAAAAGCAATTAAGTAATCAATCGGTATGGATAAACTATGGTGGCACCAAGTTAAATTCTCGTCAAAAGGTTTATTGGCAGGTGCGTTACTGGAATCAAGATGATGAAGTTTCAGCATACAGTGAAATCAATTCATTCGAATTAGGCTTGCTAAAAAATAGCGATTGGGAAGCGCAATGGGTTGGCTTAGATACCGCCAAAGACAGTATTAAAGGCGTGCGTAAATTTTTAATGCACAGACCACAATATTTAAGAAAGGGATTTGAATTGTCTTCGGAGGTGGTTTCTGCACGACTTTATATCACTGCAAAAGGCGTTTTTGATGTGCATTTAAATGGTGAAAACGTAAGTGACGATGTGATGCCTCCGGGTTGGACACCGTATAACAAGCGCATTGAAACCTTAACTTACGATGTAACCAAATTTATAGAATCTGGACAAAATACCTTAGCCGTAGAATTGGCAACAGGTTGGCATGCGGGTAGAATAAGCCGAGGTACCTCGGTGTATAATAATTTTGCTTCACCAAAAATTTTATGTCAGCTTGAAATTGAATTGAAGGATGGTTCTAAACAAGTCATTATTTCAGACCAATCTTGGAGAGGTACTACCAACGGACCCATACGATTAGCAAGTATTTACGATGGTGAAACGTATGATGCAAATTTAGAGATGCCCAATTGGACAACCAATAATTTTAATGATAAAAAATGGGAAAATGTTCAAGTTGAAGCACTAGATGAGGCCATTAAATTAGAACCAAAAAGACATAAAACTGTAACACATAACATAACACTAAATCCAGTCGAAATTCTAACAAAGACTGATACCTCTGTGGTTTACAATTTTAAACAAAATATGTTAGGTGTTCCTTTGGTAAATGTCCCCATGAAAAAGGGCGACACTTTAAAAATTCGTTTTTCAGAAATGTTAGCTCCAGATGGTTCTTTCTATACCGCTAATTACCGTTCAGCTTTGTCAACCGATTATTATGTAGCAGCAGAAGACAAAACAATTACTTGGTCACCAAAATTTACATTTCACGGGTTTCAATATTTAGAATTAAGTGGGTTTGATGCATCAAAGGTACCGTCTCTAGATTGGGTAAAAGGGCTTGTACAATATTCTAACATTGAAACTAATGGAAGCTTTACATCTTCACACGAAAAACTTAACCAATTGCAAAGTAATATTACCTGGGGTTTACGAAGTAATTTTTTCGATATTCCAACCGATTGTCCGCAACGCGATGAGCGTTTAGGCTGGACAGGCGATGCACAGGTAATTTCTCCAACCTCTATGTTTAATTTAAATGCGCATGCGTTTTGGACGGCTTGGTTGCAAAGTATGAGAGAAACACAATCTGAGCATAATGATGGGTTGGTGCCTTTTATTATTCCAGATGTGTTACAGAATAAAAGAGCCAGTTCTGGTTGGGGAGATGCGGCTGTTATTGTACCATGGGATATTTATACAGTAACAGGTGATAAAACCGTACTTGAAGAAAATTATGATATGATGAAAAAATGGGTTGCTTATCACGAAACACAAGCAAAAGATTACATTTCTCATATGAATTCTTTTGGTGATTGGTTGCAACCTTTTCCTTTAATCTCAGGGAAAGATGGACAAAAAGGCGATACATCAAAAGAACTAATTGGTACCGCTTATTTTGCACATTGTGCCCATTTAATTTCTAAAATTGCTGCACTCTTAAATAAACCAGACGACGCCACAACTTATAAGCAATTATATGAAAACGTTGCCACTGCTTTTGAACGCGAATTTTTTGATGCCAATGGTGCTATTAAAAATGAATTGGGCACACAAACAGGCTACCTATTAGCCATATACTTTAATTTGTTAAAAGAAGAGACTAAACAAAAAGCCCAAAAGCATTTATTAGAAGAAATAAAAATGGCCGATTACCATTTACGAACAGGTTTTTTAGGAACCCCAATTTTACCTAAGGTCTTAGATGATATGGGTGAAATAAATTTAATGTATGAAATTCTTTTTAAAGAAACTTACCCTTCTTGGTTTTACTCCATAAATCAAGGAGCCACAACCATGTGGGAGCGTTGGGATAGTTATAGCAAAACCGAAGGCTATAATCCTGGAAGCATGAATAGTTTAAACCATTATGCCTATGGAGCCGTGGGGCAATGGATGTACGAGCGTATTGCAGGTCTTGCACCGCTGGAGCCAGGGTATAAAAAAATAAGAATTGCCCCAATGCCCAATATGCCTTTAAAGTCAGCTTCAGCAAGCACCAATTCACCTTACGGTAAAGTGTCTTCATCTTGGGAAATAAACAATAAGCTTTTTAGTTTAGATGTAGTTGTACCCCCCAACACTTCTGCCGAAATAACAATTCCATCAGGTAATAAGATAGATTTAAAAGTAAATGGAAAAACCTTTAAAAACAATTCCAACTTAAAACTAATTAATAACAATCAAACTTCAATATTAATTTTGGCAACACCAGGTGCCTATAATTTTCAAACGAAACTTTAAATCAAAATGACAAAACAATCAAATTTTGCAGTTGCTTTTTATGTCTTATTAAGTCTTGTAATTATTAACCTAACAAGCTGTAAAAACCAACAACCTTTTTTACATAATGCTAATAATTTGACAATTTCAGAGGGTTTTAAAAATCCTATTGGGTTTTATAATGCCTCACCAACATTTTCTTGGAACTTACCTGTTACAAGTGATGTAAAAGAACAATCGGCATATCAAATAGTTGTGGCTTCAAATCCCGATTTGCTTCCAAACAATGCCGATTTATGGGATTCTAAAAAGCAAGTTTCAGAACAATCAACGTTTATAGCATATGCAGGTAAAAACTTGAATTCTCGTCAAAAAGTATATTGGCAAGTAAAATATTGGAATCAAGATGATGTAGAATCTAATTGGAGTGATGTTAATCATTTTGAGTTAGGATTATTAAAAAATAGCGATTGGCAAGCGAAATGGATTGGGTTAGATACCAAAAAAGAAAAAGTATTAGGAAGCCAAAACAACATTATTCACAGGCCTCAATATCTAAGAAAAGGCTTCGAGTTGTCTAGTGAGGTAGCTTTAGCAAGATTATACATCACGGCAAAGGGCGTTTTTGATGTAGCTATAAATGGTAAAGACGTGAGTGACGATGTGATGCCTCCAGGATATACACCTTATAAAAAACGTATAGAAACCATTACCTATGATGTTACTAATTTAATAGAATCTGGTCAAAATACCATTGGAATTGAAATAGCTTCAGGATGGCATTCTGGTCGTTTAGGTTGGATGAAATCGTTTTGGAGTGATACCGAATCGCCTAAAATTTTATGCCAGTTAGAGTTAATAATGAAAGATGGCTCTAAAAACATAATCATGTCAGACGAATCTTGGAAAGGCACTACCAACGGCCCTATTCGATTATCAGAAATTTACGATGGTGAAACCTACGATGCTAACATTGAAATGCCAAATTGGACAACCAATAATTTTAATGATAATAATTGGATACCTGTTAGTGCTTTCGATATAGATAATTCTATTAGTTTAGAGCCAAAACGTCATAATACCGTTAAAACAAAAATAGAATTACCTGCTAAAGAGATTATAAAAAGAGATGACGCAGTTATTTTCGATTTTCAACAGAATATGGTTGGGGTTCCTTTGTTAAAAGTACCCATGAAAAAAGGACAAACTTTAAAAATTCGATTTGCAGAAAAGCTTTCTCCAGATGGTTCTTTTTATACAGACAATTATAGAAGTGCGCAGTCAACAAATTATTATACAGCTTCAAAAGACGGTGTAATAGAGTGGAAGCCAAAATTTACCTTTCACGGATTTCAATATGTAGAGTTATGCGGATTTGATAGTACAAAAGAACCCTCAAAAGATTGGGTAACAGGATTAGTACAGTATTCAGATTTTGAAGAAAATGGAACCTTTACATCTTCTCACGAAAAGTTAAATCAACTTCAAAGTAATATCGTTTGGGGACTTCGTGGAAATTTCTTCGATATTCCTACCGATTGTCCACAGCGTGATGAACGTATGGGATGGACAGGTGATGCACAAGTATTTGGACCAACATCTATGTTCAATGCCAACGTACATAATTTTTGGGCTAGTTGGTTGCAAAGTGTTCGAGAGTCGCAATACGATAATGGCGGTATTCCTTGGGTAGTGCCAGATGTTTTGTACAATAACAAGGTTAGTGCTGGTTGGGGTGATGTATGTGTTATTATACCTTGGAAAATTTATTACAGAACTGGCGATAAGAAAATTCTTGAAGAAAATTACGAAACTATGAAAGGTTGGGTCGCATACCATGAAACGTCTTCCAAAGATCTTATTTCATCCATGGATGGTTTTGCAGATTGGTTACAACCGCTTCCTGCTAATGGAGATAATAAAGGCGATACATCACACTCTTTAATAGGAACGGCATTTTTTGCGCATTCGGCAAAACTTACAGCTAAAACAGCGGGTGTTTTAGGTAAAATTGAAGAACAAAAACAGTATGATGCTTTGTATAAAAAAATAGCAGAAGCCTTCGATAAAAAGTTTTTTGATGAACAAGGAAAAATTAAAGATGTAACTGAAACACAAACATCATATTTATTGGCATTGGCTTTCGGTTTGCTACCAGACCATAAACTTGAACAAGCTAAAACTAATTTATTAGCAAAAATAAAAGAAGCCGATAATCATTTAAGAACAGGTTTTTTAGGTACACCATTATTATCGGAAGTGTTAGATGCAAAAGGTGAAATAGATTTAATGTACACCTTACTATTTAATGAAACCTATCCATCATGGTTTTATTCCATTAACCAAGGTGCCACCACCATTTGGGAACGCTGGAATAGTTATAGCAAAGAAGAAGGTTTTAACCCGATGAATATGAATAGTTTAAATCACTATGCGTACGGTGCCATAGGCGAATGGATGTACGAGCGTATCGGAGGTATTGCACCACTAGAAGCAGGGTATAAAAAAATAAGAATAGCACCACAACCTAGAAACCCACTTAAATCGGCTGATGCAACTTATAACACGCCATACGGAAAAGTATCATCTTCATGGAAAACAGAAAACAATCAATTTAATTTAGATGTTGTGGTACCTCCAAATACAACAGCAAAAATAATTGTGCCTGCAGCGGCCAATAGTGACTTAAAATTAAATGGCGAAACGTTTAAAGACCATGAAAATGTAAAATTAATTGTTAAAACAGAAAATGGGTTTGAGCTATTAGTACAACCAGGAAATTACACATTTATATCTAAATTTTAATAATAATGGTAACGTATTTTAAAGTAGCTTTTGTCTTTTTATGGATGC
The DNA here is from genome assembly GCF_000941055.1 of Siansivirga zeaxanthinifaciens CC-SAMT-1. Taxonomy (GTDB): domain Bacteria; phylum Bacteroidota; class Bacteroidia; order Flavobacteriales; family Flavobacteriaceae; genus Siansivirga; species Siansivirga zeaxanthinifaciens. The sequence goes on along the minus strand of NZ_CP007202.1, from coordinate 2,915,907 downwards.
TCTTTGCGAGTTGTAAAAGTCAAAATAACACCAAAAAGGATATTAAAATAGAACAGCAAACGGTGCAAACGAAATTGCATAATAACAACCCAGTTATTCGCCATATACGTACAGCAGACCCTTCGGCACATGTTTGGAAAGACGGAAAAGTATGGATGTATACATCTCACGACATGGAAGATGCTGTGAATTACGATAGTATGGATGGTTACCATGCGTTTTCTTCAACAGATATGATTAATTGGAAAGACCATGGCGAGGTATTACATTCTAAAGATATTTCTTGGGGTGCCATTGGCTGGATGTGGGCGCCAACAGCCATTTACAAGAACAATAAGTATTATTTAATTTATCCACATTCTGTAAAAGGTTCAAAAGATGATATGCGTTGCGGTGTTGCTGTGAGTGATGTACCCGAAGGACCATTTAAAGATCTTGGTTGGATAGAAGGTGTTGAAGGCCAATGGCTAGACCCTTGTGTTTTTACCGATGGTGATGGGAAAACATACTTATATTGGGGTGTTAGAGAACCAAAAGTAGCACGTTTAAAAGATAACCTTTTAGAATTAGCCGAAAAACCAAGAACCATTGAATATGGTAACACAAACTTCTTTGAAGCCAGTTATATGCATAAAAGAAATGGTAAATACTATTTCTCTTACAATGCTGGTTTAGGTGGGTTTTACGGTATGGCAGATAATCCATACGGACCATTTGAATATAAAGGAGCCATCAACCCAAAGCAAAGGCAAGACCATCATTCAGTTGTTAATTATAGAGGGCAAAATTATTTCTTCTACCATTGGCAAAATTGGAATGGCGGTTCAAAGTTTAGTAGAAATGTTGCTATTGAATATCTCTATTATAATGAAGATGGCACTATTAAGAAAATATATGCTACCAACGAAGGCGTAAAAAAAGTAGAATAATAAACTTTAAAGACGATTAATGAAGATTAAACTTGTTACAAGCCAATTAATATTGGTATTCATACTATTGACTTGTTGTAAAACACCAAAAAAACAATTAGAAGTAAGCAATGCGGTTGGATACAAAAAGCCAAATATTGTTTTTATTTTAACAGACCAATGGCGCGGTTCCGCTTTAGGTTATGCAGGTGATCCTAACGTAAGTACACCTAATTTGGATGCATTTTCCAAAGAAGCCGTTAATTTTACAAACGCGGTGTCGGTTACTCCTGTATGTACACCTCACAGAGCCGCATTGTTAACAGGACGTTTTCCAACTACTACCGGTATGTTCGTGAATGATATTTATTTACCGAGTGAAGAGTTATGTATGGCCGAAATTTTTAAGGCAGAGGGTTATAGTACCGCCTATTGGGGCAAATGGCATCTGGATGGTCATGGCAGGCAAAACAATGTAATGCCCGAAAGACGTCAAGGGTTTGATTATTGGAAAGGAGCCGAGTGCGACCATAATTATAGTAAAGAACATTATTATGCTAATAACGACCCTGAAAAAAAATATTGGGAAGGCTATTCGCCGTTTGCAATTGTAAAAGATGCCAATGAATATATCAGCAGCCATGCAAAAGACCAGAATCCTTTTTTAATGCTTATATCGTTAGCTACACCACATTATCCTCACGATAGTGCTCCCAAGAAATATAAAGATATGTATCCGCAAGAAACGTTGAAGTTAAGGCCCAATGTACCTAAAGAACTGGAAGTTAGAACTCGCGAAGAGCTTCAAGGGTATTATGGTCATTGTACGGCTACAGATGAAGCTATAGGAAATGTGCTGAATAAAATTAAGGAACTTGGCATATGGGATAATACAATCATCGTATTTTCTGCCGACCATGGCGAAATGATGGGGTCGCATGGTGTAAGACCGTTTGTAAAGCAAATGGCTTGGGACGAATCTGTTAGGGTACCTTTCTTAATTAGCTATCCCGAAATTGGAAAGCATAAAGGTACTACTGTTATGGCCCCAATTAATACGCCAGATATTCTGCCGTCCTTATTGGGATTATCAAATATCGAAATTCCTAAAACCATTGAAGGTGAAAATCTTTCTAAATTGATTAAGAATCCAGATACAAACGCAGATCGTGCGGCATTGGTTATGAATGTTGCACCTTTTACCGGTAATTATAAAGATGCTCCTTTCAGGGCTATTAGAACAAAACAGTACACCTATATAAAAACTAAAGAAGGATCTAATTTATTTTTTGATGATATTAAAGATCCCTATCAAATGAATAATTTGTTTGATAATGCCCAGTTTGAAGATGTAAGGAAAGACTTGGAAGGGAAGCTAAACAGGGCATTAAATAAAATAGGTGATGAATTTAAGTCTAGAGATTATTATTTGAATAAGTGGGGATATGATATTAATAATAGTCGTCATGCAGTAGATTATTGGAGTTGGGAAAAAGGCGAGGGCGTATTGCAATCACCAAAAAAATAATAGGTTTAATAAAATTTTTTAATTGAAAGAGTAATTCGAAAAAATGATGAAGAAATCACTAATAATTTTGGTTATTATCCTAGTTTCAGGCTATACAACTGTAAATGCCCAATTAAAATATACAATTAACGAATCTTGGCATTTCATTAAAGGCAATGCTATTCAAGAAATCAATCAGTTTAATTTACAAAGAGACAAAGCAAAATTAGTCGATATTCCTCATACTTGGAATATAGAAGATGTGGTAGATGAAGAAGAAGGCTTTTATCGTGGGGCAGGATGGTATACTAAAGAAGTAAGAATACCAACGTCATTTAGTGAAAAGGAAGTTTTTCTTTTCTTTGAAGGCGTAGCAACCGCAGCTGAAGTATACATAAACAATACATTGGCTAGAACACATATTGGTGGTTTTACCCGTTTTGTAGTACCTGTTTCAGATTTTATAAAATTTGACAAAGCAACAGAATTTACAACGTTTAATGTAACAGTTAAAGCAGATAATTCAGAAAACGAAGACTGGCCTGCATTACGTGCCGATTTTACCTTTTTTGGAGGAATATATCGTGATGTTAATTTAATAGTAACAGAAAAAGTTCACTTCGATATTGTAGATGATGCGTCTAATGGTGTTTTTATTACGACGCCAAATGTATCGGCTGAAAGCGGCGATATAAACTTAAAAGTAAACATCAAAAATGATGATACTTCAACTAAAAAAGTAAAATTAGTAACAAAAGTTTACAGCCCGAATGAGGAACTTGTTCAAGAAAAAACAACGTCATTAAAATTAGTAGCTGGAATTTCTAATGAATTTAATTTAGAATTAAACCCCGTTTTAAATCCGCAATTGTGGTCGCCAGAAACACCTAATTTATATAAGGTAGTTTGCGAACTTTACGATGCAAAAACAAATCAAAAATTAGATGAATCGGCGAATCCTCTCGGATTTCGTTGGTTTACATTTGATGTCGATAAAGGTTTCTTTTTAAATGGGAAATACTTAAAGTTAATCGGTACTAACCGCCATCAAGATTATAAAGATATCAGTAATGCGGTACCAGACCACGTTCATGTTGAAGATATTTTAAGAATGAAAGCCATGGGTAGTAATTTTTTAAGAATTGCCCACTACCCACAAGACCCCATCATTCTTGAAATGTGCGATCGCTTGGGAATAATTACTACAGTTGAAACACCCATTATTGACACAGTAACCGAAAGCGAAGCATTTGCCCAAAACTGTTTAAGTGCCCAATTGGAAATGATTCGTCAAAATTACAATCATCCAAGCTTAATAATTTGGGCTTATATGAATGAGGTGATTTTACATCCAAAATTTACAGATAACAAAGAGCGTTATGAAATTTATACAAAGTATATTAAAGATTTAGCACAAAAAATTGAAGATTTAACACGCGCTGAAGATCCGTATCGATACACCATGATTCCTAACCATAATAGCTTAGAACGTTATAGTAAAGCAGGATTAACTGATATTCCTATGATTGTGGGCTGGAATATTTACAACGGATGGTATGGTGGTTCGTACGAGTTACTTCCAGAAAAAATTGAAGAAATTCACGCAGCCATCAAAAAACCAATGATTATTACGGAATATGGTGCTGGAGTAGATCCAAGATTACATACGCTGTACCCGATGCGTTTTGATTTTACACACGAATATGCTGTAGAATATCATAAATATTATTTAGAATATTTTGCCAAAAATGATTTTATAGCGGGTGTGAATGTTTGGAATTATGCCGATTTTAATTCTGAAGGCCGTATTGATGCTGTTCAAAGTATTAATAATAAAGGCTTGGTAGGATTAGATAGAAAACCTAAAGATGTATTTTTCTATTATCAGGCATCATTATTAAAGGAGCCTTTTGTTGCTATTGCTACTAAAACCTGGGGACAGCGTACTTATATTGAAGACCAAGAAGGATTGGGGATTTCAACAATGCCAGTTCAAGTTTTTTCCAACCAACAAGAAATTGAATTACTTTTAAATGGCAAAAGCCTGGGTGTTAAGCCTGTTATAGATAAAATTGCTATTTTTGAAGTACCTTTTGTAAATGGTCTCAATAAACTGGTTGCTAAAACTACAAATGGTACCTATTTAGAGGATTTTTCCGAAATCCGTATAAATGTGCTACCAATATCATTAAAAAATTTCCCTGCTAGTGGTATCTCAATCAATGTAGGCGATAGGCGTTTCTTTTACGATGATAAAATAGACCACGCATGGATGTTCGACAGAGCATATACTCCAGGAAGTTGGGGACATATTGGTGGGAAACCCTATGTGCGACCAGATAAAAATATGCAACAACCTTATGGTGCAAAACAAACCATTAAAGGAACCTTTAACGATCCTATTTATCAAACCCAATTAGTAGGTATAGACCAATATCGGTTTGATGTTTCAGCGGGTGTATATGAAATAACATTGCATTTTGCCGAATTAGAAGGCACTAAAGCAAAACATTTACCTTACGACTTGACTGAGGAAACCAAGCAAGAATCAAAAATTACAAATCGTACTTTTTCCGTAACCGTTAATGATAAAAAAATTATAGATAAAATCGATTTATTAGGGCAATATGGTGAATACCGTGCCGTAAAAATTAAAACGGAATTATCGGTGAAATTAGGAGATCCTTTGATTGTTAATTTCAAAAAAATAGTTGGGGAACCTGTGTTAAATGCCATTGAAATTTATAAAAGATTATAGAAATAAAATAATTAGATATGAAACAAAAAATTAATTGTATAGCATTTTTATTAGCCTTTTTTGTTGCTCTGGGGAGCAAAAGTCAGGAACGACCAATAAAACCAAATATCTTGTTCATTCTTGTAGATGATCTGGGGTATAGTGATTTAAGTTGCATGGGCAGTACATATTACGAAACGCCAAATGTTGATAGGATAGCCGAGAGCGGAATGGTTTTTACTAACGGTTATGCTGGTTGTCAAGTTTGTAGTCCTTCCAGGGCCACAATTCTTACAGGTCAGTTTACAGCAAATCATGGTGTTACAGAATATATTGGGGCACCAAGCGGAGAACAGTGGCGCGAGAAAGGCAGGTACACAAAATTGTTACCTGCCGAATATAACCAGCATTTGGCCGCCGAAGATATTACAATGCCCGAAGCTTTTAAGGCTGCTGGTTACACCACCTTTTTTGCAGGAAAATGGCATTTGGGCGATGAAGGTAATTACCCTGAAGATCATGGTTTTGATATAAACAAAGGTGGTTTTAGTAAAGGTTCGCCACCTGGTGGCTTTTTTGCTCCTTTCAATAATCCTAAACTCGAAAATCATAAAAAAGGAGAAAATCTAACCATGCGTTTGGCCCAAGAAACAGCCGATTTTATTAAGACCTCAAAGAACAAACCTTTTTTTGCTTATCTCTCGTTTTATGCAGTTCACGCCCCGATTCAAACTACCAAAGAAAAATGGATGAAATATCGGGATAAAGCTGAGAAGATGGGGATTGAAAAGGATGGGTTTGCTAAAGGAGATATGTTACCTTACCGATTGCGTCAGGATAATCCGGTTTATGCGGGCTTGATAGAAACCATGGATGATGCTGTAGGCTACGTATTAAATACATTAAAAGAAACTGGTCTGGATAAAAATACGATTGTCGTTTTTACTTCAGATAATGGAGGTGTGGTTTCGGGCGATAACTATTCTACCAGTTGCCTACCGTTAAAAGGAGGGAAGGGACATCAATGGGAAGGCGGTATTCGAATTCCTTACATTATCGATATACCATGGATGAATTGCAATGGCAAGAAAAGCAGCATTCCTGTTGCTGGGAGTGATTTTTACCCAACCTTACTGGAGCTCGCAGGAATTCCATTGCCCAAAAAGGCTAATGTAGATGGAAAAAGTATCGTACCGGTATTGAAAGGTAAGAAGTTTAAAAAGCGTCCATTGTTTTGGCATTATCCTCATTATGGTAACCAGGGAGGCCGCCCAGTATCAATAATTCGTGAAGGCAATTGGAAACTTATTCATTATTGGGAGGACAATCATAATGAATTGTATAATTTGGTAAACGATCTGCACGAAGATCACAACTTGGCCCAATTACACTTTAAAAGAACTGAGAAAATGGCAGCCAAGTTATTAAATTGGTTGCGTAAGGTCGATGCTAAATACCCTCAAAAAGATCCCACCTATGATAGTATTAAAGAACAGCAAGCAATTGCAAATAAACAGGAACAAGTTCTTAAAGGTCAAGGAAAACTTCGAGTTGAAATGTTGGATAAAAATTGGCAACCCAATGACAATTGGTGGGGCAGTATAATTACAAAAGATTAAGAATTATGTTTAAAAAGAGTGTGTTTATAATTGTATGTTGTATGTTAATTGGTTCAACCCAATTATTACATGCAGACATTAAGCTTCCATCCATTGTTTCATCAAATATGGTCTTGCAAAGAAACACTCAAGTTACGCTTTGGGGTTGGGCCGATGTCAACGAGGAAATTACCATCAAAGCTTCTTGGCTAGACGAATATAAAAAGCTAAAAGCCGATGATAAAGGGAATTGGCGTATCGATATACAAACCACTAATAGTAAGGAACCCCAAAAAGTAAGCTTTAGAAGTAAAACATCTCAAATTACATTAGACAATGTTTTATTTGGCGAGGTTTGGCTATGTTCAGGTCAATCCAATATGTTTCAACCTTTAAAGGGTTACAATGCGCAGCCAACGTTTGGCTCGACAATGGCCATAGCTAAATCATCCAATCCAAATTTAAGATTGTTTGCCGTTGATAGAGTTGGCTCTAAAACGCCTTTAAAAGATTTAAGTTCACCGTCATCATGGAAGCAAGCTACTCCCGAAACAGTGGCTAGTTTTAGTGCCATAGGATATTTTTTTGCACAACAATTGCAAGAGATTTTGGGTGTCCCTGTTGGAATTATCCACACATCCTGGGGAGCGAGTACAGTTGAAGCTTGGATAAGTAAGGAAGTTATGAACTCATTTCAAGAGTTTGTTGTTACAGATGAAGATATTATTAAAAAACCGAATCGCACAGCTACAGCATTATTCAATTCTATGATAAAACCATTAATCCCATATAACATAAAAGGTGTATTGTGGTATCAAGGCGAGGGGAATAGAAACGAACCCAATAAATACAAACAACTTTTGCCTGTGATGGTGAAAGATTGGCGTAATCGCTGGGGTTTGGGTGATTTCCCATTTTATTATGTGCAGATAGCCCCATATGCCTATGGGGGTAATGATGCCTATACCAACCCGCAAAACTCAGCCTTTATGCGTGAAGCCCAATTAGAATGTTTAGAGTTAATTCCCAATTCAGGAATTGCCATTACAACCGATTTGGGAAGCTTCGAAACCATACATCCGCCAAAGAAGAAAGAAGTAGCCGATAGATTATTATTTAACGCTCTAAATCAAACTTACGGGTTTAAAGACGTAGATTTTGTGGCTCCAACATACGAATCTCATGTTGTTAAAAACGATAGCATCATTGTAAATTTTAAAAATGCAGAAATGGGACTTTTTTCTTTTAATGAATTGGAAGACTTTGAGATAGCTGGTGAAGACAAGGTTTTTTATCCTGCATCAGCTAAAATTATAAATCAGAAAAGTGTACAAGTATTTAATAAAAATGTAACTAAGCCTGTTGCCGTGAGGTATGCATGGAAAAATTGGGTGATTGGCACGCTTTATGATACCAATTTATTGCCCGCTTCGTCATTTAGAACAGATCGTTGGGAGGATGCTACTCAGGTAAAAAGTATGAGTCAGAAATAAATTTTAAATATATTTAAATGAATAGAATAGAACGTCTATTTTTTATAGCTTTCTTTGGGTTTTTTAGTTCAAATGTTTCACAAGCACAACAACAGCCAAATGTGCTCGTATTTTACGTAGACGACTTACGAGCAGAATTAGGTTGTTATGGCAGTCCAACGGCTATAAGCCCAAACATTGATAAACTGGCGAGCGAAGGCGTTCAGTTTAATAAAGCCTACACACAACAGGCTATTTGTGCGCCTTCTAGAATGAGTACGTTAACGGGTCTAAGACCAGAAACTTTGGGTATATATAGTCTATTTACACCTTTAAGAAAAGTGCATAAAGATGTAGTGACACTTCCACAATTGTTTAAAGAAAACGGATATAAAACCATTAGTATAGGTAAAGTATATCATGCGGGAAATGATGATGAACAAAGTTGGACACATTTATTCAAAAGAGATCCAACCGATTATTTGAAACCTGAAAATGTTGCATTAATTGACCGTTTGAAAAAGGAAGGAAAACTTGTTAAAGGGCCTGCGTTCGAGGATGCCGATGTGGAAGACGAAGCCTACAAAGATGGTCGTGTTGCTAAAAATGCAATCGAAACCTTACACCAAGTAAAAGATGATAAATTTTTAATGTTTGTAGGTTTAAGCAAACCGCACTTGCCTTTTAATGCCCCAAAAAAATACTGGGATTTGTATGATAAAAACAAATTTGCAATTCCTTCCAAAGAAAAACCACAAGGCGCGTACAGATTAGCATTAACCAATTGGGGAGAATTAAAAGCGTATTATGGTATACCTCAAGAAGGCGATTTAGATGATGATTTAACTCGTACCTTAATTCATGGTTATCATGCTTCTGTAAGTTATATAGATGCTCAAGTTGGAAAAGTCATGAAGACTTTAGAAGATTTAGATTTACGCAAAAATACCATCATTGTTTTTATGAGCGACCATAGCTATAAAATTGGTGAGTATGGGGCGTGGTGCAAACATTCTAATGTAGAAATTGATGTTCGTGTACCTTTAATAATTAGTAGAGAAACCAGTCATAAAGGAAGAAAGGCTGGCGTTATCTCTGATGCCTTGGTAGAAAACGTCGATATATTTTCAACCTTGGTAGATGTTTGTGGTTTGGAAGGACCACCTTCCGATGGAAAAAGTCTCGTACCCGTAATTGATAACCCAAATATGCCTTGGGATACTGTTGCTACAAGTGTATATCCTAGAGGGACTAACATCATGGGATGTACTGCTACCGATGGTCAATGGCGCTACACCGAATGGCGAGATGCTAAAACACAAGAAATTTTAGGATCCGAATTATATGAACATAAAAACAGCCTCTTGTCTTTTGTAAACGTTTCTGGGAATCCGGTATACAAAAGGGAAGAACTTCATATGAAAAAATTATTAGAATCCCAGTTTCCTAGAAATGCCAAACCTTTTTCACAAAACGACGAACCAAAAAAAAATTAACTAAATGAACTATATTATGTTTAAACAATCAAACAGTCATTATTCCATAATAATTAAAAGTATTATTTTTTTATCAATTTCTATATCCTGTTTTTCTCAGCGTATCGAAACAAATGTCAATAAAAATTGGAAGTTTATTTTAAACGACGATGCCTCTTATTCAAAAGAAATTTTGGATGATAGTTCTTGGAAAAATCTAAATGTTCCACACGATTGGTCTTTTGAAAAAGGCGTTCGTAAAGGTGGTGATCAAGGACAAGGCGGCGGCTACCACGATGGGGGTATTGGTTGGTATCGTAAAACGTTTAATGTAAATAAAACTAGCCTATCAAAAACGGTTTACATCAATTTTGACGGGGTCTATATGAATAGTGAAGTGTGGATTAATGGAAACCATTTAGGAAAGAGACCTTATGGTTACATTAGTTTTAGATATGACATTTCAAAATATTTGAAAGCAGGTAAAAATACTATTGCTGTTAGAGTAGATAACCGATTAGAACCATCTGCCAGATGGTATCATCCTTGCGGAATATATGCACCTGTAAAATTGATAGAAGTTTCAAAAAGCCATATCAGTCCGAATGGTATATTTATTACTACACCAAAAATTGAGTCTAATCAAGCTCAAGTTAATGTAAAAGTTGGTTATGTCAATCCATCGAATGCATTGAAATATCAGTTTACAGTAGTAACACCAACAGGTCAAAAGATTCAATCAGATATCCAAAAAATAGATGGAGATAAAAGTAATACCACCCTAACGGTTAATAATCCAGTATTATGGAGTCCAGAAACACCGGTTTTATATCAGTTAATCACTCAAGTAATTCAAAATAAAAAAGTAATTGATGAGGTAAAGACAAACTTTGGTTTTCGAACTGTTGAATGGAAAAAAGAAACTGGTTTTTGGTTGAACGGAAACAACGTAAAGCTAAAAGGCGTTTGTGAACATTGGGAAGGTGGACCCGTTGGAGGCGCATGGACTAAACCAATGTTGCGTTGGAAATTGCAATTGTTAAAAGATATGGGCATCAATGCTATCCGTCCGTCGCACAATCCAACACCTCCCATGTTTTATGATATTTGTGATGAAATTGGGTTACTTGTTATGGATGAAATCTTTGACGGTTGGCACAAAAAAGCACCTCAAGACTATGGTAAACAAGCTTTTGATCAATGGTGGAAAGCAGATATGAAAGAGTGGATTACCAGAGACCGTAACCACCCAAGTGTTTTTGTGTGGAGTTTAGGTAATGAAACGCACAGTCCCGTTGCACCAGAACTGGTAAAATTTGGTAAAAGTTTAGACCCAACACGATTATTTTCTTCAGGAGCAGGAAATCCCGAAGATATGGAAATTACAGGCATTAATGGCGGTTCAGAAACCAAATCATTCATAGAATCTGCTAAATTTGATAAACCTTTTGTTTCAACCGAAGCACCACATACTTGGCAAACCCGTGGATACTACAGAACACACACTTGGTGGCGCGATAACGAATTGCCAGGAACTTATGATTTGCCTAATTTAACCGAAAAGGAAATCTTCTTTTACGAAGGATTAGACCCTAAAAAATGGAAGAATAGAAAACAACGTTTTAACTCCTCTTATGACAATGCAACGGTACGTATTTCAGCCCGTAAAAATTGGGAAGTCATGCGCGATACGCCTTGGCATAGTGGGCATTTCCGTTGGACAGGTTTCGATTATTATGGCGAAGCCGGATTGGTTCATGGTGGACTTCCTTTTAACCTGTTTATGGGTGGGGCACTAGACGTAGCGGGCTTTGAAAAAGATTTATATTACTTCTACCAAAGTCAATGGACACAAGAACCCATGGTACATATATTACCACATTGGACGCATCCAAGAATGGAAAAAGGAACGGTCATTCCTGTTTGGGTATATTCAAATACCGATGAAGTAGAGTTGTTTTTAAACGGAAAATCTTTAGGTAAAGACAAACCCGGTACCGTTTGGAACGAAATGCAATGCGAATGGATGGTACCTTATGAAGAAGGTACGTTAGTAGCTGTAGCTTATAAAAACGGTAAAGAAGTAAAACGAGTATCAATTGCAACAAGTGGAGCACCTCAATATTTAAAAAACAGTCTCAATAAGCTAAAAGCTGAGGACGGTTTTTCGTCAAGTTATATTTTTACAAGCGAATCTTTAGATTCGAAAGCTAATCTTTATCCTTATGGTGAAAACAGAGTGTATTATCATATTTCTGGAGATGTAGAGAAGGTATCTATGGAAAACGGAAATCCTATAGATCCGATAAGTCGAACCAAATCAGATTACAGAACGTTATTTTTTGGAAAAGGACGTTTGTTTTTAAGAGAAAAAGATAACGCTAAAAAGGCTTCTGTTATTACGGCCTCTATTTTGGGAGACAAAGCTTTATTTATTTCGAATAAAATTACCATTGATGTTCAAGAAAATGCTATAATAGGAAAAACTTCAAAATCAAATTTCGAAATATTTTATACTACTAATGGTGATGATCCTTTGAAAAATGGTAAGATTTACACAAAACCTTTTGAAGTAAAAGACCATTCCACAGTTAAAGCCATAGTAAAACAAAATGGTAAGCTAATTTTAACTTTGGAAGAAACTTTTGGAACTAGCGAAGGTCTTTTTTGGGGTGATGAACATTCCTTAGATATTTGGAAAGGTCGTGGCATAAATATTGCCGCAGAAGAAGCTATTTTAAAGGGTGGAGCAAAAACGAGTAAAGACGCAAAACATTTTAAAGGAACTGGTTTTGTGAAATTTGATAATGAGGAAGGTAGCATTACTTTTTATCAAGAAAATGATGGTGAAGCGGGCGATTTTAGCATCCGATTCGGGTATATGCACAATGATGAAGGTAAGACTTACCCAATGAAGTTATTTGTAAACGATATTTATATAAAAACCTTTGAATTTGAAGCTACTGGTGGGTGGATACAAAACTGGCAATATGTAAATACCATTGTGAATTTTAAGTCAGGTGCTAATAACATAAGACTAGAAACAACTGGGCAAAGTGGTCCTTATATTGACGAAATGTATATTGATTAATTATTACAATGAATTACCGCACTTATCGGCTTTTCTTAATAATGTCACTTTTTTGGGCTACTAATTATGCGCAAAATGATAATGGTCAATACTTAGAAAAACAATTTCAAAATCCACCCAACGAAGCAAAGGCAAGAACTTGGTGGCATTGGATTAGCGGAAATGTATCTAAATCTGGAATTACCAAAGATTTGGAAGCGATGAAAGCTGTGGGTATTCAAGAAGCACAGTTGTTTAATGTACATTTAGGTTTTCCTCAAGGACCAGTTAAATATTTAAGTGAAGATTGGCTCGATTTATTTGAATTCTCTGCAAAAGAGGCACAGCGATTGGGTTTAGAATTAGCATTTCATAATAGTGCAGGGTGGTCGTCTAGTGGTGGTCCTTGGGTTACTCAGGAACATGCGATGCAAACCGTGGTGTTTAGTACCTTAGAACTACAAGGCAATCAAATGTTTAAAGGCGAATTGCCTAAACCCAAAACCAAGTTCGACTATTATCAAGATATTGCCGTTTTAGCCTTTCCTAAACCTAAAATACATATCAAGATTGATGGCTTAGATTATAAAATTTTATCAGAGCGCATTCGAAATCATTTGTTGCCTGATGATAAAGAGGTATCTAAGGATGCCATTATTAAAAAGGTAAGTATTGTAAATTTAACTTCCAATGTAAATAAAGATGGAAGCTTAGAATGGAACGTTCCACAAGGCGAATGGATTATACTAAGATTAGGACATACACCAATAGGAACTACCAATAGACCGGCACCACCTGAAGCCAAAGGTTTGGAGGTAGATAAAATGAGTAAAAAAGCCTTAGATGCCTATTGGAAAGAAGGCGTGCAGCCCATTATTGATAAACTGGGCAATTTGATTGGGACCACAGTTAATAACTGCTTAATTGATAGTTATGAAGTAGAAACTACCAATTGGACCTCGGGTTTTGATGTTCAATTTGAAACCTTAAGAGGTTATGATTTAACATCTTATCTACCAACATTAGCAGGATATTATGTGGAGAGTGCTGAAGTTTCCGAACGTTTTTTATGGGATTTTAGAAGAACCATAGGTGATTTAATAGCAGAAAACTATTATGCGCATTTTGCTGAATTATGCCATAAAAACGGTATGAAATTTTCAGTGGAACCGTATTGGGGGCCTTTTGATAATATGCAGGTTGGTGCTACAGGCGATATAGTGATGTGTGAATTTTGGAGCGGTGGTTACCCGTTTTTTGATTCTTCCAAGTTCGTTTCGTCTATCGCTCATTTAAACGGGAGTGCCATTGTAGGTGCAGAGTCGTTTACAGGCATTGGTGGTTGGGATGAACACCCCGCTCAATTAAAAACAATTGGAGATAGAGCTTGGGCAGAAGGTATTACTCGTTTTATTTTTCATACCTACGTGCATCAGCCTTGGGATGTGGCTCCTGGCTTGGTGTTGAGTTATCATGGGACCGATTTTAACCGATTAAATACATGGTGGTTTCAAAGTAAGCCTTACATGAATTACATTGCCCGTTCGCAATTTCTATTACAAAAAGGTACAAATGTGGCCGATGTTTTGGTTTTTACTGGAGAATCTTCGCCCAATACCGCATTTTTATTCCCCGAAATTAAAACAATGGGGTATGATTACGATTTGATAGGTGCCAATAAACTTTCAGACCTTTTTGTAAAAAATGGTGAAATATGCACACCAGTAGGAGGAAAGTATAAAGTTTTAGTGCTTCCAGAATCAGATTGGATAACCCCCAAAACACTTAAAATTGTTGAAAGTTTAGTGAAAGCAGGCGCCAGAGTTATTGGTAATAAACCCTTTAAATCACCAAGTCTTAATAATTACCCGAGTTGTGATGATGAAGTCAAAATGATTGCCAATAAACTATGGGATAATAATGATATTCAACCCATTTCAATTAGTCAGTATCTCCAAAATGAGAATAGACCAGATTTTACAATTGAAAAAAATAATGGAGATGAAATCAATTTTATTCATAGAAAAACGGAGGAATCCGATATCTATTTTATTGCCAATGGTAAAAAGCAAAGTAGAAATTTAAGCTGTAATTTCAGAGTTTCTGGTAAACAACCCGAATTTTGGAACGCAGAAACAGGTTATATTAGTTATCCCGCTGTTTGGAAGAATAATGCCGATGGCACTATAACATTACCTTTAAGTTTAGAAGCAGAACAATCCATATTTGTTGTATTTCAAAAGGCATCAACTTCCCAAAATAATTTAGTTTCAGTAAAACCTGAATTAGAGTATCCAAAACCAGAACCGCTTTCAAACTTAAAAATTATGAAGGCAGAATATGGTACATTTTTGCAAGAGGGTTTGGTGGAAATAACCGATAAAGTCGCCAATGCTGTTGAAGATGGCAAACTAGATTTTCAAATTACAAGAGCCTTTTGCGATTGCGACCCCGCCATGGGTTATAAAAAAGAGTTTAGATTGGCATATCAAATTGGAGAAGAGATACACGAGCTTTATGCTGAAGAACGCGAGCATATCACTATTGATGCAGGTAATGAGGACCTAAAGGTATTAAAAGCCGTATTTGGAAAATTTAAACCCGAAACTAAAGGTGTGCCTAAATATTATCCCTTATTTGATGTTAAGGAGATTATTCAAAATAAGATTGATAACAAGCAGTTTGAAATACCAGTAAATAATGAGTTAATTGATAATCAATTTATTGAAGGACACAAACCTGCTCTTCGGGTTACCTATGAAACCGATGTGGAAGCTTATACCGTTTTGGTGCCAAAAGGTCAAATTTTAAAGCTTTCAAAAGATAATATCAAACCACAATTGCTTTTAAACTCAGGAATACCAAAATTGGTAACACCTTACAATGGTAAGTTAAGTTACACGACAACATCTGGTAAAACTAAAACTGTAGTAGTAAAAAAAGTACCCAGACCAATAGAGCTTTCAGGTACTTGGGATGTTAATTTTGTTACACCTAAAGGTAAAACAAAAAACACAAAATTTGAAACCTTAAAATCTTGGTCGGAGGCATCCGAGGAGGACATTCGTTATTTTTCAGGGACGGCTAGCTATACAAAAACTATTAATTTACCAAAAGAATTCTTCAAAGGAGAAAATAAAATAGAATTAGATTTAGGTAGCGTTGCTGTAATTGCTGAGGTCAATGTAAACGGTAATTATGTAGCTACCTTATGGAAAGCACCTTTCAAAACAAACATTTCAGATTATATAAAAAAAGGGGATAATATCTTAGAAGTAAAAGTGACCAATTTATGGCCAAATAGGTTAATTGGCGATGAGAATTATACGTTAGATTATGACGTTGAAGGTGTTAGATTATCCACTTTGCCAGATTGGTTAATAAATAATAAAGAGCGGTCATCTCAGAGGACTACTTTGCCGTCATGGAAACATTGGAGTAAAAATAGTGCATTGTTACCATCAGGGTTATTGGGGCCAGTAAGAATACATGTTTCAAGTGTTAAGGGTTTAGATTAATAGGTTCATAATTCATTGAAAAAAATAAAAATATCAAAAACAAATTAAAGATGAAAATAACAAACAAGTTTTTAGTGTTGATTTTAATAATTATGTTTAGCGTCACTAAAATTATGGGGCAATCAAAATCTGAGGTGTCTAATAAACCTAATGTTTTATTTATAGCTGTTGACGATTTAAATACATGGTTAGGCTGTTTAAATAATTATTCAGGTACTAAAACACCAAATATTGATAGGTTAGCGGCTCAAGGAGTGTTATTTTCAAATGCCCATTGTCAAGCACCATTATGCGGACCATCACGTGCTTCAATTATGACAGGTTTACGACCTTCAACAACGGGTATTTACGGCATGATTTCAGATGAAAAAATTCGTTCAGATAATCCTGCAACAAAAGCAATTACATTTCTTCCAGAGTATTTTAAAAATAATGGCTATCATACCATGGGCATTGGAAAACTATTTCACGATTTTGCCCCAAAAGGTGTTTTTAATGAAGAAGGCGGCAGGGAAAAAGGTTTTGGTCCGCTGCCAGAAAAACGCTTTGTTTGGGATGGTTTTGGCACTTCAGATAGAAAGAATTATGGACGTACCAGTACCGATTGGGGTGCTTTTCCAGAACGAGACGAGCAAATGCCAGACCATCAATCGGTGAACTGGACCATTGAGCGTTTGAATAAAGATTATGAGAAACCATTTTTTATGGGTTTAGGGTTTCTTCGTCCCCATGTACCACTTTATGTGCCTCAAAAATGGTTTGATATGCATCCTTTGGAAAGCATTCAAGTGGCGCCTTATTTATCTGATGATTTAAAGGATGTGCCACAAGTTGGGTTAGATATCAACAACTTACCTATGATGCCTTCAACAGAATGGGCTATCGAATCTGGCGAATGGAAAAAAATCATTCAAGCTTATTTGGCTTGTGTTAGTTATGTAGATTATGAAATTGGCCGCGTTATGGAAGCACTTGAAAACAGTAAATATGCCAAAAATACGGTGATCGTTTTATGGTCTGACCATGGGTATCGTTTGGGTCAAAAAGGTACATTTGCCAAACACGGTTTGTGGGATTCTGCAACAAAAGCGCCTTTATTGTTTGTAGCTCCAAATCTTCCTAAAGGTAAAGTAATTGATACACCTGCCGAAATGCTATCTATTTATCCAACACTTCTAGAATTATGTGGTCTTCCAGCTTACAATAGAAACGAAGGTGTAAGTTTAGTTAATACTATGATAAACACTAAGCCTGATAATAAGGCGTATGCACTAACAACCTACGGAATGAATAACCATTCTGTAAAATTAGGAAGATATAGATTGATTCAATACGAAGACGGAACACGCGAGTTGTATGATCATAAAATAGATCCTAACGAATTTACGAATCTCGCTAAGTATTCAGAATATCAAAAGGTCATAAAAAAAATGCTTGACTATTTCCCTAAAATGAATGAGAAGTGGGATGATAATTCGGCATACAATTTCCAACCATATTTTGTAAAACAAAAGGAAAGGATTAATGGTGCTAATGCGAATAAATCAAATGTAAATGAAACTCATTGATAATGAATATATGACTGGATTTTTAAAAAAATGCATATTTGTATTTGCAATTTTAAACGCTGTACTCACGGTTAATGGAGAAGCACAATCACTAAAACATCCAGTCATTTGGGTAACAGCAGAAGAACGCGCAGGAATTCTTGAAAATATCGAAAAATACGATTGGGCAAAAGATCTTGTAAATCAATTGCATGAGCGTGTTGATCCGGCACTTAAAATACATGAAACAAATCCGAATGCCATTTTAAATACAATTCCCGCCTTTGCAAAACACGATCGTGAAAACTCCGAACAAAAGGCAGGGCCTTTAGCGGCAGGGCATAATAAGGTTTTAGCACTTGCTTCAGAAGCTGGAATGTTATATTATTTAACTCAGAATGAAAAATATGCAAAGTTTGCTGCCGATATTTTAGGCTATTATATAGATGTTATTGCAACAAAAACACCAAAAACAACTACCATATGCGGATATGAATTTTTCGACCCGAGAACCACTTATGGTCCGTTTGCATTGACCTATGATTTTATTTACAGTTATGTAAAGCAACCAAATGCAACGGTATATAACAAAGAAAAAGGGGTTAGAATTCCATTCGATAATGCAAAAGCACAAAAGGCAATAGCAAATATCGTTGGCAATGTTTTACAAGAATATGGTAAACCAGATCAGCACGGTAAATTCATTTCTAACCACCCCATACTTACAGCTTCTGGCGCTTTGTTTAGTATTCTTTGTATTGATAATGATGCAGAACGCGAAAGATTATTTAACGTTTTTTGGGAAAGGGGAACGGCACACCAAAATTCATTTAAAAACACCATACTACCTATGTTTGGAGAACAGGGTATTTGGCCAGAATCTACAAGTTATAGTTTCATGCCTATTATTACAATGACATTAAATATTGTAGATCGTGTGTATCCAGAAATGGATGTCACAAAAGACTATCAGCACATACTATATGGCAATTTCCTCTTTGATTATTTAAGACACCCAAATAGAAAATTTGTTCGATTTGGCGATTCAAAACGAAATAACGATGGCACCGAAGATCTTTACAGATACACTTTAAGTATTGCAGAACGTCGAGGGTATTCAGATTTAAAATTAAAAGCACAAATGGCATTAAAACAAGCCTATGACGCTAAAGGCGGTTATAAACCAAAACTTGATGATGGTATTTTTAATAATTTTCAACCACTCGATTTATTTTGGGGGCAACCCATTCCAGATAAAATTGAGAAAGGCATAAATTTTAATAAGCCAACTGTTTTAGTAAAACATTCAGGCATCGCATTACAGCGTAACTTAACAGAAACGGCTAACGAACTTTATGGTCTTACAGGTATAATTGGGGGTGCACATTATGTGCATTCACATCTTACAGGAATTTCAATGGAGCTCTACGGGGCAGGCTACATTATGGCGCCCAATGCAGGGTTACCTCCATCGGTAAAAGAGAGACAAATTCCGCTTCACGAAAATTATTTTAGATTGTATGCTGGCAATAATACGGTTATTGTTAACGGAACTTCCCATGGTTTGGACGAGGGTTCATGGAAAGGAGATGCTTATGTATGGCAAAATACCACTAAAAATATAGCGGCAGAACCTAAGCATTTAGAAAATCCTGTAAGTGAAAATTTTAGTTTTGCTACCCAGTTTTTAAAAGATGAAGTAAATAATTGCGATCAGGAACGTACCTTAAGCACTATTAGAACCAGCGATATAACAGCCTATTATTTTGATATGTTTCGTTCAAAATCTTTAGATGAAAATAAATTTCACGATTATATCTATCATAATATTGGTGATGAAACCATCATAAAAAATGAGAAAGGAAATGTTTTGAATTTGAAGCAAACCGATCGCTATAAAAATGATATTGGAGACCCTGTTCAATCTCCAGGTTGGCGTTATTTTGAAAATACGCAGGTTACAGAGCCCATAAAAGAAGGGGTTAAAGTAACATTTAAAATTAATTTCGATAATAGGTACATGCATATGTTTGTGCCCAAAGGTGTTACAAGAGCATATACAAAAGGATTAACGCCACCAACCAGAGAAGCAGAAAATGACTATCTAAATAAGAAAACCCAATTAATTGCAATAAGACAAACCGGTGAGGCTTGGGATAAACCTTTTATAAGCATTTTTGAACCCTCGCTAAATTCAGAATCAAGCGTTCAAAGTGTTGAGTCTTTAATGGATGGCGATAAAATTGTGGGTGCTAAAGTTATTTCAATAGTAGAAAAAAATAAAATAATAGATTATATTATTTCTCAAGATACATCTGATGCTATTTATAATAATAAAACCTTAAATTTAAGTTTTGAAGGTCGTTTTGCAATAGTGCGCGTTGAAGCATCAAAAGACAGAAAAAAGGTTAGTCTGTATATTGGTGACGGTAAAAAATTAAATTTTGAAGGATTTAAATTAGAAAGTAACCATCAAAATAAAGGGTTTAAAGTATTTTAATTAAAAATTAAACTAAAAATTATGAAGTATAAATCGATTACACTTCTGGTTGTCATCTCTTTAATAATGACTCATTTTGGGCCATTGCATGCTCAACATGTAGCGCCTAGCAAATCGTTAAACCAATATGCTTTCGATTTATATGGCGAATTAAAAGATGCAAACGAAAATGTTTTTTTGTCGCCATTAAGTACCTATTACGCGCTTTTATCGGCTTACGAAGGTTCTAAAAACAAAACAAAAGCAGCGTTTGAGAAGGTATTGTATTTAAAAGATTCAGCCGTCTCTAACTATGACGATTTGTATAAGCAGGAGACTAATGCAGATAGCCTATTTGGTTTAAAAATTTCTAATGCCATTTGGGTAGATAAAAAATTTCAAGTAGAAACGGCTTTTAAAAATGTGGTTTCAAGTAAATATTCTTCAGATTTCAAGCAAACCAATTTCGCAAATACAGCATTGGCAGTAACAGATATCAACCGTTGGGTTTCGGATAAAACAAATCAGCGCATAACAGATATGGTAAACCCTTCAGATATAAATTCTGAAACAAAATTAATGATTTCGAATGCGGTTTACTTTAAAGGCGAATGGCGAACTAAATTTGAAAAACTTAGAACAGCTCAATCAACCTTTTTCACAGATAATGAAAATCAATACAAGGTTGATTTTATGAACATAACCGAAAACCTTAATTATTTTGAAAATGAATCCTTTCAATTTATAACTAAGCCATACAAAGATTCAGATTTGTCGTTTTGTGTATTATTACCAAAAACACTATACGGACTAGAAGCCATTGAAAACAATTTAAATGCCGAATTTTTTAATGAAATTTTAGAACAAACAGTTTCCACAAAGGTATGGCTTTCCATACCAAAAATAAAATTGGAAACGAGTTATAAACTAAAATCGGCCCTAACAAATATGGGTTTAAATGCGGTATTTAATAATGAAGCAGATTTTTCTGGAATATTAAAAAATGAACCTTTGACCATTGAACAAGTAGCCCACAAAACCTATATTGATATAAACGAAGATTATACAGAGGCTGCTGCTGCCACAACAACTAATGTTTATATTAGAGGTTTGCCTTCATTTAAAACGTTTATAGTAGATCATCCCTTTGTGTTTTTTATTGTAGATAACAAAACCAAGGCGATGGTATTTATGGGTAGATATGTTAAGCCTCAAGAAGGGGAAAAGATTGATAAAGCATATTTTGCGCGAAATTTAGAAAGAAGAGAAATAAGAGATTCAGGTTGGAATTCAGGAAAAGAGCCTTTGCTTTTAGTAGCTGATGGAAATGAATTAAAAGAGGTTAAAATTGATGATGTAGATTTTGATAATATTGATTCTTTGAGGGTTTATACAAAAAAGGAAGATATTGAAAGATATACGAATGAGGATTATTATCATGGCATTGGCGTTATTGTAATTACACCCAAAAAAAACAAAAAAATTAAAAAAAAATAGCATTAGAGAATGAAACAACAATTTTTAAAAATATTTGTTTTGAGTCTGTTTTTTACCCTTAGCGGAGTTTGCCAAACAACAGCACAAAAGAACCTTAAAACTAAGAAACCAAATATCTTATTTATAGCAGTAGATGATTTGCGTCCGGAACTCAATTTTTATGGAGCAAATCACATAAAATCGCCAAATTTAGATAAATTGGCAGGAGAGAGTCTAATTTTTGAACGCGCGTATTGCAATGTTCCGGTTTGTGGTGCTTCTAGAGCCAGTTTAATGACGGGGGCAAGACCAACCAGATACCGTTTTATAGACGCTCATATTAAAAAGGATGAAGACTTTCCAGAGGCTATTTCTCTTCCTTATTTATTGAAGCAAAATGGGTATCAAACCATTTCCAATGGAAAAATTTATCATTATGGTCAAGATGATGCTGAAGCTTGGAATGAAATTTGGGAATCAAAAACATTATGGACCTTTGCTTTACCAGAGAGCCAAGAAATAAGAGAAAAAACAAAACGTGGTTTACCGGTAGAGATGGCTGATGTTCCTGACTCTTTATACAGAGATGGGCAATTAGCGTTAAAAGTGATAAAAGATTTGCAAAAGTTAAAGCAATCCAATAAACCGTTCTTCCTAACTATGGGATTAGCAAAACCCCATTTGCCATTTGCGGCTCCAAAAAAATATTGGGATTTATATGATAGAGATAAAATCGAACTTCCAAAAAGTTATGTGCAGCCAGAAACGACACCAAAAGAAGCGTTTCATAATTTTGGTGAATTACGGCAATATGAAAACATACCCAAAAAAAGAGATTTACCAGATGCATTAGCAAAGGAATTAATCCATGGTTATTACGCATGTGTTAGTTATATCGATGCACAAATTGGTTTGGTTTTAGATGAATTGAAACGATTAGATTTGGAAGACGATACCATTGTGATTTTGTGGGGCGACCATGGTTGGAATTTAGGCGACCATAAATTATGGTGCAAGCACGTAACCTTCGAAAAAGCATTAAGAACGCCTTTAATCATTAAAGTTCCAGGTAAAACCAAAGGCGAAAAAACCGATGCCATTACCGAGTATATTGATATTTATCCCAGTTTAGCAGAGTTGGTGGGATTAGAAATCCCAAATACAGTAGATGGCAAAAGCTTTGTGCCTATTCTAAATGGACAAAAAAGCGAAAAAAACTGGGCCGTATCTAAATTTAAAGATATGGTAACCCTAATAAAAGGCGATTTATTTTATACCGAATGGACAGATAACAAAGGGGTTGCTTACCAACGTATGCTATTCGACCATAAAACAGATCCTTTAGAATTGGATAATTTGGCAGAAAAACCAGCTTATCAAGAAACTATTAAAGCGCTTTCAAAAGAACTTCGTGAAAAATGGGGGAAAAATTTTCTTGTTGATACTAAAAATTCAAAGCCTTGAATATAATTGCTATCAATTTTAAAAAGAAATATGAGTTTGTGTTTTTTGAAGGAAGGGTTTAAAGTATTTTAATTAATCAATAAACAATTTAAAAAAATGAAAAACTTTTTTACGTTAATATCAGTAGTGTTTCTGCTGGTTAGTTGTAATCAATTAAAACAAACCAAAAAAGTATCTTCAGCATCTTTAATAAAATCAGTCGAGAAAGAACCTATTGTTGTTCAGTTTATAATTGATGGATTAATGAAAGATGCCGCGGAAACAGCTATGGCTGCCGGTGCTGAAAATCTAAAATATTTTGCCAACAACGGAGTGGTTGTAGAAGCTGCTTATTCTAATAGTCCAGTTGGACGTGTAAAATTACCGGATGGCACTGAACCCTGGGGCGGCGCATCGCCACCAAATATAGGTATGCATACTGGTACTCACGTTTTTGAAACGCAAGATTTAGATGACATTTTTTTATCTGCCAGACGAAACGGCATTAAATCGGTTTATGTTGGTGGGCATACTTTATATGATGTTTTTAAAACACCAGATGTGTATTATGCTGAGATTATGCCAGATCAAAAGGTTGTAGAGCTAGGTATGAAGCATATCAAGGAAGATGGTGCACGATTAGTTCGTTTGCATTTACAAGAAATTAGAGATTATTGGAAAGGGCCACAAGATAAAACCAATCCAGATGCTGCTTACATTAAAGGTATTTTAAATGCAGATGCTCAATTAGGAAAGCTCATGTCATTTTTAAAAGAAGAAGGGTTATGGGATACTACATTTTTTATTATTTCTGCCGATCATGGTATGGGTACTTTAACCAAAAGTAATCATCTATCAGAGCAATTATCTTCATGGCAGATTTACATGAATTTTTATGGTCCAGGTATTAAAAAGGGAGTAACTATTCCTTATGCCGAATCACCCGATGTGGCTTTAATGACCAATCATTTTATGGGGTTGACTCCGCTAAAAGGTTATACTTCTAAAGTAGAAAACCTAAAACAGCTAGGTACAACAGGAACTTTTCTTAAAAATATTTTCGAAGGAACTCCTAAAACTTTAAATCACCCTCAATGGATAAAAAAATACCTAGAAGAAAATGCAGGATCGCCTCCCAATGATTTTCTACATTATAGAGCAGCTATGTTGAATGAAATAAACAATAAACCATAAACAATAAATAATACTTTAGGAAACTTTAATAAATAATTTTAAGTAATGAGAGATTTAACACTAAAATTAAAGAATAGCGTGTTTTTATTTGTTCTATGGTCTGGTATACACATGTTTGGACAAGTACAAGAACGTCCTTTTATTTTAGTTACTTCAAATGAAAGAAATCAAGTTCTCGATAAAATAAAAAATCAAGATTGGGCAAAAGAAATTTACACCAATTTGAAAATTAAAACAGATATTGAAGTTAAATTATTTTTCGAAAATCCTGAAGCTTATTTAAAACAACTTCCTTTCAATTGGAAAGAAGGTGAAAAAGGTGAATTTCCACCATTTTACAAAACAGACCATGTTGAGAATGGCGTTCATAAAAACTTAGATAATGCTACTGATGAAGAATGGAAACCAGCCGCACTTTTAATTAATTATTTGCAAGTAGCTTTAGATTGTGGCATGCTTTATTACGTTACCGAAGATGAAAAATATGCTCATGCAGCCAGTAGTATATTATATTCTTTTATTAAATCGGTGCAAAAGTCTCAACTTTCAGATTGGCATAGTCGAGGCGGTTGGTTGTTTCCCTACGATGGTTTTCGCGAAGTAAGAGTTATTGGTTACAAATTACCATTGATTTATGATTTTATTCATCCCTACATTAAAAAGGGCGGAAAGTCCTTCGATCTTATAAAAAACAAAAACCTAGATTTTCCATTTAATGAAGCTCAAAAGGTGTTTAGAACTTACGCAGATATTACCATAAATTATGGTCAAACGGGTTCTAATCATTCAGTTTTAGAAGCACCAAGTTTAGTGTATAATGCTTTAGCGATGGATGATGAAAAAGAACGAGAAAAACTGTTATCTTACTTTCTAACAGAAAACACAGAAAACCAAGATGCGCTTAATGTTATGGCTAAAAACTATAAAGAAAAGGGTGATATTTGGCCAGAAACATCACAGTATCTTAATCATTCTACCGCCATATTAGTAAAATTGATGTTGGTAATAAATAGGTATCATCCCGATTTAAAATTGGCTTCAAAATACCCCAATATACTTTTTGCCTTACCCAGATTAGATTACTTTGTCTATCCAAACAACGAGATTGTTAGATGGGGCGATGGGCATAGAAAGGGTACTGCTCCATATGATGCCTTTGACGATGCGCTCGCTTTAGCTAAAATGGATGGCCTAGATGAAGTTGTAGATAAATTCGCTCCATTATTAGCTACGGCAATGCAAAAAGGTAAATATAAACGCCATGATATGGAGTCTGTTTTTTGGCATCATGAAATTGAAGCAACTCCAGCATCTATTCAATTACCAAGAACAGATAGAGTGTATCATGCAGGCATCGTGATGCAAAGAAATTTAAGCGAAACACAAAAACCAGAGGATGGTTTAATGTGCTTTGTTGGTGGTGCATATATGATACACGGTCATGCAGAGGGCATGAATATAGAATTATATGGAGAAGGACAAGTTTTGGGGGTAGACAATGGAAGAGGTAGATATGCTCAAGACATTCACGAAAATTATTCTCGAATATTTGCAGCACATAATACAGTAATAGTAAATGGAAGCTCTCAAGGTGAAGGTGGTTGGTCTAATCTGGGAATTAATACTGTGAAATTGATTTCAATGGAACCCAAAGTAGGAGCCGAAGGTGTATCGCCATATCATTCATTTAGTCAAACCAGTTTTAAAGATACCGGAGGAAATAAGGCTGAAGCCACACAAGAACGTACATTAGCATTAATACGTACTTCACCAACAACTGGGTATTATGTAGATGTTTTTCGATCTAAATCGAAATTGCCAAACGAATATCATGATTATTTATATCATAACATTGGAGACGACTTAGTATTTGATTCGAAAACTTTAAAGTTTAATGCCACACCAAATAAATACATGTCTAATGCAAATTCAATCTGGAAAGGCCGTACTTATAGAAACCCAGGATGGCATTTTTTTAAAGATGTAAAAACATCGAACCCATTTGATGATAACATAAAAGCTACTTTTAATATAACCAAATTAAAAAATGACGCAATTTACATGCAATTGCACATACCAGGTTTTAAAAACAGGGAATATACAAAAGTGAATGCGCCAGCTACTTTTGAGGCTCCTAAACCTTATGACGCTTTACCAACGCCAACATTGGTTATTCGAAATAATGGGTCCGCCTGGGAAAACCCTTTTGTAGTGGTTTATGAGCCATTTAATGAAAATGAAAAACCCACAATCACATCGGTCGATAAAATTGAAAATAATGGCATTTATAAGGGGTTAAAAATTGAAAGTTCAGTACAATCAAATCATTTAGTTCAATATATAATAACTCAATCTAAAGATGAGGTATTTAACAATGATGAATTGGGGATTTATTTTAAGGGTACTTTTGCTATCATTACATTAAATGAGAAAAAAGAATTGCAAAATATATACATTGGAGAAGGGGAAAAGCTTATATTTAAAAATGAAGTAATTACCACAAATACCGATAAGAGCTTTTTTAAAGTGTATTAAAATTTATTTCAAACAGAATCAACAAAGAACTTTTAAAATCAATATACATATTCTTGCTATACTTGTAAATAAAGTACGCAAGCAGAATTAGCTACTCTATATGTATTTTCTAGATAAATGAATTTACATTTATTAGTTATAAAAAATGAAATTAAAATATATGAAAATTTTTCAAATCCTTTTTTTCTTTCTATTGGTAAATACCCTATTTAGCTGTAAAACAGTAAAAGGTAAAACATTGTTGTTCGTTGGTAGTTTTACAGATAAAAAACCAGGAAAAGGCATTCATGTATATGAGTTTAGTAGCCATACAGGTGATGCCACTTTAAAATATACTTTAGACCATATAACCAATACTTCTTTTTTACGACTCTCTCCAAATGGTCAATATTTATATTCGGTAGTAGATAGTCAAATGGATTATAATGGAAAAGTAGCAGCTTTTAAAGTCGATTCGTTAAAGCTGGATATAAGTTTTATTAATAGCCAAGATTGTGGAGGTTTAAATCCAGCACATTTAGAGATTGATAATACAGGAAAATATCTTGTGAATTCTAATTATTCAGACCCAAGTTTAAGTGTTTTTAAAATTAACTCAAATGGAAGTTTAAACCCCTACGAGCAGGTAATTCGATTTAAAGATAGCAGCATTATAAAGGGCAGACAGGAAAGTGCTCATATACATTCTTCAAATTTCTCTCCAGATGGTAAGTTTCTATTTGTACAGGATCTAGGAGCAGACAAAATACGCAGTTTTACGTTTAATAAAAACAATAGCAATTTTATGCTTAAAAATGAACGTTATATTAAGGTAAAGCCTGGCAGTGGTCCCCGTCATTTCATCTTTCATTCTAATGGAAAATATGGTTATGGTGTTAATGAATTAAGTGGTGAAATTATCGCTTATAAATATGATAATGGACAATTAATATATATAGAGGCTTACAATTCTTATGAAAAGCAACAGGATATTTACAGATCGGCAGATATTCACATTTCACCTGATGGTAAATTTCTATATGCCTCAAATCGCGGACCTGAAGAAGATAGTATTTCCATATTTTCTATTAATGCTGTTAATGGTAAATTAAGTTTAGTAGCTCATGAATCTACTTATGGTGAACACCCTAGGAATTTTGCCATATCACCAAATGGTAAATTTCTTTTAGTCGCAAATCAATTTTCTAATAATATTGTGATTTTTAATAGAAACCGTAAAACAGGTAAACTTCAAAAATTACCGCTAGAAATAAAAGTAGAAAACCCCTCAAGTATACAAATGCGTGCGTATAAAAATTAAATTATTATAAATTTTTTGTAACTTATATATTTAAAAGCCTTAAGATAGATTTATGAATCGTTTTGTTTATGTCTTAGTCTATTTTTTGCTATCCAATTTATATGGTTTTTCACAATCTATTGATTATAGACTAAACAATTTATCGACGTTAAATGGTCTGTCGCAAAGTTCTGTGATTTCAATTCATCAAGACCAATTGGGTCAAATGTGGTTTGGTACACGTGATGGACTTAATAAGTATGATGGACATGATTTTACAATTTTTAAAAATAAACCAACAGACTCCTTATCAATTAGTAATAATGATATTTTAGCTATTGAAGAAAGTAAGGACAGCACTATATGGGTTGGTACATATAATGGATTAAACCGTTTCAATCCTGTTAACAAAACATTCAAAAGATTTTTTCATAAAAAAAATAAAAATTCTTTAAGTAATAATACTATTTGGTGTGTTAAGGAAATTCAAGACGAAATCTGGATAGGTACATCAAATGGACTTTCAATTTATAACACAAATACCAATAAGTTTGTAACTCTTTATCATTCTGATGAAGATTCTTCTAGTATAGCCGATAATTTTATTTTAAGCATCTTACAAACTAAAGATGGTAACATATGGATTGGCACAGCCAAAGGTTTAAATAAACTTATAACCAGAGATAACGATAATTTTTCTTTTAAAACCTATATTACTTCAGATAATTCTAAAGCACTTTTTATTCAGGATATTAAAGAAGATGCCAATAATAATTTATTCATAGGAACTAAATATTCAGGGCTTCTAAAATTTAATTTAAAATCAAATGAATTCATATCAGTTTCAAACATCAATAATTTAAATGAAATTGGAAATGATATACGCGCTCTAGATTTTGACCATAAAGGCGATTTATGGGTGGGGACTTACGATGGAATTTATGTGTTATCGTCTAATGGTATAATGTTAAAACCAATAGATACTTCAAATTTAGATAAAGTTAAATCAGTGTATACAGACAGAAATGGGTCTGTATGGATAGGCACCTATTATAAAGGGGTTAATATCTGGGATATTTCTAATATTAATTTCACTAATCTTAACGAGAATTCTGGAGACAGATCGTTAAGTTTCGATGCCATAGGCTCCATGGCAAAAGATATAAACAATAATTTATATTTTGGAACAGAAGGAGGCGGTATTACAATTCTTGACAATAAAACCGGTAAAACCAAATTTATTAATACAAAAAATTCAAAAGTGTTAAATAGTGATAATATAAAATCATTATATCTTTCTGAAGAAGGCTTACTTTGGATAGGAACTTTTACTCATGGCATTTCAATTTATAATATAATAACTCAAAAGTTTGAGATTAATAAGTTGAATGAAGATCTACAAAATATTCTACGAAAATCAGGTGTTTATGATATTAAAAAAGCAGGAGAAAATATTTTATGGATTGGAACTTTTGGAAATGGAATTATACGGTACAATATAAAAGATAAAACATATTTAGAAATAGGCAACACCAATAAAGTTAAAGAACAATTATCTAACCTTAGAGTACGTTCTATTTTAATTGATAAAAATCAGGCAGTTTGGGTTGGCACTCAAAGCGGATTAAATGTATTAAAACCTACAGATATTAATTTTAACTCTTATAACATTAAAAATTTCTTTTTTGATAACGAATTACAATCTGGAGACGACATTTTATCAATATTTAGAGATAGTAACGACAGAATATGGGTTGGTATAAAAGGAAAGGGACTTTTTCTTTATAATGGCGATAGTTTCGATAAAATTGATTTAGGAAATGAAAATATAAAAATAACAACAGTTCATTCTATTTTAGAGGACTCAAATAAAAACCTCTGGTTAGGTTCCAATCAAGGAATAATTAAGTATAACTATATGGAAGATGCTGTCATTATTTACGATCAACGAGACGGTATAGTTAGCAACGAATTTAATGATAATGCATGTTTAAATATAGGAGACGATACTATTTTCTTTGGCGGGCCTGCTGGAGTTACATATTTTAAAGCCAATAATATTGTTGTAAATAAATATTCACCACAGGTATTACTTACTGATTTTAAAGTGAAAAACGAATCGCTAATAATAGGTGGCGATTTAAATATTTTAAATAAAAGTATTACATATACCAACGAACTCATTTTGAGTTACGATAATGCTAATTTCTCAGTGAATTTTGCCATACCAAATTTTATTAATGCTGCAAATAATAAATATGTTTACAGGTTAATTGGCCTTGATAATCAATGGATAACCACAACAAGTACTGAAGCAAATTATACTATTCAAACTCCAGGAACTTACCAATTTGAAGTAAAGGGAGCAAACAACGATGGGGTGTGGAATACCCATGCAACAGTTCTAAAAATAATTGTAAAACCAGCACCATGGCGCAGTACATGGGCTTTATTATTTTATGCACTTTTATTGGCGTTTTCTATTTATGGTTTGATTTGGATTATGAAATCTAGGGCTAGATTACAATATGAACTAGAAATGGAGCATATAGAGAGTAAAAGAAATGAAGATCTAAATCAAGCTAAATTGCAATTTTTCACAAATATATCTCACGAGTTTAGAACACCTTTAACTTTAATATTAGGCCCTTTACAACAAATACTCTTAGACTATAATGGTAGTAACACCATGTATAAAAAATTAATGGTTATAGAGAGTAGTGCGAATCATTTATTACGCCTTATTAATAGGCTAATGGATTTTAGAAAGTTAGAAAACAATCAATTTCGCTTAGAATCTGCAGAGGGTAATATTGTTAAGTTTTTACACGAAATATTTTTGTCTTTTAGTGAGTTTGCTAAAGATGGAAATTATACCTACAACTTTAAAACAACGCATGAAGAAATTTTAGTTTACTATGATCGCTATAAATTAGAGCGCGTATTTTATAACTTAATATCAAATGCGTTTCGCTATACGCCTAAAGGTGGTGTTATTGAATTTAATATATCAAAGTTAGAAAGAGATATTTTAATAGAAATATCTGATACAGGTGTGGGTATTACAGAAGAGCATATCGATAAAATATTTGACAGGTTTTTTGAAGTACATATTCATAATAAACCACAAGAAAATTACAATCAAGGTACTGGTATTGGGCTTTCAATTGCTAAAAACATAGTAAAACTTCATAAGGGCAGTATTCATGTAAAAAACAAAAAAGAAAAAGGCGCCATTTTTTCAGTATTACTTCCATTAGGAAAAGCGCATTTATTAGAAAATGAAATACTACAAAATTTTAAAATTAGTGATGATGTTACCCAATATGAATCTCAGTTAAAAAATAACGATGTTATAATTGAAGACGATATTAACGATTTAGTTGTTAATGAAGAAAAATATACCATATTACTTGTAGAAGACAATAAGCCGTTACGTTCTTTTATGAAAAATTTACTAAAAAAGGATTATAACATTTTGGAAGCAGAAAACGGTAGCGTGGCCATGAAAAAAGCTATTAAATATGTGCCAGATTTAATAATAAGTGATGTGATAATGCCAGAAATGGTAGGTACAGAACTTTGTGCCGGTATTAAAGAAAATTTAAAAACTAGTCATATTCCTGTAATTTTATTAACATCAAGAACATCATTAATTTATAAAGTTGAAGGGTTAGAAAGTGGAGCCGATGATTATATAAGTAAGCCATTTAATTTGAAGGAGTTTAAACTAAGAATTAAAAATCTTCTGGAATCAACTAAACGATTAAAAGATAAATTCTCCAACGAAAATAATTTTACACCTAGCGATATAACCGTCTCTTCATTAGACGAGGAATTATTAAAAAAAGCAATAGATATTGTTGAAAGGCATATTTCAAATGACCAATTTGATATAGCTTTTTTTTGTTCAGAATTAGGCATTGGTCGTACGATGCTTTTTACAAAAATAAAAGCTTGGACAAATTTTACTCCTAATGAGTTTATTCAAGAAATAAGATTGAAAACTGCAGCTAAATTGCTAGAGCAAAACAAAATTAACATTTCTCAAATATGTTATAAAGTTGGTTTTCGAGATCCTAAGTATTTCGGAAAGTGTTTTCAAAAAAAGTATGGTGTTACCCCCTCACAGTACATAAAAAAGTTTAATTTATAAGAGCATAAATAGAAGCGTTTTCTTCATTAAAATAGAGCGTAGTGGATTTTTGTCCACCTATTTTTGAACTTTTACTTCTTAAATGCTTTCTATATTTGAAAGCATGAAACTAAATAATGCCAAATTAAAAATCATTCAATACTTCTTAATAATCATGATTATCTTATTAAGCGTACTGATTATTTTTTTGGTAAAAAACTAAATTAAACTTAAAAATGAAATGTATGATTACAAACAAAAAAATTAAAGTATTTAGCCGGTATTTACTAGGAATATTTATTCTTATAGGTGCCTATGCAAATGCTCAGGAAAAAAGTATTTCAGGTAAAGTTATCTCAAGCGAAGATAACATGCCGTTACCAGGAGTTAACATTCTAGTAAAAGGAACTAGTAATGGAGCCGCTACAGACTTTGATGGCAATTACACAATTAAAGTGAATACTGAAAATGCTGTACTTGTATTTACTTATGTAGGATTTGAAAGTAGAGAAATTCCCGTTAAAGGATTAAAAAAAATTGATGTAACTCTTAAAATTGATTCTAATAACTTAGACGAAGTAGTAGTTGTAGGATATGGTTCTCGTAAAAAGAGTGATATAACAGGTTCTGTATCTTCAGTAAAATCGGAGGAGTTAAATGCGTTTCCGGTTTTAGATGCAGAACAGGCTTTACAAGGTAGAGCAGCTGGTGTTGCTGTGCAATCAAATAATGGAGGTGAACCAGGAGCCCCAATTTCTGTAAAAATTCGAGGTAACACATCAATCGGGGCAAGTAGTTCTGCACTTATTGTGGTAGATGGCTTCGTAGGGGCGTCGATGCCTCAGGCAAATGATATCGAATCTTTAGAGGTGTTAAAAGATGCTTCGGCTACAGCTATTTATGGTTCGAGAGGTGCAAATGGTGTTATATTAGTAACAACTAAAAAAGGTAAAAGCGGAAGGTTGTCTGTAGAAATAAATAGTACCTATTCTGCTCAAACTACAACAGATAGATTAGATTTATTAGATGCCGATCAATTTACAGCGTATCAAAAAGCTTTAAATCCAGCATTCGTTCAGAGAACAACATCTAATACAGACTGGCAAGATTTACTTTTAAAAGCTGGAAATACATCAAATCATCAACTTTCGTTTTCAGGAGGAACCGATAAAATAAATTTTTATGCTTCTGGAACTTATTTTAATCAAGAAGGTGTGGTTATAAATTCAGGTTTCCAAAGAACATCATTTCTTTCAAATATTGATGCCCAAGTAACAGATAAATTAAAATTAGGTTTTAATGCCTTTGGTAGCCGAAGTAATAAAGACGGAATTTCAACACAAGCTGATACTGGCGGACGAGGAACAGGCGATGTGATGTCTTTAGGCTTTAGGTTTTCTCCAGATTTAGGTCTTTTTGAAGCTAACGGTGATAACTCACAAGACTTTTTAAGAGATGGTATCGACAACCCTGTAGCCGTTGCTAAAGAAAGTGTAGATGAGACTAAATCAGACGATTTTAGAGCAAATTTTTATGCAAATTACGATATTAGCAAGAGTCTTACCTTTAAAACAACTTTTGGTTTTAGCTCTTCTAATGAAACTAGAGGTATCTATAGACCATCAACTTTGGTGCTAACTGCAGGAGCACAAGGCGGCATTGGTGAGATAGCCAATGCAAAAAGAACAAGTGTTTTAAGTGAAAATTATTTAACTTACAACAAAGAGATAGGAAAAGGTAATTTAACGTTGTTAGCTGGTTACTCCTATCAAAAGAACACCACTGAAAGATTTTCTGCTGGAGCTCAAGGATTTACTTCAGACAGTTTTTCGTATTACAATTTAGGTGACGGCTCGGTACAATTAATACCCGGTTCGTCATTAGTAGAAACTGAAATTCTTTCTCAATTTGGAAGATTGAATTACGATTTTGATGATAAGTATTTAATTACCGCAACCCTTAGAAGGGATGGTGCTTCTAACTTTGCTGCTAACGAAAAATATGCTTATTTTCCTTCTGGAGCTTTGGGTTGGAAAGTGTCAAACGAAGATTTTTTAAAAGACAATAGCACAATTTCAAATTTAAAACTTAGAGCAAGTTATGGGGTAACTGGTAATCCGTCTATTGCACCTTATCAGTCTTTAGCGAGTTTTGAGAGTATTTATACGGCCGTTGGAGGACAAACGGTAAATTCAGTAGTGCCTAACCAGCAATCTAATCCAGATTTAAAATGGGAATCTTCTTATCAAACAAACTTTGGTATCGATTTAGGGTTGTTTAATAGCAGAATTTCCTTGTCTGTAGATTATTATAACATCGATACAAAAGACTTAATTTTGGGTGATACTGGGCAACCAGAGTATTTCGGATTTTTAAATAACCAAAGTTTAAAAAATATAGGTGAAATTAATAATAAAGGATTCGAGGTTTCTATTAGCACTAGAAATATTTCTAACGATAATTTTACTTGGAAAACCGATTTAAACTGGTCTAGAAATAGAAACAAAGTAGTAAAACTAATTGGTGGAGACGATGTTATTTTTGATGCTTCTCCGGGTCATTTTACAAGAGATCAAACACATATTTTAAGAGAAGGTGAAGCTGTTGGCGTTTTTTGGGGCTATGAATACCAAGGCGTATATCAAGGAGGTGCTTTACCAGCTGGTACAGCTACGTTAGCCACAACACCTGTTGCTGGAGATGAGTTGTTTACAGATATTGATGGTAATGGTAGAATTACAGCTGCAGATGATAGAAAAATAATTGGCGACCCAAACCAAGATTGGATTCTGGGTGTTACCAATAGTTTTACATATAAAAACTTCGATTTAAATGTGTTTTTTCAAGGCGCTTTTGGTGGCGATATCATGAGTTTAACTCATATAGAGCTTGCAAACGGTAATTCTAACTCTACCACAGAAGTTTTAAGAGCATGGACTCCAACAAACACCAATACAAATGTGCCACGCGCAGCGATTCGTGCGAACGACATTACCTCGCGTTTTGTTTACGATGGTAGCTATATAAGACTTAAAAATATTGCCTTAGGATACAATTTACCATCTAATTTAGCAGAGAAATTAGGAATGGATAAAATAAGATTTTCAGTTAGTGGGCAAAATTTATTAACATTCACAGATTACCCGGGACTAGATCCAGAGGTTAGTTACAGAGCGTCTGGTGCGCAAAATAGCAATGTAAATCAAGGTTTTGATTACGGTAATTACCCAACAGTAAAATCTGTAAGTTTCAATGTTAATTTAAAATTTTAATCAATAATATAAAAACATAGATAATGAAAACATATAAATATTTATTTTTATTATTGATAAGTTTATCAATAATTGGATGTTCAAACTTAGAAGAAGAACCCGTTGGTTTATTAGCACCAGAAGGTTTCTTCAAATCTACAAAAGATATACAAACAGCAGTAAATGGCGCATATGGCCATATGATGCATGAAGACTATTGGGGAAGAAAAGGCTCTTTACCAATCATGTTAAGAAGCGATATGGTTTCCATTGGAGATCCTACGACACCGGTACGAAGAATAGACCATGATCGCTTTACAGTTGATGGTGAAAATGGTATGATTACCGATTCTTGGCCAAGAAGTTACCAAACCATTGCGGCTGCAAATCAAGCTATAGTTGGAGCAGAAGCCGTTAATGTTCCCGATGAATTGAAAAATCCTGTAACTGCTCAAGCTTATTTTGTAAGGGCTTTTATGTATTTTGAATTAGTAAGATTATATGGAGATATACCTTATTTAGACAAACCTGTAACAGATGCAGCAGCAGCAGGTTCTATTAGCAAAACAAAAGTGGCTGATGTTTATACTAAAATTATTGCCGACTTAGAGTTTGCTAAAAAATGGTTGCCAGATACTCAGCCAACAAGGTCTTTGCCATCTAAAGCAACCGCACAATCGTATCTAGCTTTGGTTTATTTAACAATGGGACAATTTGATAATGCAAATTTTGCGAAAGCATACACTGAAGCTAAAGCAGTTATAGATAACGAAAGTAAATATGAATTAGGGCTAGAGCCAGATTTTCAAGATTTATTTAATGCTACTAAAACAGCTGCTTCTAAAGAACCATTATTTATATTAGATTATAATGGTTTTGGCGATGGAGAGTATGGTAGAGATTATATGGGAGCATTAACAGGTATTAGAGAAAACCAACGCGATGGTACTGGTGGTGGGTGGTCTGTAGCAGTGCCATCACTAGCAGTTTATACTTCCTGGGATAGTCAAGATTACAGAAGAGCAGTTAGCTTAGATGACACTGGACTTTTTAAAGCAAAAGCGCCAGCAACAGGTCTAGTGGAAGAGCCATATACACGCTTTACAGTTTACTACACAAACAGTGCAAATAGACCCCACATTGCTAAATACACACGTTTTCCTGGCTCAGTTGCCGAAGGTAATTTTAGACAATCGAGTAATAAATATATCATGATGCGATATGCAGAAGTTTTACTTATTGCTGCCGAGGCATTAAATGAAGTTACTCCTGGTACAACAGAAGCAGATGGTTATGTAGATAGAGTTCGAGAAAGAGCCAGAAATGGAATGGCAGGTAGCACACCAAGCCCTGTACCAGCTAAAGTAACATCTGGAATGTCGCAAGATGCATTTAGAGCGATGGTTTTAGAAGAACGTAAATGGGAACTTGCTTTTGAGCTAAAAAGATGGTTTGATATTGTAAGAAGAAAAATGGGACCTACAGTTTTTGGAGCTTCTGGTTTAGAAGGATTAAAAACAAATTTTAATCCAGCAAGAGATTATTTATACCCATTACCAAATGATGAGCTTCTTAGAAATCCAAACTTACTTCCTCAAAATAACGAGTATTAGTAATAATAAAAATACAAACATTAACAATTTGTAATGTTTATTTTTTTGAGTTAAATTTTAACTGGGTATTACTGAATTTTGTTTTTCAAATCAGTAATACCCTTATTTATTAAAATATTTTCCTAAAGTTATTCGAATAAAAGAAGTATTGTTTCGGCTATTCAAATAATATTATTTTAATTTTAGCTTTAAATCAAAAAATAAGTATTATTAAACGCCTTTTTTGAACTTTTACTTTTTAAATGGTTTGTAAATTTGAAACTTGAATCAAATAATGTTTTTGGTAATCTTCGCGATTATTTTAATAACAAATTTGATAACAAAATCGATTAAATTGAAAATTAAATCAATATAAAATATGGCATTATGAATAAATTTAAAATTACTTGCCTAGTTCTTAGTTTTACAATGCTTTTAAACAGTTGTAAATCTGATAATAAAGTAGAAAACGAAGGAGTTATTCAAGCCCTTCTCCAGGAACGGTATGTTAAACTTTTGGAATATCCCTTAGACTCCCTGTCGTTTCCTCGTAGCATGACACCATCAACAGGTTTTATAAATAAAGTACCATCAAAAGACTGGACAAGTGGTTTTTTTCCTGGAAATCTCTGGCAGCTTTATCAGCTCACTGGAAATGATGCTTATAAAGAAAAAGCAGCTTCTTGGACCACTTATATTGAGAAGGAAAAGTATAATAATAAAACTCATGATATGGGTTTTAAAGTGTTTTGTAGTTTTGGGAAAGGTCTTGAAGTAGAAGACAATCAAAAGTATAAAGACATTATTGTAGAAAGTGCAAAAACATTAAGTACACGTTTTAACAAAATAGTAGGGTCTATAAGGTCTTGGGATTTTAATAAAGATATATGGGAGTTTCCGGTGATTATAGATAATATGCTAAATTTGGAATTACTGTTTGAAGCAACAAAAATTTCTGGCGATAGTACGTATCATAAAATAGCGGTGCAACACGCCAACACCACATTAAAAAATCATTTCAGAAAAGATAACAGTACATTTCATGTAGTAGTTTACGATACATTAACTGGTAAAGTAAAAGATAAAGTTACACATCAAGGTTTTAATAACGAGTCCTCTTGGGCAAGAGGACAAGGATGGGCTATTTATGGTTACACTATGGCTTATCGATATACTAAAGATAATGCGTATTTAACACAAGCCGAAGCAACAGCAAATTTCTTTATTAATAACATAAATATGCCAGACGATGGCATTCCTTATTGGGATTTTAACGATCCAAGTATTCCAAATGCACCACGCGATGTATCGGCAGCAGCGGTTGTGGCATCAGCTTTATTAGAATTATACACCATCACTAAAAATGAAACATATTTAAACTATTCTAAGAAAGTTATAAATACTTTAAATTCAAGAGAATACATACTAAACCCTGAAGTAAGCGGACCATTTATATTAGATCATAGTACGGGAAATTGGCCAAAGAATGATGAAATTGATGAACCAATTGTATATGGCGATTATTATTATTTAGAAGCACTACTCCGTATGAAATCACTTTAATTTTATGAAGAATCAACTAAAAATTTTGAAAATTTTATTTAATACAATAGCATTATTTAGTTTAACAGCAAGTATAAGTTTTTGTAACGCTCAATCATTATCTACCTCATATCGAAGCAAACAAAATATTAACAATGATTGGTTATATTTAGAGAACGATTCTCAAAATTTAAGCAATATTAAAATGGCGACTAATTGGGTGAATATTAATTTGCCCCATACCTGGAACTTTGAGGATGTTACCGATTTGGTGCCTGGTTATCGAAGAAGTGCAAGTTGGTATAAAAAAAGCATCATTTTTAATACCATTGATGAAAACAAGTTGTATCAATTGTATTTTGAAGGAGCAAATATTACAACAAAAGTATATGTAAATGGTTATGATGCAGGAGGGCATATTGGTGGTTACATTGGCTTTATGATTGATATTACAGACTATATTAAAAATGGCGAAAACGAGATTTTAGTTCGAGTTGATAATAGTTATAATCCTGAAATAATACCATCTCAAAAAAGTGATTTTTTTATTTATGGAGGTATCACAAGAGATTTATGGTTAGAAACCGTTGCTAAGACTCATATTAGCAATATAAAAATTTCTACACCAAAAGTAAGTGCTAAAAGAGCATCATTAAAAATTAATGTATCTATTGATAACCTAACAGATCCAAATAATTTATTATTAAAAGCAATACTAAAGGATCCACAAGGAAACGTTGTAGCAACAAAAATATTAAAAACATTTTCTAGCAATTCAGAAATAGATTTTTTCGAAATTAAAAATCCTCAATTGTGGGACACAACAACACCAAATTTATATTCCATATCAGTATCTTTAGTTAAAAGTACAACTATTTTAGATGAAATTAAAGATGTAGTTGGGTTTCGCTGGTTCGAATTTAAAGACCATGGGCCCTTTTATTTGAATGGCAAAAGACTATTATTACGAGGTACACATCGACATGAAGAGCATGCAGGAGTTGGTGCAGCAATGAGTAACAAGCAACATAGAGCAGATATGGAATCCATTAAAGAAATGGGCGCTAATTTTGTGCGTTTGGCTCATTACCCTCAAGACCCCGAAATTTATAAAGCTTGTGATGAGTTAGGATTGTTGGTTTGGGATGAAATTCCTTGGTGTCGTGGCGGAGTTGGTAACGACGTTTGGAAAACCAATACCAAAAATTTACTTAAAGAAATGATTACTCAAAATTACAATCACCCTAGCATTATTATTTGGTCGCTTGGTAATGAAATGTATTGGTTACCAGATTTTGAAGATGGTGATAACATTAAAAAAATGAACGCATTCTTAACCGATTTGAATGACTTATCACACCAATTAGATCCTTCAAGAAAAACAGCCATTCGAAAATATTATGAGGGTGCAAATATTGTAGATGTTTTTTCTCCTTCTATATGGTCAGGATGGTATTCAGGTAGCTATAAATCGTATAAAAAAGCAATTGATATTTATAAAAAAGAATACAAACATTTTTTACATGCTGAATACGGTGGTTCAAGCCATGTTGGTCGACATACAGAAAACCCTATAACAGGAGAAGGACAAATTAAGTCTGATGGATGGGAAGAAGCCATTGTTCAAACCGATGTTTCTAACATAGCTCAAATGGGGGATTGGAGCGAAAATTATATTGTGGATCTGTTTGACTGGCATTTACGAGTATCCGAATCAGACCCTAATTTTGTTGGAAATATACAATGGGCTTTTAAAGATTTTGGAACCCCATTACGTCCAGAAAATGATATACCTTACATGAATCAAAAGGGTTTGGTTGATAGAGAAGGAAAGCCTAAGGATGCCTATTATGTGTTTAAAAGTTATTGGGCAAAAAAACCATTTGCATACATAGAATCTCATACTTGGACCGAACGTGAAGGTCCCGAAAACACACCAAGAACTATTAGTGTATATAGTAATTGTAATAAAGTAACTTTTTATCATAATGGTAAAAAGCT
The DNA here is from genome assembly GCF_000941055.1 of Siansivirga zeaxanthinifaciens CC-SAMT-1. GTDB lineage: Bacteria > Bacteroidota > Bacteroidia > Flavobacteriales > Flavobacteriaceae > Siansivirga > Siansivirga zeaxanthinifaciens. The sequence goes on along the minus strand of NZ_CP007202.1, from coordinate 2,875,148 downwards.
TTCTCAAAAACAAAGAGACATCTCTAAATTCCCAGCTTCTGGTTTAACTTGGGATATTAATTTTTTTGAAGGTGAAAATGAATTGGTAGCTATGGGTGTTTCGGAAAATGGCGAAAAAGTAACAGATACTTTAATTGTTAACTATAGATACAAAAAGAATGAAGCCGCCAAAGATTTAAAGTTGTCATATAGAAAATTAAACAACGGAAACTATTTGGTAACAGCAACGGCAACCGATAAAAATGGTATGCGTTGTTTGAACTATGAAGATCGCGTATATTTTCAATGCTTATCTGGCGGAAAAACCAAGAAAAATCAAGGTACGCCAACAGGTTCAGAATCTATAAAAATGGCAAATGGTCAAGCTAGTATTGAGGTTATTCCAAATAATATTCAAAATCTAGAAATGATGGTTATAAACCAAAGTTTTAAAGGGACCTATTTAACCATAAAAAAATGAAGTAGTTATGAAATTATTTACACCCCTTTATCTAGGGCTTTTTCTTATTTCATGTTGGGGTGAAAAGCATCAAAATTTTGATCTTATTTCAATAGAAAAAGAACGTGTATTAGCACTAGCTAGTCATTTTAAAAACGTTAAACCTGTTACTTTAACAAGTTTTATTTGTGAAAGAAGTGCAGGTAATAAACACGATTTTTATTCTGAAGGAGATTATTGGTGGCCAGATCCCGAAAATCCTAATGGACCATACATCCGAAAAGATGGATTATCAAATCCAAATAACTTTACTGCGCATCGTGAATCTATGATTCAACTGAGTCAGATTTCTGGTACTTTGGCTTCTGCATATATCATTACTAATAATGAAGATTATGTAGAACAATTAATGCCTCATTTGAAAGCTTGGTTTATTAATAATGACACCAAAATGTATCCAAGTCTTAAGTATGCTCAAGCCATCAAAGGAGTTGTAACTGGCAGAGGTATTGGTATTATAGACACTGTACATTTAATGGAAGTAGCGCTGGCGGTAAAAGCAATTGAAAAATCTAAGTCTGTATCAAAACAGGATATTTTAAAAATAAAAGATTGGTTTAAAGAGTATTTAAATTGGCTAATTACAGACGATTTTGGTAAAACAGAACGCGATAATGGTAATAACCACAGTGTATGTTGGGCAATGCAAGTAGCTGTTTTTGCTAAATTAGTAGGCAATCAAGAATTATTAAATGTTACTAAAGAATTTTATAAAAACACCTTATTACCCAATCAAATGGATTTTAACGGTTCATTTCCATTAGAACTTGCACGAACTAAACCATACGGATATTCTATATTTAATTTAGATGCCATGGCTACGCTTTGTCAAATACTTTCTACCAACTCTGAAAATTTATTTGAATTTAAAACTAAAGAAGATAAAAGTCTCGCTTTAGGACTAAAGTTTTTGGTACCTTACATTAAAAACAAAAAGGATTGGCCATATAAAAAAGATATTATGTATTGGGATGAATGGCCAGTAAGGCAACCATCACTTTTATTTGGTGGTTTAGCATTAAACAATGAGGAATACTTAAATACTTGGATGTCTTTAAAATATGAATTAACAAATAAAGAAATCATTAGAAATATGCCTGTAAAATATCCAATTTTATGGTTTAATAATTAGTTAAGTCCAATATTTATAGGGCTCTTAACAGGATAAGACAGGATATAAAATTATGATTACAAAGGTAAGTTTGTGAGTATTAATAATAAAAAACTAAAGAAGTATTTTTTAACTAAAATAAACATAATTATGAAAATTAATGTTGGTGTCCTTTGTGCTATTATGATGGTGTTTTTTTTAACCTCATGTAAAGCGCAAAAAGCAAATAAAATTATTGTATCTAACAAGAGCTCACATGCTATTAAGGATAAAGTAATATCACTTCCTTGGTCTGATGTAAAACAAAAATATCCATCACTGGATATAAATAGTTTTAGAATAGTAGATATAACATCAAAAAAAGAAGTGCCTTATCAATTAGAATTTAAGGGTAATGAAAACGTGCAAAATGTTTTAATACAAGTTAGTTTAGACACAAAAACCGCATTAGAGTTACAATTTGAAAATAAAAAACATATTGATTTTGTAACCAAAACATTCGGCAGGTATGTGCCTGAACGTTTAGATGATTTTGCATGGGAAAATGATAAAATTGCTTTTAGAATGTACGGAAAAGCATTAGAAGAAGGAGGCAAAGGCAATGCTTATGGTATAGATGTTTGGGTAAAAAGAACAAACGAAATGATAATTAACAAACGCTATAAACTTGCTAAATATCATGTAGATCATGGCGACGGTTTAGATTATTACCATGTAGGTTTTACCTTAGGTGCAGGAAATATGGCTCCTTTTGTTAATGATAGCATCTGGTATTCTAAAAACTACACCAAATGGAAAATTTTAGATAATGGTCCACTTCGTACAACCTTTCAACTAGAATTTGACGAATGGGATGTCAATGGAAATAAAATGGACGCCGTAAAAACAATTAGTTTAGATGCAGGTTCTCAGTTAAATAGAATTGATGTAAAGTATACAACTAATAACAAATCTCTTGAACAAATTCCTGTAGTTGTAGGAATTATTAAAAGGCCTGAAAGTGGTTTTCATTCAATGGATATAGAAAACGGAGTTTTAGGCTACTGGGAACCAAAGGATGTTAAATATGGAACCACAGGAGTTGGTGTTATTATTCCCTCGAAAGTAGACGATATGACAGTAAGGAACGATCAATTTTTAGTCATGTTAAAAATACCAAATAACCAACATTATACTTATTATACGGGTGCTGTTTGGGATAAAGCCGGAGATATTACTAATAAAGAAGAATGGTTTCAATACTTGAATGAAATGAAACTTCAGCTATTAAACGATAACATATCAATTCAATTTTAATTTATTTGCTTAAGTTTACCCTCATAAAACAGGACAGTTAAACAAAATAGGAGACTTACATTTGGATACTTTATATACATAAAATTTAATATTAGAATTCTAAATAATCAATATGGATTTTTGAATTCTAAATACAACAATCAATATTTAATTAATAATCAAAGCATTAAATGAATTTATTTGAATTAGAAAACAAAGTTATATTAATAACGGGAGGCGGAGGAGTTCTTGGTGGACAAATGGCTAAATATTTATTGAGTAATGGAGCAACTGTAATTATTTTAGACTATAAAGATGATATTGTAAATTCTGCTCTTGATAGCTTAAACAAAATAAGTAAAAAAGTTGACGGATTCGTTTGTAACGTATTAGAAGAGAAAAGCTTACAAGAGGTTTCAGATAAAATAATAAAAAAGTTTAATAAAATTGATGTGCTTATTAATGCTGCAGGGGGTAATATGCCAGGTGCAACCATTGGAGTAGATCAAACTATCTTTGATGTTAACATTGAACATTTTAAAAAAGTAGTAGATTTAAATTTATTTGGCAGTATTCTCCCAGCTTTAGTTTTTGGCAAAGAAATGGTAAAAAACAATAAAGGAGTAATTATAAATATATCTTCAATGACTGCTCAAAGTGCAGTAACAAGAGTTGTTGGTTACTCTGCATCTAAAGCAGCTATAGACAATTTTACAAAATGGTTGTCAACAGAATTAGCCCTTAAATTTGGTGAAGGTTTACGAGTAAATGCCATAGCACCAGGATTTTTTATTGGTAATCAAAATAGAGACTTACTAATAAATAAAGAAACTGGTGCATATACAGATAGAGGAAACACAATTATCCAAAATACGCCCATGAAACGATTCGGCGAAGAAGAAGAATTGAATGGAACGATACACTTTTTATGTACAGAAGCTTCAAAATTTGTTACAGGTGTTGTGATTCCAATTGATGGCGGATTTAGTGCTTTTAGTGGTGTTTAATAAAATGCCTAAATAACAAAGAACTAAAAACATTGGAAGGTTATTACTTTTTACATAAGTAACTTTTTAGCCTATACCTATGTAAAAAGTAAGTTTAATACAGGAACTTATTCGTAATTTGTTTTGATAGATTAGCTTATTTTTTAGAAATATAAAATGTTTATGAAAATAAATAAGGACTTTATGTATATAGAAATTAATAAGTTATGAATTTTAAACAATTAAGGTTTTTAATTTTTGTTTTTTTTATATCAAATGTTGCAACGGCTCAAAACGCTTTAATTGATGTTTTAGTGTTTTCTAAAACAAATGCATTTAGACATAAATCTATACCCAGAGGCATCGAGTTTTTATCTGATATGGGTAGAAAAAATAATTGGAAATTACATTTTTCAGAAGATGCCAACGATTTCACGATAGAAAATCTTTCCCAGTATGATGTTTTGGTTTTTTTAAACACATCTGGAGATATTTTTTCAGAAAAGCAAAAAGAATCCTTTAAAGGTTATATTGCAAAAGGTAAAGGATTTGTTGGTATACATGCAGCAAGTGATACCGAAAAACAATGGGATTGGTTTAGTGAAATGATAGGAGCTACCTTTAAAGACCATCCTAAAGTTCAAAATGCAACACTAAATGTTAATTGTAAAAGCAATCATCCTGCAATTAGAGGATTAAAAAACCAAGAGGTTTTTAAAGATGAGTGGTATAATTTCATTAAACCTGTTGGTAAGCATGTAAATGTTCTCATGAGTTTAGATGAGACATCTTACGAAGGAAAAAAAATGAATACGGATAATCATCCTATAAGTTGGTATCATCTTTATAACGGAGGCCGTATTTTTTACACAGGATTGGGTCACACCAATGAAATTTATAATGATTCAAGGTATTATAATCATATTGAGGGTGCTATTTTATGGGCTGCTGGCAAGAAAAATATCAACGGTACATCTAAAAAATGGGTAAACCTTATAGAAAGTAATCTTCATGAAAATTGGGATGTTTTTATTGGAGCTCCACATGCCACTGTAAAAGGTTTAGACTTTGTAGACCCTAATAGTGATGGGAAAAATGCCAAACCACTAGGTTTGAATAATGATCCAAAAGGTGTTTTTCGTTATGAAATTATAGATAATGAACCTGTAGTTCATATCTCTGGAGAAATATACGGGGCTTTAACATCTAAAAATGAATATGATAATTATCATTTAAAGCTTCAGTTTAAGTGGGGAGAACAAGTTTGGGAACCACGTTTGCTTCGTGAAAGAGACAGTGGAATTTTATATCACTGTGTTGGGCCTTATGATAAGTTTTGGAATGTTTGGATGCAGTCTCAAGAGTTTCAAGTACAAGAAGGTGATATGGGTGATTATTATTCACTTGCAGGAACTTCAATAGATATTCCTTCAAAAAAAGAAAGCGATGGTAAAGAATTTAATTATCAAAAAGAAGCACATTTAAACAATTTCTCAAGTATTAAAAAGGGATTCCAATCCCATTGTAACAAAGGTTTTAATAATGAAAAACCACATGGAGAGTGGAATACTTTAGAATTGATATGTTATGAAGGAACTAGTCTTCATGTTGTTAATGGTCAAGTAGTTATGGCTTTATTCAATTCGCGTTATAAAGATTTAAATAATGATATTTTGCCTCTGCAAAAAGGACGCATACAAATTCAGTCCGAAGGTGCCGAGGCTTTTTATAAAAACATACAGATTAAAAAAATTAATAAAATTCCAAATAAGTTTAAGTCTTATGTTAAAGGTCATATTTAACAAAAACACTTAATAAATCAAAAAGTATTAGTGTTATTCTTGTTAAATACATTTAAAGTAGGTTAAAGTAATTGTAAAAAAAATAAAAAATTATGGAACAGACATTGCGTTGGTACGGACCTAAAGATCCTGTATCATTAACAGATATAAAACAAGCAGGTGCAACAGGGGTGGTGTCTGCTTTACATCATATTCCAAATGGAAATGTTTGGAGCGTTGATGAAATTAAAAAAAGAAAAGATATTATCGAAAGTGCAGGTCTTACTTGGAGTGTTGTAGAGAGTATTCCGGTACATGAAACTATAAAAACCCGTTCAGGGAATTTTCAAGAATATATTGAGAATTATAAAAAGAGCATTCAAAATTTAGCAAGTTGCGGAATTGGAATTGTATGCTATAATTTCATGCCTGTTTTAGATTGGACTCGAACCGATTTAGATTTTGAAGTAAATGATGGTTCTAAAGCGCTTCGTTTTGATGTTACAGCATTTGCTGCATTTGAATTGTTTTTATTAAAACGTCCAGGAGCCGAAAATAGTTATTCTGATGAAGAAAAAATGAGAGCTAAGACCTATGTTGAAAAGCTTTCAACTGATGAAAAGCAAAAATTAATTAATAATATTATTGCAGGTCTACCAGGTGCTGAAGAAGGCTATACATTAGAGCAGTTTCAAAAAGTATTAGATACCTATGCCGATATTGATGCTCCAAAATTAAGAGAAAATTTAGTAGCCTTTTTAAAAGAGATTATACCAGTTGCTTCACAAAATAATGTGTTAATGTGTATTCATCCAGACGATCCTCCATATCCTATTTTAGGCTTACCAAGAGTTGTAAGTACCGAAGCAGATTATGCGCATATATTCTCAGAAGTGCCTAACAGATCTAATGGTATTACTTTTTGTACAGGTTCTTTAGGAGTTAGAGCAGATAATGATTTGGTTCAAATATTTAAACGCTTTGCAGACAGAGTTCATTTTATACATTTTAGAAGTACTCAACGTGACGAAGAAGGGAATTTTTATGAAGCCAATCATTTAGAAGGCGATGTAGATATGTTTAGTGCTGTTAAAGAAGTTGTAATTGAAGAGCGAAGACGTAAGGCAGCAGGTATGAAAGATGCACTCATTCCTATGCGTCCTGATCACGGACATCAAATGTTAGATGATTTACATAAGAAAACAAATCCTGGATATTCAGCGATAGGCAGATTACGTGGTTTAGCTGAGTTGCGTGGATTGGAGCTAGGAATTTCAAAAAGTATTTAATAAATGAAGTCACTCTAACTTAAAATTTATTTTTAAAAATTATAAGTTATAATTATCACACCTGTTTTTAATTTTCCATTTAAGATATACACTTGTATTAAATTTAATGGATAAAAAAAAACAGGTGTGATTTTTTTATGCATCATTTTAAGTATGCAAGGCTTATTCAATGAAACATTAGTAATGATTTCATAATCCTTATATGAAATATTTCATATGAAAAACTCATTTTGGTTCATGTTAATGTTTTGTATAGTTATATAGTTATTTTTTGTAAAACATTACTGGTTTTATAATTTTTGAGCCAGTTTTATCACTGGTTAACCCTTGTGAATATCCCGGAAAGCTTAAAATTCGATTACCTTAAAATTTGAAAAAGTTGAGGTACCCGATTTTACCACCTTTGTTACACGATTTAATGAATATTTTGGTATATGCTAAAAAGTAAAAACCCCTTAAAACATACGTTTTAAAGGGTTTTGGTGAGATTTTTTAATCTCATAGCGGAGAAAGAGGGATTCGAACCCCCGGAGGTGTGACCCTCAACAGTTTTCAAGACTGCCGCATTCGACCACTCTGCCATTTCTCCAGTGTGTCTCATCAGGTATTCCCTGAATGCGGGTGCAAATATATACACCTTTTTCCTTTCTTTCAAATAAAAAATCACTTTTTTAAAAAATATTTTTCAACTACTTAAGTATTAACCATTTTTCTCACATAATTATATAAAAAGAAATTTTCAAAGCTTATTTTTGCAAAAATTAAATACCAATAATGGATATTATAAAGCAATTAGAGTGGCGCTACGCCACCAAAAAATTTGATGCTACAAAAAAGCTCTCAACACATAAAATTAACATCTTAAAACAAGCTTTCAATTTAACAGCCACCTCATTTGGTCTGCAAACGTTAAAACTGGTAATAGTAGAAAATACCGAAATAAGAAACCAATTATTAGCCCACAGTTATAACCAGAAACAAGTCGTTTACGCTTCGCATTTGCTGGTAATATGCATTCAAGACAACGTGCTCCAGTCCGATGTAATTAACTATTACGACAACATAAAAAAACTACGTAATACCCCAGAAAGCATCCTAAAACCCTACCGAGAAGGCCTCGTGCAAATGATGGAGAAAATGACCATACCAGAGCGACAACAATGGTCAACAAACCAAGCCTACATCGCCTTAGGTAATTTAATGACGGTTTGTGCCGCCGAAAATATCGATGCCTGCCCTATGGAAGGTTTTATAGCAACAGGATACAACGACATATTAAACTTAACCGAAAAAAATTTAAAAGCGGTACTATTATTGCCCGTAGGAATCAGAGCCTCAGACGATATGTTTGCAGACTTCAAAAAAGTACGAAAACCATTAGAAGAAACTATCATAGAAATTTAAAAAATAAAAATAATGGCGTTACCTTCATACTGAGAAAAATCAGTATGAAGGTCGGGCTTTCCGCTATATCTTTTTTAAATTAATTTTATGCTCACGCAACAACTAATTTAAAAAAGGATGCCGCTGCAATCCCTAACGCACCTACCAACAAACAACATACAAATTATGCCAGGATTTGAATTATTTGGAAGCCAAGAACGAAAAGAAGTAAACGATGTCTTAGAAAGCGGTGTTTTAATGCGCTACGGGTTCGATGGCATGCGAAACGGACATTGGAAAGCTAAAGAACTAGAACAAGCATTACAAAACACATTTCAAAGCAAACACGTACAATTAGTATCCAGCGGTACAGCAGCCGTTTCTGTAGCATTAGCATCAGCCGGTGTAGGAGCAGGCGATGAGGTTATTATGCCAACCTTTACCTTTGTAGCCAGTTTCGAAGCAATTATGATGCTGGGCGCCATTCCAGTTTTAGTTGAAATAGACGATACCTTAACACTAAACCCAAAAGCCGTCGAAGCTGCCATCACAGACAAAACAAAAGCAGTAATGGTAGTGCAAATGTGCGGTAGTATGGGCGATATGGATGCGCTGCAAACTATTTGTACCAAACACAATTTATTATTTGTAGAAGACGCCTGTCAGGCCATTGGCGCAACCTATAAAGGAAAACCTTTAGGCGGTATTGCCGATTTAGGTTGTTTTTCTTTCGATTTTGTAAAAACAATCACTTGTGGCGAAGGCGGAGCCGTTGTAACAAATAATCAAAATTTTTACACCAACGCCGACCACTACAGCGATCATGGTCACGACCACATCGGTAACGACAGAGGAGCAGAAACACACCCGTTTTTAGGGTATAATTTCCGAATCTCCGAATTACATGCAGCTGTAGGCTTAGCACAAGTAAAACGTTTACCAGAATTTATTGCAATCCAAAAGAAAAACTATACAAATTTACGCGAAGCACTCGCCGAAATTCCAGAAGTTACTTTTAGACGTATCCCCGAAGGCGGCGAAGAAAGCTATGCCTTTTTAAATTTCTTTTTACCAGATACCGATACCTCTTTAAAAGTAGCCGAAGCCTTTAAAGTTAATGGCGTCGATGCATGTTTTCAATATTATAATAATAATTGGCACTATTTAAGAAAATGGGATCATTTAAAAGATTTAAAATCTTTATTTCCAATTTCTCAGGAAGTTAAAAATGGCTTGGCATATTTAAAAACTAAAGCCTACCCAGAATCAGACCATTACATAGGAAGAAATATTTCATGCCTAATCAAATTATCTTGGACAGAAGCGCAGGTTAAAGAACGCGCTCAAAAAATGGTAGATATTATTAAATCGTTGGTTTAAAACGCATCAATTAATAGAAATAAAAAAAGCGACTACATGTAATGAGTCGCTTTTTTTTGGATAAAATATTTTTTTAATAGCCTACGTAATCTACAATTTCTAAGCCATAACCAATTAAACCAACACGTTTACTTTGTTGGCCGCTATTAGAGATTAATCGTAATTTATGAATATTTATATCGTGTAATATTTGAGCACCAATACCAAAATCTCTGTTATCCATATTAATTCTTGGAGCTTTGGCAGTTTTGTTTTTTTGTTGGTGTTCTCTTAAAAACGACAATCTATTTAAAATGTCCATAGATTGAGCTTCTTGGTTTATAAAAATAATGGCGCCTTTACCAGCATCATTTACAACCTTAAACATAGCGTTTAGCTCGTCGTCTGCATTTGTGGTTAAGGTTCCTAAAATATCGTTGTTTACAAGTGTAGAATTAATTCTTGTAAGCACCGGCTCATCATCCTTCCAACTGCCTTTTGTTAAAGCAATATGAATCTGGTCGTTGGTGGTTTGTTTGTAGGCTCTTAATCTAAAGCTTCCAAAACGGGTTTCAATTTGAAAATCTTCTTTTTTCTCAATTAAAGAGTCATGTTGCATTCTATAAGCTACCAAATCTTCAATCGAAACAATTTTTAAATCAAGTTTTTTAGCAAGTTTAACTAATTGTGGTAGACGAGACATAGACCCATCTTCGTTCATAATTTCAACAATAACTCCCGCAGGGCTTAAACCTGCTAATCTTGCAAAATCTATAGCGGCTTCTGTATGTCCTGTACGTCTTAAAACACCGCCCTCTTTAGCAATTAAAGGGAAAATATGTCCCGGTCTTGCTAAATCGTAAGGTTTAGTTTCTGGGTCTGTTAAGGCTAACACGGTTTTAGCTCGGTCACTTGCCGATATGCCGGTTGAAACACCTTTTCCTTTTAAATCTACCGATACTGTAAAGGCAGTTTCCATGTGGTCGGTATTGTTGTTAACCATGGCATGTAATTCCAATTCTTTACATCGCGTTTCAGTGAGAGGAGCACATATAAGACCCCTTCCTTGCGTAGCCATAAAATTTATAATTTCTGGAGTTACTTTATCTGCAGCAGCAAGGAAATCGCCTTCGTTTTCTCTGTTTTCATCATCGACAACAATTATTACTTTACCATTTCTAATATCTTCAATTGCCTCATGAATGGTATTTAGTTTTAATTCCGATGTTGGATTTTTTGTCATAGTTTCATTTATCATATTGCAAAAATATCACTTATTTTAAAGAATCTAAACAATTTTGTTTAATGGCATTTTTCATTTTAGATTTAAAAAAGATGTGGGTAACAAAATAAAGAGGGAATCCTAAAATGAATATTATTATCTTGGGTGCTCTTTCTTTTTTATTAATATGCTTATAAAAGCTTGTGATATTAACAGCCAATTTGATGTAATAAATAATATATAGCACAAACGATACAATACTTATTTGTAATCCAGATTCTGCTAAAGAAGGCAATTTATTGTTTTTAAACACAAAATGTAAAATAAGCAATATGGCGCCCACAGAGTATAAAACAATACTGAACTGTGAATGGTCTTTAAAATCGGTATTTATTTTTTCCGATTTCAAATACTGAGTCTTTATTTTTAAGCCTTTTTCAATTAATTCCTGCGTTGTAAATTCTCGGGAGTTTAAAACTTTTAAAGCTTCATATCTAACATCTTCGGTATGACCTAAGGTTTCGTAATTATGAATAAGGTTTATTAATTCATCGTTTTTATATGAGTTTAAAAACGCAAAATTATGTTCATCGTTCGATTTAATGTTTAATGCTTTCTTTAAAGGTTCTATTATATTATCAAATTCAAAAATACCTTTGTCTTCGGTAGCACGTTTGGTTAAAAATATGCCTAATGGCAACATAATAAGCGTAGAAAACCAGCTCGCAAGAATGGGATTGAAATCACCATTTTTAGCGCTGTTAGTCGCGAAAATTCCAATAAAGTGATACGTTAAAAACAGTACAATAGCGATAACCATAGGTAAGCCAATACCTCCTTTTCTAATTAAAGCACCTAAGGGCGCACCAACGAAAAATAAGATAATGCAGGCAACACCTAAAGCAAATTTTTCGTGTAGCGAAATAATATGTTTGTTAAGCCATTCTTTCGAACCTTTGTATGTTATTTCTCTTGTGGTAATAACTTGTTTAACACTTGTGATGCCTCGAAGCGTTACATCGGTTATTTCAAGTTTTTTTTGCATATCGAAGGCATCTAAAAGCGGACCTAAATACACAGAATCTTTAACAACTGTAGTTTTATTAGGGGTTAATGACCTTAATACATTAGAGCGAATACTCATGCTATTGGCAAATACCTCGTGGTCTGATTCCTGTTTTATTAAAAGTGAATCGATAGTAGTGTCTAAATCTGAAACGTTTAGCATATTATATTTATCGGTTTGCGATTGTTCATCGAAATCGACATTATTCATTGTAGATAAATCGATGTTTATGGTATAAACATCAAAAGCACTTTTAGCAAAAGGTTTTTTTTGTCGGGCCTCAATATTGCTGGGCGTTACATCGCTGTAATAATTTCCATCTTTTAAAATAAGTTTTAAAACATTGGAGTCTTTATCACTTGCTAGTTCTCCTGTTTTAGACTTTATTGTAGTGGCGTTTGTTCTGCCATCATTACCTTTTAAATGTATGGTAACGTCTTCTAGGTATTGGTCTCTATCGCCGTATTTTTTTATAAATTTTATATTGTATGGCGTGCCTTCAACTTCATTAAACTGGCCTTCGGCAAGTAACATGGCAGGTTTTAATTTTGCAATATTTCTTCTTAAGTTATACGAATTTAATTCGGCCCATGGTATTACATTGTTAGAGAAAAAGAAGGTGGTAATACCTAAAATAACAATAAAAACACTTAAACCCGTCATGGCGCGTTGTAATGAAATCCCGGTCGATTTCATGGCGGCAAATTCGTAGTTTTCAGCAAAACTACCAAAAACCATTATCGATGCTAAGAGAATGGTTAGCGGTAAAACTAATGGTATTAACTTTGGTAAAAAATAAAATATAAATTTGAAAATAACGGCAATATCTAAATCCTTACCAGACAACTCCCTAATATAGAGCCAAATGGTTTGTAAAACAAAAATCAGCATGAGTATAATAAACACGCTGAAAAAAGTTTTTAAGTACGAAGTGAGAATATATCGGTCTAAAATTTTCAAGGGTCGCTAATTAATCGAGTTTATTTATATAAAAATCTTTGTATTTATTAGCGTCAAAGGTAAATAAGGTTTTTGATAAAGGTTGATTTGTTTCAAAAGAATTAACAGTAAGTGTTGTTTTTGTTCCGTTTTTACCCACTTGAATGAGGTTGTAAATGTGTTTGGTTTGTTTATCGATTCCCAAATAAATTTGTTTAATCTCTGAATTTGAATCGATAGGAGTTAATTTTACCAATTGAATTTTTCTACCATTAATATTCTGTTCAATATCCATTTTATAGGTATAACCATCCTGATAAAAGTAAAGCATTTTACTTGGTGTAATAGCATCTTCTTCATTATCTTTTTCCGAAGAAATAGTTACTTCTTCATCTTCAATACTAATACTATACAGTTTTTTACCATCGAATATACGAGTTACCCCTAAGATGTTTAATTTGTATTTATCACCTTGTAAAATAACATCGCCTTTGGTTTCTTGTTTAATGTTTTCAGCGGTATTTTCTAAAACATATTTAAAATCTATCGATATATTTTTATAGGCTTTTACTTTTTGAGATACTTCGTTTAAAAGTGATTTGGCTTTGTTTTGTCCAAAACTGATTAATGAAACTGTTAAAAGTAAAATGGTTGCAAAATTTTTAATGTTCATTTTTATAAAATATTAAATTTCATTTTCTAAATGGTTATCTAATGCAGTAAGATCTGTTATGAGCACTTGTCTGGCTTTACTACCTTCAAACGGACCTACAATACCAGCGGCTTCTAATTGGTCTATTAACCTTCCGGCACGATTGTAACCTAGTTTAAGTTTACGTTGTAATAATGAAGCCGAGCCTTGCTGTGCTGTAACAATAACTATGGCTGCTTCTTTAAATAGTTTATCTCTGTCTGCTATATCTATATCAAGACTTGTGCCACTTTCTTCGCCAACAAACTCAGGTAACATATAGGCCTCAGGATAGGCTTTTTGAGATCCAATATAGTCGGTAATTTTTTCGACCTCAGGGGTGTCAACAAAGGCACATTGCACACGAATTAAATCGTTTCCTTGCGTATATAACATATCACCTCTACCAATAAGTTGGTCTGCTCCCGAGCCATCTAAAATGGTTCTGGAGTCTATTTTAGAAGTTACTCTAAAAGCAATACGCGCTGGGAAATTGGCTTTAATAATACCCGTTATTACGTTAACAGATGGTCTTTGTGTAGCAATAATTAAGTGAATTCCAATCGCACGAGCTAATTGAGCTAAACGTGCAATAGGTGTTTCTACTTCTTTACCTGCCGTCATGATTAAGTCTGCAAACTCATCGACTACAAGTACTATATATGGTAGGTATTGATGACCGTCATTCGGGTTTAATTTACGGTCTTTAAACTTAACATTATACTCGGCTATGTTTCTACACATGGCATTTTTAAGTAACTCGTAACGGTTGTCCATTTCAATACATAACGAGTTTAATGTGTTAATAACCTTTGTGTTGTCTGTTATAATAGCATCTTCGCTATCGGGTAATTTTGCTAGATAGTGACGCTCAATTTTGTTAAACAGTGTAAGTTCCACTTTTTTAGGGTCAACCAAAATGAATTTTACTTCGGCAGGGTGTTTTTTGTATAATAACGACGTTAGTACCGCATTTAAACCAACCGATTTACCTTGCCCTGTCGCACCAGCCATAAGCAAGTGAGGCATTTTTGCTAAATCGACAACAAAGGTTTCGTTGCTAATTGTTTTTCCTAAAGCAATAGGCAGTTGCATGTCGGAGCTTTGAAATTTCTTTGAAGCTATTACCGAACGCATCGAAACTATAGTAGAATTTTTGTTTGGCACCTCGATACCAATAGTACCTTTTCCAGGAATGGGCGCAATTATACGAATGCCCAAAGCCGATAGCGATAAGGCAATATCGTCTTCTAAATTTTTAATTTTTGAAATACGAATTCCAGCATCTGGTACAATCTCATAAAGTGTTACGGTAGGCCCGATGGTTGCTTTAATACTGGCAATACCAATGTTGTAATTTTTTAATGTATCTACAATACGGTTTTTATTTTCTTCAAGTTCTTCTTGATTGATGGTAATCCCTTCGCTGTCGTATTTTTTAAGAAGATCTAAAGGCGGAAATTTAAATTGAGATAATTCTAGGGTCGGGTCAAATTGTCCGAAATCGGCAACTAGTTTATTGGATAAATTATCGGTTTCCGAAAGCTCTTCAGGTACTTCTTCAACTTCCATTTCAATAGATTCTTCTTCAACTTCCACAGTCATTTCTAAATCGCTTTTTTCAACTGATTTAACCGGAGGGTTAACTTCTAGCGGTGTAGAATCTACTTTAGGTTCTGGTGTTGAACTTATTGTGGTTGTTTCTTTAGCGGCTTCTTTTTCTGTTGAAAGGTCGAATGCCGTTTTAAAAGCTTCGGCTTCATCCGATAAGTTATTATCTACAGGTACAATTGTATCTTCATTCGATTTTGAAAATTCTTCTTTAAAATCACTTTTAGCCGATTTAAAAAGGGCTGCAATACTTTCAAATGTAACTTTAAAGCGTATGGCCAAATAGGTAATTAAACCGAATAGAAGTAATAAAATGGTTCCGGTTTTTCCTAAATAATCTTGTAAATAGCTGTTCACTTCAAAACCAATGGTGCCTCCTAATAAATCGAAAGTGTTGCTAAAAAAGCCGAAGAGGGTTGATAGCCAAATAACAATTAAAATTCCCCAAAACCAATGTTTTCTTAGCTTCGCTTTGCTAAGATTCATTAAAACATAAATACCCGATAAGAAAAAGAGACCAGCAAAAATAAATGACGCTACACCAAAACCACGCTCTATAAAAAAGTTACTAAGCCATACTCCAGCTTTGCTTAACCAATTTTGGGTTTTAACATTTCTATTTGTTAGTTGTGTTATGGTGCTTTGGTCTGCATCTCCGGTAAATAAAAAGGAAATAAAAGCAACAAAGAGCATGATGCCTAAAATGGCAAGAAAACTACCAAAAATCAATTTTTGCTGACTTGATAATTTAAAACTTGGCATTTTAAATTTAGTTTTAGTATGGTTTGGTTTGTTGTTGTTTTTCTTCGCCATTAACGCGCTATTAGATTAAGCAAAAATACAAATTACTAACGTTTATCCTATAGGTTATCGTATTTAAAAAACCTTTGGAAAATATATAATTAATCCTATAATAACGGCAAAAATTGAAGCAATAAACACAGCACCTGCTGCTATATCTTTAATCAAACCAATTTTTTGGTGATGCTCTGGATGAATAAAGTTTGCAATTTCTTCAATAGCAGTATTAATAGCTTCAATACTTATTACCATGGCAATTGCTAGGGTTTGTATAAGCCATTCGGTAATTGAAATATTAAAAAAGAATCCTGCCGCGCTAACCAAAATTGCAATGAATACCTGTGTTTTAATACTGGCTTCAGTTTTTACAAGTATAGCAAAACCTTTAAAGGCATAGCCTATACTTTTTATTCGATTTACGAGAAAAGATTCTTTTTTTATCATTAAAACATTACAATGCTTTTAAAGCCTCTTTGTAGTTTGGTTCGTCAACAATTTCCGAAACTTGTTCAGTATGTGTTACTACGCCATTTTCGTCTAATACAATCACACAACGTGAATGTAAACCTTCAAGTGGTCCCGAAACAAAATCTAAACCGTAATCTTTTCCAAAACTACCATTTTTAAAATCGGATAAAGAAATAACATTATCTAAGCCTTCTGCGCCACAAAAACGAGCATGCGCGAAAGGTAAATCTCTCGATATGCATAAAACTTTTGTGTTTTCTAATGCGCTGGCTTGTTTATTAAATTCTCTAACCGATTGGGCACAAGTACCTGTATCAACACTAGGGAAAATATTTAATACAATTTTACTTCCTTTAAAATCATTTAAAGTTTTGATTGATAAATCGTTTGCTGTTAGTTTAAAATCTGGAGCTTTCGATCCAATTTTTGGTAATTCACCAGAGGTTTCTATGGTGTTTCCTTTTAATGTTACTGTTGCCATTTAGTTGTTTTTTATTTTTTGATAAAAATAGTAATAATTGAATGCTTAACGTCCAAGATATTGTAATTTTTTAATTGTTAACAAAAAGTTAAATAGCGCTTTTTTAAAAACCCTAACTTATTAATTATCGTTTGTTGAGTATAAACAAAAAATAAAATTATTATAAAAAAGTTAAATGTATTTAGTGCCGTATTGCTTTCTGTAACCTTTTTTATGAGTCAAAATGCGATGGCTCAAAACGGAATGATGAAAGAGGAAACTAAAATGGTTGGAGGTGCAGCCATGTACCCAAGTAAAAATATTGTTGAGAATGCCATTAACTCGAAAGATCATACCACTTTGGTAGCTGCGGTAAAAGCTGCTGGTTTAGTCGATGTTTTAATGAGTGAAGGACCTTTTACCGTTTTCGCACCAACTAACGATGCTTTTAATAAGTTGCCAAAAGGAACAGTTGAAACCTTGCTTAAAGAATCTAACAAAGCACAATTGCAAACCATATTAAAGTACCATGTTGTAGCTGGGAAATGGAATTCAAAGGATGTAATTAAAATGATTAAAAAAGGTAAGGGGAAAGCAGAAATAAAAACAATTACTGGAGGTATGTTAACCGCTTGGATGAAAGATGGAAATGTTTATTTAACCGATGAAAACGGAAACTCAGCACAAGTAACTATTGCCGATGTCAACCAATCTAATGGAGTTATTCATGTTATCGATGCTGTTCTTTTACCAAAAGCATAGTATTATTTGAAATAGTCAATAAAAAAAAGCAACTCTGGTTTGGAGTTGCTTTTTTATTTATTTAAGCTATTGTAAAAACCATTTCAATAGTTTTTTATTATTGTTAAATAATATATAAAAATTGAATTTAGTTAATTAACGTCTTTTGATTTTGTAAATTTATAACTCACTAAATAAGATAAATTACAATATTATGGAAAATCAAAATCAATCAAATAATTATCCAACGCATTCGGGCGATATTACCAAATGTCCTTTTCATAATGGAACCTTAAAAAAAGGAGTTAACGGAGGTATAAAGAACACCGATTGGTGGCCAAACATGCTTAACTTAAGTGTGCTGAGACAAAACTCTAATTTGTCTAATCCTATGGATCCTGATTTTAATTACGCCGAAGCTTTCAACTCACTAAATCTAGACGAAGTAAAAAAAGATATAAATGAATTAATGACCAATTCTCAAGATTGGTGGCCTGCCGATTATGGACATTACGGACCATTTTTTATTCGTATGGCTTGGCATAGTGCAGGAACTTACAGAATGCAAGATGGTAGAGGTGGAGCAGGCGCTGGAATGCAACGTTTTGCACCACTTAATAGTTGGCCAGACAATGCGAACTTAGATAAAGCCCGTTTGTTGTTATGGCCTATTAAACAAAAATATGGTAAAAAGTTATCTTGGGCAGATTTAATGATTTTAGCTGGACACTGTGCGCATGAATCTATGGGATTAAAAATGTTTGGTTTTGCAGGAGGTCGAGAAGATGTTTGGGAACCAGAAGAGGATGTTTATTGGGGCTCCGAATCGGAGTGGATGGGAAATGAATCACGTTATGCCGAAGATGAATTAGAAAACCCTTTAGCAGCTGCACATATGGGGCTTATTTATGTTAATCCGGAAGGTCATAATGCCAACCCAGACCCCGTAGAATCTGCGCATTATATTAGAGAAACATTTTCTAGAATGGCCATGAACGATTATGAAACGGTTGCGCTTATTGCAGGTGGTCATACCTTCGGAAAAACGCATGGAGCCGCAGATCCATCAAAATATGTAGAAGCAGAACCAGCCGCTGCAGGTATCGAGATGCAGGGTATGGGTTGGAAAAATAATTTTGGAACAGGAAAAGGAGCCGATACCATTACTAGTGGTATTGAAGGTGCTTGGACCGATACGCCAACAAAATGGAGTCATAAATATTTTGAAAATTTATTTGGTTACGAATGGGAATTAACGAAGAGTCCTGCAGGTGCCCACCAATGGAAACCTAAAAATAATGCAGGTGAAGGTACGGTTCCAGATGCTCACGATCCGCATAAAAAACATGCACCTTTTATGTTAACCACAGATTTGTCTTTACGATTTGATCCTGAATACGAAAAAATCTCAAGACATTTTTATGAAAACCCAGACGAGTTTGCAGATGCGTATGCGCGTGCATGGTTTAAATTAACGCACAGAGATATGGGGCCTGTATCTCGTTATTTAGGACCAGAAGTTCCATCGGAAGTTTTAAAATGGCAAGATCCCATTCCTGAAGTGACACATGAGTTAATTGATGATAATGATATAAAAAGTTTAAAAGAAACAATTGCTAACTCTGGGTTGTCTGTATCCGAAATGGTATCAACTGCTTGGGCATCGGCATCAACATTTAGAGGGTCTGATAAACGTGGCGGTGCTAATGGCGCAAGAATACGATTAGAGCCTCAAATAAATTGGGAAGTTAACAATCCTAAACAACTATCTAAGGTTTTAAATGTTTTAGAAGGCATTCAAAATGATTTTAATGCATCTCAAACAGGAAATAAAAAAGTCTCAATAGCCGATATTATTGTATTAGCTGGTAATGTGGGTATTGAACAGGCTGCTAAAAATGCAGGAAAACAAATATATGTTCCTTTTACTGCAGGAAGAGCCGATGCAACTCTAGATGAAACCGATGTAGAATCGTTTAAAGTATTAGAGCCTGCAGCCGATGGTTTTAGAAATTATTACAATGCTAAACATAAAGTTTCTGCAGAAGAAATGCTTATCGATAAAGCACAATTATTAACATTAACCGCGCCAGAATTAACCGTTTTACTAGGTGGTATGCGTGTTTTAAATACCAATTTCGATCATTCAAAACATGGTGTGTTTACTAATAATCCTGAAGCATTAACTAACGACTTTTTTAGAAATTTATTAGATTTTAATGTTACATGGAAGCCTACTACCGATGCAGGTACTGTATTTGTTGGTAGCGACCGAAATACCGGCGATATAAAATGGACAGCCACGAGAGTAGATTTAATTTTTGGTTCAAATTCCGAATTAAGAGCTTTAGCAGAAGTTTATGCTTGCGATGATGCTCAAGATAAGTTTATCAATGATTTTGTAAAAGTTTGGACGAAGGTTATGAACTTAGATCGTTTCGATTTGTAATGAGGTCTAAACTAATTTAATAAAAAAAACACCCAAACGGGTGTTTTTTTTTATTTGATATTGTTTGTTATTTATTTTTTGGTACAAATTTAAGCGCAGCTCCATTAATACAATGGCGTTCGCCTGTGGTTTGTTTGGGGCCATCGTTAAAAACATGTCCCAAGTGGCCACCACAAGTGGCACAATGTTCTTCGGTGCGTTCGTAGCCTAAATCGTAATCGGTTGAAAAGGCTACATTTCCTTCTATTTCTCTGTCAAAGCTAGGCCAACCAGTACCCGAGTTGAATTTGTGTTCACTCTTAAATAACGGGGTGTCACAACCTTTACAAACATAAACGCCCTTTTGATGGTTGTTGTTTAGTTTGCTTGAAAATGGGGGTTCGGTGGCAGCATGTCTTAAAACATTATATTCTAAATTCGATAATTGTGCTTTCCATTCGGCATCGGTTTTAGAAACTTTAAAGGTTTCTTTCTTTTCTTTTTGCGCATGGCTGTTACAACTAAGTATGGTAAGTGTAATTGCTAAAGTTAAAATACGTTTCATAAAATAATTTTAATTAATAAGTCGTTATTTTTATTAAATCATAACAATATAATGGTATGTATTTTTACTTTGTTAAGGTGACCTATAAAAATTCGTCGTGTCTATTAAAACAAATACTATTTTCGTACATTTATAGACAATATTATAAACAACATTTTAATTATGAATATTAAAAAGATATCATTATCACTTGTAATAAGTTCCATGATTTTTTCATGTGCTACCAATCCGTTTACAGGAAAAAAAACAATGGCGTTAGTTTCTAACGATCAGTTATTTCCAACGGCATTTGCTCAATACAATCAGTTTTTATCTGAAAATAAAGTAGTTAATGGTACAGCTGATGCCGCTATGGTAAAACGTGTCGGACAAAAAATAGCTGTAGCAGCAGAAAGATGGCTAACGGCTAATGGGCATCCAGGATATTTAAATGATTATAAATGGGAATATAATTTAGTTCAAGATAAAGCTGTTAACGCTTGGTGCATGCCAGGTGGTAAAATTGTAGTTTATACGGGTATTTTACCTGTAGCAAAAGGAGAGGCTGGTTTAGCAGCTATTATGGGGCATGAAGTAGCTCACGCCTTAGCAAATCATGGTCAACAACGTATGAGTGCCGCATATGTACAACAAGGTGTCGCTTTGGCGGGTAATGTTGTTATTAAAGATGAAAGTTCCAGAAATGCCTTTAATCAATATTATGGTATTGGCTCTCAGGTAGGAGTTATGTTGCCATTTAGTAGAAGTCATGAAACTGAAGCGGATAAAATAGGTTTGTATTTAATGGCAATAGCAGGATACAACCCAGAAGAAGCAGCAGAATTATGGAAGCGTATGAGTGCTCAAAGTGGTGGGCAATCTCCGCCAGAATTATTAAGTACGCATCCATCGAATGAATCTCGTATCGCAAACTTAACTTCTTTGGCACCAACAGCTAAACAGGAAGCTAGAAAATTTGGTGTGACATCATTTAAATAATGATTTCTTTAAATTGAAATAAAAAGATTTGTTTACTTTAGGAGCTGCTCAAATAAATGAGCAGCTTTTTTATTATGGCAGAATTAGAAAAAGGAAGTAAAAAACTTTTAAACGCTTGGGCGTTTTACGATTGGGCAAACTCTGTGTACACATTAACCATTGCATCAACAGTTTTTCCAATTTTTTATGGCACTTTAAACTTTATTGATGGTAACAAGGTTAATGCTTTTGGTTTTGAAATAAAAAATACTGCTTTAATTTCTTTTGTAACCGCATTTGCTTTTCTGGTAGTTGCTATTTCATCACCAATACTTTCGGGTATTGCAGATTATTTGGGAAATAAAAAGATGTTTATGAAATTCTTTTGTTATCTGGGATCTTTAGGCTGTATTGGCTTGTATTGGTTTAGTTTAGATACCATTTACCTTAGTTTGTTATTTTATTTTTTTGGCTTACTTGGTTTTTGGGGAAGTCTTGTGTTTTATAATTCGTATTTACCAGACATAGCTTACGTAGAGCAACAAGATAAAATAAGTGCAAAAGGGTTTAGTTTTGGTTACATAGGAAGTGTTTTGTTGTTGCTTATAAACTTAGCCATGGTTATGAAGCCCGAGTGGTTTGGTTTCGACATAGGAACGACCCAAGAGGATAAAGATGCAGCTTCAATTTTAGCGATGCGTTCTACTTTTATTACTGTAGGTTTATGGTGGATAATTTTTAGTCAGTATTCATTTTATTATTTGCCCAAAGGTGTGAAAACTGGGAATAAAGTGAAGCGACATGTTATATTTAATGGTATAAAGTCTTTAAAAGAAGTTTGGAAAAATTTAGCTCATAACATACAACTTAAACGTTTTTTAAGTGCCTTTTTTGTTTACAGCATGGCAGTTCAAACCATTATGTTGGTGGCTACATATTTTGGAGAACAGGAAATAGCTTGGGGAGAAGAAGGCGATAAAACAATGGGGTTAATAGTAAGTATATTAATTATTCAAATTGTAGCAGTAATAGGTGCAGTTTTAACATCAAGGTCTTCCGCTAAATTTGGTAATATAAAAACACTTATAGTAATAAATATGATGTGGATGTTACTTTGTTTTTACGGCTATTTTATTGAAACGCCTCTTCAGTTTTATATTACAGCTGGTTGTGTAGGATTTGTAATGGGTGGTATACAGTCGTTATCGCGCTCTACGTATTCAAAATTTTTGCCAGAGACTGTCGATACCACATCGTATTTTAGTTTTTATGATGTCGCCGAAAAAATAGGGATTGTAATTGGTATGTTAATTTTTGGCGTTATCGATCAAATAACGGGAAGTATGCGAAATTCAATTTTATTTTTATTTGTGTTCTTCTTAATAGGTATTATTTTATTGTTTAAAGTTCCTAAAGATATTGTTGATGAAAATTTACAACAGTAAATAGTATAGAATTTAAACAAAAAAAAGCTCGAAAATTATTTTCGAGCTTTTTTATTTAATAGAATCAATTTAAGATTCTGTTGGTTTTTCTAATTTTTCAATACTGATTTTAAGTTCGTTGTTCGCCTCATCTAAATCAATATTTATTTGATCGCCTTCCTCTACATGAGAGGTTATAATCTCTTCAGCTAGGGCATCTTCAATGTATTTTTGAATAGCTCTTTTTAAAGGTCTGGCACCGTATTGCTTATCGAAACCTTTATCTGCAATATAATCTTTTGCTGGTTCGCTAAGTTGTAATTTGTAACCTAGATCTTTAATTCTTACCAGAAGTTTTTCTAGCTCGATGTCGATAATTTTATTAATATCTTCTTTTTCTAAAGCATTAAACATAACAACATCATCAATTCTGTTTAAGAATTCTGGTGCAAACGATTTTTTAAGTGCATTTTCAATAACACTTCTTGCATTGGCATCTTCTTGAGCTTTTTGAGAAGCAGTTCCAAAACCAATTCCAGTACCAAAATCTTTTAATTTACGAGCTCCAATATTTGAAGTCATAATAATAATGGTATTTCTAAAGTCTATTTTACGACCTAAACTATCTGTTAAATAGCCATCATCTAGAACTTGAAGTAGCATATTAAACACATCTGGATGCGCTTTTTCAATTTCATCTAAAAGAATCACAGCGTAAGGTTTACGTCTTACCTTTTCGGTTAGTTGTCCGCCTTCTTCATATCCAACATATCCCGGAGGTGCTCCAATTAATCTGGAAATAGCGAATTTTTCCATGTATTCACTCATGTCTATTCTAACAAGAGAATCTTCGCTATCAAATAATTCGCGAGATAATACTTTTGCTAATTGGGTTTTACCAACACCAGTTTGACCTAAGAATATAAATGAACCAATAGGTTTATTTGGATCTTTAAGTCCGGCACGGTTACGCTGAATAGCTTTAACAACTTTAGTTACAGCATCATCTTGTCCGATTACTTTGCCTCTAATAAGGTTTGGTAATTCAGCTAGTTTATTAATTTCTGTTTGCGCTATTCTGTTCACAGGAATACCGGTCATCATAGAAACTACATCGGCAACATTATCTTCTGTTACAACTTCGCGATGTTGTTTTGTGTCTTCTTCCCATTTTTCTTGAGCCGTTGCTAATTCTTTTTCAATGCGTTTTTCGTCATCTCTTAATTTAGCAGCCTCTTCATACTTTTGTTTTCTAACAACAGCATTTTTAGTTTCCTTGATAGCCTCTAGTTGTTTTTCAAGCTCTAGAATTTGCTTTGGCACTTCAATATTAGTGATGTGAACACGAGAACCTGCTTCATCTAAAGCATCAATAGCTTTGTCTGGAAGAAAACGCTCGGTCATGTAGCGGCTGGTTAATTTCACGCAAGCTTCAATAGCTTCTGGTGTATAATCTACATTATGATGATCTTCATATTTAGCTTTAATGTTGTTAAGAATTTCTATAGTTTCTTCAACCGTAGTAGGCTCAACAATAACCTTTTGAAAACGACGCTCTAAAGCACCATCTTTTTCGATGTATTGTCTGTACTCATCTAAAGTAGTAGCTCCAATACATTGAATTTCACCACGTGCTAAAGCCGGTTTAAACATGTTGGAAGCATCTAAACTTCCGGTGGCTCCACCTGCACCAACAATGGTGTGAATTTCATCTATAAACAGAATGACATCGTCGTTTTTTTCAAGCTCGTTCATTACGGCTTTCATACGTTCTTCAAACTGTCCACGGTACTTAGTTCCGGCTACTAAACTAGCCAAATCAAGCGTAACCACACGTTTATTAAATAAAATTCTAGATACTTTTCGTTTTACAATTCTAAGCGCTAAACCTTCGGCAATAGCAGATTTACCAACACCTGGTTCACCTATTAAAAGCGGATTGTTTTTCTTTCTTCTACTTAAAATTTGAGAAACACGCTCAATTTCTTTTTCTCGACCTACAACAGGGTCTAATTTGCCTTCTTCGGCAAGCGCTGTTAGATCACGACCAAAATTGTCTAAAACGGGGGTTTTAGATTTTTTATTTGTTTTTCCAGCAGGTGTACTAAAAATATCTTTAGAACCATCGTCTCCAGACGAAGCTTCGTCATCAGAGAAAGATTCTGCTTTTGGTTCTATATATTCGCTATCGTTTGTAATCATAAATTTAAATTGTTCTTTAACATTGTCGTAATCAATTTTAAGCTTATTTAAAAGCTTGGTAGTGGGGTCGTTTTCATTTCTTAAAATACATAATAATAAATGTGCGGTATTTATAGATGTACTTTGAAATAATTTGGCTTCTAAAAAAGTCGTTTTTAGCGCGCGTTCTGCTTGTCTTGTAAGATGTAAGTTTTTCTTTTGATTAGAACCAGATGCGATCGTAGGATTTGCTGGGCTTAATATTTCAACCTTACGTCTTAGATGATTTAAATCTACATCTAAAGCATTTAAAATATTAATTGCCTTGCCATCACCGTCACGCAAAAGTCCCAACATTAAATGTTCGGTACCAATAAAATCATGTCCTAATCGCAAAGCTTCTTCTTTGCTGTAGGCAATTACATCTTTTACTCTTGGTGAAAAATTATCGTCCATATTAAATTCCTTTCTGCAATAAAAATACTAAAACATTTAACCATTGGCAAAAACTATACCTTAAATTAACTGTAAGTTGCTAATTGACGAAAAAATCTTTATTAAATCAAAATTTTAGTAGTGATACTTATTAACGAAAACACCCTGCTAAATTGTTAATAAAAAACACGAAAAAACCACGATTTTTCACAGGTCAAGACTGATGAAATCCGTATATTAGCCTGTTTTGAAATTTACATAAAATTTAATTAAATTATTTATGGCAGAAGGAGAAAAATTGATCCCTATTAATATTGAAGATGAGATGAAATCGGCTTACATTGATTATTCAATGTCGGTCATTGTGTCACGTGCTTTACCAGATGTAAGAGATGGTTTAAAACCAGTTCACAGACGTGTACTGTTTGGAATGCACGAATTAGGTGTTAGGTCTAATACAGCTCATAAAAAATCGGCAAGAATAGTTGGAGAAGTTTTAGGTAAGTACCATCCACATGGAGATACATCGGTTTACGATGCCATGGTGCGTATGGCCCAAGAGTGGAGTTTACGTTATATGTTGGTAGACGGACAAGGAAACTTTGGTTCTATTGACGGTGATAGCCCTGCAGCAATGCGTTATACCGAAGCACGTATGCGCAAAATATCTGAAGATATGTTGGCAGATATCGATAAAGAAACCGTAGACCACAAGTTGAATTTTGATGATACGTTACACGAACCAACGGTTTTACCAACACGTATCCCAGGTTTATTAGTTAATGGTGCCTCTGGTATTGCGGTGGGTATGGCAACAAATATGCCACCACACAATTTAACAGAAGTTGTAGATGGTACCATTGCTTACATAGAAAATAATGATATTGAAATAGATGAGCTTATAAAGCATGTAAAAGCACCCGATTTCCCAACAGGAGGAACCATTTATGGTTACGATGGTGTTAAAGAAGCTTTTCATACAGGTCGCGGACGTATAATTCTTCGGGGTAAAGCCAATATTGAAGAGGTTCAAGGGCGTGAGTGCATTATTGTAACCGAAATACCTTACCAGATTAACAAAGCAGAAATGATTAAGAAAACTGCAGATTTGGTAAATGAAAAGAAATTAGAAGGTATTTCAACTATTCGCGATGAATCAGATAGAAACGGTATGCGTATCGTTTACGTTTTAAAACGTGATGCGGTTCCAAATATCATTCTTAATAAATTATACAAATACACGGCTTTACAATCGTCTTTTAGTGTTAATAATATTGCCTTAGTAAATGGGCGTCCTCAGTTATTAAACTTAAAAGAATTAATACATTATTTTGTTGAGCACAGACATGAAGTTGTTGTTAGAAGAACAACTTACGAATTGCGTAAAGCCGAAGAACGCGCACACATTTTAGAAGGTTTAATTATTGCCTCCGATAATATTGATGAGGTAATTGCTATCATTAGAGCATCATCTAACGCAGATGAAGCGCGAGCTAGTTTAATTGCACGTTTCGAACTTTCAGAAATTCAAGCTAAAGCTATTGTAGAGATGCGTTTGCGTCAACTTACAGGTTTAGAGCAAGATAAACTACGTTCGGAGTATGAAGAGTTAATGAAAACCATTGAAGACTTAAAAGATATCTTAGACAAGAAAGAACGTCGAATGGATATTATTAAAGAAGAACTTCAGGTTGTTAAAGAAAAATATGGCGATGAACGTCGTTCTATTATCGAATATGCTGGTGGCGATTTAAGTATCGAAGATATGATTCCAGATGAGCAAGTAGTTATTACTATTTCTCATGCAGGTTACATTAAACGTACGTCATTAACAGAATATAAAACACAAAATAGAGGTGGAGTTGGACAAAAAGCATCAACTACCAGAAATGAAGATTTCTTAGAACACTTGTTTGTAGGTACAAACCACCAATATATGTTATTCTTTACACAAAAAGGAAAATGTTTCTGGATGCGTGTATATGAAATTCCTGAAGGCAGTAAAACATCAAAAGGACGAGCTATACAAAATCTTATAAACATTGAGCAAGACGATAAAGTAAAAGCCTTTATCTGTACTCAAGATTTAAAAGATGAAGATTACATCAATAGTCATTATGTAATCATGGCAACTAAGCAAGGTCAAGTTAAAAAAACGCTATTAGAACAATACTCAAGGCCAAGAACAAATGGTATTAATGCTATTACCATAAAAGAGGATGATGAGTTGCTAGAAGCAAAATTAACAACTGGCGAAAGTCAAGTTATGTTAGCTTTAAGATCTGGTAAAGCGGTACGTTTCGAAGAAGCGAAAACGCGTCCTATGGGAAGAAGTGCTTCAGGTGTAAGAGGTATTACTTTGGCAAACGACCAAGACGAAGTTATTGGTATGGTAACCATAAATAACCCACAAGAAGAAACTGTTTTAGTGGTTTCTGAAAATGGATATGGAAAACGTACGTTTATTGACGATCCGGAAGATGGTGAGCCAGTTTATCGTATTACCAACCGTGGTGGAAAAGGTGTTAAAACGATATCGATTACCGAAAAAACAGGAAAATTAGTAGCCATCAAGAGTGTTACAGATACCGATGATTTAATGATTATAAATAAATCTGGAATTGCAATTCGTTTAGAAATTAGTAATTTAAGAACCATGGGTAGAGCTACCCAAGGTGTTAAGTTAATTAATTTAAAAGGAAACGATTCTATTGCAGCTGTCGCTAAAGTTATGCGTGAAGAAGAAGATATAGAAGATGACATTGAAGGTGTAGATACTATAGATGCTTCAGAAGATGGCACAGCTATTGATACTAATTTAGAAGATAATCCCGACGATAATTAATAAACATAAACAAATTACAATGAAAAATCAATTTATTATAGCTTTAGCTTTATCAGTTAGTGCATTTTCATTTGCACAAAAAAAAGAACTGAAAGCCGTAGAAAAAGCTATTAACAGCGAAAATTATGCTGAAGCTAAGTCAGCATTAAAACAAGCAGAAACATTCTTGCCAGAGATGGACAGCAAATTAAAAGCTCAATATTATTACTTATTTGCTAAAACGTTATATGCTGGTGGTAAAGGCTCAACTTCTGATATCGACACTGCTTTAGAAAGTTTAGGAAAAGTTAAAGGTGCATACAACACAGAGGTTGCAGAATTAAAACAGTCGATGGTAAATGGTTTAATAACTAAAGGAAATGAAGCCTATGAGAAAAAAGACTTTTCTGTGGCGTCTAAATATTTCGAAAATGCTTATAAAGCGAGCAAAAAAGATACGCTTTTCTTGTATTATGCAGCAGCAACGGCTGTTAATGTTCAAGAGTACGATAGAGCCATTACTCTTTACGAGCAACTTAAAGATTTAGGCTATACGGGAATAGAAACTGAGTATTATGCGACTAATATTGAAACCAATGAAGAAGAAAAATTCGCTAACAAAAGCTTAAGAGATTTACAAATAAAAACTAAGTCATTTAAAAATCCTGTTGAGCGTAAAACAGAATCTAAAAAGCCAGAAATAGTTAAAAATATTGCTCTTATTTATGTAAGTCAGGGCAAAAACGAAAAAGCTATTGAAGCTATGAAGACTGCGCGTAAAGAAAGTCCAAATGATATTAATTTAATATTATCGGAAGCCAACGTTCATTATAAAATGGGTAATAACGAAGAGTTTAAAAGGTTACTAGAACAAGCTACTAAAATGGATCCTAACAATCCTGAATTACAGTATAATTTAGGTGTAATTTCTGGAGAATCTGGACACCCAGAAGAGGCTTTAGCTTATTATAAAAAAACTGTTGAGTTAGATCCTAAATATGTAAACGCATATATAAACCTTGCAGCCTTAACATTAGCTAAAGAAGAAGGTATTATTAAGGAAATGAATGGCTTAGGAAGTTCTAAAAAAGATGACTTACGTTATGATGAATTACGTGAGCAACGCCAAGAATTATATAAAAGTGCCCTTCCTTATTTAGAAAAAGCACTTGAGTTAGATTCTAAAAATATTAGTGCGGCTAAAACACTTATGAATATATATAGTATTTTAGGTGAAAAAGCAAAGCACGATAAAATGAAAGCTGTTGTAAATTCTATAGAAGGTGGAAACTAATCAAGTTTAAAAAATTAAAAAAGCCGCAAATTTTGCGGCTTTTTTTATATTATTTTTTTAATAACCCTAAGTTTGTGAGTATGTATTTTTTTATCCACATTATAAATACCAGAATGGTCTAATCTATCTATTCTAACTTTTCCATGCGCATGAATAATATAATTATCTTCCATAATGATTCCAACATGGGTTATAATGCCTTCGTTGTTATCAAAAAAAGCCAAATCTCCTGGTTCACTTTCTTCAATAAAACTTAAAGCTTCCCCTTGAGTTGCTTGTTGCGAGGCATCACGTAAAATTTTATAGCCATTTAGTTTATAAACCATTTGAGTAAAACCCGAGCAGTCAATTCCAAAAGGTGTTTTGCCTCCCCATAAATATGGAGAATTAAGATAAGTAAACGCTGTTTTTATAAGGTTGGGTTTTGGTTTAATGCCTTCAAAAAATTCTCCATCGTAAGTGTGGTTTAAAAGGGCTAAACCGTTTAACGTAGCTCCTAATACGATAGGGTATAATTGTTGGTTTTTATCTTCAATAAATTCAACTAAATCAACAGAAAGCTTGGGTGTTTGAGCTGTTAAAGTTTTGTATTGGTCTTCTAAAATTTCAACATATTGTTTGTTGTCTACCCAACCTTCATATTTATCGAAAGCAAGCCTAATTTTGCTCCAGTTTTTGCGTTGTTCTAAGATTTTAAATAAATCACCATACAATACTTGGGAAACCAGTTCACTTGTATCTGAGGGCTCATTTCTTAGTGGTACAATGCTTAAATTACAAATTCCGTATTGCATTAAGGTAATTTAATTTCGTTCTATAACAATTGCCGAAGCACCTCCGCCACCATTGCAAATAGCAGCAGCTCCAATTTTGGCATTGTTTTGTTCTAAAACATTTAGTAATGTTATTATTATTCGAGCTCCAGAACAACCCAAAGGGTGTCCTAATGATACGGCTCCACCATTTATATTTACTTTTGAATCTTTTAATCCAAGAATTTTCATGTTTGCTAAACCTACCACAGAAAACGCTTCATTAAATTCAAAAAAATCAACGTCATTTAAAGAAATTCCTGCCTTAGCTAAAGCTTTTGGTAGCGCTTTGGCTGGAGCAGTTGTGAAATTTTCTGGTTTATGGGCAGCATCTGCATAACTTTTAATACTTGCTAAAGGCTTTAAACCAAGTTCTAAGGCTTTTTCTTTGCTCATTAATATCACGGCCGCTGCGCCATCATTTATGGTAGAAGCATTAGCAGCTGTTACAGTGCCATCTTTTGTGAAAGCAGGACGCAATTGTGGTATTTTGTCAAGATTTACATTCGTAAATTCTTCATCTTTTTTAAAAATTAAAGGCGCTCCACGACGTTGCGGCACTTCAACTTCAATAACTTCGTTATCGAATTTTCCAGACGCCCAAGCATCAGCCGAGCGTTTATAGGATTGTATAGCAAATGCATCTTGTTCTTCACGACTAAATCCATAATCTATGGCACAGGCATCTGCACATACGCCCATAGCATTTTGGTTGTAAGCATCCATTAGTCCATCATTCTGCATACCATCAAGTAGGGTGGTAGGACCAAATTTGGTACCTGTTCTTGCATGTAAATAATGAGGTGTTAAACTCATGTTTTCCATACCCCCAGCGACAATAATTTCTGCATCACCAAGCGCAATACTCTGTGCTGCCTGCATTATAGCTTTCATACCTGAGGCGCAAACTTTGTTTACTGTTGTACATGGTACAGTATCTGGAATTCCAGCGTAAATAGCAGCTTGTCGTGCTGGTGCCTGACCTGCTCCAGCTTGTAAAACTTGTCCCATTAAAACTTCATCAACTAAATTGGGGTTTAAATTGATTTTTTTTAATGCCGCTTCAATAGCAACTGCTCCAAGTTTAGGTGCAGGAATAGTAGATAACATACCCATAAAACTTCCAATGGGAGTTCTAACAGCCGAAACAATGACTACTTCTTTATTCACTTGATGATACATTAGCTTAGTGTATGCGAAATTAATGATTTTTTAGGAGAAATTCGAACGATTCATTTATTATAAAAAGCGTAAACGCTTATAAATTTATTACATTTGGTTTACTTAATTTATTAGATGAAAGATATCATAAATAAACTATACAGAAATCATTCCCTCATTTATAAAGGGATTTTGTTTGTTTGTACTACTTTTTTAATTGTTTACCTGTTTCCTAAAAGTGGAAAATTTAAATATAATTTTGAAAAGGGAAAGCCATGGCAATCTGAAAATTTATATGCACCTTTTAATTTTGCAATTAAAAAGTCTGATGAAGAAATAAACAAAGAAAAGCACGATATAACGGCTAACTCTACACTCTATTTCGATTTAGATGTCCTCGTTGAGCAAAAGGTTAACAATTTGTATAAAGTATCTTTTTATAAAACGTTTAACGATTCGTTGTCTAGAAAAAAGATGGATGTTTTATACAATGTTGGGCAACAAGTAATCTCAGAACTTTATGAATATGGTATTTTAAATGAAAATTACGATTATCATCCCGATCGATCGGTGGTGCTTCTGGATGGCAGAATTAATGTTAAGGAAGGTATTTTTGATGATTTAATTAAACAAGATGAAGTAACCACATTAATTGAGAATGTATTAGTTAAAAACGATTTAATAAATTACAAAACCGCCTACACTTCGTTATTTTTCGATTTAATTGAGCCTAATTTAAGTTATGATAAGTCTTTTACTGAAAGTGCCATACAAGAAGAATTAAATAAAATTACGTATGCTCGTGGTCGTATTGAAAAAGAGACGCTCATTATATCTAAAGGAGAAATAATTGAAGGCGATAAATACCAAATATTAAAATCGTTACAATCGGAGTACGAATCTCAGGTCTGGAGTAAATCAAACTATAAATGGATTTTAGTTGCCTATACTTTATTAGTTGCTTTGGCATTACTCATGTTACTGTTGTTTTTAAGAAAGTACAGAATAGAGGTTTTTGAAAATAATACGAAGGTTACATTTATATTTTTCAATATTTTTTTAATGATTTTTATAACAACTTTGGTCGTTAATTACGATTCTAAGTTTGTTTATGTGGTGCCTATTTGTATTCTACCTTTAATTTTTAAAGCGTTTTTCGATGCCCGTTTGGGTTTGTTTTCGCATGTTATCACGGTGCTGCTTTTAGGTTTTATAGTGCCTAACAGTTACGAGTATATGTTTCTTCAAATTATAGCAGGGATTGTAACTATTTTAACAGTATCAGAATTATATAAACGAGCCAATTTATTTATTTCGGTCGGACAAATTACATTCATATACATTATTGCTTATTTTGCTTTTTTCGTAATACATGAGGGTAGTATCGATACCATAAAATGGGAAATGTTTATTTGGTTTATTTTAAGTGGATTAGCAACTTTATTCGTGCAACCACTTATATATGCCTATGAGAAAATCTTCGGATTGGTTTCTGATGTGTCGCTTTTGGAATTATCAGATACCAATTCCAAATTACTTAAAGAGTTATCCAATAAAGCGCCAGGAACTTTTCATCATTCATTAAACGTTGCAAATTTAGCAGAAGCATCGGCCAACGAAATAGGAGCTAATGCCATGTTGGTTCGAGTAGGGGCACTTTATCATGATATTGGTAAAATGAAAAATCCAACGTATTTCACCGAAAATCAATCAACAGGAATTAACCCTCACGACGAATTATCATCAAAAGAGAGTGCACGTATTATTGTTAATCATGTTATTGATGGTATTGAAATAGCTAAGAAAAATAATTTACCAGACCGTTTAATAGATTTTATTCGAACCCATCACGGTACCAGTGTGGTTTATTATTTTTATATGGAAGAAAAAAAGAATTTTCCAGACATAAGTACAGAAGATTTTAGTTACCCAGGACCCAAACCTTTTAGTAAAGAGACTGCTATTTTAATGATGTGCGATAGTATTGAAGCGGCCTCGAAAAGTTTAAAAGAGCCAACCTCAACAAAAATTGATGCTTTTGTAGAAAATATTATAGATAAACAAATAGAACAAGGTCAATTTTTAAATGCTAACATTACTTTTAAAGAAATTCAATCTATAAAAAAAGTGCTAAAACACAAGCTAGCAAACATTTACCATTTAAGAATTGAATACCCCGAATAAAGGCACTAAAAAAAGATAAAAAAAACCCAAAAAATAGTTGCGTTGTTGTTAAGTATAAGTTACATTTGCAACCGCAATTTTATTGCACAAGTTCATAATAAATAAACGGAGAGGTGCCAGAGTGGTAATGGAGCAGATTGCTAATCTGTCGACGGGTAACTGTCGCCAGGGTTCGAGTCCCTGTCTCTCCGCAATTTTAGATAATCTTTCGGGGTGTAGCGTAGCCCGGTTATCGCGCCTGCTTTGGGAGCAGGAGGTCGCAGGTTCGAATCCTGCCACCCCGACAAAAAAAGCCTTAAATCAATTGATTTAAGGTTTTTTTTATGGGAATAATTCTTAGAGTTCTAATTCTTAACCCCCAACTTCTCTAAAATAGTATCCATTAAACACCATTTTGTTAAAGACGATTGTAATAAATTGGCTCCTACAAAGGCAGTAAACCAAAGCCAGTTAATATTTACATATATAGCTAATAATAAACTAGCTAAAATAAAAGTTCCTGCAATACCTCTTACGATTCTATTTTTCATGTGTTTTTTAGTTTAAATTGATTTTTCAATAGGAATAACCACAGCCCGAACAGGGTTATGTGTCTCTAAATTGGAGTTAAAAGTTTTAATTAAATTAAATAAGCTATCTATCTGTTTTTCTTCGGTAAAAGAAAAAAACAATAGTGATTCGTTATTTGGTTTTTCGGTAGCAAACCAATTTTCAGAAAGTGAATTAAGCACATCTGTTTTATGTCCGTCAATTTCAGCTTCGCTAAAATTTTCAATGTTAGCTAATTTAAAAAGCTTAACAAGCTCTTTACGAAATTCCCTTACGGCAGTTACAATTACTAATTTCATATGGTATTTTTTTATAAACACTTAATCAATGAAAACGGTACGTATTAATTAACGTTTAATTATTTATAGTTTTTCTTTTCAATCATATAATAAACCAAGGGTACAACCAGCAAGGTTAAAACGGTTGATACAATCGTTCCGCCCATTAACGAGATAGCTAAACCTTGAAAAATAGGATCGAATAAAATAACAAAGGCACCAATAACTACTGTACCAGCAGTAAGTAAAATAGGAGTTGTTCGTACAGCCCCGGCTTCAATAGCTGCTTGTTTTAAAGGAATACCATCGGCTAATCTTAGGTTAATAAAATCTATAAGTAAAACAGAGTTTCTAACCATAATACCAGCCAGTGCAATCATTCCAATAAAAGAGGTTGCGGTAAAAAATGCATCCAACATCCAGTGCCCGAGAATAATTCCTATTAACGATAAAGGTATAGCAACCATCATAACAACCGGCGCTTTAAAGTTTTGAAACCAACCTACAATTAATATATAAATTAGAATAATGGCACCTAAAAAGGCAATGCCTAAATCTCTAAAAACTTCTAAGGTAATTTGCCACTCACCATCCCATTTTACAGTATAGTTATCTTCAAAATCGGGTTGGCCTAAATACATTTCGTTTAGCGAGTAACCTTCAGGTAATGCAATGTCTTTTAGTTTTTCATCCATACCTAAAATGGCGTAAGCAGGACTTTCTAAGTCACCAGCCATATCTGCCATTACATACACTACACGTTTTTGGTTTTTATGAAAAATACTTTTCGCACTTACGTTTTCTGTAATCGTCACCAAATCGGCAATAGGAACCAAGTTGCCTTGTTTCGATTTTACTTTAAGTTGTGAAATATCGTTTACTGTCGATTTTTCTTTTTCATCTAAGGCAAGTATCAATCCAATTTGGTTAACAGCTTTCTCATCATATAAATTCGTAATCGCTCTATTTGAAAGCGCCATATTCATGGTGTAAGTAATTTGTTGAGGTGCTACACCGTAAAGCATCGCTTTTTCTTTGTTTATTTCAAAAGTGTATTCTTTTTGGTCGTCTTCAACCATCCAATCTATATCTACAACATCGGTGGTGCTTTTAAGTATGGTTTTAATACTACGAGCAATTTCTATTTGTTTTTCGTAATCGGGACCATAAACTTCGGCCACAATGGTCGATAATACTGGTGGCCCCGGCGGAACTTCAACCAATTTAACATTCGCATGGTATTTAGCTGCTATTTTTTGAATATCAGGGCGTAACAGTTTAGCAATATCATGACTTTGTGCCGAGCGTGCTGCTTTATCTATTAAATTCACTTGAATATCGGCCATATTACTACCACCACGTAAGTCGTAATGACGCACCAAACCGTTAAAAGTAATAGGGGCAGAGGTGCCAATATAATTCTGGTAATTAACAACTTCTGGTCGTGTTGCTAAATATTGCGAAATCTCTTGAGCCACCACACCCGTGCGTTCCAGGGTGGTGCCTTCGGGCATATCTATAACCACTTGAAATTCGTTTTTGTTATCAAATGGCAACATTTTAACTGCCACCGATTTGGTAAAAAATAACACCATCGACCCCAGCAATAACACAAACGTACCACCTAAAAACAACCAACGTTTCGTTTTGTTTTCTAATAACGGACGCTCAAATTTGTTGTAAACTCTATAAATAAGCGTGGCTTCTAAAGGTTTTTCGGATTTTTCTACAACCTCTTTTTTATCTTTTTCTCTTAAAAAAATATATCCCAAATACGGTGTAATGGTTAAAGCCACAAACAACGATAAAATCATGGCTATCGATGCACCAATAGGCATGGGCGCCATATAAGGCCCCATTAAACCAGATACAAAAGCCATAGGTAAAACCGATGCAATAACCGTAAAAGTGGCTAAAATGGTTGGGTTTCCAACTTCGTTAATGGCATAAAGTGCTGCCTGTTTAAAAGGCAAACGTTTCATTTTAAAATGCCTGTGCATATTTTCGGCAATAATAATGGAGTCGTCTACCACAATACCCGTTACAAAAACCAAAGCAAACAGGGTAATTCGGTTGAGCGTATAATCCAACATATAGTAGCTTAACAAGGTTAAAGCAAAGGTAATAGGCACCGATAAAAACACTACCAAACCACCACGCCAGCCCATAGCCAACATAACCACAAAGGTAACGGCAATTATAGAACCAATAAGGTGTAACAGTAATTCCGATACTTTATGAGATGCCGTTTCGCCATAATTTCTAGTAATTTCTACATGCACATCATCGGGTAATAAATGCCCGCGTAAATGTTCAACCTTGTCAATAATAACATCGGCAATTTTCATGGCATCGGCACCTTTGCGTTTGGCTACCGAAATGGTAACTGCAGGATATTCCGATTGGTATGTGTCTGCCTTTTCGCTTCCTTTACCAAACCCTAAACTCACATAATTTAAAGGAATTTCTGGTCCGTCTACTATGTTTGCAATTTGCTTTAAATAAATAGGCTGATGTTGTTGCACGCCCACCACCAAATTTTCAATATCGGTAACAGACTCTAAAAACTTACCCGTTTTTACGATAAATTCGGTATCGTTTTTATCAAAATTCCCCGAAACCATTTGCGAGTTGTTCGCCTTAATCATTTCAGAAACTTCTAAAAAGTCCAGACCACTTGCTGCCAGTTTATCTTTATCTAAAACCACACGTAACTGGCGATTTCTTCCACCAATTTTGTGGGTAATAGCCACATCGTTTACCTTTTTAATTTCACTCTCCAGCTCTTGCGCCATAAGTCCCAGTTGGTAGTCGTCGTAATTTGCGCTCCAAAGCGTTAACCCCAGCATAGGCACATCATCAATCGCACGGGTTTTTATCAACGGAAACGTTACACCCTGCGGCATTTGGTCCATGTGCTTATTAATTTCATTGTAAAGCTTCACAAACGAACGCTCAATATCTTCACCCACATAAAACTGCACAATCACCATAGCACCCTCTTTCGCCGATGTAGAATACACATATTCCACGCCCTTAATATTCGAAATTAATTGCTCTAAAGGCTTCACCACACGCGATTCTACTTCGGTCGGACTCGCCCCAGGGTAGCCCACAAAAATATCGGCCATAGGCACATCAATTTGCGGCTCTTCCTCACGCGGAATCAAAAACGAACTATACACCCCAATAACCATAAAAACGATCATTAAAAGCACTGTAAGCTTAGAGCCTATAAAGACTTTTGCAATTTTACCAGCTAAACCTTCTTTCATTTTAATTGTATTTTTTATTACCTTTTTACAGGTTAATTTTTATTTTTTTATGGCGTTTTAACAGGCTATTCGTTGCAATCTTTTTTTGCCATATATGGCAGCAAAAAAAGGATTTTCACTACTATCCTTAACGCAGTTTACTAAGTACGTTTTTTACTTGATACTAACTTTGGCACCATTAAACAATTTCCCATCAGCCGAAACAATATAAGTTTCATTCGTATTTAAACCCGATAACACTTCTACCTCGTTTCCAAAAGTTCTGCCTAAACGCAACCAGCGTAGTATCGCCGTATGACTTTCGCTAACAGTATAAATTCCCGACAGCTGACCGTTAGTAACTAAAGCATCTTTAGGAATTAAAACCATATTCATAGTATTGCTTTTCTTTTCAACAGGAAATTGAACCGTTGTAAACATGCCCGACAATATGTTTGCTTTCGTTTTCTCTAAACTTATTTTCACAAAATATTGTCCCCCAGTTAATTTCGCCGAAGTACTAACTTCGCTAACGGTTCCTTTAACCGTTTCGTTAATGGCTTTAATAGATACCATAACTTCGGTTCCTTTTTCTATTTGCGAAATTTCGGTTTCTGGCACCATGGCAACAACTTCAAAATCGCCAGGCGATTCCATAGAAATTAAAGGCACACCTGGGTTCGCCATATCGCCTTTTTTAACCGTTTTGTTAGTTATAACACCACTAAAAGGCGCAGTAATATTAGAGTAAGTAAACTGGGCGTTTATTTCGTTTTTCATTTGGTTTGCAGCCTCTAAACGTGCTTTAGCCATCTCGTAATTGGCTGTGATGTCGTCTAACTCTTTTTGCGAAGCACTGTGGTCTGCAAATAAATTTTTAAAACGGTTATAATCTTTTTGGGCATTGTTAAATGCAGCTGTAGCCTCGGTAATTCCAGCGGTTACCTGAGCACGTTTGGCTTGTAAATCGGAGTTATTAATAGACACTAATAACTGTCCTTTTTGTACTTTATCGCCCACATTCACCAACACGTTATCGACATAGCCCATCATGCGGGTACTTAAATCGGCACTATTTACTGCCTGAACTTTTCCACTAACCGATAAAAACGGATGATTACTAGAGTCTTCAATCTTGTTTACCGTTACGTTTATTGCAGGCGATGTATTGGTGGTCGCGTTTTTGTCTTCCTTGCCGCAACTCACTAGTATTAAAGTAACTAAGAGTGTTAATGTGGTATGTAGTTTTTTCATGAGTAATATTTTATTTTAGTTTCAACAGCACTATAAGCCATATTTTTGCTTCACTTTAAGAGTGTTAGAAAGTTATTCTTTAGTTAAAAAATTAATGTATTCTAGGGTGTAATTGTATTCAAAAATGGTTTGATAGTATTCTAATTGTTTCTGGGCATATTGCGTTTCAGAAATTAATAAATCGGAAGTTTTTTCTAAACCTTCTTTAAAACGATTGGTTCTAATTCTTAACGATTCTTCAGATTGCTCTAATGCCAAAGCTGTAAGTTTTAGCTTGTTTTCGGCATCTGTTAATTGACGTTTTGCTTTATTAAGTTCTAGATTACTTTGCGATACATATTGGTTATATTCTAATTTCGATTTTTCAAATTCGGCTTTGCTTTTTTGGGCTTTAGCAAAACGTTTCGAACCTTGAAAAATATCCCAGCTTAATTGGGCACCAAATAAATACCCGTTGGCATCGCCCTGAAATATTTTATCGTCGTATAATTCGTAGCTACCAAAAGCATTCAAGCGTGGTAAAAAGGCCATTTTATCGGCTTTGTTCATGGCTTCGTAAGCTTTACTGGCCAATTCCATAGCACGTATATCCGAACGGTTTTCAGAAATAGATCTATCGGCCATTTTTATTGGTTGTATGCTAAGACTGTCGGTAGGTTTGTAAACCACATAGGTGTCATCATTCATTAAAAACGACAAATAATTAGAGGCATTTTGCACATTACTTTTTGCCATTTGTAATTGGTTTTCAACTTCGGTAACATGCACTTCTACATTTAAAACATCGGCACGTTGTAAATAGCCTTGTTTGTAACTGTTTTGTGCCAATTGTTTATTTGCATTGGCCGCCTCTAAAGCTTTTTCTAAAACATACAAACCTTTGTATGCTAGTTGTAGTTGCATGTAAGCTTTATTAACTTCTAGTTTTAAATAATCGGTTGTGCGTTCTGTTTTTAAAGCCATGGCATCCATTTTAGATTTAGCTGCCTTGCGCTGAAAAAAGCCATCTAAGTTTACTAAAGGTTGTTTAATTTCAAACTTAGTTGCATAGTTTTCAATTTGCGACGGATCGTTTAATAGGGCAGGATTAAAATCGCTCTGTGTTAAAATTTCCTGATTTAATTTCGAGCCAAACGCCATTAACGGATTGGTGGTTGCCATACCTGTATGACTGGCCGTGATATTTGGTAAATAAATGGCATTGGTTTGTCTGTAATCTGCTCGGGCTTCTTTAAATTCTTGTTCAGAAATTTTTAAACTGGTGTTTTTCTCTGTAACGATTTCAAGAACCTCGGTTTTTGATATGGGTTTTGTTTCTTGAGCACTAACGGCGAAAGTCCCCAACAGGCATCCTATTACTGATATATAAATTAATTGCTTCATTTAATAAATTATTTACTGTCACAAAAGTAAGTTGCGAATGGGTGGCAGTAAGTAACCTATGTTACAGATGAAAAAAAAACACCTCAATAAGGTATTTTAATAATTTATTTATCTAATAATCAATTAAATAACGTATTCTGTAGATTGTTTAATTTCCTTTAAAACAAAATAACTCTCTAATACACCAATATTAGAAATATTAGATAATTTTAAACGAACAAAATCATGATAATGGTCTAAACTTTTCATGTTTATTTTTAGAAAAAAATCGACTTTCCCTGCCATATGGTAGCATTCTTGTACTTCGGGTAATTCTTTTATTTGTTGTTCAAATTTATCTATAAAACCTTCGTTGTGGTATCGTAAAGACACCATGCAAATAGCGGTTACAGGGTAATTTAAAAGCTTTTTATCTAGCACGGCAACATATTTTTTTATGTAGCCATCATTTTCTAAACGTTTTATACGTTCGTAAACAGGGGAAATGGTAAGATTTAAAGCAGTGGCTATCTCTTTATTTGTTTTTTTTGAATCGTTTTGTAAGATTCTTAATATTGTTAAATCGATACTATCTAGTTTTTCGGTCATGGTACTGGAGATATTTTTTCTTTTATTAAAATTAAAAATACAATTTTAAAGTTAATATTTCTTTAAATTATTTAATAAAAAGATTTTATTTCTTAATTTAATTGTTTTAACAGTTTATTTATTCTTTGTATTGTCTTTAGCTGTAAATTTATACTTATCAATTAATGTGGTATGAAAAGCGAAAAAATTTTAATTACTGGTGCTGGCGGACAGTTAGGTTCTGTGCTTGTGAAGGCCTTACAAAACAAGTTTGGAATCGATAATATTATTGCTTCCGATTTATATATGTTGAAAGATTTTGATGGGATTTTCGAGCAGTTGGATGCTTCAGATATATCGCATTTAGAAACTTTGGTTACAAAATATAAAGTGACTCAAATTTATCATTTGGCCGCTATTTTATCTGCAAAAGGTGAACAAAATCCAATTCATACCTGGAATGTTAATTTAAATACCTGGTTTAATGTTTTAGAAATTTCAGTAAAACATAATATTAATAAGGTGTTTTTCCCAAGTTCTATTGCTGTTTTTGGCGATATGGCTTCAAAAGTACATACTGCTCAAGACAGTTTTTTAAATCCGTCTACGGTTTATGGTATGAGCAAAACTGCTGGCGAAAATTGGGGACAATATTATTTCTTGAAATATGGTTTAGATGTACGTTCATTGCGATATCCCGGCGTTATTGGTTACCAATCGATGCCTGGAGGCGGCACAACCGATTATGCTGTAGAAATTTATCATAAAGCCATAAAAAACGAAGCTTTTGAGTGTTATTTAAAAGACGATACCTCGTTACCAATGATTTACATGGACGATGTTATTCGCGCAACACTGGAATTAATGGACGCACCGAAAGCATCTATTAAAATACGAACCTCTTATAATTTACAAGGGATTAGTTTTACTCCAAAAGATATTGTAAACGCTATAAAAACCTTTTACCCTAACTTTAAAGTAACTTACAAGCCCGATTTTAGACAGGATATAGCCAATAATTGGCCGTCTTCTATCGACGATACCCACGCACGAACCGATTGGGGCTGGAAACCAAATTACGATTTACATGCCATAACAAAAGATATGTTAGAGCAATTAGAAAAAAAATATAACGTATTAACTCAGTAAATTTACACCTATGTACGGAGCTGTTAAACAACAATTACAAGACGAATTAAAAGATATTCAAGAGTCTGGACTTTTTAAAAAAGAGCGCATTATAACCACCCCACAAGGTGCTCAAATTAATACCACGGCAGGAAACGAAGTGCTTAATTTTTGTGCCAATAATTATTTAGGTTTATCGTCGCATCCCGATGTTATTGAAGCAGGAATTGAAGCCATGAGAACGCATGGTTTCGGATTATCTTCTGTGCGTTTTATATGCGGTACTCAAGATATTCATAAAACATTAGAACAAAAAACAGCCGAGTTTTTAGGTATGGAAGATTGTATCTTATATGCCGCAGCTTTTGATGCCAATGGCGGCGTGTTTGAACCTATTTTATCACAGGAAGACGCTATTATTTCAGATGAATTAAATCATGCGTCTATTATTGATGGTATTCGTTTGTGTAAAGCGGGTCGTTTTCGTTATTCACATAATAATATGGAAGATTTAGAAGCGCAATTACAAGCAGCTTCTGGAGCCCGAAGAAAATTAATTGTTACCGATGGTGTTTTTTCTATGGACGGCACCATTGCCCAATTAGATAAAATTTGCGATTTGGCCGATAAATACGATGCTATGGTTATGGTTGATGAATGTCATGCCACGGGATTTGTAGGGAAAACGGGGAGAGGTACCCACGAATTTAGAAATGTTATGGGGCGCATCGATATTATTACTGGTACTTATGGTAAAGCACTAGGTGGCGCTTCAGGCGGATTTACAGCTGCAAAAAAAGAAATAGTTGAGATGTTGAGACAAAAATCGCGACCTTATTTGTTTTCAAATACTTTGGCACCAGCGATTGCTGGAGCTTCTATTGCTGTTTTAAATAAGTTAAAAACATCAACCGATTTAATTGAAAAAGTGCAAAACAATACCAAGCATTTTAGAACTAAAATGACAGAAGCTGGTTTCGATATTATGCCAGGAGAACATCCTATTGTTCCTGTGATGTTATACGATGCTAAATTGGCCCAGGAATTTGCCGCTAAATTATTAGATGAAGGCATTTATGTTATTGCCTTTTTCTACCCAGTAGTGCCAAAAGGAAAAGCTAGAATTCGTGTGCAACTTTCGGCTTCTCATGAGCCACATCATATCGATAAAGCAACCGATGCTTTTATAAAAGTAGGCAAAGCTTTAAAAGTTATATAAAATACAAAAAAGGGAATTCTTATTAAGAGTTCCCTTTTTAATAGTAAAATCGGTATAATTTAATTTTTACCACATTTCTCATTTGGACTATTAATTATTGAGTTATAGGTTTCTAAACTTAAAAATTGTGGGGTATATGTGTCTCCATTAGATTCTATTCCATTAAGAAAGCTTCTTAAGTGATTTCTAGACCCGCATTGTAATTTTTCAAAAACCGATATTATAGCTTTATTGTTAGTGGCTTCTATATTTCTTTGTAAATCTACAATATCTAAGTCTTCAATAGTTGCTCCAATCTGAAGTGCATTTGCAATACTAATTGCCCCAGAACTTATAAAATTATTATAGAAATTTTGAAGCTCTTCATTTGCAAATTTACCTTCGGGAAGTATTTCATAAGTCACGTTATATTGTTTAAGAAGTGTTTCAATAGCATTCATATGAGTTTGTTCGCTTCCCTTTATGTTTGCAAATTGAGTAATAGACCATAGGTTATCCAAATACCTATAAGTGTCTCTAGCTAATTTTTCCTCTTCCATCATAAATAGTAAAGCATCTTTATCTGTTTGTTTTAAAGAAATATCAGCTATTTCTGTGTTTATTTCATCATCATTTTTACTATCACATGCATACATAAAAGACAATGATATGCTAAGAGCAATCATTGTTATTAATTGATTTAATCTTGAATTTTTCATGATTTTGTTTTTAAAGTTATATG
Organism: Siansivirga zeaxanthinifaciens CC-SAMT-1; assembly: GCF_000941055.1. Lineage (GTDB taxonomy): Bacteria > Bacteroidota > Bacteroidia > Flavobacteriales > Flavobacteriaceae > Siansivirga > Siansivirga zeaxanthinifaciens. The sequence continues at coordinate 2,830,848 of NZ_CP007202.1, read as the reverse complement.
CTAATTTCATAAATAAATTAAAGTTTATTAGTCACTTATGTTACACAAGAATTTATTGTTTAAATAAAAAAGAGGACATTTTAATAAATGTCCTCTTTTACTTGAATTAGTCAGGGAAAATTAATGTCTATTAATTATCATTCTTATTAAACGTATTCTTTTTACTACCTAAAATAAACTTTACTAAAAAGCCAATTAAGAAAAGGCAGACCACAGCGAAAATTATAATCATTACAACACCGTTACTCCAATTTGATAACAACATATTTTTATTCAACATGGGTGCTTGTTTTAATGTTTCTGGTATAAAGGTAATCCCTAAGGTTTTTTTAAAACATGATAATTATCACTTAAACTAAAAAAAAGCACACAGTTTCCCCATGTGCTTTTAACAACTAACCAACCAAAATCACTAATAAAGTATTAGTGAACTTTTCTAGTGCCACCATGTCCTCCGGCAACAACAACCATTATTTTTATACTTAAGTAAATAAACCTAAAGAATTGGATAATGGGATTCATCATTTTAAATCGTTGATACTTTGATATTCTATGTGTCATAATTTTATATTTTTTATTCAGGAATTAACCACCAAAACGGACGCATTTTAGCTTTGTAAATAAAGGCGTAATGTAAAGCTAGTTTAAGCCAATGTCCTGCTAAACCAATTTCCCCAAAAGTTTTCCCTAATTGTCTTCCTTGAGTTTTTGGATATTTATTATAGTCTGGTACAATAGGGTATGTTGTAATGCTAACGCCACTTCCTTGTGTCATACCATAACCAGCTGATGCAATACAAGCTGCTCCCATATTTCCTAAACTTCCTTTATGGTTTAGTGTTTCTTTACCATTATTTATAGATTCTATAATATTATCGGCTACTAGTTTTGCAGTAATACCCGAAGGCATACCAGTACGTGGTGGTGAAGGCGAAATATCGGTGCCATTTTTACTTTTTCGTGGTTTAGAAATGGCATGTGGTGGTGCAAATGCAATACCTGGAGCAAAAATGTTTTTATAACTTGGATTTTGATAGGTTTCTGGCCAATCTTGTACCGACCAATCTTCGTAAGGTTTTGCTGTGTAATCTGCATCAACAATCATAAAACCTTTAAATAATTTTTCTGTTATGTCGTTTTCGTTTTTGTCGAAAGCTTTAAATCCATGTCCAGAAAATGCCGGTATTAGCATGGCAAAATCAAAAGATTCTGTTTTGTATTCTCCTTCTAAATTTTCGTAATGCGCAATGCCATCTTCAATTTTATTAACACCTGCACCTAATATCCATTTTATGTCTCGGTCTTCAAAAATCATCTCCACCATTTCGTGAGATTTCATAGTCATGCTTTTATAAGTAAGTAGCATACCATCCATTCCAAAATCACCCAATTGGTATTCGTTTGAAATCCATGTAACTTCAGCCATATCTCGAACATTATGGCGGCGAAGTTCTTGTTCTACATTTAGAATATACTCGAAAGCAGCACCTTGACACGTTGATTTTGCATGACCTGTACCAATTAATATTTTTACTTTTTCACCTTGTTTCATCAAATTAATTTGCTCCTTCAATCCTTCCCAAGCATGATCTGCATGGGTATAAGTACAAACAGAATAGGTTTTATTCTTACCAGGAACTAAACCTTCAGTGCCTTCAAAATTTAGTTTCGGACCCGTAGCATTAATAAGATAATCATAGGTTACTTTTTCTTGTATGCCTTTGTTTTTATCTGAAACAAATTCAGTTAAAACATAAGGTTTAGATTCGTTTTTATCACCTTCAGGATAAAAAGATAAAGCTTTGGCTTGTTTAAATTCAATGCCTTTTCTTTTGTATAAAGGTGCTAGTGGAAAAAGTATGTTTTTAGATTTCATTCTACCAATTCCAACCCAAATATTGGAAGGAATCCATTGGTAATTGCTGTTAGGAGATATAACAACAACTTCATGGTTTTTAGCTAATTTTCTCCTTAAATGTGAAGCTGCTACGTGCCCTGAAATTCCGGCTCCTAAAATGACTATTTTAGACATGTTTTTGATTTTTAATCAAAGGTAGATTTAATTAAAACCAACTACAGCAACAAATGTTACACAGGTACTTAATTAATAGCTTGAGTCATCTAATTTCACTTTACCATAAAATGTTTTATATAAAAAAATAAAATAACCGGCTAAAAGTGGTGCGCCAATAACAACAATAGTCAACATAATTCCTAATGATTTTTGGGAAGATGCTGCATTATAAATAGTGACACTATGTTCTGGATGAATATTTGATGGTAATAAAACTGGATATAACTGAAAAGCAACTAACATTAATAAAAAGGCCATGGTTAATGATGAAAACACAAGTGCATACGCATATTTTTTCTTAGATACTAACCTAGGAACGTTTGCTACCGCTAAAAATGCTAAAAGTGGTAAAATAAAGAAAATGGGATTCTCTTTAAATTTATCGGTAACACCGGGAACAAATATTAAGGTGTAAAGGGAAGTTATTGCAAAACTTATAATGAAAAAAATCATCCCTTTTTTTAATAAAAACGTTAATCTAGCGTGCAAACGACCTTCGGTTTTTAATAATAAGAAAATAGCACCTTGCGTCATGAAAATTGATAGGGTTGTTAAACCAACCAAAATGGCATACGGACTTAAAAACGCAAAGAAAATGCCTCCTTTGTAAGTGAAATTTTCACCAATTTCGAACCCCTGAAGCACATTTCCTAAAACGACACCTAATAAAAATGAAATAAGTGTGTTTGAAACAAAATAGGTAATATCCCAAGTTTTACGCCACCAAGGCATAGGTTCGGCACTTCTAAATTTTATAGCAGACGATCGTAATACCAACAACACCAAAAATAACATAAACGGAATATACATCGCCGATAGCATGGTCGCATACATTACTGGAAAACCAGCAAATAAGGCACCACCTCCAATAATAAGCCAAACCTGGTTGGCATCCCATAATGGACCAATGGCATTTATAGCAATTCGACGACTTAGGTCTTTTTTTAAAAATAAATGCCAGGCACCTGCACCATAATCAAAACCTTCTAAAATGGCATAACCCGAAAACAATAAACCTACTACTAAATACCAAAGGGTTGGATAATCTATTCCTAAAAATGTTTCCATATGTTTTGTTTAAATAATTTCTAAGGCATTTTTAGCTTCATCGTAAGGGCCATGTTTAATCTTTTTATTCAGAGAATATAAAAATAAAAGCAGTAGTACAGAATATACTAATAAAAATAACACCAATGAAAATACAATTTGATTTGCCGAAACTTCTTGTGAAAACCCTTCGCTGGTTCTTAAATGTCCGTAAACAATCCAGGGCTGTCTGCCCATTTCGGCAGCGAACCAACCAACCTGATTGGCAATTTGCGGTAAAATAACAGAAAAAGCAAAAATCTTTAAAAGCCAGGTTTTATCGAATAATGTACCGCGCCACCATAAATAACTGGCGTATAAAGTTAGGCCTATTAAAAACATCCCTATAGAAATCATAATATGATAAAACTGAAAAACCGCATTCACTTGACTGGGTCTGTCTTCTTCAGGGAACGCATTTAAACCTTTAATAGGTGCTTCAAAATCTTGATGCACTAAAAATGATAATCCGCCAGGAATTCCCAAACCTGTTACTTGTTGGTTTTCATCATCTACCCAACCAAATAAATATAAATCTGCCGGAGCTGAAGTTTCGTAATGCCCTTCCATAGCGGCTAGTTTTGCAGGTTGATTTACAGCAACACCATCGGCAGAACTATGCCCGGAAACTAACTGTGTTAACGAAATAACTGTAGCAACAGACAGCGCTATTTTAAATGCTTTTTTTGAGATTTCAACATATCTACCTTTGAGAAGATAATAGGCGTGTACACTCAAAACCAAAAAGGTTCCTGCAAGAAATGCACCTTGCCAGGTGTGAATAATTCTATCGACACTCGACGGATTGAAAACCATTGCCCAAAAGTCTGTAACTTCGGCTCTAGCTTGGAGGCCTTCACCAACAATATGGTAGCCTGCAGGTGTTTGTTGCCAGCTATTAGCCACCACAATCCAAACTGCCGAAAACATGGAGCCTAAAAAAACGCCAATGGTCGATATAAAATGAACTCTTGGAGATACCCGATTCCACCCGAAAATTAAAATACCTAAAAATGTACTTTCTAAACCAAAGGCAAACAATCCTTCGGCAGCAAGGGCGCTACCAAAAATATCACCAACATATTTAGAATAAACGGCCCAATTGGTTCCAAATTCAAATTCCATAATAATGCCTGTTGCGACACCAATACCAAAAGTAATGGCGAATATTTTTAACCAAAACCGTGTTAAAACCTCGTAGTGTTTATTTCCAGTTTTAAGATATAAACCTTCCATAATAACCATAATAAGTCCAATCCCAATACTTAAAGGCGGGTAGATATAATGAAAAGCAATGGTGAAGGCAAATTGAATTCGGGCTAAAATTTCGACATCCATAGTATTGTTTTTTTTACAAAAATAAATCACAATACCCGATTTTATGTAACAATTATTACTAAAAACAAAAAAAAATCGTCTATTATAAATTAGACGATTTTATATTTTTGCTATTAATCTCCTTGGTATATTTAAGAATAGTTTACCTTGGATATCGAGTTGTAAAAGTATGCTAAACTTAAGAACCGAATTGTAACATTTGTTACATTACGATTGTTTTTGACTATTTTTTAACAAATTTTATGAATAATTCGTTGCCAGCACGCTTATTAATTGAGTTATAACAGGTTTCTAAAATTTGTATTTTGAACAGTTTTTTAAAAATATCTAAATATTCTGTTTTCGAACCTCCAAAAGGGGGATGCGTTTTGTTTAACGGAATATTAAATAATAAACCAGCAAGCTTGCCATTTTCTTTTAAAAGTTCGTGCATTTTAACAGCGTAACTTTCTCTTAAATTGGGGTTTAAAGCACAAAAAAAAGTTTGCTCGATTATTAAGTCGAAAGAATCTTCTAAATCGAAAAAATTTTTATGTATTAATTGATTTTCAGCAAATTCTGGAACTCGTTTTTTAAGATTGCTTAATGCTGTTTTAGACACATCGACCACAACGGTATTTTTAAATCCTTGTTTTAGAAGATACTCTGCTTCATAAGCATTTCCGCCTCCAGGAATTAAAATTTTTAAATCTTTATTATTTAACTGGTCGAAATAAGTTTTTAAAGGCCGTGATACCTCGCCAATATCCCAACCAATGTCGTTTGCTAGGTATCTGTTTTCCCAGTACGATTCATTTAAATGCATATTTATTGATGCGATTTTAATAACGCTATTAATTCATTTTTTTGTAATACCCCAGATTGCCTCCATAATGGTTGACCATTTTTAAAAAGCATTAGAGTAGGAACCCCTCGAACCTGATATTTGCTTGCCAGAGTTTGATTTTTATCGACATCAATTTTTATAATTGACACCGAAGTCCCTAAGGCATCTTTTACTTCTTTTAAAATAGGGCTCATCATTTTACATGGGCCGCACCATTCTGCAAAAAAATCGACTAACACCAGTTTGTCTTGATTTATTATTTCTATAAAGCTACTCATTATTTTTATTTATTTGATGCATTTTCTTATAATGATTGTCAAACCAATCTGGTTTTTCAATATCATAATCGTATATGTAATTTCCAATTTTTTCTATGGTTTCATCAGGTAATATTTGTTTTGGCATTACACCAAAACGTTTTACAGCACCATACATTTTTGCATTTTCAGCATTAGGGTTTTTCATCCAATCTTTTAAATCGTTTATAAAAGCTTCTTTGGTTGTATTATCTTTTAAATAGCGCATTTTAACAGCAATCATGGGTGGTGCTAATCTGTTTTCTTCATTGGCAGTTGCACTATGGCATGCATAACAATTAGTTTCCATAAGTTTTTTTCCAGGATGGTTGTTTGCTTTTAAGTTTTTTTCGAAAGCAGAATAATGCTCATGTTTTGAGTTATTACAGCTAAATGTTAATGTTGTAACTGTAATTAGAATTAATAAATTTTTCATTATAAATTAGTTTGTAAATTTTCCTAAGGCACAACTCACTAAAGATTTAGCTTTGGATGTGATATTGTTTGTATCAGTAAAAGAAGGGTAACCCAATGATTTTAGTGTTTCTTTAACTAAAAGAATATCCAATTCTGTATTGGGATTAAATGATACTTTATTTTCTTCAATATTTATTGTAATTTCTGAAATTGAATCCATTTCAGAAAGTTTATTTAAGATTGTTTTGGCACAACCACCACATTTTATGTTTTGTACTAAAATTGATGTTTTCATATTTTTTGATGTTTTAAATGATTTTGACTTCATATATCTAAAAGTATTGGATAATTAGAATTTTCAACTTTTAGAAATCCTGAAGGATTATTCTATAAAAATACAATACGCTTTTATGGTTATAGGTAACCTTTGTTACAAAAAAAAAGGAATAGCTTTTGGCCATTCCTTTTTTAAATATGATAATTAGAATTTATTTTAATGTACTCGGACAAACATAATTTGTAACTGGAATTCCAGCGTCTTTAATGGCTGCAAATCCGCCGCTAATATCAACTAAGTTATGAATACCACGACTTTTTAAAATAGAAGCCGCAATTACCGATCTGTAGCCACCAGCGCAATGTACATAAAAAGGTTTGTTTTCTGGAAATTCAGTTAAGTAATCGTTTAAGTAATCTAAAGGCGTATGATGTGCATTTTCAACGTGTTCTGAAGCGAATTCACCTTCTTTTCTAACATCGAAAATAGGTAAATTTTCTTTTTGTAATTCCTCTTTTAAATTTTTTGCAGAAATGCTTGAAATGGTATCATATTCGAATCCTTCGTTTTTCCAAGCTTCAAAACCGCCTTCTAAATACCCCAAAGTATTATCGAAACCAACACGCGATAATCTAATAATGGTTTCTTCTTCACGGCCTGTATCGGCTACTAATAAAATAGGCTGATTGACATCGGCAATTAGCGCGCCAACCCAAGGTGCAAAGCCACCATCGATACCAATAAAAATAGACCGTGGTATGTGCCCTTTAATAAATTCATCTTGATGACGAACATCTAAAACTACAGCACCGGTATTGGTTGCAATTGTTTCAAATTCTTTTGGAGTTAAAGGTTTGGTGCCACGCTCAATAACATCTTCAATATCATCATAACCTTCTTTATTCATTTTAACATTTAAAGGAAAATATTGAGGTGGAGGAAGTAGCCCATCGGTTACTTCTTTAATGAATTCATCTTTAGTCATATTAGCCCTTAACGCATAATTGGTTTTTTTCTGCTCACCTAAAACACCAACCGTTTGCTTGCTTAAATTTTTTCCACAAGCCGAACCAGCACCGTGCGCGGGATACACAATAACATCGTCTGCAAGCGGCATTATTTTATTTCTTAAACTATCAAAAAGTAATCCTGCAAGATCTTCTTGGGTCATGTTGGTTGCTTTTTGAGCTAAATCTGGTCGGCCTACATCTCCTAGAAAAAGCGTGTCTCCACTAAAGATAGCATAATCTTTACCTGTTTTGTCTTTTAATAAATAGGTCGTGCTTTCCATGGTATGCCCGGGCGTGTGTAAAGCTGTAATTGTTATTTCTCCTAATTGAAATACTTGATTGTCTTCTGCAACCACAGCATCAAAAGTTGGTGTTGCTGTTGGTCCGTAAATTATTGGAGCTCCAGTTAATTTGGAAAGTGTTACATGACCGCTAACAAAATCGGCATGAAAATGGGTTTCAAAAATATATTTAATTTTAGCTTTATCCTGGTCGGCTTTTTTTATGTAAGGCGTTACCTCTCTTAAGGGATCAATAATTGCAACTTCGCCTTTACTTTCTATGTAATAAGCTCCTTGAGCCAGGCATCCGGTATATATTTGTTCAATTTTCATAATATCAATTATTTTATGTCAATGTAATCATCTTAAATTTAGTAACCTATCTAACCATCTATTAGTTGGTGAATTCCTTGAAAATGATGTAAATAGCCATCACTAAAATAAACCAACCAAAACTTTTTTTCAGTTTTTTATTTGAAATATATTTAGATAAATACCCCCCAATTAAGATGCCTAAAATCGTTAAAAGTGAAAACGATAATAAGAAAACCCAATCTATTTTAAGGGTATGTAAATCTCCTGTAAATCCAATTATAGAATTTATAGCAACAATAACTAGAGAGGTTCCTACGGCTTTTTTCATTGGTAAACCAGCCCAAAGCACCAGTGCAGGTACATATAAAAATCCGCCACCAGCACCTATTAAACCCGTAATAATTCCTATAACGATGCCTTGAAAAAATGTTTTGTAATAGGCTTGTTTTATAAAATTTTCGTCAATTTCTTTTTTGTTTTTAATCATGGAAGTTGCTGCAATTAACATTACAATTGCAAAAAACACCATGATAGTCATGTCTTTAGTTACACTAAATTGATTAATTGTAAAAATAGTATCTGGTATGTTTGGTACTAAATACCGACGCGATATATAAACCGCCATAAACGATGGAAAAGAAAATGATAAACCCGTTTTAAAGTCTACCAGTCTTTTTTGATGTTTTTGAATAACCCCAACAAATGACGACGAACCCACGACAAATAAAGAATAGGCTGTAGCAACTACGGGATTGAAACCTAATAGGTAAACAAGTAGCGGTACCGTTAGTATAGAGCCACCACCACCAACAAGCCCCAAAACGACGCCAATTAGTAATGCTGCAATAAAACCTAAAATCTCTGTAAGAGGCATACCGAATATATTAAGTTGCAAAATTACGGTAGTCGTAAGGGCTTGTTTGTAACAATTGTTACAAACACTAGAGTTCTATAATTTTTATGCTATTTCTATGGAGTTCTATTTTACCATCAATTTCTAACGTTTTAAGTAACCTAGAAATAACAACTCGCGAGGTATGTAAATCGAAAGCAATGTCTTGGTGCGTAACTTGTATCACGTCGTTGTGATTTACCATGGCTTTGTCTTTTAGGTATTTAAATAGCCGTTCGTCCATTTTTAAAAAGGCGATAGAATCGATGGCTTCCAAGAGTTCAGACATTCTATCATGATAACTTTGCAGAATAAAATTAAGCCAGCTTTTATATTTGCCCATCCATTCGCTCATTTTTTCAACAGGAATCATTATGAGTTTTGTGTGCGTTTCTGCAATGGCTCTAATTTCACTCTTTTTTTGACCCATGCAGCAAGAAAGGGTCATAGCGCAGGTGTCGCCTCGCTCTATAAAGTAAAGTAATAGTTCGTCTCCTTTAGTATCCTCACGAAGAATTTTTATAGCACCACTAATTAAAAGCGGCATAGATTTTATGTAATCTCCAATATCTATTAATTGAAAACCTTCAGAAACTTCTTTAAAGGTTCCTACGTTGTTAATTTCTATTAATAGTTCATCCTCAAATAGATAGCCGTAATTTTCTTTTAACTCGTTAAGCATTTTAATGACCTGTTTTGTACTATAAAGATATTCACTTATAATTTAAAAATGGTAATTTATTGCAGAGATTTACAACTATTTTAGGTTAACTTATTGAATTACAAAACGTAATATTTTTTATTTAAAAATATAAAGAATTATCTTTGGTAGATTTATACTATGTTTTATATTTGCACACCGGAAAACAAAAATGTTTTTCATGAGGGCTCTTAGCTCAGCTGGATAGAGCACCTCCCTTCTAAGGAGGCGGTCGAAGGTTCGAATCCTTCAGGGCTCACTCGAACCCTCAACCAAAAAAGTTGGGGGTTTTATTTTTTAGTTAAAAATTTTCAAGTTTACTTTTTCGAAAAATTCCAATATTTGATTTGAAGTCAGGTCAATCTGGCTCACTCGAACCCTCAACCAAAAAAGTTGGGGGTTTTATTTTTTAGTTAAAAATTTTCAAGTTTACTTTTTCGAAAAATTCCAATATTTGATTTGAAGTCAGGTCAATCTGGCTCACAAAAAGCTTCACTATGTATTTAGTGAGGCTTTTTTGTTTTTAATTAACTTTAGAAGTTATAATTACAATTTTTTCATCGTTTAAATTCGTTGTAAAAAACATATAAATAGTACCGCCATCTGCTATTTTTAGTTTTTTTCTAAGATTTTCTACACTTTCAGGGAAGTTTCTAGTGGTTATATTGGCCTTTTTAATGGCAAGTGTTTTTAATGCTTTTTTATTAAAAGGTATGATGCTTTCTATTTTAAAAATACGCCCTGGAAATTCTAAAATATGCGCACTGGTATATAGGTGTGAATGCAGATGAAGTTTGAAAACATCTAATTGATTGGAAATAATATGAAAACCACCAGCTTTTAAAACAGCGCTGTTGGGTTCGTATAAATAATTTAGAGGTAAATGGTATTTAGAATTGCTTGATTTTTCATCATCTAAATTAAAATTAAACGTTTCGGTGGTATCTAATTTAAAGTTTACTGTATAAATTGAAATAGATGTGTTGAAGTCTTTTTCTAGTACCCAAAGCAGTTCTTTAACGTCGTTATTTATCGCAACTACATGAATGGCTTTTATATGTTTTAACTCGTTAATCCCCACAGAAAAATCGAGTAGGGGCGATGTTTTTATAAGTATGTTTTTGGAATGATTAAATAATAAATTTAAATGTTCTGGAACATTTGGTAAACAATCGTTTAAAAAGAAAACTTTCCCTTTGCTATCGTGCCTTCTAGAGGGATCTATGTATATCCAGTCGAATGTTTTTTTGGTGGTTTTTAAATATTCAATACCATCGCCATAAATAGTTTCAATATTATTAACCTTGAGCTGTTGGTAATTGTGTTTTACAATTTCAGATAAATGGTTGTTTATTTCACAATGCGTTACTGTTTTAAATACTTTTGAAAAGTAAAAACAATCGACTCCAAAACCACCCGTAATATCAATAATTGCGTCTCCTGAGACTAAACCCGATTTATATTTAGCTGTAATTTCAGAGGATGTTTGCTCAATGTTTAATTTGTTCGGATAATAAATGTTATCCGATTTAAACCATGAAAAAAGTTTTTTTTCACAACGTTTCTTTGCTTCAATTTGCTCAATAATTTCTTTGGTATCAACTTGTGAAAAGTTGGTTCCTTTTAATAAAAGCGCGTTGATATCAGAATTTAAATGCTGTGAAATAAATTCTTGAACCTCATTATTTAAAATTTCAGTATTCAAAAGATTATAATCCTTTAGTGAGTTTTTTTACAATTCTGTTTTCAGATAAAAACTCTTTTAAAATAACTTTTAAGGCCGTGTATGTTGGAATGGCAAGTATTAAACCAATAATACCAAAAAGAATTCCGGTTATTAATATTACCAGAAAAATTTCTAAAGGATGCGACTTAACACTTTTAGAGAAAATGAAGGGCTGACTAAAAAAGTTATCAATTAACTGGCCAATGATAAAAACAATAAAAACCCAGAACGATTTATTTAAAATAACGGTGCTAAAACTTTCGTTTAAATTACTGGTTAAGGTTAATGTTAGCATTAAAATAAGAGCAATTAAGGGGCCTAAATACGGAACAAGATTTATTAAGCCACATAAAAAGGCAATTACAATAGCATTTTCAATACCAATGGAAAGCAACCCAATGGTGTAAATAATGAACAATATAAAAATTTGAAAAATTAATCCTGTAAAGTATCTCGATAATAAGTCTTTAATTTTTAAAGAAGAATTTTTCCATTTAGATTCTTTGTTTTCTGGGATGAGTGTTAAAATGGCATTTTCAAATAAATGGCTGTCTTTTAAAAAGAAAAAAGAGATGAACAGCACCGAAAACAACCCCATACTAAAATTTCCGAAGCCACTAATAATGGCATTAAGAAAATTAGGAATTAGGGAATAATCTATTTTAGAAATTATGTTGGAGTTTTTAATAGATGCCTCTAATTCGTATTTATTTAAGTTGAAATAATTAATAATTTCGGTGTATAAATTCGCAATATTTCCTTCTAATTCTTCAATGTTTAGTAAAGATAAATTTTCGCCTTGCTTTATTATTAAAGGAATGAACAATCCTATAAGGCCAGAAATAAACGCCAGTAAAATTACAATGGTTACAACTACTGCTATGGTATTTTTAAATTTTAAACGATTTTTTAAAAATAAAACAATAGGTCTACCAATTAAAGAAATAACTAAGGCAATAACAATATAACTTATAACGGCTTGAACTTTATATAAAAAAAACAGCAACAAGCTAATACTTACTAATACGGCTATAGCTTTTAAAATACCGTTTGCTATGGTTTTTGAATTCATTTAAATACAATTGATTTTAGTAAATATAAAAAAAGCTTTACGATAATTGCTTAGTCATTTCATATAAAGCAATATTTGTAGCTTGTACCACATTCATGCTGCTATTGTAACCAAACATATCGATATGAATTATGGCATGTGATGTTTTTAAAATAGCTTCGGAAACACCAAAATTTTCATCGCCAATTACAAGTGCTATCGGTTGATTTATTTTAAACTGAAAGGTATGAATTGGTTGACTGGTGTTTGTTATTTCTAACGCGATTATTTGATAGTCCTTGTTTTTTAAGTGGGCAACAACTTCTGAAGCCGAAGTAGCAATTTCATAATTCACCACCTTTTCTGTCGCTCTCGATGTTTTAGTTACTTTTCGTCCAACGGTAATATGCTCGCCACATAACCATATTTTTTCTAAACCAAAGGCATCGGCAATTCTAAACAAACTTCCAATGTTTGGTGCGTTTGTAACACCATCACACACTAAAACGATGGGAAATGTTTGTTTTTTGAAATTTGTATTGTAATGGGTTAGTTGCAATTTTAATTTTTTTAAAATCTATTTAAAATAGTTTTTTGTTAGATTGATCTGTGCCGTAATAATTTTGCTTATTCACTAATTCTCAAAAGCATATTTTACTATGTTAGCGCCCATTTTTAAGGCTTTTTCTCTAACATCGGCAGGATCGTTGTGTACTTCGGGGTCTTCCCAACCATCACCTAAATCGCTTTCAAAAGTAAAAAGCAACATCAATCGATCTTCATTAAACAAAGCAAAAGCTTGCGGTCTTTTGCCATCGTGTTCATGAATTTTTGGTAAACCATTTTGAAATTTAAAAGCAGTATTAAAAATAGGATGTGAAGCAGGTAATTCAACTAAATCTTTATCCGGAAATACTTTTTTTAATTCTTTGGTTATGTAAGGTTCCATACCGTAGTTATCATCTATGTGCAGAAAACCACCCGAAAGGAGGTAGTTTCTTAAATTTTCGGCATCAGTTTCACTAAAAAACACATTGCCATGACCCGTCATATGCAAAAAAGGATATTGAAATATATCGATGCTTCCAACTTCAACTTCCTGTGGCTTGTCGTTTATTTTGGTATTTATGTTTTTATTGCAATATGCGATTAGGTTTTTTAATGCCGTAGGATTTGCATACCAATCGCCACCGCCATTATATTTTAAAAGCGCCAGGTCTTGCGAAAACAAAACGAGGGAACTTAAACAAAAAATAAATGAGGCAATTAGTTTCATATCTTATTCATTTATAAAGGCTACAGAATGGCATGCAACAATGGCAGCCGTTTCGGTTCGTAGTCTGGTTTGTCCCAAAGTTACAGGAATAAAATTGTTTTTTATAGCTAAGGCAATTTCTTTGGTGCTAAAATCGCCTTCAGGGCCAATTAAAATTGTAATTTCCTGATTTGCTTTTAGCATTTGTTTTAGCGATTTTCTATCGGTTTCTTCACAATGGGCAATAAATAAATCGCCTGTTAACGCCTTGTTTACAAAATCTTTAAAAGACATGGCTTCGTTTAAAACAGGTAAGTAACAATTCAACGACTGTTTCATGGCCGATTGTAAAATTTTATCAAAACGTTCTGCTTTAATTATTTTACGTTCGCTCCGATCGCAAATAATAGGCGTTATGCTCGATATGCCAATTTCGGTGGCTTTTTCTAAAAACCATTCGTAGCGATCGTTCATTTTTGTTGGTGCAACCGCTAAATGGAGTTTGTAATTTATATTTGGTTGTAAAGTCGCTTCAATAATATTTACAATACAGTTTTTTATATCGGCTACCGTAACTTCGGCAGTAAATAGCCAGCCTTTACCATTGGTTATATGTAATGTGTCGCCAATATTTTTTCGTAATACTTTTACAATGTGCCTGCTTTCTTCTTTGTCGAAAGAAAAGCGCATGGTTTTTTCGGTAATGTCTGGATTATAAAAAAGTTGCATTTTAAAGCGTTTCTACAATTTTTAAAACTTTAATTTCCGAAATGTTTTTCGGTTTGTAAGAGTTTAAAATTACATAATAACTATTGGTTTCGGGAATATCTAATGAAAAAATTTCCTCGTTATTATAAGCTCCGTTAGTTATGTCGTTTTCAAAATCGAAACTGTGGTCTCCTGCCTTAAACCATCCCGAATCGCCACCTTTTTTACCACTCTCGTACATGGCATATTGTTTAGCCAAGAAATCGAAAGGTGCGCCATCTTGATATTTCATCAAAATGGTTTTTCTTAAACTATTAATTTCTTGTAAATTTAGTTTATTACCATCTAAATAAATATAACTTACACGGTAGTAAGGTGTTTCTTTTTTATCGATGACTTTATAATGTGTTTTTTCATAATCATTTCGATTTGTTTTTACTCCGCCTTTAGATAATTTGAATAATTCTTTAGCTAAAATCGATTTGTGCTTTTCTTCGTTAAAGACAATTATTTTATTCTTTTTGTCTTTTTTTGAAGCTAAAAAGGTTTCTGCTTGTTCTTCGGTTTCAATGGCAACTAAATCTGTTTCAGCGTTATTTTGGGTTGTTCCGTAAACAGACATTAATAAAAACGACATAAAAAGTAAATTTTTTATCATGAGATTGGGTTTGGGGTTTTTAAAGATTTGGTATTAAATTTTTAATCGAGCAGAAGCCGCTACATTTTGTTGGGCAAAATCGCCTTCTAAATATTTTAAATAGCCTACAATGGCAATCATGGCAGCATTATCTGTGGTAAATTCAAATTTAGGAATGTAGGTTGTCCAACCAAATTTTTTTTCACCATCTTTAAGGGCTTGTCGTATTCCAGAATTAGCAGACACACCACCACCAATAGCTATGTGTTTTATTCCTGTTTGCTTAGAAGCCATTTTTAGTTTGTCTATTAAAATACCAATAATGGTGTATTGTATAGAGGCGCAAATATCATTGATGTTTTCATCAATAAAATGAGGATTTGCTTTAGTTTCGTTTTGAATAAAATACAGAATAGCCGTTTTTAATCCCGAAAAACTAAAGTTTAAACCATCAACTTTTGGCTTAGTAAATTTAAACGCTTTAGGGTTTCCTAATTTTGCACGTTTGTCTATTTCTGGTCCTGCGGGATAGCCTAGACCCAGAATTTTGCCACTTTTGTCGAACGCTTCTCCAACGGCATCGTCAATAGTTTCACCAATAACCGTCATGTTGAAATGACTATCAACCTTCACAATTTGGGTATGTCCACCCGAAATGGTCATGGCTAAAAAAGGAAATGGCGGTTTGTTAAAACCTTCTTCATTAATAAAATGAGCCAAAATATGGCCTTGCATGTGGTTAACATCAATTAAGGGAATATCTAAGCCATAGGCTAACGATTTAGCAAACGAGGTACCAACAAGTAACGAGCCCATTAAACCAGGACCTCTGGTAAAGGCTATGGCATGTAATTGATCTTTGGTAATATTTGCCTTTTTTAAAGCCTGATCTACAACAGGAACAATGTTTTGTTGGTGCGCGCGCGAAGCTAATTCTGGCACCACACCGCCATAGGCTTCATGTATTTTTTGATTGGCAACAATGTTACTTAAAATAGATCCGTTATGTATAACAGAAGCCGCCGTATCATCGCAGGAAGATTCTATTCCAAGAATATAAATATTTTCTGTGGCCATTAATAAATTTTAGGCATAATAATTGTTAATTTTGAATAACTAAATAACATCTTTAGATTCAGACGCCATAGTAAATACAAAACTACTCATTTATTTTTTTAATAGAAATGGAAATAAGTTTAATGTGTTATATCTTAGTCGAAGCTTTCTGTAAGGTTTCGGTTTTTAGCCAAAATTTTAATAATAATTAATAATAAAACGTATCAAAAAATTTCTAAAAATACTATCTAAAATTGCAGCGATTATTTTGCTGCTTTTTATCATTTTGGTACTTGTTTTATCTATTCCTTATGTTCAAACCCGTTTGGGTAAATATGCTACAAAAACGTTAAACGACGAGTTTAAAACCCACATAAACATCGAAAGGGTAAGCTTGCAGTTTAATGGCGATGTAGAGCTTAAAAATATTTTTATTGAAGATTATAAATTAGATACTTTAATAAGTGTTTCAGAATTAAACACATCAATAATAAACTTGAAAAACTTAATAAATGGCGAACTAACTTTTGGTGATATTGACGTTGAAAACTTGGTTTTTAATATTAAGACTTACAAAGGTGAAACAGATACGAATTTAGATGTTTTTGTAAGCAAGTTTGAAGATGATAATCCCAAAGACAGCGAAAGCACCTTTTTATTGTCGTCGAGCGATGTTTCTATTTATAATGGTATTTTTAGATTTATTGATGAAAACAAGGAAACACCAAAAATTCTGGAATTCGAGAATTTAAATATTAATGCTACTAATTTTCTAATAAACGGAAGCGATGTAAGTACTCGAATAAATACACTGGCTTTTAAAGACAGTCGTGGGTTAGTGATGAAAAATTTAATGACAAATTTTTCATATACACTTACCGATATGACTTTTTCTAATTTAGAGATTGAAACACCAAATTCAGATTTAAAAGGCGATTTAAAGTTTTTGTATAACCGAGAAGATTTTGCCGATTTTATTAATAAAGTAAAACTTGAAGCTGCCTTTAAAAACTCTAACTTGCTATTAGATGAGTTGAATATTTTTTATGATGCTTTTGGTCGAGGCCAGATGGCTAATTTTGATGTTAACCTGTCTGGTACTTTAAACAATTTATTTGTTCAGGATTTAAGGCTAAAAGCCAATACAAACACCAGAATATATGGCGATATTCTTTTTGAAAACCTAATAAGTACCGATACCGGAGCCTTTTTTATGAACGGTAATTTTACAAATTTATCGTCTACCTACCTCGATTTAAAAGCCTTACTGCCAAATATTTTGGGTTCCACCATTCCGTCATCGTTTCAAAATATAGGTAGATTTACCATTACAGGAAACACGCAAGTCTCAACCACAGCAGTCGATGCCGATATAGAAATTAATACCGAATTAGGTTTTATCGATTCGAATTTACAAATAACCAAAATAAACGATATCGATAATGCATCCTACCAAGGAGAAGTGCTTTTTGATAAGTTCGATTTTGGTGCTTATCTGGAAAATCCGGAGGTTGGTTTGGCATCATTAAATTTTAATGTGAAAGGTCGCGGATTTACAGCTGCCAAGTTAAATACGCAAGTAAAAGGTAATGTCTCTGAAATTATGTTTAATAATTATAACTACAAAGGTTTAACCGTAGTTGGAAATATTAGAAATAAAATTTTCGATGGTAATTTAGTTTCTACCGATGAAAACTTAAAATTAAACTTTTTAGGACTTGTAGATTTTTCAGAACATGTTAAAAAATACGATTTCGAAGCTAAAATTGATTACGCCAATTTAAATGTTTTAAATTTTATTAAAAGCGATAGTATTTCAATTTTTAGAAGTGATATAAAAATGAATATGAACAGCAGCACAATTGATGATGCTGTTGGTAAAATTACTTTCGAAAATACATCCTACAAAAATCAAAACGACACTTATAATTTTAATCAACTTTACTTATCGTCGCGTTTTGAAGATGATATACGTTTTATTGAAATTCAATCTCCCGATATTATTGAAGGCGAACTAAAAGGAAAATTTGTTTTTAAAGACTTGAAAAAGTTATTCCAAAACTCCATTGGCCATATTTACACAAACTATAAACCTTATAAGGTTCAGCCTAACCAATCCATACATTTCAATTTTAAAATTTATAATAAAATTATTGAAGTGTTTTATCCAGACATCGAATTGGGTAAAAATACGTTTATTCGTGGTCAGGTAGAGAGCGACCAAAATCAATTTAAACTAACGTTTAAATCGCCTTTAATTAAACTTAACGAATACTTAGTTGATAATGTGGAGTTACAAGTAGATAATAGTAATCCGGTATTTAATACCTACATTGAAGCCGATAGCCTAAAAACTAAATATTATGATGTTGCAAACTTTAATTTAATTAATGTGACGGTTAACGATACCTTGTTTGTAAGAACAGAATTTAAAGGCGGAAAGAAAAGTAACGATATTTACAATTTAAGTTTATACCATACCATTAATGAAGAGAATGAATCGGTTGTTGGGTTTAAAAAATCGGATGTAACCATTAAAGATAATAAGTGGTTTATAAACGATAAGAAAGACAAATTCAATAAAGTAACCTTCAATAAAAGTTTCACAAAATTTAATATAGACCAATTTATTATCAATCATAATGACGAGGAAATAAAGCTTTCTGGTTTTATTAAAGATTCAACTCAAAAAGATTTGAACTTGAATTTTAAAAACGTTCATTTAGAAAAAATCACCCCAGATATTGATAGTTTATCGCTAACTGGATTGGTTAACGGAAAATTAAATATTCTTCAGAAAAATGGTAATTATTTACCAAGTTCATCAATGGTTATAGACGATTTGAGTGTTAACGATTTTAATTTGGGTTCGTTTAACGCCAACATTACGGGTAATGAAGACCTAACAAATTATGCCATAGATTTAACCATTAAAGACGATATAAAGAAAACATTTAATGCCCTTGGTAATATATATGTAAGTGGCAAGCAATCGACCATCAATGTCGATTTAATATTAGACGATTTTAGCCTTCAACCTCTAAATCCATTTTTAAAAGATATTTTAAGTGATATTCGGGGTGTGGCTTCGGGCAAGGTTGCCGTGCTTGGTAATTTAAATAAACCCGATATAGAGGGCGAATTAGATATTCAAAAGGGTGGTATGGGGATTCCTTATTTAAATGTAAACTACGATTTTATAAACGAAGCCAAAGTTACTCTAGCCAACCAAAGTTTTATTTTTAATAAAATTCAATTAAAAGATGTAAAATACAATACGGTTGGTGAGTTAGATGGTTCGATAAGTCATGATAATTTTTCAACTTGGGCACTCGATTTAAATTTAAGAACACCAAAATTATTGGTTTTAGATACCAAAGAAGATGAAGATGCTCTGTATTACGGAACAGGATTTATAGGAGGAAGAGCTAGTATAAAAGGGCCAACCGATGAGTTAGTAATTAAAGTAGTGGGCGAAACAAAAGCAGGTACAGTATTTAAAATACCGTTAAGTGATACCGAATCGTTTGGAGATAATACCTATATACACTTTATTACAAAACAAGAAAAACGCGCCAGGCAGCTGGGAAAAGAAGTGGTTTTACGAGATGTAAAAGGGTTGGAGTTGGACTTCGATTTAGATGTTACTCAAGATGCAGAAGTTGAAATTATTATCGATAAAGAATCTGGACACGCTTTAAAAGGTCGTGGTAGTGGTGGTTTGCTGGTAGAAATAAACACCAATGGAAAATTTAACATGTGGGGAGATTTCTCGGTTTTCGAAGGGGTTTATAATTTTGCTTATGCCGGATTAATTCAAAAGGAATTTACTGTGAAACCCGGAGGAACCATTGCTTGGGAGGGGAACCCGCTTAAAGCACAAATAAATATGTTTGCTGTTTATAAAACACAGGCAAACCCATCGCCATTATTAGATAATCCCATTAACAGAAGCATACCTGTAGAGTTAAATATTAATTTAACTGGCGATTTAGAACGCCCCATACCTTTATACGATTTTAAGTTTCCAAACGTAAATTCCTCCATTCGTTCAGAGCTTCAATACCGTTTAGAATCTGCAGACGATAGGCAAAATCAAGCCCTGTATTTAATTTCAACAGGATCATTTTCACGAGGATTAAATGAACTTAATTTTTCGGGTACTATTGCCGAAAGACTTAATGGTATTTTAAATGGTATTTTTACCAATGGCGACGGCAAATTAAATATTGGATTAAATTACGAAGCAGGTCAAAACCGACCAGATTATCAAACACAGGATCGTTTTGGGGTTACTCTTCAAACACGTATAAGCGATCGGGTTTTAATAAATGGAAAAGTAGCCGTTCCAATAGGTGGGCAATCGGCAACCCAAACCGTTGTAGCTGGAGATGTAGAAATTGATTTTCTTTTAAATAAAGACGGAACACTAACTGCCAAGGTGTTTAACAGAGAAAATAGTATAAGAAACTTTGGTGAAGCTGTGGGTTATACCCAGGGCATTGGTTTGGCTTATAGCGTAGAGTTTGATACCTTTAAGGAATTAATTCAGCGTTTGTTTAAAAAACCAGAAGATGAAACATCAGTAATAGAAGAAGTTAAGCCAGAGAATAACGAATCTTCCCTTCCAGATTATATAAAACACAAAACGCCTAATTGATAATTTAATAGCGCTAAAAATCAGGATTATTTATTATTAGTTAGCTAATATTTATATTTCAATAAACTAAAACGTTATAGTTTAATATCGGTAAGAAAATAGGATAAATGGTATAGATAAATGATTTTTCTTTAGTAATTTTACCTCTATAAATTAGAAATTTATGCCAAAAACAATAAAGAAGATTGCGGTTTTAACTTCGGGTGGAGATTCTCCAGGTATGAATGCAGCCATCCGGTCGGTAGTTAGAACCTGTGCTTACCACAATGTAGAATGCGTAGGTGTTTATCGTGGTTACGAAGGATTAATAGATGGTGAATTTGAAGTCCTTGATGCCAGAAGTGTTAAAGGAATCATTAATAAAGGAGGTACTTTTTTAAAGTCGGCGCGTTCTAAAGAATTCAGAACGGTTGAAGGTAGAAAAAAGGCTTACGAAAATATAGTTAAAGCAGAAATTGATGGCTTGGTAGTTATTGGTGGTGATGGTTCTTTTACTGGTGCCATGATATTCAATCAAGAGTTCGATTTCCCGGTTATGGGAATTCCTGGAACCATTGATAACGATATTGTAGGAACATCTCATACTTTAGGTTTTGATACAGCACTAAATACAGTGGTTGATGCCATCGATAAAATACGAGATACTGCAAGTTCTCATAACAGATTGTTTTTTGTTGAGGTTATGGGGCGAGACGTAGGTCATATTGCTTTAAACGTAGGTATAGCTGGTGGAGCCGAAGAAATATTAATTCCAGAAGAAGACTTAGGTTTAGAACGTCTTGTAGATTCTCTTAACCGTAGTAGAAAATCTGGAAAATCATCGAGCATAGTAGTCGTTGCCGAAGGTGATAAAATAGGTAAAAACATTTTTGAACTTAAAGATTACGTTGATGAAAATATGGAAGGTTACGATGTACGTGTATCAGTTTTAGGACACATGCAGCGTGGTGGTGCCCCATCGTGTTTCGACCGTGTTTTAGCTAGTAGAATGGGGGTTAAAGCAGTAGAATCTTTATTAGAAGGAAAATCAAATTACATGGTAGGTTTAATTAACAACATCATGGAATTAACCCCATTAGAAAACGCCATAAAAGGAAAAACAAAAATAAATTTAGAATTATTGCGTGTCTCAGATATTATGAGCACTTAACATTTAGAACAAAAATTATGTCAACATTAAAATTAGGAATTAACGGATTTGGTAGAATTGGTAGAATTGCTTTTAGAGTAGCAGCTAGTAGACCAGATATTGAAATAGTAGGAATCAACGATTTATTGGATGTAGAGCATTTAGCGTATTTATTAAAATACGATTCTGTTCACGGTCGTTTCAATGGAACTGTAGAAGTTAAAAACGGAAACTTAGTAGTAAACGGTAACGAAATTAGAATTACAGCAGAGCGTAACCCAGAAGATTTAAAATGGGATGCTGTTGGAGCAGAAGTTGTATTAGATTGTACTGGTATCTTCACAACTTTAGAAGGTGCTCAAAAACACATTACAGCTGGAGCTAAAAAAGTAGCTATCTCTGCGCCATCTGCAGATGCACCAATGTTTGTAATGGGAGTTAACCACACAAAAATTACAGCTAGCGATACAATCGTTTCTAATGCTTCTTGTACTACAAACTGTTTAGCGCCTTTAGCAAAAGTAATTAATGATAACTTCGGAATTGTAGAAGGATTAATGACTACTGTTCACGCTACAACTGCAACGCAATTAACTGTTGATGGTCCTTCTAGAAAAGACTGGAGAGGTGGTAGAAGTGCATTAGCTAACATTATACCTTCATCTACTGGTGCTGCAAAAGCCGTAGGTAAAGTAATTCCTGAATTAAATGGAAAATTAACAGGTATGGCATTTAGAGTTCCAACTCCAGATGTTTCTGTTGTTGATTTAACTGTAAGAATTGAAAAATCTGCATCTTGGGATGAAGTTAAAGCAGCTTTAAAGAAAGCTTCAGAAAACGAATTAAAAGGTATTTTAGGTTATACTGAAGAAGCTGTAGTTTCTCAAGATTTCGTTTCAGAATCTATGACAAGTATTTTCGATGCCGATGCAAGTATTGCATTAAACGATAATTTCCTTAAATTAGTTTCTTGGTACGATAATGAATTTGGTTATTCGACTAAATTAATTGACCTTGCACAACACATTAGTAAAATTTAATTTTATATAATTTAAGTATTAACGACTCCACAGAATTATTGTATATCACAAGAGTCTGTGGAGTTTTTATTTTAATAACTCATGATTTTAATTGTTGATAGTGGTTCTACAAAATCCGATTGGATTGCTGTAGATAATAATGGAAATAAATTATTAGAAAAAATAAGAACGAAGGGTCTTAATCCAGAAATTATTTCTGATAAGAAACTGAAGAAAATAATTAAAGAAAATGAGGATTTAAAAGCTCATAAAAACAGTGTAACTCATGTATTTTTCTATGGTGCTGGTTGTGGTACAGAAAAGCCGAAAAATTCGGTAACAGCTGTACTGGAAAGCATTTTTAAAAATGCCGAAGTTTATGTACATGAAGACACAATGGCTGCCATTTTTGCAACTATAAATTCTACTACCGAAGCTGCCGTAGTTTGTATTTTAGGTACAGGTTCTAATTGTAGTTATTACGATGGCGAAAATTTAGTACAAAGGGTTGATTCTTTAGGATATTCAATCATGGACGATGCTTCTGGTAATTATTATGGTCGTCAATTAATTAGAGATTACTATTTTAATTTGATGCCTGAAGATATTAAAATCGCTTTTGAAACCAAATATAATTTAGATGCCGATTATATTAAATACAACATCTACAAGCAGCCTAATCCTAATGCCTATCTTGCAAATTTTGCAGAATTCATGTTTTTAAACAAAGATTCAGAATATATCTTAAATGTTATTAAAGATGGTATTCGTTTGTTTACAAAAACCATGATTATGCAGTATAAAGAAGAAATAAAAACCTGTCCGGTTCACTTCGCGGGATCTATCGCATTTTTTGCTAAAGATCAAATACAAGAGGTTGCCAATGAGATGGGCTTTACTTTAGGTAACATTGAACGCAGACCTATTGAAGGCTTAGTAGCTTTTCATACAAGTAAATTATAATTTTTTTTGATTACTCATAAGGCGCTTTATATTTCTAACCTAGACAATAAGAAAGCACTTATAGACGCAATTATTAATAAAGGCTTATTTGGTGATTTATCCCATTTAAAAGGCGCGCTTTTCTCTGAAATAACAATTAATAAGTTTATAGAAGAAGAAAGAACGCATGGTATTTATCAAGTTAAAACAGATAAAATAAAGAGTTTGCAGTTCGCTTCACAGGGCGAACGCAAAAAAGCACTTTTACAATATATAATATCTAAATCGCCCGATTATATTATTGTAGATAATTTACTGGGTAGTTTAGATGTTAGTTTTCAACAAGAAATACAAAGTGTTTTTTCAAAACTAAGTCAAACAACTCTAATCATTCAAATTGAAAATAGAGTAGGAGACTTTCTTCCGTTTATTGAGCAAATCTATCAAATTAAAAATGACTCCTTAGTTTTACTTGTTAACCATACAGATAATAAATTTTCTAAGCCATTTTTAGAAAGTTTACCTTCTAGTGGTCATTTAGATTACCAGGTGTATCATCCTGTAATTAAATTTAATAACGTTTCTGTTTCATATGGTGACCGAACGATATTAAGTCGTATCAACTGGGAAATTAAACCAGGTGAATTCTGGCAATTAATAGGACCAAACGGTTCTGGTAAAAGCACCATTTTAAGTATGATTTTTGGTGATAACCCAAAGGCATTTGGCCAGAATATTACCTTATTTGGAGTAAAAAAAGGTTCTGGAGAAAGTGTTTGGGAAATAAAAAGAAAGATTGGTTATTTCTCTTCTGAAATGCTAAGAGGTTTTAAACGCCTGGACTCCATAGGTAACATGATTGTTTCTGGTTTTTTCGACACTATTGGTTTGTATAAACAACCTACCAATCAGCAAATAAAAAGTGCCCAACAATGGCTGCATGTTTTAGGGCTTTTTGAAAAACGTAAAGAAAGTTTTTTATCACTCTCTAAAGGGCATCAGAGTCTTGTTTTAATCGCCAGAGCTATGGTGAAACACCCACCATTATTAATATTAGATGAACCTACCAATGGTTTAGACGACCATGATGTTAAATTATTTTCACAGTTAATAAATAAAATTGCTAAAGAAACCAATACAACTATTTTGTATGTGTCTCATAGGCTTGAAGAAGGTTTGTTAAAACCTGATTTTATTTACAAATTAACAACGAACGAAGCGGGTTCGACAGGAAAAGTATTAGAGCATTAATTAAAATTATTCTATAACATCTACGGCAGGTCTAATATCTACTGCAACTGCCATCGTATTTTTTCCAGTGCTATAAATAACCCCTTTAAGAGGTGGCACATCGTAATAATCTCTTCCCCAGGAAACTATAATATGTTGGTTTTTTGGTACTTGATTATTTGTAGGATCAAAATCTACCCATCCAAAACCTGGGATATAAACCGAAAACCAAGCATGAGAGGCATCGGTGCCAACTAGTTTCTCTTTTCCAGGAGGAGGTAAAGTTTCAATGTATCCACTAATATAACGCGCTGGTAATCCCATAGAACGTACACAGGCAATGGCTATTTGGGCGAAATCTTGACATACTCCTTTTTTCTCTTTCATTACTTCATGAATAGGGGTTGCCACGTTGGTGAATTCTGGATCGAAATCGAAATCGGTATAAATACGTTGCATAAGCTCGTATGCGGCTTCGTAAACAGGTCGGTTTGGCTTAAACGATACTCTGGCATAGTCTTTAATATCTGAAGAAATTCTAGCTATTAAAACAGATTCTAATATATATTGTCTGGCATCAATAATGTCTTCTTCATTCTTTTTTAATGCAACTAAAGCTTCTTCTAAAGTTATATTTTTTCCTTTTTCAGAATCTTCAATTTTAGGTTGTAAATCGTAATCGCGTAATACTTTACTAATGGCGGTTACCGATAATTTTGTGTGTTGTTTTTGAATGGAAAATCGCGTAATCCAATTTCCAAAAAAATCGAGTCTTTCTGATATTTCTGTTGGATTTGGAGTGATTTCAAGTTTGTATTCAAGTAGTTTTTGACCCGGAAGTGTTTTTGGTTTTAAAGTCGTTATGTTATGACAAAAAGTAACATCATTTTCATAATTGTAACTTGTGGTATGTGAAACTTGAAATATCATAATTATGATGGAAAATTTTGATTAACCAATTGGGTTTGTTGATACGAATGATTAAAATAGGTGTTTGATACAGACAACGATGTTTCATGAAGCAAATCGCTAAGTTCAGAAAGTGCATCATCAAGTTTTTGTCTTAACGTTTTGTCTTCATTGAGTTCGGTGAGGCTTAAAATCGTTAATTCCGAAATTTTTTCGTTTGCCTTAGCGATTAATATTTGACAATCACTTATCATTTCTTTCGATTTCGAATGCGGCAATCTGTCAATATCTTTTTGGATACGTTTAAGTCGGTAATTTAAAGATTTCGGATATTCCTTATCCAGAATGCTCAGGTTAATCACATTTTCAAGACTTAAATACGATCTGTAACTATATCTGTAAATATTTAAACTTTCGTCACTGGTTAAAAGCGACTCAAGAATTTCGTATTGCAAACGTTCTTCATAATTAAAAACAAGTAACGAACGGCATTTGGCTACTTGCATCATGGCTTGTTCTGTTTGTAAACCAATAAAATAGAGCAATAAGCCTTGTTGTACCATGATGCTTTCTTCAATTAAGCCCATAAAAGCAATTAGCCTGGTAATAATGCGGTCTAAAAGTTTTGTTAGAGAACCTATCGAGTAGATATCGTCTTCAATAAACTTGGTCCAGAGTTTTTGAATACTATCAAATACACGCCACATGTCTTTAGACCATAAATTTCGTAATGAATAATACGAGTTATTAAAACTTGTTAAGGTTTGGGCAAAACCTCCCATACGATTTTGGTCTACCATTAAAGAAATAATTTCTTTTAACGGCGTTTTTAGAAGTTCTTCACTGCCTTTACCAACAAAACCTGGAAACGTAGAGGTAATGTTTGTTAAAGACTGTAAAAGGTATTTTAGACTTTCGGCTTCGGAAGTATTGCTGTTATATTGCGATTTACTAAGCGTATTTAACACCATTCTAATATATCGAGCCGTCATTAAAGCTCTTCCCAGATAGCGACCAGACCAAAATAAGTTTTCGGCAGTGTTACTAGGCAAATCATTAATATCTGAGATGGAAATACTACAAGAGTTGTCCCATGCGTAGTTTTGTATATTACTTTCTTGCTCGTCGGTTAAAACCCAAAAATCTTTACTAACGCCGCCCCTTTGGTTAGAAACAAATAAATTTTCTCGTTCTGGAGCTACTCTAACGAGTCCACCAGGCATTACTATATAACCGTCGTCTTTAGCAATAGAAAACGTACGGCACATAACTTTTCGTGGTTCTAACTTGCCATTAACAAAATCGGGTGCTGTGGAAAAGGATATTTTTTCTTGTCCTACAAATCTATATGGATTCGCTAAAATTTCATTTTTTAAATCCTCTAATTCTTTCTTATTTAAGAATTCACAGAAATAGATGCTTTCTCTGTTCGATCTGTCGATGCGCTTAACAACATAGTTTTTAAGATTATTTAAAACTAAATTTCGTTCCTTTTCTTGTCCGCACCACCAAGAAGCAATTTGGGGTAGAATTAAATCTTCTTTTAAGAAATAATTACAAATAGCATTCATAAACGGAATGAGTCCGGAATTTTCTAAAATACCACTACCAATAGGGTTTACAATGGTTACATTTTTATTTCTTACAACATCTAAAATTCCTGTAACACCTAAATATGAATCTTCCCTTAATTCTAAAGGATCCATAAAAGTATCGTCGACACGGCGTAAAATCACATCGACTTGCTTTAGTTCTTTTAACGATTTTAACCAAACTTTACCGTTTCTAACTACTAAATCGTTACCATTTACAAGTGGATATCCTAGAAATGACGACAAATAAGCGTGTTCAAAATAGGTTTCGTTAAGCGGTCCAGGAGTTAAAATAACAATATTTGGATTCGGTTTATTTTGAGGCGCCGACTCAATAAGCATTTGATTGAATTCCTGAAAAAATGAATAATGCTGCTTAACATTAATATCTTTAAACATGCTGGGTAATATTCTGTTTATAGAATATCGGTTTTCCAAAGCGTAGCCCATCCCTGAGGGTGCTTGGGTTCGATCGTTAACAACCCACATGCGTCCATCGGGTCCACGAGAAATTTCGGCCGAATGAATTAATAAATTTTTAGTTGTTGTATAGTCAATTTTATCGCATTGTCTTAAAAAACCGCGATGCGCAAATATTACTTCAGGTGGAATTATACCATTTTTAATAAGCTCTCGCTTGCCATAAATATCTTTTAAAATAAGGTTTAAAACTTCAGAACGTTGTTTTATTCCTTTTTCAATCGTATTCCACTCTTTTTTATCAATTAAAAAAGGAACAATATTTAAGTCCCAAGACCGGTGCATACCTTTTGGGTCGTTGTAAACATTATAGGTAACACCATTTTCGTCCATTAACCAATTAATCTCATTTTGCTTAGAGATTAGGGTATCGACGTCCATAGAAGTTATATTGTCTAATAACTGTTCCCAATTGGGGTTTATATCCATATTAGATTTTAATACTTCGTCGTAATTATTGCTTTTCGAAAAATAATTTTGAAATAATATGTTCGAGTCAGTGATCATTAATTACACTAAATTTATTTTTTTCGCAAATCTAACGTATTTGGGAATTCAAAATTAGTTGGAAGCACTTTATATGAGAATTTTTTTCCACTTTCTTTCTCTTCAACACTTTTTCTTGAAGAATCTGATGATTCCTGTGAAATATTTTCAATTTCACCTTGGGTATGACCAAATTCCCAGAAACGATTAATACGTCTCGATTCGGCTTCAAAACTATTAATTGGATGCGAATCGTAAGAGCGTCCTCCAGGATGTGAAACAAAATAAGTACAACCACCAATAGAGCGTCTATTCCATGTGTCTACAATATCAAAAACTAATGGTGTATCAACATCAATGGTTGGATGTAAAGCAGAATACGGATTCCAGGCTTTATAACGCACACCTGCAACAAATTGTTCTTTTACAGGCGTACTGCGCAATTCCACTTTTATGCCATTACATGTTAACACATACCTATCGTTATTGAAGTTTTTAACTTTTACCTGTAAACGTTCTACCGAAGAGTCAACATAACGGGCTGTACCGTTTCCGGTGGCTTCTTCACCTAAAACATTCCATGGTTCAATACCAGCTCTTAATTCTAAATGGATGTTGTTTATTTCGACCATACCGTGAAGTGGAAATCTAAATTCAAAGAACGGATCGAACCAATCTTCTTTAAAATCGTATCCAGCTTTATTTAATTGCCCAACAATATCTTTAATGTCTTCTCTAACAAAATGTTCGATTAAAAATTTATCGTGTAATTCTGTGCCCCAACGAACTAATTTATGTTCGTAAGGTTTTTTCCAGAACCAAGCCACTAAGGTTCTTACCAATAAATTTTGCATTAAGCTCATTTGAGGATGCGGAGGCATATCGAAAGCACGAAGCTCCAAGATACCTAAGCGACCAGACGATGAGTCTGGAGAATATAATTTATCGATACAGAATTCTGCACGATGCGTATTTCCTGTTAAATCTGTTAGTAGGTGACGAAAAAGTCTATCGGTTAACCAGAAAGGCACTTCGCCATCTTTTGGAATTTGGTCGAAAGCAATTTCTAATTCGTATAAATTTTCCATGCGAGCCTCATCAATTCTTGGCGCCTGACTGGTAGCCCCAACGAATGCTCCAGAAAACAAATAAGAAAGTCCTGGATGATGTTGCCAGAATGTTAATAAACTTCTTAATAGACTCGGTTTTCTTAACAACGGACTATCGGCAGGCGATGTACCGCCCAAGGTTACGTGGTTTCCACCACCAGTTCCGGTGTGTTTACCATCTAACATGAATTTTTCGGTGCCTAAACGTGATTTTTTAGCTTCAGAATATAATGTAGTTGTGTTATTACAAAGCTCTTCCCAGTTATTAGCTGGTTGAACATTTACTTCAATAACACCAGGATCAGGGGTTACTTTCATAGATTCTAACCTGTGATCTTTTGGAGCATCATAACCTTCTAAAACAACAGGTATCGATAATTCTTTGGCGGTAGCTTCAATAGAAGCCATTAAATCTAAAAATATCTCAATGCTATCAACAGGTGGTAAGAACAAATGTAACTTACCATCGCGTATTTCGGCACATAAAGCGGTTCTAATAAAATAATTTGTTTTGTTATGTGGTAGGCCATTATTTAAAATGTCTTCCACTCTTTTAGAAACGACGCGTTTGTAACTTGGTAAAACTTTCTTTTTAGAGAAATTATCTGGTATATAAACCGGGAATTCTTCATCGAAAGGTTTAAGTAATAGAGAATCTAGAGGTAAACGCAATCCAATAGGGGAGTTACCAGGAATTAAGAAAAGGTGTTGTCTTCTAAATTCCCAAAAACAAGTATACCAATCGCCTCTGGTATTGTTAATTGGTAATACGTATCCCGTTGGTTTTGAAGTACCATTCGCCAGAATTTCTTTTAGTTTATCTTTTACTAAAAGATTACCATTTTCTTGTGTAGGGTCGATGTCTATAGGCATTTGACCTTCTTGCCACAGAAAATAAAAAGAATCTTCGTATGTAGGTTTTATGGTAGCATCTGTTACCCCTAAATATTTGGTAAGTGTTTGTAAAAATAGTTTGTCGGCATCTGCAGGAATAACAGGATTTTCAGCAAAAAGTGAAAATAAGCTTCGGTCGTGCCAAATCTTTTTACCATCTTTTCTCCAGCAAATTTCTATTTGCCATCTTGGTAAAGGTTCTCCTGGATACCATTTTCCTTGTGCTTGATGTAAAATGGCACCTTTTCCAAAAACATCATATAATCTTGCCGATAGGTCTTTGGCAAGTTGTCTTTTATGTGGTCCATCGGCATCGGTGTTCCATTCTGGTGCTTCCATATCGTCTATGGAAACAAAGGTTGGTTCACCACCCATAGTTAGTCTTACATCGCCTTTAACTAATTGTTTTTCAACTTTACGACCTAATTTATAAATAGCGTTCCATTGTTCTTCGGTGTAAGGTTTTGTTACACGTGGCGATTCGAAAATTCGAGTTACCGAGTTTTCAAAGAAAAATTCGGTTTCACAAACATCGGTCATACCAGAAACGGGTGCGGCACTTTCAAATGAAGGTGTACAAGCCAGTGGTATATGGCCTTCGCCAGCTAATAAACCAGAGGTTGCATCAAATCCTATCCAACCAGCACCAGGAATATAAACTTCGGCCCAGGCATGTAAATCGGTAAAATCTTCTTCAGGACCTGAAGGACCGTCTAATGATTTTTCATCAGATTTTAACTGAACTAAATACCCCGAAACAAAACGGGCTCCAAAGCCTAAATGTCTTAATGTTTGTACAAATAACCAGGCGTAATCACGACAAGATCCATTTTTCTGAGATAAAGTTTCCTCACAGGTTTGAACCCCAGGATCCATACGAATATTGTAATTAAGATATTCGTATATTTTTCTATTGATATCAATTAAAAAATAGATGGTTTTTCTTGGTGAAAAATCTATTTTTTTTAAAAAGTCTTGTAAAAGCTCACCTCTGTCTGTAATTTCTAAATAAGGAAGTAACTCCTTTTTTAAGGTTTCATCGTATTCAAACGGATATTCTTCGGCATATTTTTCAACAAAGAAATCAAACGGGTTGATGGTTTTTAAATCGGCTATAATTTCAACATCGATAGACAACTCTGTTGTTTTTTCAGGAAAAACCAAACGCGCAATATAATTTCCAAAAGGATCTTGTTGCCAATTGAAAAATTGATTTTCGGGTTTAATTTTTATAGAATACGATTCGATAGGCGTTCTGCTGTGTGGTGCAGGACGTAATCTGAAAACGTGAGGTGATAATGAAACAGGTCGATCGTATTTGTATTTTGTTTTGTGTGAAATTACAACTTTTAAAGCCATGTAGATATATTTAATTACATGACAATTTAAGTGTTTTTTCTTTTGAAATAAAGTAAGAAACTATAAAAATTAAAAAGAATGATAAAAATTTAATTTTAACATTGTTTTTTAGTAGGTCCGTAATTTTGATATCTTTTTTTAATTAAAATAAGAATGGAAAAACAAACAGAAATTACTGGTAACCACCTTTATTTTTGATTAAACGTTGATTTCAACAAAAAAAATTAATTAGAATACGATAACTGGGTTTTGCTTTTTTCTTTGAATTTTGATTTTCTCAAGAGCATAATAACAAATGCAATAATGACACCTGTTGCAGCCATTGCAGCACCAACCCAGTCGGCCGAGGTATAACCGTATCCCATGGCAATTGGTATTCCTGCTAAATAGGCTCCAGAAGCATTACCTATGTTAAATGCACTTTGATTTAGCGAAGACCCCAACGTTTCAGACCCTTTAGAAGCATTTATTATAGCAAGTTGAATAGGTGTAGAAATGCAAAAACAAATAATACCTATTACGAAAGTCATTACTAAAACGAGTATTTTGCTTGAAGCTAAAAATGTATTAAGTGATAAGCAAAACACCATAAAAATAAGGATGATAATAATGGCATGTATTGGTATAAATCGTTCTGCCAATTTTGCTCCTAGAAAGTTTCCTATAACCATACCTAATCCTGCTAAAATCATGGCATACGAAACCATTTCTTTAGAATGTCCTGCTACATCTGTTATTAAGGGTGAAATGTAACTATACCAAGCAAAAAATCCACCAGTACCAATGGTTGTTAGTAAAATAATTAACCACAGTTCCAAGCGTTTAAAAATTTTGAATTCTTTAAAGAAATTAACTTCAGAAGATTGTTTTAATAATGGCATCCAGAATTTAACACTTAAAACAGCTAAAACACCCACAATACCAACCATTAAAAATGAGATACTCCAGTTAAAATGCTTCCCTAAATAAGTTCCTAAAGGAACCCCCATTAAATTGGCTATTGTTAAGCCGCTAAACATAATGGCTATTCCTTGTGCCTCTTTACCTTTTTTTGATAGTTTGCCAGCAACGACCGCGCCTATACCAAAAAATGCCCCATGGGGCAACCCGGACATAAATCTTAAAACCATGAACGAATTATAACCAGAGGCAAATGCAGAAAGGGTATTAAATACTGTAAACCAAATCATTAATCCCAATAATACCTTGTTAGCGGCCCATTTACTGCCTATGCCCGTTAATAATGGGGCGCCAACAACAACACCGAGTGCATAGGCAGAAATAAAATGACCAGCTTTTGGAATGGAAATACTAAAAGCGTTTGCAACATCTGGTAAAATTCCCATGATAACAAATTCAGTGAGTCCAATTCCAAAACCTCCAATGGCTAGAGATAATAAGGCTTTATTCATAATAAATTTAATTGGGCTTTTTTATGTAAAAATCAAGCGCAAAAATAGTTGCTTGTTCATGATTTAAACTTTTTTTAAACAATAAAAAAAAGTTAATTAAAGAGTCTTTAGAATATTCTTCTGAAAGTTGTTATTTAGAAATAATTTGCGAATAAAAATGAGTTTTTAAAAAGACCTGCCTTAAATATGTTAAAGATTCCTATTTCAAATTTTATCAATTTTAACTTTATAAGAATATATTTTTTTTAAGTTTTAAATTTAGTAGTAAAAACACGATATTTGCCTTTATTAAATTTATACAACTAACTATGGCAATGAATAAAAATACAGTATTGGCTTGGGCCACAACAATAATGATAATAGTAGGATTAAGTTTAATAGCGCTTGGCGCTTTTAGATACGATGATGTTGCAGGTTGGGGTTTTGCTGCTGTGGGTTTTGGTTTCTTTGCCATTGCCTGGGTTTTTAATGCATTAAAAGGCCGCGTTTAATTTCTTCTAACAAAAAAATAGTAGTTACAAAATGAGTGACGATAAGAAAGTTATTTTCTCAATGTCTGGTTTAACTAAGACATTTCAAGGTGCTAATACACCAGTTTTAAAAAATATTTACCTAAGTTTTTTCTACGGAGCTAAAATTGGAATTTTAGGTTTAAATGGTTCGGGTAAGTCTACTTTGCTTAAAATTATTGCAGGTGTAGATAAAAATTATCAAGGCGATGTTACCTTTTTACAAGATTATTCGGTTGGTTATTTAGAGCAAGAACCAAAATTAGACGAAACAAAAACAGTTATTGAAATTGTTAGAGAAGGTGCTGCCGAAACGGTTGCGATTCTTGAAGAATACAATAAAATAAATGATATGTTTGGTTTAGAAGAGGTTTATAGCGACCCCGATAAAATGGACAAACTCATGAACCGTCAAGCCGAACTACAGGATAAAATTGATGCTTCAAATGCTTGGGAACTGGATACAAAATTAGAAATTGCTATGGATGCGCTTCGTACACCCGATGGCGATAAAAAAATAAGTGTTTTATCTGGTGGTGAAAAACGTCGTGTTGCTTTATGCCGATTATTATTGCAAGAACCCGATGTATTACTTTTAGATGAGCCTACCAACCACTTAGATGCCGAATCGGTACATTGGTTAGAGCAGCATTTAGCACAATATAAAGGAACAGTAATTGCTGTAACGCACGATAGATACTTTTTAGATAACGTAGCTGGTTGGATTTTAGAATTAGATAGAGGAGAAGGTATTCCTTGGAAAGGAAATTACTCATCTTGGTTAGACCAGAAATCGAAACGTTTGGCACAAGAAAGTAAAACAGCATCTAAGCGCCAAAAAACATTAGAGCGTGAGTTGGAGTGGGTACGTCAAGGAGCTAAAGGACGTCAAACCAAGCAAAAAGCACGTTTAAATAATTACGACAAGTTAATGAGTCAAGACCAAAAACAACTTGATGAAAAACTTGAAATATACATTCCAAACGGTCCACGTTTAGGTACCAATGTTATTGAAGCTGTTGGAGTTAGTAAAGGATTTGATGACAAATTACTTTATGAAGATTTAAATTTTAAATTACCACAAGCCGGTATTGTAGGAGTTATTGGCCCGAATGGTGCTGGTAAAACCACTATTTTTAGAATGATTATGGGCGAACAAACTCCAGATAAGGGCGAGTTTGTTGTGGGTGAAACAGCAAAAATAGCCTACGTAGACCAAAGTCACTCTAACATCGATCCTGAAAAAACAATTTGGCAAAATTTTAGCGACGAGCAAGAGCTTATTTTAATGGGCGGCCGAGAGGTAAATTCCAGAGCGTATTTAAGTCGTTTTAATTTCTCTGGTGGCGAGCAAAATAAAAAAGTAAAATTACTATCTGGTGGTGAGCGTAACCGCTTGCATTTAGCCATGACGCTTAAAGAAGAAGGAAACGTATTGCTTTTAGATGAGCCTACAAACGACCTTGATGTAAATACCTTACGAGCATTAGAGGAAGGTTTAGAAAACTTTGCTGGTTGTGCCGTAGTTATTTCGCATGATAGATGGTTTTTAGATAGAATTTGTACTCATATTTTAGCTTTTGAAGGCGATTCTCAAGTTTATTTCTTTGAGGGAAGTTTTAGTGAATATGAAGAAAACAAAAAGAAACGTTTGGGTGGTGATTTAACTCCAAAACGTATTAAGTATAAAAAACTTGTAAGATAATATTTGAAAAGCGCTCACTGTAAAGTGGGCGTTTTTTTATTGATATAAGTGTCCCGAGCCCGTTTTAAAGTTTGAATCTATCTCAATAGATTCGATATGTTTAAAATTTTTATCGAAAGTATCTAATTCATTTTGAATCGCTAAATTATGCTCGTCAACATATAAATCACTTTTAATACAAACTGCAATTAAAGCCATTATCAAAATAAAAATTAAACAAAAAATTCCCTCTATCATAAATATATTTATTGGTACATATGCCCTTCGGTGAAGTCGGTGTATTCTTCTTCTTTTTTAGACATTTCTTCACTTAATTTTTCTAAGCGTTCGTTTTCTTTTTTTAATTTATAAGATTTTCGTAATCCCAATAACAGAAGAATACTAAAAAAGGTAAACGCAATAATTAAAATGGTTAAAATGCTCGATTGACTAATCAATGGTAATTTTAGAAAAGAATTGTAGTAATTTTGAATCATAATAAATCCTAATGATTAGTTTATGTATCAAATATAATGTATTTTATTTATTTTTCAATTTAAGAGGTAATAATTTGATTGTGTGTAATTTCTAAGTCCAAATTAAGAATATTTCGGGTTAAAAGCACTTGATTATTAGTCTTAAATACAGATTTACTATAGTAAAATCATGTTATAAAAAACAATATTTCTAATGAATACAGAACATTTAAAGAACATAAAAAACGAATTACTTTCCGATAATTATTACATTTTAAAGAAATATGTTTTTGATTATAAGATGAAATCCGGAAATTGGGTGACTCAAATGCGAGAGGTTTATAATAGAGGCGATGGTGCGGGTATATTATTATATAACAAACTAAAGAAAACCGTTATTTTAGTTAAACAATTTAGGATGCCAACATTTTTAAACGATAATAACGATGGTTTTTTGGTTGAAATTTGTGCAGGCATGTTAGATAAAGATCATCCTGAAGCTTGTATTATTCGTGAAACTGAAGAAGAAGTTGGTTATAGAATTAAAGAGGTGAAAAAAGTTTATGAAGCTTACTCATCTCCAGGAGTTATGACCGAAAAAATGCATTTTTTTATTGGTGAATATACAGATAATATGAAAGTTAGTGAGGGCGGAGGTATAGATACAGAACATGAAGATATCGAGGTTTTGGAAATTCCTTTTACTGAAGCCATTAAAATGTTAGAAAACGGCTTAATACATGATACTAGAACGATTGTTTTGCTACAATATGCTCAAATTTATAATATTTTTGATGCATCATAAATCAATAATTATAGTGAGTTAAAGGAAATATTTATAAATCTTTAAATAGAGAGGTTTTACAAAAAACACATATATTGTTAGTTTATCGAAAAAAAATAAGCTTCAAGATCCAAACTTTTAACTGTCACGTATATAAATCAAATGCACTTTTAAAATAGGATGTTGTTATCATTAAAATGAGCTATTTCTTAAATTTATTTAGAATTGTAAATTTTGAAAAACTAAAATAAAACCTCTATAAATTAAAAGGCATCTAAAAATTAATTTAAAATTTAAACAAACAAATTATGGAAAATAGTAAAAGTAGTACAGGTTTAAAAGTAGCATTAGGTATTGCATTGGTTTTGTTTTTAGGAACCGCTTTTTACACAATGAATTTATATTCTAAAAGCGCTCAAGTAGAAAAAGACTTAACAGAACAAAAACAGTTAGTTATGAATGATTTAAGTGCCATGGCCAAACAATACGATGAGGCAATTGGCGAAAATGAAATAGCTAACAAAAATTTAGTAGAAGCACGTAATCGAATTCAAGGCTTAATAGATTCATTAAAAATTTCAGAAACTAACATTAAGAGTTTATGGAAGTATAAACAAAAATATATCTCGCTTCAAAAAGAGATGGATGTTTTATTAGAGCAAAATGAAAAACTTAAAGTAGAGAATTCTTATTTAGCCAGTTCTTTAGATAGTACTCGTGTGCAGCTAGAAGAGCGCACTATGTTCACCGATTCGTTATTGCTTCAAAACAATGCCTTAGCAGATGTGGTTTCTAATGCAGCAGTTTTAACAGCTGTCGATTTAAAGGCCAGTGGTGTTATTGTTCGAACTTCAGGAAAAGTAATTCCAACAGAGCGCGCAGGAAGAAGTGATAAAATTAGAGTTTGTTTTATTGTTGCTAAAAATAAATTAGTACAAGCAGGCGATCAAGAATTATACATACAAGTTATAGATCCTAAAAACAACATCCTTGGTTTAAATGAGCAAGTACAATTTGGTGCTGTTAGTCTAAATTATAGCACAATTAGTAAATTTAATTACGAAAATGCCAATTTAAATATCTGTGAATTCGTAGAATCTAAAGGCGATAAAGAATTTCAAAAAGGACGTTATATCGTAAATGTGTTTAATGAGAAAGATTTAGTGTCGACTTCAGAATTTACCTTAAAGTAATTGTTCGTGGTAGGTTTATCTTTCAATAAATACAAATAAGCATAACCTTACAAAAAAAAATGTTTTATTTGAATAAAAAAAGTATAAAAAAGTGATTTAAATCAATTTACTTTATATATTTTTAAATTCTGAAATGGATATAATAAAAAAGATAACATTTTATGTTATCTTTTTTTATAAATTAATACAATGATAGATATTACTAAAGGTGTTGAGTTTTTAAATTCTTATACAGAGTTAACAGAAGAACATGTACAGTTGCTTTTAGAAATTTCTGAATTCAAAACTGTGAAAGCTGGTACTCAATTAATTAAAATGAATGAAGTACCAACTAAAGTATATATGATATTTTCTGGTCAAATTCGTTGTTATATGATTACAGAATCTGGAAAAGAATACAATAAAAGTTTTTACTTGCCTATTTCTGTAATAGGGCATTTAACGGCTTTGATAGATAAAAAACCTTCATCTTTTGTTTTTGAAACACTTTCAGATTGTGAAGTATTTGAAATGAATTATTGTAAGTTTATTGAAAAAAGTAAAAACGATATTGCTCTTAAAAATCTATATATTAAGGTTATAGAGAAATTTTATGGTTTTTATGAAAACAGATTGATTGAACTTATTTCGTTGAATGCAACAGATAGGTATTTGGAGTTGAGAAAACAAATACCCGAAGTTGATAAGATTATACCACAGTATCATATTGCATCCTATTTAGGGATAACTCCGGTACAATTAAGTAGAATAAGAAAAAAATTAGATTTGGTTTAACAAATGTTAACAATTTAGAGGTTGTTATTTTATATATTTGAATGATTTCCAATAAGAAATTATTCGGATTTAAAACTAACCAACCAAAAAAAAACAGGTAAATGTAAATTTACCTGTTTTTTTATTTTTTAAGATAGTAGCTTATTTTAAACTACCAACCATGTCTTCTGGTTTTACCCATTCATCATAATCTTCAGCAGTAACATACCCTAAATTAACAGCTTCTTGTTTTAAAGTAGTACCGTTTTTATGTGCAGTATTAGCAATTTCAGCAGCTTTATAATATCCTATTTTAGTATTTAAAGCAGTAACAAGCATTAAAGAATTGTTTAATAACGTTTTTATTACTTCATAATTAGGCTCTATGCCAATAGCACAATTTTCATCAAAACTCACACAAGCATCACCTATTAATTGAGCAGATTGTAAAACATTGGCTGCCATAACTGGTTTGAAAACGTTTAATTCGTAATGACCTTGAAGTCCGCCAACAGAAATAGCAACATCATTTCCTAAAACTTGAGCACAAACCATAGTTAATGCTTCACATTGAGTTGGATTAACTTTTCCTGGCATAATTGAACTTCCTGGTTCATTTGCAGGGATTATAATTTCTCCAATACCACTTCTGGGGCCAGAAGCCATCATTCTAATATCGTTAGCTATTTTATTTAAAGATACGGCTAGTTGTTTTAGTGCTCCGTGAGTTTCAACTAGGGCATCGTGAGCAGCTAAGGCTTCAAATTTGTTGGGTGCAGTAACAAAAGGTAAGCCTGTAAACTCGGCAATATATTCGGCAACGCGTTTACTATAACCTTTTGGTGTGTTTAAACCAGTTCCTACGGCTGTTCCACCTAATGCGAGTTCACTTAAATGTGGTAAGGTATTTTCTAGGGCTTTTAATCCATGATCTAATTGAGCTACATAACCCGATAATTCTTGACCTAAGGTTAAAGGAGTAGCATCCATTAAATGGGTACGACCAATTTTTACAACAGATTTAAACTCTTCAGATTTTTTCTTTAAGGTATCTCGTAATTGCTTTACTCCCGGAATGGTTACTTCAACAATTTTTTTGTAAGCTGCAATATGCATACCCGTTGGAAACGTATCGTTAGAAGATTGCGATTTATTAACATCATCATTCGGTTGAATGGCCTTTTCGCCTTCACCAATAATTTTTCCTGCTAATTGTTGTGCTCTGTTTGCAATTACTTCGTTTACATTCATGTTACTTTGTGTACCCGAACCTGTTTGCCAGATTACCAGCGGAAATTGGTCGTCGTGCTTACCTTCTAATATTTCATTACAAACAGCTGCAATTAAGTC
Organism: Siansivirga zeaxanthinifaciens CC-SAMT-1; assembly: GCF_000941055.1. Classification (GTDB taxonomy): domain Bacteria; phylum Bacteroidota; class Bacteroidia; order Flavobacteriales; family Flavobacteriaceae; genus Siansivirga; species Siansivirga zeaxanthinifaciens. The sequence continues at coordinate 2,790,933 of NZ_CP007202.1, read as the reverse complement.
GCGTTTCTCAATTGGTAAAACGCCTAGTTCACAATTGGTGTAAGCAGCAGCCTTTTTTAAATATGCAAAACCATAGATTATTTCTAGTGGCATAGACGCAGAAGGGCCTATTTTAAAATTATTTCTAGAGCGCTCGGTTTGAGCTCCCCAAAGTTTATTGGCAGGCACTTTAACCTCGCCCATTGTATCTTTTTCTATTCTAAAACTCATCTTAAAATGATTTAATTAACTACACAAAGTTAACTATTTTACTAGGTTAACACGCATGATATATGTTAGTTTTTATAAGTATTTTTTAACAAACTTATAACGAACTTGTTTTGTTAATTATATTAAATTGATTAATTTAGTAGGAATTAAAGTTTAAGAAAAAATAACAATTATGGCAACAATTAGATTAGGAGATACAGCTCCAAATTTTACAGCAAAATCTTCTGAAGGTGAAATTAATTTCCACGAATGGTTAGGAGATAGTTGGGGAATTTTGTTTTCTCATCCAGCAGACTATACTCCTGTATGTACTACCGAATTAGGTACTGTTGCAAAGTATAAACCAGAATTTGATAAACGCAACGTTAAGGTAGTTGCATTAAGTGTAGATGGTTTAGAATCGCACATGGGGTGGATAAAAGATATAAATGAAACTCAAAATACAACGGTTAACTTTCCAATAATTGCCGATGAAGATAGAAAGGTTTCAGAATTATACGATATGATTCATCCAAATGCTAGTGATAAATTTACTGTACGTTCTGTTTTTGTTATAGGAAACGATAAAAAAGTGAAATTAATTATTACTTATCCAGCATCAACAGGTAGAAATTTTGATGAATTACTTCGTGTGATAGATTCATTACAATTAACGGCATACCATAAACTAGCGACGCCTGCCAACTGGCAAAGTGGCGACGATTGTGTTATCTCTCCAGCGGTTAAAAATGAGGAGATACCAGCGTTGTTTCCAAAAGGGCATACAGAAATTAAACCCTATTTACGCATGACGCCTCAACCAGATTTAAGTTAATATAGCTGTTAATAAATTTTAGGTTAACTATTGTTTAACAAAATATGTTACATTATCTTTGCTTAAGATATATTAAAGACACTTACAATTATGTTCGAATTTGACCAATATTTAGGATTTCTAGCTTTTTTAACCATACTTACTATTGGATTTTGGTTAATGATATTTTTACTAACCTTTGTAATTCCTTATTGGATTGGAGGATCTTTAATTGAAAGAATAAAAGAAATAAGAGAAGAAAAAAAAGCTAAACGAAATGCTTAATTAAATAGTATCATAAAAAAAAGGAAGCATTTGCTTCCTTTTTTTGTTTGTAACATTTAAAAGACCAATCAAATATATTTGATTGGTCTTTTATTTAAATTTTTAATTAGAAATTATCGGTAAGGATGTTAATTAAATCAATAATAGCCCAGATACCTAGTCCTCCAAGAGTTACAATAAATAAAATATTATACAGTACAGGTTTTTTATAATACCATCTATGTGCTGCAAATGGCCAACCTAAAAAGAACCATAACGCCACACCAACCCATTTGTCTTTAGCTGCTACCGTAGCAATAGGAGTTAAAACATCAACAGTACTACTTGTGGTAGTAACTTCTGTGTTGTTTGTTGTAGTGTGTGATCTTTTAACCGGAAAAGATGCATAACTGGTAGAGTACATTAAGACTACCATTAAAAAGGAAAGTAATAATTTAATTTTCATAATTAATTGATTTATGTTTGTAAGTCTAATTTAGGAAAAAAAAGACTATGAATTTAAGAATATGTTTAGTTTGTTTACTTTTTTTTAGCATTATTTTAAAATCAGCGGCGCAGAATGAATTTAATTATTTTGGAGCGGTGGTTTTAAGCGATTCTTTGTCTATTACTTATAAATTAAGTTTCACCGAGAATAATGGGAAAATTAAAGGTTATTCTGTTACCGATTTAGGTGGAGACCACGAAACACAGTCTAATATATTTGGTGAATATTTAAAAGATAAAAATGAACTAAATTTTCGTGAAACAGGTATTGTTTACACAAAATCTCCTGTCTCTCAACAGGATTTTTGCTTTGTGCATGCTACTGTGAAAAATTTTAATCTAGATAAATCTAAAAATATTAAAACAAATTTTGTCGGGCTTTTTTCAGATAATACGCAATGTATAGATGGGAAAATATTTTTAAATACACAAGAGTCTGTAGAAAAACGTATTCAAAAGGTATCTAAAAAAATATCAAATTCTAAGATGGTACCAGATAGTATAAAAGCAAAAATGAGTTCTTTAAAATTAATGGATGCTGGTAAGTTAAATGTTTTACGTAAAAACGAAGTTTTAAGTGTGTTTTCTAAGGCTAATACAATTACATTAACTGTTTTTGATGGTGGCAAAGAAGATGGAGATAAAATTTCTGTTTTTGTTAATGGTGAAGTTGTGCTTAATAACTATGAAGCAAAAAACGAAAAGCGAAAAATTAAAATAGAATTAAAAGCACAGAAAACGTCGGTTAAAATCAAGGCAAATAATGAAGGGCAAATTGCTCCAAACACTGTTATTGTTCAAATTGAAGATGGCGTAAACACAATTAAGGCCACTTCTAATTTGAAGCTTAATGAAACTACTCAGATAGATTTTTTAAAAAATAAATAACATTATTTTTAATATTTTTACTTAATGAAAAAACTAATAATTATTAACGGACCCAATCTTAATTTACTAGGTAAAAGAGAACCGGCAATTTACGGAAGTTTAACTTTTACCGAGTTTTTTGATACCGTTAAAAAAAAATATGCTAACGTCGATTTAGAATATTACCAATCGAATGTTGAAGGCGAAATAATTAATAAAATGCACGAAGTTGGTTTTAGTTATGATGGTATTATAATTAACGCCGGTGCTTACACGCATACTTCTATTGCTATTGGAGATGCTATAAAAGGTATAGAAACACCTGTTGTAGAAGTACATATTTCAAATACATTTGGCAGAGAAGAATTTAGACATCAATCTTACATATCACCTAACGCTAAAGGGGTTATTCTTGGTTTTGGTATGCAAAGCTATGAGCTTGCTATTCATAGTTTTATATAGTATATGTTTAAGTTTAGCTTAAATAATTTTAAAAAAAGGTGCGATTCAAAACTTTATGAATCGCACCTTTTTTATTTATAGTATCTAAAATGTATTAGATGTGTATTACTTCATCGTAAGCAGCAGCTACAGCTTCCATAACGGCTTCACTCATAGTTGGGTGAGGGTGAATAGCTTTTAATACATCATGACCTGTTGTTTCAAGTTTTCTACCTAAAACGGCTTCTGCAATCATATCGGTAACACCAGCACCAATCATATGGCAACCTAACCATTCGCCATATTTAGCATCAAAAATAACTTTTACAAAGCCATCTTTATTTCCACCTGCACTTGCTTTACCAGATGCAGAGAACGGAAACTTACCAACTTTAATATCGATACCTTTTTCTCTAGCTTGTTTTTCGGTTAAACCAACACTTGCAATTTCAGGAGTACAATACGTACATCCAGGAATATTACCGTAATCTAATGGTTCAACATGCATATTGGCTAGTTTTTCAACACAAAGAATACCTTCGGCAGAAGCAACGTGCGCTAATGCTGGCCCAGGAGTTACATCTCCAATAGCATAATATCCTGGTATGTTTGTTTGGTAATAATCGTTTACTAAAATCTTATCTCTATCTACAACAATACCAACATCTTCTAAACCAATGTTTTCAATGTTTGTTTTAATTCCAACAGCACTTAAAATAATATCGGCTTCTAAAACTTCTTCACCTTTACTTGTTTTAACTGTGGCTTTTACACCTTCACCAGAAGTATCAACTGTAGTAACTTCGGCAGAAGTCATAATGTTAACACCACTTTTCTTGAATGAACGTTCTAGTTGTTTAGATACATCTTCGTCCTCAACAGGAACAATATTTGGTAAATATTCTACTATAGTTACTTTTGTACCCATAGAATTATAGAAATAAGCGAACTCAATACCAATAGCTCCAGAACCTACAACAATCATTTTTTTAGGTTGCTCGGTTAATGTCATTGCCTGTCTGTAACCAATTACTTTTTTACCATCTTGAGGTAAGTTTGGTAACTCGCGAGAACGCGCTCCAGTAGCAATAATAATGTTATCGGCGCTATATTCTGTACCGTCTACATCAACTTTTTTACCTGGTTTTAATTTACCATAACCTTCAATAACATCTATTTTGTTCTTTTTCATTAAGAATTGAACGCCTTTGCTCATGCCATCGGCAACGCTTCTGCTGCGTTGTACAACCGCATTAAAATCTTTATCGTATTCTTTTACAGATAAACCGTAATCACCAGCATGTTTAAGGTATTCAAATACCTGCGCCGATTTTAATAAGGCTTTCGTTGGAATACAACCCCAATTTAAACATACGCCACCAAGATTTTCTTTTTCTACAATTGCAGTTTTAAAACCTAACTGTGATGCTCTAATAGCTGTAACATAACCACCAGGACCACTTCCAAGAACAATAATATCGTATTTACTCATGATTTAATTTAATCGTTATTTCAGTCCACGAATTTACGAAACCTAATCCGAATAACGAATTTAGAAGCATATAAATTTATATCTTTTCTTACCTTTGTTAGTAACATTTAGTTTATGAATATACCAAGAACAAGTTTTCCTCGTGTCGTAATTATAGGAGGTGGTTTTGCTGGAATTTCTCTAGCAAAAAAATTATCTAAAAAAGAGGTACAGGTTGTTTTACTGGATAAAAATAATTATCACACGTTTCAACCCTTATTATATCAAGTTTCTACAGGCGGATTAGAGCCCGATTCTATTGCATATCCTATTAGAAAAATTCTAAAAGATTTTCCAAATTTTATTTTTCGATTAGCTAATGTTGAACAAATTGATGCCGAAAAAAAGAAGATTATTACCGATATAGGAACCCTTAAATATGATTATTTGGTAATTGCTTCGGGATCGGAAACAAATTATTTTGGCAACAAAGAGATTGAAGCCCATAGTATGGCCATGAAAACCATACCACAATCGTTAAACCTACGAAGTTTAATTCTTGAAAACTTTGAAGAGGCACTTTTAACAACCGATTTAATAGAACGTAATGCTTTAATGAATTTTGTTATTGTTGGTGGAGGTCCAACAGGTGTTGAATTAGCAGGCGCTTTAGCTGAAATTAAAAAAGGTATTTTACCCAAAGATTACCCCGATTTAGATACGCGTTTGGTTCAAATTAATGTTATACAGTCTAGCGATTGCATTTTAAAGGGCATGAGCGCACAAGCATCGGCTAAAGCAGAAGATTTTTTAGAAAAACTGGGAGTTAATATATGGAAAAATATTAGGGTGACTAATTATGATGGGAAAACGGTAACAACCAATACCGATTTAACTTTTGAAACGGCTACTTTAATTTGGGCAGCAGGGGTAAAGGGCGCTACTATAAAAGGTTTAGATGCGGGAGACTTTGTAACCCGCTCCAACCGATTGTTGGTGAATGAATTTAGTCAGGTAAAAGGTTATGACGATATTTTTGCAGTAGGCGATGTGGCTTCTATGGTTTCTCCCGAATTTCCCGATGGTTTGCCTATGATGGCGCAACCAGCCATTCAACAAGGAAAACAATTAGGCGAAAATTTATTAAAATTGATAGAAAACAAACCGATGGTGCCTTTTGTGTATAACGATAAAGGCGCTATGGCAACTATTGGCAGAAATAAAGCGGTTGTAGATTTACCAAAAATAAGATTTCAGGGCGTTTTTGCTTGGTACGTTTGGATGTTTGTTCACTTGTTTTTCTTAATTGGTTTTAGAAACCGAATGGTTGTTTTTATTAATTGGGTGTATAATTACATTCGTTTTGATAGAGAAGCGCGCTTAATAATTAGGCCTTATAAAAAGAAGCATCGTATACAATAGTTTATAAAAACAAAAGAGCTGGCTTTAAGCCAGCTCTTTTGTTTTAATTTATCCAGAATTTATTTATCTATAGACCCAAGTACACGCGACATAAAATTGTTTAACGCTTCCTTTTTTGGAGTACCAGATTTTATCATTTTATTCACTTCTACAGCACCATACATATTAGAAATAAGTTCTCCAATAACATCTAATTCTTCATCTTTTAAAGAAGGAACTTCGGTAAGGGCTTCAAGAGTTTCAATGGTTTCAATTATAAAATCTTCATCATTGTCTTCAATAAACTGTGTGAGGTGTTTAATTACAGGTAATTTCATAAATCGTAATTAAATAGATTCGTCTACTAATTCCTTTAAAACCTCAAATTTGTTAGTTTGAACTTGATTTACAAACGCTCCATCTTTAAAAATGGCAAACGTTGGTAAATTATCAACTGTAGCAAGTTTACGGCTTTCAGGAAATTTTTCTGCATCGGCGATTACGAAAGTTACATTTTCGTTTTCTGAAGCTAATTTTTTAAATTTAGGTTTCATAATTCTACAGTTGCCACACCATGTTGCCGAGTATTGCACCACAACGGTATTTTCACTTGAAACTATAGCTCCTAAGTTATCTTGTTCTAATTCTTGTATCATAAGTAAGTTTATTTGAGAAAAAGCTAAGTAGTGCGTGAGAGAGAACACTACTTAGCTATTTAAATAGTGCGATTAATGTGATGCTAAATAACTAGCAACACCTTTTCTATCGGCACTCATTGCATCTTTACCTTCTTCCCAGTTTGCTGGACAAACTTCACCATGTTTTTGGTTGTGTGTTAAGGCATCGATAAGTCTTAAATATTCATTTACATTTCTACCAAGCGGCATATTGTTGATGCTTTCGTGCTGTACAACACCATCTTCGTCAATTAAATAAGTTGCTCTGTAAGTAACATTATCACCTTCAACTTGAACTGTACCAGTTTCTTCATCGTAAGTTTCTTTAGTGATGTCTAAAATACCTAATATACTAGATAAATTTCTGTTGCTATCTGCAAGGATTGGGTAAGTTACACCTTCAATTCCACCGTTATCTTTTGAAGTATTTAACCAGGCAAAATGAACTTCAGGAGTATCACACGAAGCACCAATTAAAATAGTGTTACGTTTTTCGAACTCACCTAAAGCTGCTTGAAATGCATGTAATTCTGTTGGACAAACAAAAGTAAAGTCTTTTGGATACCAGAATAAAAGCACTTTTTTCTTGTTGTTAACTGCTTCTTCAAGGACGTTTACTTTAAAAGTGTCGCCCATTTCATTCATTGCGTCTACGTTTAAATTTGGGAATTTTTTTCCTACTAATGCCATGTTATAATTTTTTTGTGTTATTAATTTTTAACACTGCAAATATAAAACAGCAACCTAGATTTATAAACGAAATAAATTTTAATTATTTATCCTGATATAGGTTTTTATTATAGTGAAAATTAAAAATAATAGTACAACTCTATTTACTAGTTAGTTGTCTTATTTTTATGGATAAAGCAGCAAAAGTTAAAGTAGTTATCGGACTTAACCAATTGAAGATGGCATAAACAAAATAGTCGCTTACGTTAACACCTAAAACACCACTTTGGTAAGCACCGCAGGTATTCCATGGTATTAAAACAGAAGTTACCGTACCGCTGTCTTCCAGTGTTCTAGAAAGGTTTTCTGGCGCTAGATTTCGGTCTTGGTATGCTTTTTTAAACATTTTTCCTGGTATTACTATGGCCAAATATTGGTCGGATGCAATAGCATTTAAGCCTAAACAACTAATAACGGTGCTGGCGAAGAGACCGAATACGGTTTTGGCAAGTTTTAATAATTCTTTGGTAATCCTTGATAAAGCGCCAATACCATCCATGATGCCACCAAAAACCATGGCGCAAATAATTAAGAAAATAGTCCATAACATGCCATTCATACCACCAGCAGAAAATAAATCGTTTAGTTTTTCATTTTCGGTAGTAATTTGAGTGTCGGTGATGATGGATGTGAAAATGGCATGCATTTGAGAATCTGCCAAACCATTTAAAACATCTGTTTGAAATATAAAAGCAAATATAGCTGCTAAAATAACACCTGTACTTAATGCTATTAGCGGTTTTGTTTTTAATAAGATGAGTGCAATAACTACAACAGGTACAATAAATAATAGCGGCGATATGTAAAAAGTTTGGCTAATGGTGTTAAGCAAATCGCTTAAATCTGCACTTCCGGTAGTATCGGTATTAAGACTTAAAATGGTGAAAAATATTAACGTGACAATGAGCGTTGGTACTGTGGTGATGGTCATATATCTAATATGAGTAAATAAATCGGTTCCTGCCATGGCAGGAGCTAAGTTGGTTGTGTCACTTAGTGGCGACATTTTATCTCCAAAATAAGCACCCGAAATTACTGCGCCAGCAATCATTCCCGGATTTATGCCTAAGGCAGTTCCAATACCAATTAAAGCAATACCAACGGTTGCCGAAGTAGTCCAAGAACTACCAGTAGCAATCGATATGATGGCGCAAATTATAACCGAAGCGGGAAGAAAAATTTCTGGACTTAAAACCTGTAGACCATAATAAACCATGGCAGGAATAACACCACTTATTAGCCAGGTTCCTGCAAGTGCTCCAACAAGCAATAAAATCATTATTGGTATAAAAACACTTTTTAAGTTTTCCCAAATTTCGGTAACCATGCGTTTTATAGAAACCCTATTAAAAAGACCTACTACAGCGGCCACTACACCACCTAGTAATAAAATAATTTGATTTGTATACGTACCAAACCATTCTTGTCCATCTACAAAAAAGATGTTGTAAGCTAACATACTCATGAGTATTATTACGGGAATAATAGCTTCAAAGAAATTTAATTCTTTGTTTTCAATAACAGTTTCTTTGTCGGCTTTAAATTCAGAAAGGTTTTGGTCTTCTTGCATAGATTATTTTTTTGTTCTGTAAAGTAATGATAAATTCAATCCTTTTCAAAATCTTATAAAATTTTAATACGCTTCATGCAAGATAACATCATTTGGAAGGTACGTTCAATATCGGCGTCGAGACCAATAGAAAAACGAATTAATCCATCACTTAAACCCATCTTTTTTTGTTCTTCTAAGGGTATTTCAGAAGAAGTAGAAGTTCCAGGGGCACTAAATAATGTTTTGTAAAAACCAAGACTTACAGCCAGATAGCCTAGATTTTCGTTTTGCATTAATTCCATAAGTTCGTTTGCTTTATCTAACGATTTAACATCAATGGTTAACATGCCTCCAAATCCGTATTCGGGATGCATCATACTTTTAAAAAGTTCATGCGATACATGCGACTTTAATCCCGGATAAACCGTTTTTAAACCTAAAGCTTCAAATTTTTCGGCTAAATAAAGGGCGTTTTTACTGTGTTGTTGTATTCTAATGTGAAGTGTTCGTAAATTTTTTAAAACCGATGCTGCGCGTAAACTATCCATAGTAGAACCAAGTAGCATGGAGGCACCATTGTTAACGTTTCGAAGGTTGTTTATAAATTCTTGACTGCCGCAAACAACACCGCCAACCGTATCGCTTGAGCCATTTATAAATTTTGTTAAACTGTGAATAACCACATCGGCACCTAATTGAGCTGGCGAAACGGACAAAGGGGAAAAGGTATTGTCTACTACGAGTTTTAAACCGTGTTTTTTTGCGATTTTTGAAAGTTCTCTTATATCTGAAACTTCTAACAGCGGATTGCTAACAGATTCACAATACAAAACCTTTGTTTTATTGGTAATAGCGGCTTCAACAGCTTCTAAATCTGTAAAATCAATAAACGAAGTTTTTATTTCAAACTTAGTCAGGAAATTTTTAAGGAAAGCATAAGTGCCACCATAGATGGTTCTACTAGAAATTATATGGTCGCCACTTCCGCAAATTTGCATTAAAACGGCTGTGATGGCGCCCATTCCAGAAGCCGAAACATTGGCAGTTTCGGTTCCTTCCATAGCCGCCAGTGCTTCTCCTAAATAGAGATTGGATGGCGACGAGTGTCTGGAGTATAAATAGCAGCCATCGGCATTACCTTCAAAGGTATCGAACATGGTTTTGGCCGATAAAAACGTGTATGTTGATGAGTCTGAAATAGACGGATTAACACCGCCAAATTCACCGAAATATTGTAAATCTTGAATCTTATTTGCTGGTTTAAATGGTTTCATATAAAATGATTTAATTTGTATAAATTTCAATTAAATTAGATTTATAAGCAATAGAAGTGTATTTTATTAGATAATAAAACCATTATTTATGCTTATATTAGAATATAATTTTATTAAAATTTATTTTATTCATCTTTTAATGAAAAATAATCCATTATGATATTTGATGCTACCGATAAAAAACTTCTGGAATACTTGCAAACAGACAGTAAACAAACCAATAAAGAGCTCGCAAATAAATTAAACTTATCTGTTACTGCAGTTTACGAAAGAATACGAAAACTTGAACGCGAAGGCTACATAAAAAGTTATGTTGCTTTATTAAACAAAGAACAAGTCGATAAAGCGTTTGTAACCTTTTGTCATATTAAACTGGTGCAACACACGCAGGATTTTGTTGTGAAATTTGAAAAAGAAGTGGCAAAATTAAATGAAGTTTTAGAGTGCTACCACATAAGTGGCGATTACGATTACTTATTAAAAGTTTTAGTAAAAGATATGCCGGCTTTTAGAGAATTTATGGTAAACAAACTCACCTCTATAAATCACATAGGCAGCACACATAGTATGTTTGTTATTAATGAAGTTAAACATACCACGGCAATTAATTTTTGATTAGTAAAAATTTGGATTAATATTTATTACATTTAACAAGTTATTATCAATTTAAAATCAATTAATTTGTATGAAAAATCTAGCTTATATCGTTCTCGGATTTGTTGTTGGTGCTGTTTTAACCTATTATTTTTGTCCTAGAGAAATAGAACAAGAAAGTATGACTAAAATAGTAAAACCTAAAGGCGTTATCTCTATTGAAAAAGCCAAAGAGCTAAATGCTAATTGGACTATTCACAGAAAACCCGCCGTAGATTCGGCAGCAAAGAAACAAGGTAGAAATCAAGACGATCGTTCTACATATTGGTCACTTGAAGATGTAGAAAATTATTTAGCCTACGCACAAAATGCTGCAGACAGTCTGGGTTATAAAATGACAGGTTTAAGAGTGTATTTGGGAGTTTATGGAAAAAACGCTGGACAAACAAAAAAAGATTTAACAACCATGTTTATAGTGCCAACGGGTAACAAAAAAATGTCGCAAGCTAGTTTTATACCTATTCAGTCTGGTAAAGGCGATTTGCCAATCGATCCTCTTAATGATGGCGATGGAAATAATGGCGGTTACCCACAATAAATTTTTTAATTGGAAGCGTTTTTAGTAGAATATAAAAGTGTTATAACCCGGATTCTTGAAATCTCTGCCGCTTTAGTTGGTTTAATTTTATACAAGAAATACAGCAAAACCTCTGCAAAGTATTTTATTTGGTTTTTAGTGTATTTATCTATTGGAGATTTTATTAACACCTATGTTTATTACATAAAAAACGATGGCATTTTTAGTTTTTTAAAAGGAACTGTTTTTGTTAACAATACCTGGTGGTCCACATTGTTTTGGAAAATAGGGGCTATTTTGTTTTTTTCATTTTACTATAGCAAAATACTTGAAAACATTAAGTTTAAAAAAGTAATACGATACGCTGGTTATGCTTTTTTTGTGTTCTACATTACTTATATTATATTAAATTGGGAATACTATTTTATAAAAGATTTTCCCATTATCAGGATACTAGGTGCCATTATAGTTCTTTTATGTAGTGTGTTTTATTTTATAGAAGTATTACTTAGTGATAAAATATTAACCTTTTATAAATCGCTTAATTTCTATATAAGTGCAGCCATTTTTATTTGGTGGCTTATTACAACACCTTTGGTTTTTTATGATATTTATAATGCCAAACAAGATTGGAATTTTATTTTTTTAAGATGGCAAATTTATTTATTTGTAAATGCTTTGATGTATTCAACTTTTACTTTTGCTTTAATATTTTGTAAGCCAGATGTCAAATAATTTAATTAAAAATTAATAGCGTTTTGTATTTAATACCTTTAATCAATATCCAAACAGAAACCATAGCCAGTTCAGCATCCGAACGATATTTGCTTATTTATATGATTGCCGTTTTGGTTATTGTAACCTCTTTGGTTATTTTATTTTTTGTGGTTTTTTTAAAGCGTAAAAACAGGATTTTACAAGAACAAATCATGCAAAAACAAGCCTTTGAAGCAGAAATAGCTCAGGCCCAAACGGAAACTCAAGAGCAGACCTTAAAAAATATTGGTTGGGAATTACACGATAACATTGGACAATTGTTATCGTTTGCGAATATGCAACTTAGTATTTTAAAAATGCAGGTTTCAGAAGACGTAAAACCCAAATTTAAAGATACAACCGAAGCTTTAAAAGATAGTCTGGCCGAGGTAAGAGCACTTTCAAAAACATTAAATAACGAGGTGGTTTTAAACGTAGGTTTCGAAAAATCGGTTAGTAATGAGTTAAACCGATTGAAGAAAATGAAATTTAATTCGGCTGAATTAACTATTACAGGTGATAAAGTTGAATTTAAAAACACCAAACACGAAATTATTCTTTTTAGAATCATTCAAGAGTTTTTGTCTAATTCAGTGAAATATTCGAGAGCTAATAACATCAACATTCATTTAAATTATCAACCTGAAAATTTAATCATTACAGCAAAAGATGATGGTATTGGTTTTAATGTTGAAGAAGCCGAAAAAGGCTCGGGTTTAATTAATATGAAAAGTAGAGCAAATTTAATTCATGCTCAATTAGAAATTTTATCGAAACCAAATCATGGTGTCGCACTTTTTATAAATTATCCTTTAATTTAATATTCACTACAAACAAGCATCCCAAATAGGATCGGAGGGCAGCGGCGCCGTAATTTTTACAACTTCTTTTTTTACAGGGTGTATAAACTCAATATGTCTGGCGTGTAAATGGATGCTGCCATCTTTATTGCTTCGGTCGAAACCATATTTTAAATCGCCTTTTATAGGACAGCCTATATTTGCTAGCTGGGCTCTAATTTGATGGTGTCTTCCTGTTTCTAAATTAACTTCTAATAAAAAATAGTTGTCTAGTTTTTGTATTATTTCGTAATGTAAGATGGCTTTTTTAGAGTCGCTAACTTCTTTATTATATACCGAAGCTTTGTTGTTTTTCGGATTTTTTTTAAGCCAGTTAATTAAGGTGTCTTGCGTTTTTTCTGGTTGGTTTTTTACCAGCGCCCAATATGTTTTTTTTATGTCTTTTGAAACAAAAAGTGCATTTAACCGGGGTAAAACTTTACTTGTTTTGGCAAAAATTACCAGTCCGGTTGTAGGTCTGTCTAATCTATGCACAACGCCCAGATAAACATTGCCAGGCTTGTTATATTTGTATTTAATATATTCTTTAACAACGTCGCTTAGTGGTTGGTCGCCTGTTTTATCACCTTGAACAATATCGCCAGCACGCTTATTAACTACAATGATGTGATTATCTTCAAAAAGTACTTGAAGGTTATTTTTATTAGAAAGCGTTTTTTCTGCCACGAATTCACGAGTGTTTTAATCTAATAACAGTTAATACTGTTCATTATCATTTGGGAAATCAATAGATTTTACATCGTCTACATATTGAGAAATAGCCTGAGTCATATCTTCATATAAATTAAGATAACGTCTTAAAAACCTGGGATGAAATTCGTGAGTCATTCCTAACATATCATGCAGCACTAAAACTTGTCCATCGACACCGTTACCGGCGCCAATACCTATAATAGGAATGCTAACACTTGCAGCAACTTGCTTTGCTAATTCTGCAGGTATTTTTTCTAAAACAATGGCAAAACAACCTAATCTTTCAAGAAGTTTAGCATCTTCTAAAAGTTGCATCGCTTCCTGTTCTTCTTTGGCTCGAACGGTGTATGTGCCAAATTTATATATAGATTGCGGTGTTAAACCTAAATGCCCCATAACAGGAATTCCGGCATTTAAAATGCGTTTAATAGATTCTTTTATTTCTTTACCACCTTCAAGTTTTAAAGCATGACCACCGCTTTCTTTCATAATTCTTATGGCAGAACGCAAGGCTTCTTTAGGGTCGCTTTGGTAGCTTCCAAAAGGTAAATCTACAACCACCAATGCGCGACTAACAGCGCGAACTACAGAGGAAGCATGATAAATCATTTGGTCTAAAGTAATGGGCAATGTAGTTTCGTGCCCGGCCATGACATTACTGGCAGAATCGCCTACTAAAATCACATCTGTACCTGCGCCATCTACTATTTTAGCCATGGTATAATCGTATGCGGTTAACATCGATATTTTTTCACCATTGGCTTTCATATCAACCAATGTTTTAACGGTAATGCGCTTATATTCTTTTTTTGCTACAGACATGTTAATGTTTATTTAATAGAGTCCAAAAATAAGAAAACTTATTCGTTTTAAAGCGAATAAGTTTTCGAATGTATATTGTATTGATTGTGTTTAGAATACCGAAATTACTTAATTAATTCGCCATTATTTTTTACCTAGTTACACAAGTTATAATGGTTTTTCTACAACCTTTTAACAACAAGTTTTTTTAATTTTAGTAAAGATGATTTTTTAACAATCGGCAAAATTTACACCTAGGGCTAAACCGCCTTCCGATGTTTCTTTGTATTTCGAATTCATATCTTTTGCCGTTTCCCACATGGTATTTACAACCTTATCTAAGGGAACTTTTACATTTTCGGGATTGGTTTCTAAAGCAAGTTCGGCAGCATTAATGGCTTTTATGGCGCCCATAGAATTACGTTCTATACATGGAATTTGTACCAATCCACCAATGGGGTCGCAAGTTAACCCTAAATGATGTTCCATGGCTATTTCGGCGGCTACCAAAACTTGTTCGGGTGAGCCACCAAGAAGTTCTGTTAAAGCAGCAGCAGCCATTGCCGAAGATACGCCTATTTCGGCTTGACAGCCACCCATGGCTGCCGAAATAGTTGCCCCTTTTTTAAATATACTGCCTATTTCTCCAGCAACAAGTAAGAATTTTTTAATGTGTTCAAAATTAGCATGGTGATTTTCAATGACCATATAATACATAAGTACGGCAGGAATTACTCCGGCACTGCCATTGGTTGGCGCAGTTACAACACGTCCTAATGAGGCATTTACTTCATTGACACTTAAGGCAAAACAACTTACCCATTTTAATATTTGTCTAAACTTAACCTCAGTTTTACGAATGGTTTCTAGCCATTCCTGTGGGTTATTATATGGTAAATCGCTTATTAAATTTTTATGAATATCATTGGCACGGCGTCTTACATTTAATCCGCCAGGTAAGTTACCTTCGGTATGACAACCAATATACATGCATTCCAGCATGGTATCCCAAATACGTTTTAATTCATAATCGATGGCGTTTTCGTCTCTTAAAGATTTTTCGTTTTCAAAAACAATTTCAGAAATAGATTTGTTTTCATTTTTACAATACATTAAAAGTTCGGTTCCTAATTGAATAGGATAGGGGAAGGTATTAAAAATGGCATTGTTTTTTTTGGCATTTTTTCGTTCTTCTTTAACCACAAAACCACCACCAATGGAGTAAAAAGTAGATTTTACGGTTGCTTCGTTGGTCTCGGCTTTAAACGTAAGGCCGTTAGCATGAAATGGTAAAAACTTTTTGTTAAAAACAATGGCGGTTTCAGGACTGAAATCAATCTCTTTTTCACCATTTAAGTTTAATTTATGACTTGTTTTAATGCCTTTTATAATGTCATTTATACTGTTTACAGGAATCGTTTCGGGGTCTGCACCGCTTAAACCTAATAAAATGGCTAAGTCTGTCGCATGGCCTTTGCCTGTTAATGACAATGAGCCATACAAATCGATTTGAATTTTTTTAACAGCATCAAATTTATGAGCGTCTTTTAATTCTTTAATCCAGCGTTGTGCTGCACGCCATGGGCCCAAAGTATGAGAACTAGATGGTCCAACGCCAATTTTTAACATATCAAATACAGAAATACACTCCATTAATGTTGTTTAAAGAATTTAAGGTAAAATTAGAATTTTACTTCATAATGTTTCTTAAAATAGTAAAAGTTTAACATAATGATAATGACATCCTGTCAGTTTTTTTTAGTTGGCATAATCATTGACTCTTACAACATGAATTTAAAATTGAACATTCAACATTATAAATAAAAAATATTATGAGTAAAATTATTGGAATCGATTTAGGAACAACCAACTCTTGCGTTTCTGTTATGGAGGGTAACGAACCTGTTGTTATCCCAAACGCAGAAGGTAAGCGTACTACACCATCGGTTATTGCCTTTGTAGAAGGTGGTGAAATTAAAGTTGGTGATCCAGCAAAACGTCAAGCAGTTACAAACCCAATTAAAACCGTTTATTCTATTAAACGTTTTATGGGTAATAAATATTCAGAATCTAAAAATGAAGCAGAACGTGTTCCTTACAAAGTTGTAAAAGGAGATAACGATACGCCTCGTGTAGATATTGATGGTCGTTTATATACACCTCAAGAATTATCTGCAATGATTCTTCAGAAAATGAAAAAAACTGCCGAAGATTATCTAGGAACTACGGTAAGTGAAGCGGTAATTACAGTACCAGCTTACTTTAACGATTCACAACGTCAGGCAACAAAAGAAGCAGGTGAAATTGCAGGTTTAAAAGTGCGTCGTATTATTAACGAGCCTACTGCAGCAGCATTAGCTTACGGTTTAGATAAAAAAGGAAAAGACCAAAAAATTGTAGTATTCGATTTTGGTGGTGGTACACATGACGTTTCTATTTTAGAATTAGGAGACGGTGTATTTGAAGTATTATCAACCGATGGAGATACACATTTAGGTGGTGATGACGTAGATGAAAAAATCATTGGCTGGTTAGCAGACGAGTTTAACGCCGAAGAAGGTATGGATTTACGTAAAGACCCCATGTCTTTACAACGTTTAAAAGAAGCTGCAGAAAAAGCTAAAATTGAATTATCATCTTCTGCACAAACAGAAATTAACTTGCCATACATCACGGCTACTGCAAGCGGACCAAAACACTTGGTACGTACGCTAACAAAATCTAAATTCGAGCAGTTAATTGACGATTTAGTAAAACGTACGATCGCTCCATGTGAATCTGCATTAAAAGCAGCAGGTTTAAGTAAAAACGATATCGACGAAGTTATTTTAGTAGGTGGTTCGACTCGTATCCCTGCAGTACAAGCAGCTGTAGAGAAATTCTTTGGTAAAGCGCCTAGTAAAGGTGTAAATCCAGATGAAGTGGTTTCTTTAGGAGCTGGTATTCAAGGTGGTGTTTTAACAGGTGATGTTAAAGATGTATTATTATTAGACGTTACACCATTATCATTAGGTATTGAAACTATGGGTAATGTAATGACGAAGCTTATTGAAGCGAATACAACGATTCCTACTAAGAAATCGCAAGTATTCTCTACAGCAGCAGATAATCAACCATCTGTAGAAATTCACGTATTACAAGGTGAGCGTGCTATGGCTGCCGATAATAAAACGATTGGACGTTTTCATTTAGATGGTATTCCACCAGCTAGAAGAGGAACACCTCAAATTGAAGTAACATTCGATATTGATGCCAATGGTATTATTCACGTAACAGCTACAGATAAAGCAACAAATAAAACACAAGATATTCGTATTGAAGCATCCTCTGGTTTAACTGAAGAAGAAATTCAAAAGATGAAAGCTGATGCTGAAGCGAACGCTGAAGCCGATAAAAAAGCAGCAGAAAAAGCTCAGAAATTAAACGAAGCCGATTCTATGATTTTCCAAACTGAAAGTCAGTTAAAAGAATTTGGTGATAAATTATCTGCAGATAAAAAAGAACCAATTGAAGCTGCTTTAGAAGAGCTTAAGAAAGCATACGAAACTAAAGATATCGAGCAAGTAACGCCAGCTTTAGATAAAATTAACGAAGCTTGGAAAGTAGCAAGTGAAGAAATGTACAAAGCACAAGCCGAGGCACAACAAGGTGGTGCTCCAGGACCAGACGCTAGTCAAAACGGACAAGCAGAAGGCAGCGATGTGGAAGATGTAGATTTCGAAGAAGTGAAATAAATAGTATTCTGAATTTATTCAGAACGCCATAAAAAAAACGCAATCATTAGTTTGGTTGCGTTTTTTTATGGGTTTTTTGGTTGGTTTTTAAAAATGCGTTTCTTCATTCAATTAAATTTCCATTTTGATTCATTTTGATAGTTATTTTATCACTATCGTTCGTCATTTTAATCTTATACAATTTAGTGATTTCACCATCTTTAGAATATTTCACTGTATAAATATCCTTTAAAATTATATAATCGGGATATAAATTTGTAATAGTTTGTCTAACAGCCAAAGGTAATTGTACATCTCGGTACTGTTCAAAAGAATCAGTTATTTCACCATTTCTATTATAAGTAGCTACAATGGTGCCTTTGTATTGATTGTTTTCTTTAAATACAACTCTAAAAGATTCAACGCCTTCTTTGAAGTTTTCGTGCTTTTTAACATTGTATTCTGCAGCTAAATTTTGCAAATATTTTACGCGCTTAGAAATATCTAAATCGTAAACGGTGTTTGCATAATTTGAGTTTAAAGGACTTAAGGTTTTTACTTTCGATAATAAACCTTCTGGTTCAATGGCGGTTTGGGAGTAAATGAGGGTGGTAAAGCCTAAAAAGAAAATACCAATTAAAAATTTTTTCATGATAATAGATTTTTAAATTAAACAATTTGTTAACTAAAAACTATTAATTAGGGAGAAAACGGCTTTTAATGGATTAATTATTTTTATTATTGTAAATGTATTAACTATCTAATAAACAAAATGCTACCTAGGTAGCACATGATACTTTTTTAACATTTTAAAGTGAAATTAATCCCGAATTTTATCCATTAGCAACTCCATATTTTTAATTTCAATTTGCCTGTTGCTAATATTTAAAATGCCATCTTCTTTAAATTTTTGAATATTTCTATTTAAAACGGCGCGTGTAGTGCCTATTAACTGCGCTAATTCTTTATGCGACAAATCGTTAATTAATTCAATTTTCTTTGAGGTTTCGTTGGTATAGTTTAATAAAAGTCTCGCCAATTTTGTTGAGGTATCATCGAGGTTAGAACTGGCTACAAATTCTTCTAAAAATCTCATTTTAATAATCATATACTGTAATAGGCCCATGTAAAATGAAGGATTCTGATGCATCCAATGTTTTAATTTATCGATAGGAATACTTAATACCTCTGTAGTATCTAATGTTTCATAATACACTTTGTGATTCGATAAATGAAATAAGTTATAAATATCGAACACATCATGTTTGGTAAGTAAATAGAGTGTGATTTTTCTATCTTTAGTGTCATCAAAATAATAAACTTTTAGTCTCCCCGAAATAAGAATGTGAAATTTATGATGCGTAACATGAGAGTCTATAAAGCATGTTTTTTTCGGCCAAGTTTTTAAAGTAGCATTTAAAATTAAATCACGGGAACTAACATCTTCGATACTTCTAAATAAAGGATTTTCTTTAAGCTTAGCGATACAGTACGCTTCATTTTTTTCAACCATTGTAATAAAATTTTTGAGAGGTTTTAAAATGATAATCAGAACTGGGGCGCTGCTATAGAAAAAGGAATAGGGAGTATTTTAAATATTTGAGAGATTCTAATTTAATAAAAAAAAATTTAAGATGCTAATTTTTAACAAATTACAGGTTTAGTTTGTATGTTTTGTTTTTTTACAATTTTAAAAACAAACCAATATGTGCATTTAAGTGCTGCTAACATTCATAAAATTTTTTAATCTCTATAAAACCTATACTTTTACCAATCTAAAAAATAAAGACATTGTTTTCAAGTAAAATTAAATCCAGTTATAAGCCAAAGCGATTGGCCGTTAAATTAAATACTAAAGGCGAGCAGTTTGTTGTACAAGGGCATCCCTGGGTTTTTTCTAATAATATTGTAAAAATTAATGATGATGCTAGAACAGGCGACTTAGCAATCATTTTTAGTAAAAATAAAAACCGGGTTATTGGTTTAGGTTTATACGATTCGAATTCGCCCATTCGTATTAAAATGCTTAATAGTGGATTTGAAAAGGTTGAAATAAATGCGAATTTTTTTCAAAAAAGAATACAAGAAGCCTTTGCGAAACGATTCGATTTATTGCAAACCAATACCAATAGTTACCGTTTGCTTTTTGGAGAAAACGACGGTTTTCCAGGTTTAATTGCCGATGTTTATGCAGCTGTTTTGGTGGTTAAAATATATTCTGAAATATGGTTGCCTTATATAGAAACCATCATACCATTACTTCAGGAAATTTCTCAAGTAAAAACAGTGGTGGTGCGCTTAAGTCGCAGTTTAGAGCAATCTAAATTACATAAAATTAATAATGGCGAGGTGGTTTACGGAACTTTAGAAAACGAGGTTGTAGAGTTTATAGAGCACCATGTGAAATTTTCGGCAAATGTGATAAAAGGCCATAAAACCGGATACTTTTTAGATCACCGTGCTAACAGAAAAAAAGTTGGTGAATTAAGTAAAGACAAAACAGTGTTAGATGTTTTTTCGTATGCGGGGGGTTTTTCGGTACATGCTTTGTATAATCGGGCAAAAACCGTTACCAGTTTAGATATAAGTAAGCAAGCACTTGAAATTGCCGTAGATAACGGAAAATTAAATAATTACACAGGTAAACATAAAATTATTGCAGGTGATGCTTTTGAGGAATTGCAAAAATTAATTGATAACCAGGTTACTTTTGATGTGGTGGTAATTGATCCGCCTAGTTTTGCTAAGCAAGCTTCAGAAATAGAATTAGCAAAGAAAAAATATGCGCAATTAGCCGATTTGGGTGAAAAACTTACTGCTAAAAAAGGATTGTTGGTTTTAGCTTCTTGTTCTTCCAGAGTTACTTCAGATGTGTTTTTTGAGATAAATGAAGCTGTTTTAAGTAAATCGAAACGAGATTTTACACTTGCTTTAAAAACCTTTCATGATAGCGATCACCCTGTATCGTTCGAAGAAGGTGCTTATTTAAAATGTGGTTATTACAGGTTTAAACAATAAATAACATGCTTATTTAATATGCATGCATAGTATTTAGTATATTTGTTAAAATCATGAAAAATGACAACTAAACTTACCAAACTTCTTAATATCAATCACCCTGTAATCATGGCGCCCATGTTTTTGGTTTCTAATACGCAAATGGTAATAGAGGCTATGAAATGCGGCATTGCAGGTTGTATTCCTGCTTTAAATTACAGAACTTTAGAGGAGTTAAAGGCAGCGATACACCAATTAAAAGCAGCCAAAGTCGCTGGTGGTGCTTTCGGGTTTAATTTAATTGTTAATAAATCGAATCTTAAATATAAAGACCAGTTACAAGTACTTTGTGAAGAAGGTTGTGACTTTATAATAACCTCATTGGGTAGCCCCGAAGAAACCATTAATCAAGCTCATAAAGTCGGAATAAAAGTATTATGTGATGTTGTCGATTTAAATTTTGCTCAAAAGGTTGAACATTTAGGTGCCGATGCGATTATTGCCGTTAATAATAAGGCTGGTGGACATCGCGGTAATTTAGATCCGGAGGTTCTTATTTCGCAATTGGTAGCTCATTGTAGTATTCCTGTTATTTCTGCTGGTGGCGTTGGAACTAAGTTAGAGCTTGATGCCATGCTTAGTTATGGTGCTGAAGGTGTTTCGGTGGGGAGTCCTTTTATAGCCTCGGAAGAAGCACAGGTTATCGATGATTATAAACAGGCTTGTGTAGATTATGGCGCCGATAATATTGTAATGACAGAGCGTATTTCGGGTACACCTTGTTCGGTAATAAACACACCTTATGTTCAAAAAATAGGCACGAAAACCACTTGGCTAGAGTCTGTTTTAAACAAGCATAAAAAGTTAAAAAAATGGGTAAAAATGATTCGGTTTGCTATAGGAATGAATGCCACTAAAAACGCTGCGACCAAAGCAACGTATAAAACAGTTTGGGTGGCTGGGCCTAGTATACAGCATACCAAAAGTATTTTACCAGTTAAAGACATAGTAAAAAGATTAATAGCGTAATTTTTTAAAATTAATATTTAATGAACTACAGAAAATTAGGATTAGAAGGCTTTGAAGTGAGCGAAGTTGGATTGGGTTGCTGGCAATTAGGTGCCGATTGGGGTCAGGATATTTCAAAAGAAACAGCTTTTAATATTTTAAGTGAAGCAGAAAAAAATGGTATCACATTTTTCGATACCGCCGATGTTTATGGTAACGGAAAAAGTGAAATTATTATAGGCGAATTTTTAAAAACTTGTAAAACACCCATTCGTGTGGCTACTAAATTTGGTAGAGCAGGAAATGCCTATCCAGATAAATACACCAAAACAGTATTAAGACAAACGGTTTTAGAATCGATGGAACGTTTAGGTGTAGCATCGATAGATCTTTTACAATTACATTGCATTCCAACACCATATTTAAAAGATGGTGCTATTTTTAACTGGTTACGTGAATTAAAAGCCGAAGGACTAATTAAGCATTTTGGCGCTAGTGTTGAAACCGTTGAAGAAGGTTTAATTTGTATAGAACAAGAAGGACTGCTTTCGTTGCAGGTTATATTTAATGTTTTTAGACAAAAATTAATTACCGAATTATTCCCAAAAGCTGAAGCAAAAGGTGTTGGTATTATTGTGAGATTGCCATTAGCTAGCGGACTTTTAACTGGAAAATTCACTAAAGAAACTACTTTTGCTGAAGACGACCATAGAAATTTTAATAGAAACGGCGAATGCTTTAATGTGGGGGAAACCTTTGCCGGTTTGCCTTTTAAAAAAGGATTGGAGTTTGTTGAAACTATAAAAAACAATGTGCTGCCAAGTCATTTAAACATGGTACAATTGGCTTTACGTTGGCTATTAGACCATAAGGCTGTAAGTACTATTATTCCTGGGGCGAGTTCGGTAAATCAAGTGATTTCTAATGCTTCAGTTTCTAATTTAGATGCGCTTTCAGAAGAAACGCATACCGCATTAAGAGATTTGTATAAATCACAAATTCATCAAGAAATTCGTGGTGGTTATTAACTGCCACGAATTTTTTCATATAACTATACGTTGTTCGTTTTTTTCTTTCCAGAATACCAATAAAATAATAATCCGATAACTACCAATATAAAGAGGCCGAGAATTATTTTAAACAAAGTAACGAAATTACTTAAAATGTTGTTGCTGCTTACTTTAAAAGTTTCTTTAGAAAAATTTTCTGGGATGTAAATATAATAAGCAGTCGATTGGTCTACCTTTTTTATGTCTTTCACATAACGACTAAACTCACTTGGTTCAATGAAATCCTTTTGAGTTTTTAAATAATAATTAAGGTTGATTGTTTTTGTTAACTTATCGTAATCTACTTTCCATTCGTAATAAAAACCAGGAGAGTTTACATATAATTTGTCGTTTGTAATAGCCCAGTTTTCTGGTAAATGCACTTTAATTTGATGCTCTCGTGTGGTTGGAAAAACAAGGTCTAGCTCAGCATGTCTTTCGTCTTTTGTAGGCATGTATAAAGAGTGTAATAAACTGCTAGCCGTAAAACTCGCAGAAATATAATGCTCTTTCTCTGTCATAGGTGTCCAGATACTATCTAATTGATATTCTTCGTAAACTTTAAAAATATTTTGATGTATTTTATCTTCAAAATGTGGGGGTTTTAACGCCGAGACATTGTAATAGTAGTTAGAATAAAATTTTTCATATTCTTTTTCTATCGATGAGACACTATTCGATTTAAAGTAGTTTCTCATATTATCTGCTTCAGATTCGTAGTAAGTGGTAATTACTTTTAAAACAGCACCTTTGCCTATTTCACTTAAAGTGAAGTCTTCAAAAGTTACAATTTTGTTTTCAGCATAGGGTTTTATATCCTCGAAGGTTTCGGTGCCTTCTTTTAACACCAAACCATGAGCATAATCGGGAAAATAAGTAGAGTCGTAATCGCCACCCTGGTTTGTTATTGTTGGGTCGTAATAAAAAGAAGCACGGTCTTTTATAACTTTAACAACGCAATGGTCGAAAAATTTTGGCGATGGTAAAAGGGTTTTAATTGTATGTTTTAATGTGGTGTTTACAAGCATCGGGTAAGCTTCAATTCCCATGTTTTGAAGCATGGTAACCATTAATAAACTTTTGTCTTTACAATCGCCAAAACGTTGTTTAAAAACCTGATTGGGCGAAAAGGGCTTGTAACTTCCTATTCCAGACTCTAAACCTAAATACCTAACTTCATTTTGAACAAAATTTAAAGTTGCTTTTATTTTATCACCAACATTTTGGTTGTCAGTGTTAATGGCATCAATTTTAGCTTTTAATTCGGGGTGAATGGCTTCATTAATTTTAAAAACATTTGCGCCCCAATTGGCAACTTCTTTCCAGGATTTAAATTCGGTTACCGAAACAGCTTCATAAAGTAGTTTCCATGAAGGCGTATTTTCTTCATAATCTAACTTTTTTGTGTTGGTTGCTGCCCAATTGTAAACATGTAAATTGTTTTGTTTGGAAATGCTTGGTTTTATTGCGGTGTTGTACGATTTAAATTGTAATTCGTTTTTGGAAAGCACCGTCACATTAATTTTGCTAACAGATTCTATATCGCTTAAATAAAAATAGCTTGAAAATATATTTTTATGAATTGGGTTAAATCCAACAATGGTGTAATCGTAATCGATAATATCGCCTGTTCTTACATCGGAAATATTCATAACAGCCGATAGTGTACCATCGTACAGGTAATTTTCGGCATTTAATTCTCGACGCATTTCCTGAATGTTGGAAAGATCTAATTTATTAATGATTTCGTCGCCTCTTATAATATTAATTTTATGAAACTTCAATTTCTGATAAGATGGGTCGTAGCTTATGTTTACAGTAGATGCATTCTGTATGCCCACATTATCGGTAACCTTGGTTGTTAAACGGTAGTAAACACATGCTTTGGGGACATTAACTTGCGTATCGTAAAGTAAAATATGCGTGCCTTCGGAGACATCTTTTAAGTTTATTTCAGATTTAGGATAGCTTATTGGAATGATCCAACTTGGTGAGGCTTCTTTTGTTACTTGCGCATGTATTTTTATAAAAAAAGAAAAAACACAAAGTAAGCAGATAATAAATGATTTCATAAATTGTAGTTGTTTACTTTAGTAAATGTAAATCTTTGAGAAATTGTATCAAATTTATTTTATTGATAAATTTTGTAACCTGCTTTTTTTAAGTAATTTATTGCATTTGTTAAGGTTTTAAATACACCTTTTATTAAAGCTTTTTAGAATAATTAGGTTTACATTAACGTATAATTTTAAGGTTCTTACGCTGTCATTTTGTATTTTTACAACCTAATAAAAAATAGCCTATGCCATTAGATAAAGAAACTGTTCTTGCTCAAGCCAATGCCGCTTGTAAAAACACATTAATGGAAACCTTGGAAATTAAGGTTATAGATTATGGTGATGATTTTTTAGTTGCAAGTATGCCTGTAAATTCTAGAGTGCATCAGCCAGATGGTGTGTTACACGGCGGTGCAACAGCAGCTTTGGCAGAAAGTGTTGGGAGTTTTGCATCGCATATCTTTATTGATACTGAAACCTTTTTTGTTCGTGGTATCGAAATTTCTGCAAACCATTTAAAAAGTATTCGAGAAGGCTATGTTTATGCCAAAGCAACTTTTGTGCATAAAGGAAGAACAACTCAATTACTAGATATAAAAGTAACCGATGAGGCAGGTACTTTAATTTCGGTTTGTAAACTTTCAACTATTGCCTTACCCAAAAAGAAATAGTTAATGACCCCTGAAACTTTTTTTAATCGTATTGAAACCCAATACAAAAATAATTTACCTTTTATAGTTTATAGAAAACCCGGAGAATCTAAGCTTTTGGTTTTGTTTCAAGAAGATGATGTTATACATGAAACCCACGATTTTTCAGAAAAAGGATTTGTATTTTCTCCGTTTGAAGAGACTAATAAAAGTGTTTTAATTCCCTTTACCGAAAGTAATTTTTTTTCGACCAATTATCAAGTAGAGGTAGATGATTATAAGGGCTCGCCGGCTTCTAATGCCAATGAAGCATCAAAAGCTTTTCATATTAATTTGGTAGAAAAAGGCGTTGCAGCCATTAAAAACAACGAATTTAAAAAAGTCGTTTTATCTAGAAAAGAAACGGTGATCCCTTCAGAAGTTAATCCTTTAAAAATATTTAAGCGTTTACTAAATAAATACGCTTCAGCCTTTGTTTATTGTTTTTACCATCCAAAAGTCGGATTATGGCTAGGCGCAACCCCCGAAACACTAATAAAAATAGAAGGCAACCAGTTTTCTATTATGGCATTGGCCGGAACGCAAGATTATAATGGTAGTTTAGATGTAGTTTGGCAAGACAAAGAAATTCAAGAACAAAAATTTGTAACCGATTATATTGTTGATAGTTTAAAAAATACTCTAGAAACCTTAACTATTTCTCCAACAAAAACGGTTAAAGCCGGAAATTTGGTTCATTTAAAAACCATGATTTCAGCTCGGTTAAAATCGGAAACCGTTTTAAAAGATGTTATTACAACAATACACCCAACGCCGGCTGTTTGTGGTTTGCCAAAACAAGCTTCAAAAGCATTTATTTTAGAAAACGAACATTATAAAAGAGAATTTTATTCTGGATTTTTAGGCGAATTGAATTTCGAAACAACCAAGGCACCCCGCTCTGGTAAACGAAATATCGAAAATAGAGCCTACGCCATCACGACCAAAAGCACCCAACTCTATGTAAACCTTCGATGTATGCAATTTGTTGGGGCAGAGGCGTACATTTATGTAGGTGGCGGGGTTACCGAAAGTTCCAATCCGTTAAGCGAATGGCAGGAAACGGTATCAAAATCTTTGGTTATTAAAAGCGTTCTGTAATTAGGGATTTTAGCAGGGTATTATTACTTTTACATATTGATTTAAAGGATATGATATACCCAAAAATACCACTTGCACAAACAGTTATTGCACTTTGTAAAGCTAAAGGCATACAACACATAGTAATATCTCCAGGCAGTAGAAATGCACCTTTAACCATAGGTTTTACTAACGACCCGTATTTTAAGTGCTACAGTATTGTAGACGAGCGTTGTGCTGCTTTTTTTGCTATGGGTATTGCACAACAAATCCAGAAACCAACGGCTGTTGTTTGTACTTCGGGTAGTGCGCTTTTAAATTATTATCCGGCTGTAGCCGAAGCGTTTTATAGCAGTATTCCTTTAATCGTTCTATCTGCCGATAGACCTAAACACCTTATTGGAATAGGAGATGGGCAGACCATTAATCAGAAAAATGTTTTTGAAAATCATATATTATATTCAGCTAATTTAAAACTCGATTTAAAAGACGAGAAAAATGTACCTGGTAACGAAGAGTTGCCAATAATGAAGAATATTGAAGATAAAATTGAACGCTTTTTAGGCTTACAAAAAGATATTCAAACCCATAACGAAGAAGAAATAGACACCGCTATTAATTTTTCAATCATTAAAAAAGGCCCTATTCATATTAACATTCCATTTGATGAGCCTTTGTATCAAACGGTAGAGAAACCCACCGTAAAGCCAAAAGCTACCGAGCCCGTGGTAAAACCAAGATCCATCGAAAACTATACCATGCAAACCTGCCTGGATGATTGGAATTTGGCTGCAAAAAAAATGATTTTAGTGGGCGTTAATAATCCCAATGAAATTGATAAAAAATGGTTAGACGATTTGGCTAACGACAATAGTGTGATTGTATTAACCGAAACCACTTCAAATTTATATCACCATAGTTTTATATCTAGTATCGATCAATTAATATCTCCCTTAACGGAAGATGAAGAGAAGCAATTACAACCCGATATTTTAATAACCTTTGGCGGTTTAATTGTATCTAAAAAAATTAAAACCTTCTTAAGAAAATATCAGCCAAAACACCATTGGCACATCGATAGTAAAGAGGCGATGGATACTTTTTTCTGTTTAAGCAATCATATAGAAATAGAACCGAATAAGTTTTTCGAATCGTTCCTGCCAAAAATTACACATTACGTAAAAAGCAACTACAGTTCTACCTGGAATGCGGTAAAAAACAAACGCCAAAAGCGACATGCCGAATATTTAGAACAAATACCATTTTCCGATTTTATGGTGTTCGATAAATTATTAAAAAGCGTTCCTAATAACACTGTTTTGCAAATAGGGAATAGTTCGGCCATTCGGTATGCTCAACTTTTTAATATTAATAAAAGTATTGAGGTGTACTGTAATCGCGGTACCAGTGGTATAGATGGCAGTACATCAACGGCTATTGGTTGTGCCGTTGCCAACAAAAAACAAACGGTTTTTATAACAGGCGATTTGAGCTTTTTCTACGATAGCAATGCTCTTTGGAATAATTATATACCAAAAAACTTTAGAATTATTGTTGTAAATAACACGGGTGGAGGTATTTTTAGAATTCTTCCCGGACATAAGAATACCGAGAATTTCGATACTTATTTTGAAACCAATCATACACTTACTGCCAAACAGTTGGCTGCCATGTATGGCTTTGCTTATAAAAGTGTGTCTACAGAAGTAACCCTAGAAAATGCTTTAAAGACTTTTTATATGGATGGTGAAGAGCCTAAATTGTTAGAAATTTTTACTCCTAAGTTGGTTAACGATGAAGTGCTTTTAAACTATTTTGAATTTTTGAAGTAAAATTATGGTTAAATATGTGACTTTACTTTCAATATGTGTCATATTTTAAGTATCTTTAATTCAATTTATTAACTTAATTTAAAATTTTATTATGAGCAAACGCGATGAATTAATTGCAAAATATGCTGCAGATTTAAAAGAAAAATGTGGTGTAACAGCAGACATGGATTTATTAACTAAAGTAACCATTGGTTGCGGACCATCAATTTATAATGCAGATTCTTCAACGGTTTCAGGTTCAGACGAATCGGAATTAGCAACCGTAAAAAATAATTTTTTAATTAAAAAATTAGGATTGGCAGACAGCCCCGAGTTAGATAAAGGCATCGATGCCGTTATGGAACTTTACGGAAAATCGAATCGTAATAAATACAGAGCAGTCGTATACTATTTATTAACTAAACACTTCAAAAAAGAATCTGTTTATTAATTTATATCGTTTCTATAGAGCAAAAGCGTTTCAATTGAATTTGAGACGCTTTTTTTTGATCCAAATTTCAGTTTAAAATAGTTTCAAATTAAAAAAATCTCTTAGTAATATTATTACCTTTGCAGCATGATACAAATAGGACAAATAAATACATTAGAAATACTTCGTGAAACCGATCATGGTATGTATTTGGTAGATGAAGACGATAACCAAGTATTACTTCCAAATAGGTATGTGCCAGAATCTTTCAAAATTTGGGATAAGCTCGATGTGTTTGTTTATTTAGATAATGAAGAACGCCCTGTAGCCACAACAGATATGCCTTATATTAAATTGGGCGAATTTGCTTTGCTACGTTGCAGTGAAGTAACAGAGCATGGTGCTTTTTTAGACTGGGGTTTGGTAAAACAATTATTTTGTCCGTTTAAAGAACAAGCCTTTAAAATGAAACCAAAAGGCTGGTATTTAGTGTATTGTTATTTAGATGAAAAAACAGGCCGACTGGCAGCTTCAAGTAAAACAAATAGTTTTTTAGACAATAAAGAGCTTACTGTAAAACAATTTGAAGAGGTCGATTTAATTGTATCGCATCCATCTGATATTGGTATGAATGTTATTGTAAATAAAAAACACATGGGGCTTATTTACAACGACAATATTTTTACAGATTTAAGCGTAGGTGATAAACTGAAGGGCATCGTAAAAAAAATTCGTCCGGGTAATAAATTAGACATTTCTTTAGGGCAAATAGGCTATAGAAATATAGAGCCTAACGCCGACCGAATCATGCAGGAATTGCAAGATAACAGCGGTTATTTAAATCTAACCGATAAATCCGATCCAGAAGCCATTAAAGACATTTTACAAATGAGTAAGAAAAACTTTAAGAAGGCTGTTGGAACACTATATAAACAGCGCCAAATTGAAATAAAAGACGATGGTATTTATTTATTATCGTAAACCTAATTTACTTGCTTTTGGTTAATTTGTAAGGAGCTTTCTACCCAGCTTACAGCATTTTCTACAGAGTAAAAATTTTCTCGGTTAAAGTTAAAAAAGTGTTTTTCAAGCTTCAATACGCCTTCTGTAAATTCATTGTAGGTTACAACAGCATAGGCTTTCATGGCATGACACGTTTTTAAAAAAAGCGGTGCATCTGTAAGTTTAATAGCGTAAGAGTTTACCCGATTACTAATAAAACCATAGGGTTGATTTTGAAAATGTTTTTCAGTTAAAAACCTAACAGTTTCAAAACTGTTAAAATTAACTTCTACACCTTCATTAAATTCTGAAATAATAAAATTTTTAAAAAAATAGAGATGACCTAAGTCTGTTTCAACATGCGATTCAACTTGCGCATATAAACTGCTTTCAATAACTTTCATTTATTAATATAATTCGTTAGGGATAACGAAGATATTATATTTTCTACAAAGTAATTAATTGTCAGTAATTATTGTGTATTATTTAAAAAATTAAATATTTAATAAAGGTATTAAAAAAGTAAAAGGAATATTTTATTGAAATTAAGTTTTGAGAAACTCATTTGATAATGAATTTTACGAACTCAAATTTTCTATTTTTGTTTCATGATAAGTAAAGACACCATTGTAGCTTTAGCAACACCCTCTGGAGCAGGAGCCATTGCCGTTATTCGTTTGTCTGGCGAACAAGCCATTGCATTGGCCGATCAATCATTTAAATCGGTAAAAAAGCAAAAAACATTAGCGAAACAGAAAACGCATACCATTCATTTAGGACACATCATGGATGGAGACAAAACAATAGACGAAGTCTTGGTTTCTATATTTAAAAACCCAAATTCTTATACGGGTGAAGATGTTGTCGAAATATCTTGTCATGGTTCAAATTATATTCAACAAGAAATTATACAATTATTTCTTAGAAAAGGTTGCCGTATGGCCAGTGCTGGCGAATTTACATTACGTGCTTTTTTAAACGGAAAATTAGATTTAAGTCAGGCCGAAGCTGTTGCCGATTTAATTTCGAGCGATAACGAAGCGTCGCACCAAATTGCGATGCAACAAATGCGTGGTGGGTTTTCTTCTGAAATTTCTAAACTACGTGAAGAATTATTAAATTTTGCTTCGTTAATAGAACTGGAATTAGATTTTGCTGAAGAAGACGTGGAATTTGCAGATAGAGGTCAGTTTAAAGAGTTAACAGACAGAATTACCTTTGTTTTAAAACGATTAATAGACTCGTTTGCCGTTGGTAACGTAATTAAAAATGGCATACCTGTAGCCATTGTAGGCGAACCCAATGTTGGTAAATCGACCCTTTTAAATGCGCTTTTAAATGAAGAACGCGCTATAGTTTCTGAGATTGCAGGAACTACTAGAGATACCATTGAAGATGAAATTTCAATAGGAGGTATAGGTTTTCGTTTTATAGATACCGCTGGTATTAGAGAAACAAAAGATGTGGTAGAAAGTATCGGGATTAAAAAAACATTTGAAAAAATTGAACAAGCACAGGTGGTTGTTTTTCTGGCGGATAGTACAAATTTTAAAGAAGAAGCCTTTATTACATCTTTTAAAATTGAAATAGAAAAAATAAAGAATAAATACCCATTAAAACCTTTGTTAGTTGTTGCTAATAAGGTTGATAAATTAGATGACAATTTAATTGCTAAAGTACAATTAGAAATTCCTCAAATACATTTATTATCTGCAAAACAAGGCGTGGGTGTCGATGCGTTAAAAGACAAACTTTTAAGTTTTGTAAATACAGGCGCATTAAGAAATAATGATACAATTGTTACAAATACAAGACATTATGATTCTTTACTTAAAGCCTTAGAAGAGGTCGATAAAGTTAAGTTTGGTTTAGAAACTGGTTTGTCTGGCGACTTATTAGCAATCGATATTCGCCAGGCCTTATATTATTTCGGGGAAATTACTGGCGAAATAACCAACGACGATTTACTTGGTAATATTTTTGCTAATTTCTGTATCGGGAAGTAAGTTGACGCAAACTTTCGCAAAATTTCACAATGTAAATCCTTTATTTACAATTACTTTACAAGTTTTTTACAAAATTACACGGGGGACAAAATTTTAGATATTTTGTCCCTTTTTGCGTACTTTTGTCCCTCGTTTGTCCCTCAAACGGCTCTGGGGGACAAAAAGGGACACAGAAATTTTAAGCTGTTCAATTTTGAAACAATCAGAAACATTGTGAAACAAATTGAAACAACGAGAAACAAAAAAATGAGTAAAGCGAACACACCCTACAACAAAATTTGTCTGTATTGCCACAATGAATTTGTAGCACAGAAGCGAACAACCAAGTATTGTTCCCACAAATGCAATCAACGAGCCTACAAGCAAAGCAAAAGAGAAAGTACTCACCAACAGGTAAGTGAAAAGGAATTGGTAAAATCTTCAGCTATTAAAACAAACTTACTGCTTGAAGAAATAGCTGCAAGTATTAAATCTATTGAAACAGAAATACATCTTTCTCTAAGACCTTATTTAACGGTAAAAGAAGTAGGAACTCTATTGAATATGAGCAGAACTTCTATTTACAGATTAACAGAATCCGGTAAACTACCACTTTATACTCTTGGTAATCGAAAGGTTTACATTAAAAGAAGCGACATCGACAACCTATTCCAAAACCCGAAAACCATAAAAGCATGAAAATATCAATCAGAAAGAAAAAATTAGCAGATGGTAGAGAAAGCATTTATTTAGATTGCTATTTCCCAAATGCCGAAAAGAAAAGAGTAAAGGAATACCTTAAACTCTATACCTATCCTAATCCAAGGAACAGCAAAGACCGTGAACACAACAAGAAAACCATGCTTTTGGCTGAAAGTATTCGATCCAAACGATTTATGGAAGAACAGCACGAACAACATGGTTTTGGACATTTCGTGAAAGGTGATACTTCGGCAAATTTTATAAAGTACTTCGAAGAACAGACCAATAAACGATACAATAGCACCGGTAATTATGGTAATTGGGATAGTGTACTGAAACACCTTATAAAATACAAAGGTGAAGATGTGCTTTTCTCTCAGGTGGATAGTAAGTGGCTGGAAGGTTTTAAGGAATACCTAAAAAACACAGCCAAAACAAAAAGTGAACAACCTCTCTCTCAAAATTCCTGTTACTCCTATTTCAACAAGGTAAAAGCCTGTTTGAAACAAGCGGTTAGAGATAAAATGATTAGCTACAATCCTGCTATTGAAGTACCAGGATTTAAACAAGGTGAAACGGAACGTGAGTTTTTAACCTTGGAGGAACTTAAAGCAGTTACTAAAGCTGATTGTGAAATACCCATGCTTAAAACAGCTTTTATTTTTAGCTGTTTAACCGGATTGCGTTGGTCGGACATTAATAAGTTAGTTTGGCAAGAAGTTCAACATTCAGAGGAACAAGGTTGGTATATTCGATTCCGTCAGAAGAAAACTCAAGGGGTTGAAACTTTGCCAATTTCAAAACAAGCTCGTGATCTATTGGGTGAAAAAGGAGAAAATGAGGAACGTGTGTTTAAAGGCTTAAAATATTCGGCTTGGCATAATGTGAAATTGCAACAATGGATGATGAAGGCTGGCATTTCAAAAACCATCACCTTCCACTGTGCCCGACATACTTATGCTACACTGCAATTGACTTTAGGAACGGATATTTATACGGTTTCAAAGTTATTGGGACATCGTGAACTGAAAACCACTCAGGTTTACGCTAAGATTATTGATAAAAAGAAAGTGGATGCTGCTAACATAATACCCGATTTAGACTTATGATACTTGCGAATTTTACCTATTACAAAATTGACCTTGCCGATATATGGGATTTTGAACGAAGTGCTTTTTTAGGTCAAGAAATT
Source organism: Siansivirga zeaxanthinifaciens CC-SAMT-1 (assembly GCF_000941055.1). GTDB lineage: Bacteria > Bacteroidota > Bacteroidia > Flavobacteriales > Flavobacteriaceae > Siansivirga > Siansivirga zeaxanthinifaciens. Next base: position 2,756,751 of record NZ_CP007202.1, on the reverse strand, counting down.
TCAGAAGATGAGGCAACTCAACTTCTTCATAACATTCAGGTTGAAATCACTAAAAATGCCGAGGCGGTTTTTGGGATAGATGATTACGATGAAAACGAAGCTAGTTTTTACAAATACTTTAACAGAAAGGAAAAGGAATACCGAGATGCTTGTGGCAGCACAGAAGAGTTATTTCGTATCGAATTCTTTTTCAGTAATAACAAGTGCTATCAATATGACTATCCAATTATTATTGAAAGTCATCACGATGATTTTGATTATTGGTTTGCTCTAAAGCTAAAGCAATACCAATTAAAATTGCTTCAACTGGATTCTTTCCTGAATTACCAACTGAATGATAGTTTTGAAGGAGATAAATCGGTTTTTGATAAATTCTTAACCATGCTTATTCGACAGTATGAAAGCTCATTTTTAACAAAAGGACTGATTGATTCTATCAACGATTGGAAAGCCATTAATCAAACACCTACACCCCAAAAGGCGATTAGCCGGAAATCTAATAGTCGAAAAATGGAAGGTGATATTCATTCTCTGCAATTGAAAGCCCTTATTAAGAATCCTAAATACTTTCAATCTAATATTCATGGCTTTTTAGAAGCATTTCAGTTATTAAAGGAACACGCCTTCATTGATGCTTCAACCGAATTAGAACAGTTTAAAAACATTTTCAGAAACAAAGAAATTACACATCAAAAACGGATTAAATGGATTGGCTCAACTAAGGAACTGCAATGGTTTATCAAAGAGTTGATGTATGAATCTCAAAAGATTGTGGACCTCAAAAATGATATTTGGTTGATTACGGCTTCTTGCTTTGTAGATAAAAACGGAAAGGAGTTCATGGATTCACAATTACGAAATGCTTCCGGAAAACGACTAAAACGAAAAGACCATTTGGTCCAAATTGTTCAATTGTTTTGAAAATAGTTCTCCTATAATTAGCCACCAAAAGAACTTTAGTGGCTAATTATAGTTCCTCTTTTTTAGTGAAATTCTATCACAAAACACTCTGCACACTCTGCACTCTGCGTTTTTATTTTTCTGTATGAAATCAATAAATAACAAGGTTTTTAAAGGGTTTCACAAACAAAACACTCTGCACTCACTCTGCACTCTGCGTTTTATTTTTGATTGAGTTTGCAATGCTTGGTTACTTAGCATCAGAAATTTCAAAACAGCATTGCGCAATGCTCATTATTCACAATTTAAAAATGAAACGTAATGAGCGATTTATCAAAACCTTTGTATTCTCTTACTGTGGGTGAATACATCGAATTAAACAAAAAAGTATTTGCAGAAGAAGCAGAGAAAATATTGCATTTAAAGGAACAATCCGAGGAACCTGTAAAGCATGACCAGGATATTATCTTCATGGATGAAGTTTTGGCTTTAACTGGTTACCGAAAAGCTACTTTATACAGTAAGGTGTGTAGGTATGAAATACCTGTAATCTCCCGAAGAAAACCATTGACCTTTTCTCGCAAAGCCATAATGCAGTGGTTGAATGATGGTAAGCCCAATACCATCGATCAGGAAGCCGATAACTATTTCAATAAATAATTATGAAGTGGTTACACGAAGGACTTATCAACCCAGAGGCGGAATATTTAAGTCTTAAAGAAATCAGCAAGCTATTCAGTCCGCCTATTTCTCCTGTTAGCTTGTGGAAATGGCAAAAGCAAGGCAAGTTACAACTTACGCCTTATGTATTTGGTAACAAGAAGTTCTATAAACGCAGTGAGGTAATTGCAGAAATAGAACGTCATAAAGCGATGTGATATGGATGTAAGGATATTAAAAGATAAAATTCAAAACGATTTGGATAGTTATACCGTGCTGAACCATTATTTACAACCCTATCACAATAAAGGAAGGTTAAAAGCTGGTCAGCACATTTCCAATCCGTTTCTTGGTCAGCCTCAAAAAACGCCTTCTTTTAATCTATACGATAAAGGCAATGGTAATTGGAGATATAAAGACTTTGCTACAGGTGATGATGGCGATTGTTTTGAGTTGGTGCAACAACTGTTTCGATGCGATTTTAAGGAAGCCGTGTTAAAAATAGCAACTGATTTTAATTTGGATGTTTCAAAAGTAGCGGAACCTAATTTCACGATTCAATTAGCAAAATGGGATACGACTAGTCTTGGTTTTTGGGAACAGTATGGCATTTCAGAAACTATATTAGAACGTTATCAAGTGGTTCCTGTCCAGTTCTATAAACGCCCATTGAAAAACGGAAATGAATTGCATGTGCAATCAACAGCAACTGAACCTTTGTTCGCTTATCGCATTCATGCCAATTGCTATAAAATTTATAGTCCATTTGCGGAGAAATATCGTTTCTCTTGGTTGGGACAAAAGCCCAGTAATTATGTTTTTGGATGGAAGCAATTACCCGATAAAGGCAAAATAGTATTCATTACAGGTGGTGAGAAAGATGTATTAGCCTTGGCTGCTCACAAACAAAAAGCTATTTCCTTGAACAGCGAAACGGCTTTTCCTTCGGATGAATTAATGAACCAACTGAAAGAACGTTTTGAGAATGTGGTGGTACTTTACGATTTAGATGCTACTGGTTTACAGCATTCCAAAAAGATTGCAGCACATTTTGAAATTCAACGAATGTTATTGCCTAATAAACTCACAGAGCAAGGCGGTAAGGATATAGCCGACTTTTTCCGATTGGGCTTTACGTTGAATGATGCTGGTTTAAAAATGGAAGATTACCGCAAAAAATCATCTACCGATCAGTACTTATCTCAATTACTAGAAACCCAAAAGGCTTTAACGAAAAGAAAGGCAGAAACCATTGCTAAAACACAACCTATTCTAACGCATTATGACAATGCCATTATTTTTCCTCGTACCATTAATATCATTCAAGGAAAGGCAGGTGTGCATAAAAGTAGATTGGCGGAAACCTTTTGTAGTGCATTTATCAAACAGCCTATGCACAAAAATCATTTGTTAGGATTTAAAACCAACATCATGAACCGTCCTACGGTTTGTTATGTGGATACCGAAAGAAACTTGACTGAACAGTTTCCTTTTGCCTTACAGCAAATATTGCAGAAAGCAGGCTATAATAAAGAAGAAACGCCTTATCATTTCGATTACATTTCGTTACTGGAGATACCTCGAAAAGACCGATTTGCTGCACTTAATGAATACCTGAGTTATGTGCGTGGTAAATTTGATGGGCATTTAGTAATTGTTTTGGACGTGGTAACGGATTGTATTAAGGATTTTAACCGTTCGGAAGATAGTATGCAGTTGATTGACTTGATGAATGAATCGATCAATAAATTCAACGTTACCTTTATTGGTTTGATACATGAAAATCCCGGAAGTACCGATAAAGCTCGAGGACATTTAGGAACGGAGCTGATGAATAAATCCAGTACAGTAATACAAGTGGGATTTGAGAAAGGCAAAAACGGACAACCTACGGATTTAATCGCCCTGAATTTCCTAAAAACCCGAAGTACCAAACGGTATGATTCCATTTATTTGAGGTACTGTAATGATGCGAAAGGTTTGGTATTGGCTGATGCTAATGATATTGCAGAAGTTATGCAGTCCCGACACTTAAAAGCAGAAATAGGAGAAATAACCGCTTTCTTAAAGGAATACCTAAAAGAACCTACACCCAATAAAGTTTTGGTGGATATATTAACCGATGAGTTTGATTGCAGTTCTAAGATTATCCGAACCCGATTAAAAGAACTTTGTGAAAGTAAAACCATAGTGCAAAATCATCTGGAGCAGGACTGTATTTTGACTAAAACACCTCAAGGAAAAGAAATCATTTACGAACTAAAGGTACAAGGTGGAACCGTGGAAACGACCGTGGAAAAACAACTTTCCATTGTTACTGAATAAACGTTGGAAGTGGAACAGGCATATATAGGGCTGTTCCATTGTCCATCGTTCTGCCAAATAAATGCTAAAGCACCATAAATTGAGGTAAAAACGAAGTAAATGAGTTTATATTCATTTGTGTTAATCTGCATGAAATTTAAATGACCATTACATACCAAGTACATTAATTTAGATTAAGTTGGCAAAACTTGGCGGTAGTTGATTTACAACCCTTTATTATACAGGGTTTTGCAGTTATTTTTACTTAAAAAAAGACATGCAAGAAGCGAAAGATCCATTAACAGGCGAAGTATTTATTAAGCAACGCAATAATCAGGTTTTTGCTAATCGTAAAAATCAGGTTCGCTTTAATAATTTGAAAGCACAAGAAAAACGAAAAGCCACATCTCAAATAAACAGAATGCTGGATAACAACCGAGCCATTTTAAAACGCATTTTGAAAGGCGAAAAGGAAACCGTAAAAAGTTTAGACTATCTCCTTGGTGCAGGTTTTCATTTTGGAGTGAATACCCATACCATTAAAAAAGGCGAAAAGAAATGGAGTTGCATTTACGACTATGCCTATTTGCTACAAGCCGAAAAACAGTTCAAAATTATTCACCTTAAAAGCTAATTAAAATGAAGAACATTGTGAATTGCTACGAACTGGATTTCGTAAAAGACATCCCCATAGAAATGAACCTGCTCCAAAGCGAATGCGAACAACTACATGCGAACAACAAAAACCTCAAAGTTGCCTTATCTGTTTTGATATTGGGTATAGGAGCTTACTTTGTGTACCACACTTGGTTTAAAAAAGAAGAGGAAAATAAGGCGGAAACAGCTTATAAAAACTAAATTTTATTTTACTCAAAAATGCCAGTAAAGTCGGTTTACTGGCAAAAATGAGTGAATTAGCTATTGTTGTATGATTCCTCGATTAGAGCTTTCAAGTTTTCTAAATCATCAATCGTTTTTATAATAGCTTCCGTATCACCTGTTCCATAATGACCAATATTTGAAACATCTCTAAGATTGTCTGCCGGGCTTTGAATTGAATTATAATCTAAACGGAGAAAAAGGATGATTTCTTTCTTCTTTGATCGTATTTCTGTGCAAACGAAATTTTTGATTCTCGAATAAGCATGGTAATACTTCAATTCTTTTTTCTGAACATCATCACCCAATGAGAAAATATAATCCTCCAATTCTTGATAGAGATTCATTAATTCATCAGAAGCAGCATTTATAGCATCGTCCATGTCACGGTACTTCGTTGTAGGCGATGTAGAATTTGACTTTTTAGTTTGTTCTTGTTTTTGAGAAGTACCTGCTAATTCAAAAATTACGTTATCACCCTGAAAGTATCTGTAACGGATTAACTCAATATTTCTATTTATTTGTCCTATTGCATAATCATCATATCGCGTAAAGTCTTTTGCTATGCATAACAAACGAGGAGAAGACCAATCGATTTCCACTTCTTTCTTCAAAACACGCATACACAGCAATTCAAAATCTGCCTGATGATCCATTAGCCAGTCTAAATAGAAAAGTCCTTGGTTAATAACATTCTCCTTACTATCTAACTTATATTCAATAATTACAGGACAATTGTTTTCATCAATGCCCAATGTATCAATTCTTCCTTTGTGTTTATTACCTGTAGTGTATTCTGTTGCCAAAAAACGAATAGCAAAAAATGTTTCTAAATTCTGCTCACAAAGCTTCTGAATTTCACGTTCATACTTAAACTCTACAACTGATTTAATCTGAGCTTTACCACTTTTTATTTGGTATAGTTTTATGTCTGCCATTGCTTCTCCTTTTATTAATTTCAAATTTTCCCTCCAACTCCTTTAAACTTGTCCACAAACGAAGCGATTTTTTGGAAAACACTTTGTTTTTTAGTTAAATACTGAGGGTTTAAAGGGCTCATTTTAGGTAACAGCGCATTGAGTTCTGTTCCGTTTTCGCTGGCGTATTCTCTTTTTAATGAGGCTGCAATGTATCGCTTCGCTGCTTCTTCGTTTAGATTTTCATCCGTTATTAACTCAGTTGCTTCCTTTTTCTGTCTACCCTGTGCGTAGTTAAAGAATGAATCAATGATACTTGCCTTATCCTCAATGGAATCCAATTCTGTTTCATTAATAAAATCAACCACCAAACTTTCTTTGGCTCTATTGCCAATACTGGCACGAATTACTCTTCGAATTTCCTCAATTAACGTAGCCTTATCCTTGTTTTTCTTGTTGTGTTCAAAAATAAGTTCAAGAATGTAGTCTAAATTAATTTCTTGCGATTTTAACAAGTCTATTTCAAAAACTACATCATCCCAATCAATATTTGATTCTTCAGCTTCTTTTCCGCTTCTTTCCCTTCTTAACCAATCTCTAATATCGTTATAAGTGGATCTGTAATCTTGAATCGTGCGGTCGGAAGGTAATTCAATAGACTGCATTGCTGTAATATCCTCATCTGTTACAAAATGAGTTTCTTTAAATTCCTCTAAAGCTTCTGAATCCTTAATATCAACCGTTTGTAATGCCTTTAAATTAGTAAACTCATCGTAGTTTTGTAGTATGTTTTCAACTCTCAGGTACTCACCAAAAAGTTTAGAAAACTCCTTTTTGTCTTTTTCTGTAACAATTTCATCAGGGTTAGGGAATTTTTCATTCAACTCCTTTACCACATCTACATAACCTCTGCGAGCTTCTCCAGTAGCAATGTCTGTAAAGCCTTCCAAATACTCTTTGTAACTCTTTTCTAATACTACGTTCTTGGTACTGCTATCTCCAAATAAGGTAATAGCATCAACCGTAGCTTTTTCTAAATCTCGGAAGGTAATGATATTACCAAAGGTTTTAGTGGCATCGTAAATTCGGTTGGTACGTGAGAACGCCTGCATTAAACCATGATAACGAAGGTTTTTATCTACAAATAAAGTATTTAATGTGGGTGCATCAAAACCTGTTAAAAACATACCTACCACTATAATTAAGTCAACTTCTTTGCTTTTTACTCGTTTGGCAAGGTCACGGTAATAGTTTTGAAATTCCTTACTATCCACCCCATAACTAGTTTTAAATAAACTGTTATAGTCGTTGATGGCTTTGGTTAAAAATTCTTTGGCACTCTGATCCATTGCCGATGGTTCAAAAGTTTCATCAACAATTTCACCAATAGCGTTTTGTTCTTCATTGGCAGCAAAAGAAAAAATTGTGGCAATTTTTAATGGCTTATCGCTTTCCTTTTGCAAATTATTCAGTTCCTCATAATAGCATTTTGCTGCATCAACACTACTTACCGCAAACATGGCATTAAAACCAGTGTTTCCTCCACGTGTACGGTGTGTTTTTTGCCTGAAATTTTGCAAGATGTATTGCGAAATCTCTTTTATACGAACAGGGTGTAATAAGGCTTTTTTGTTTTCTGCTGCACTCAGTTTTTTCTCATCAACTTCGGTTTCTATGCCTTTAAATTGTGGGCGAACATCGTTATAATCCACCTTAAATTTAAGTACCTTCTCGTCTCTAATGGCATCGGTAATGACATAGGAATGTAATTCACGACCAAATACGCTGGCAGTAGTTTCCGAGCCTAAAGCATTTTGAGGAAAAATTGGTGTTCCTGTGAATCCAAATTGATAGTACTTTTTAAACTTCTTTTTTAAGTTCTTTTGAGCCTCACCAAACTGCGAGCGATGTGCTTCGTCAAAAATAAAAACTACCTGTTTTTGGTAAATGGCTAAATCACTCTCACTCTTCATTAAATTATTTAATTTCTGAATCGTGGTAACTATGATTTTGTTATCGTCTTTTTCAATGTTTCGTTTTAAACCTGCTGTACTATCCGAACCATTTACGCTATCAGGCGAAAATCGTTGATACTCTTTCATGGTTTGAAAATCTAAATCTTTTCTATCTACCACGAAAAACACTTTATCAATAAAATCCAATTCGGTAGCTAATCTTGCTGCTTTAAAGCTTGTTAATGTTTTACCCGAACCTGTGGTATGCCAAATAAAACCTCCACTTTCGGGATTGGACCATTTTTTGGCTTCATACGAACTTTTTACTTTCCACAAAATACGTTCGGTGGCTGCAATTTGGTAGGGTCGCATAATTAATAACGTATCGCTTACATCAAACACCGAATAATTGAGCAACACGTTGAGCAAAGTATGTTTTTGAAAAAAAGTAGCCGTAAAGTCCTTTAAATCTTTTATCAAAGAGTTATCAGCCTTTGCCCAGTTCATGGTAAAATCGTAACTGTTTTTATCTCTCTTAACTGTATTGGCGAAATAGCGACTATCTGTACCGTTGGAGATTACAAAAACCTGCAAGTATTTAAATAATGAATTCTCACTATTAAAACTTTCTTTACTGTAGCGATGTACTTGGTTAAAAGCTTCACGAATGGCTACGCCACGCTTTTTTAGTTCAATCTGCACCAATGGTAAGCCATTTACCAATACCGTTACATCGTAACGATTGGAATGCGTACCTTTTTGCTCAAATTGGGAGATTACTTGTACTTTGTTGCGAACAATATTCTTTTTATCTACCAAATATATGTTTTGAATATGCCCATCGTCAAACACAAAATCATAGATGTAGTTATCGTGTATTTTACGGGTTTTATCTACAATGTTATCTCCGGGTTTGTCTAAATATTCTTCTACAAAACGAGCCCACTCACCATCGGTAAACACCATATCGTTAAGTGCCTGCAATTGCACCCTAACATTCTCCAGCATGGCTTGAAGCGTATTGAGGTTAGAGGGGTTTTCATAGCCTTGATTGATTAAGTCTTGAATAAACTCACTTTCCAAAGCCGATTCTGTTTGGTAAGAAGCAGGAGCCTCATTTACCTCTGAATACTTGGTGTACTTGTCGAGTACAATGAAATTATTTGATTCTGCTATTGTTCGATATAATGGAGAGTTCATAATGGAGAATTGAGAATTAATTTTGATTGATATTTACTTTAGAGCTTTTTACAATTGAGACTAATAGCTTAATAAGCTCCTGTATTTCTGGGTGAATAGAATGATAAGCTTCTTTACTCAAATCATTGGATTGATACAATAATTCAATCCAATAATCTGTTTCATTGGCTTCTTTTAGAGCAATACTCATTTTATTAATAAAATCGGCTTTGCTTTGTGCATGTTCTGCCTCTTTTATGAGTGCTCCAACAGCGGTACCACTTCTTAACACCTGTTTACTGAGCACGAACTCCTTTTTTTCTTTTTGCAAAAACTTGGACAACTTGATAATTCTCAACGCAAAGGCAAAGGATTTTTCTTGCACAATATTTTTCTTTCCGTTTTCCATTCTCAATTCTCCATTTTTAATTTATCGAAATCGAGTAAAAGATTTCGATAGTATTCGTACTGTTTTTCTCTTAACTCAATTTCTTTAGGTAAACCTTCGCTGATGGAAGTAGTGAGCACATCAAACTTATCGAGAATGGAAACAATTCGTTCCTGTTCTTCTTTTGATGGTACTGGAATAATTACCTTTCCTAATCCTTTAGAATTAATTGCTGAAATTTTACCAGAGGAAATATGCTTACGAATTTGGTCGTGAAATTGGCGTGTGCGTGTAAAGTATGCAACATACTTAGGGTGTAGTGGGCTTCTATAAGAAAAACATGCATCGTGAATAACTACTCCTTTGTCACTTAACCATGCTGTTCCTCTTCCTATATCTTCAATTGTTTCACCAGCAGCAACAATTACTACATCACCTTTTTTGGCGGTTCTTAACTTTTTTGACTTGACCAACTCATCACTTACAAAAGAAATTGTTTCGTTTGCCCAAACACCGTAATGAGTGTACATTTCACCATAATGAATAGTTGGAACTCCTTCTGCTAATAAATCTGTTTTTACAAAACGTTTACCTCTTTGAAACTCTCCAATATCATCTAAAGATTTCCATTCCACTTCACTCTCCTCAAAGTTAAAAAGTTGCTCCCTATAATAGCTATACTGGTGTTTACGAGCTGTAAGCTCTGCTGTAAGCTCTGCTGTAAGCTCTGTAAAACTATCTAATATCCTAACTATTTCTTTTTGAATTGCTAAAGGTGGGATGGGGATGGGAATTTTAGCCATTTGATTACTCATTAATTTGGGATTTCCCATACCCGAATAGACATGTTTTTTAGCTTCTATGGAAAGCCAGTAAAACAAAAATTTATAATTTATTTCATCGTTGTCAATAATTTTAATTAAACCACAAACATTCGTTATTGAAAATTTTCCTTTTCTGTGAAATACTGTCCCTGCATTTGCTCCATCAGTGGTCCAAGTGATAAACTCTCCTTCGTTATCAAAAGTTTTAATCTTTCCAATTTCACCATTATTGGCTGTTTGAGAACTATAAACTGGAAATTCTCCGGCATTCTCAGCTAAATAACCTTTTGACATAACACGCCCACGACTTAGAATTGCAACTCCATCTTGTTTGTTTGCAAGTGATTTCCATTCCACTTCAACGCCTTCTAATAATGTATCTAAATAGCTCATGGGTTAATCTTTTTTATTCTCTTTTAGTAGTTTACGGTTTTCTACTTCTTGTAGCACTTGCATTTGCTGTATGGCTATTTGGTTAAGCTTTAGCAGTCTTTCTGGTTGTGCTATGTTTTCGTTTATAAAAACAGCGTTTAGGTTTTCCAAATTAGAGAGGCAAATGAGTTGGTTTATGGTAGCATAATCTCGTTGGTTGCCTTTTAGTTCAGGGTTTTTATTTTTCCACTGCTGGGCAGTCATTCCAAACAAAGCCATGTTTAAAACATCAGCTTCGGTGGCGTACACTAATGAAGTTTGTTGTGGACTTAAGGCTTGTGGTATTAAATTTTGCTTAATGGCATCGGTATGAATATGGTAATTTATTTTTGCCAATTCTCGTTTTGCGTTCCATCCAATTTGCTTTTGCTCTTCTTCTTTTAAGCGTTGAAATTCTTTGATAAAATAGAGTTCAAACTCAATAGAGATCCATGCAGCAAACTTAAAAGCAATGTCTTTGTGGGCAAAGGTACCGCCATACCTCCCGGATTTTGTAATCATTCCTTTGGCATTTGTAGTTTCTATCCACTTTGTAGGAGAAAGTGTAAAAGCATTTAAACCCGCTTGGGTTTTAAACCCCTCGAATTCGAGGGGTTTAAAATCTTGATTGTACAAAATTTCCCAAATACCAAGATACTCAATGGTATTACGGTTTCGCATCCAGTTGGCTATTACAGCGGTGGGGTCATCACTTTTAAATTTGGCAATATCAGTTAGTGAGATGTAATCTTCTTCATTGATTTTCAGAATAGAAACATCGGTATGCTTTACATTAATTTTCGCCATAGCCATATTTATTTAAGGGTAAATGTCTTTAGCAACTGTATAAGTGCTTTAAAGTGGTCAAATTCTACCACTTTAAAATTGGGGTTATCCATTTTCACCATGTCTTTATATTTTTCAGTTATCCGAAAAATCCGGACAACTACATTTTATTGTTCAATTTCCTTTATAATGGCATCTATATCTGCACGGAGTTTATCTATTTTTTTCACCGTTTTAGTTACCTCACTATTTAGTTTTACAATATCAATTTGCTCACGTGTATCTTTAGGCTCCACGTATGAGCTAACCGATAGGTTGTAATCGTTTTCGGCAATTTTGGTATTGTCGATAGAGGTTGCCACGTGTGGCACTTCTTTTTTACTAGCAAATATTTTCATAATCTGCTGTATGTGCCCCGGGTTGTTTTCATCTTCATTATCTGTAAGCACATTATTATTGGTTACTTTTTTAAAGAAGTTCTCTCCACTAGCATCAATAAACTGTGTTTTGGTATCTGTTTTATGTTTGGATAGTACCAAAAGTGTTACGGCAATTGGAGTACCATAAAACAAATTAGGTGCTAAAGCAATGATGGTTTCCACATAGTTGTTATCTACCAAATACTTTCTTATTTTTTGTTCGGCTCCACCACGGTAAAAAATACCAGGGAAACATACGATAGCAGCTCTTCCTTTACTGGATAAATAGCTTAGTGCGTGTAATACAAAAGCAAAATCGGCTTTTGATTTAGGAGCCAGTACACCAGCAGGAGCAAAACGATCATCATTAATCATGGTAGGGTCATCGTCACCAATCCACTTTACCGAGTAAGGAGGATTAGAAACAATGGCATCAAAAGGTTTTTCATCACCCAATTGAGGGTCTTTTAAAGTATCGCCCAAAACTATATGGAACTTATCGTAATTTATGTTGTGTAAAAACATATTCATACGAGCCAAGTTATAAGTGGTATGGTTTACCTCTTGCCCGAAGAATCCTTCTTCGATAATGTGATTATCAAAATGTTTTTTGGCTTGTAATAATAAAGAACCAGAGCCAGCTGCTGGATCGTAAATTTTATTTACCGTAGTTTGCCCGTGCATTGCTAATTGGGCAATTAATTTAGATACGTGTTGTGGCGTAAAAAACTCACCACCCGATTTACCTGCATTGGCTGCATAGTTTGAAATCAAAAACTCGTAAGCATCTCCAAAAAGGTCGATTTGGCTTTCTTCAAAATTCCCGAAATTTAATTCAGCCACCCCTTTAATAACCGCAGCTAAACGACCGTTTTTATTTTCAACGGTATTTCCTAAACGTGAGCTGGTTGTATCAAAATCGGCAAACAATCCTTTTATATCTTGCTCGGATGGGTAACCGTTTGCAGAGCTTTCGATAGCTGAAAATATCGCTGCTAAATCGGTATTTAAATTGGAATTGGTATTGGCATTTTTAGCCACATTAACAAAAAGCTGACTTGGATAAATAAAGTAACCTTTTGTTTTAATGGCATCATCTTTAATCTCGGAGGTAATTACATCATCCGATAAGTTGGCATAATTTACACTATCATCACCACCTTCAATGTAGTTGGTGAAGTTTTCACTTATAAAACGGTAGAATAGTGTACCTAAAACAAACTGTTTAAAGTCCCATCCATCAACAGAACCTCTTACATCATTGGCTATCCTCCATATTTTGGCTTGTAATTCAGCTCTTTGGTTTATGCTTGTCATATCGTTTAATTATTTCAATGTTTGTTTTAAATCTTTTCCTTTTTCCGTTAATCGGTATTTCTGCTTGCTGCTTTTAGGTTTATCAGGAATAGTCATTTCAACCAAGCCTAGTTCTAAAGCTGGTTGCAAATAGTTAGCACGGAAATTTTCTCGATCAGCTAACCCTAATTTTTCTTGTAAATCCTTTCTATTCAATTCAGTTCCTATTGCCTCTAATAGCGTTTGAACTTGCTGGGTAACTTGCTGGGTAACTTGCTGGGTAACTTGCTGGGTAACTTGCTGGGTAGCTTGTTCGGAAGCACCTAATTTAAACATAGTAACCTCCATACCACCTTGCATTTCTTTAATTACAGGTTCGGGTAAGCCTTCCTTTTTGCAAGCTTCTATAATTTTTAAGGTTCCGCTTCCCCAAGTGTCGATATAACCTGCTAAAAAACAAGCATGAGCAATAATAGGGTTTCGGGGTAAGGAACTATGCGGTTTAAGTAAATCAGCTTCTGTTAGTTCGTTCGGTAGTTTACCCACGTTCCAGAGAGAAATTCTATCATCATAAACACGCATTTGAGTATGGGCTCCCATATAACTACGGTGTACCAATGCGTTTAGCAACATCTCTCGAAGGGCTACAATTGGATATTCATCCTTTTCTAATCTGCGCATCCCTTCAAACTCAATACGTTTAGTAAGGAATTTATAGTTTAGCTGTGCTTGAACTTCTTTTAGTAAGTAAACCAAGTTACCTTCTAATATTTCGTGAAAACGCAAATCGGTAGAGTCTTTTACGAAACGACCAATACGCACCTGAATACTTGGGTAAAACTTATTAGGGTCTTTAGCAAACAAAATAATTGCGGCTCTTTTTAGCTGACCTTTTTCAATTAAATTGAGCTTTTCCAATATCTGAAAAGTAGAAAGCCCATCCACATCAGGCATACGTCCGTATTTCAAGCCATCTTGAATAAACTGCTCTAAACTATTTGTGTCAATATCGTTGATGGAGGCACGTTCTTCTATAACATCATCCCAAGTTTTACCAGCCTTTTTGAGTAAAAACTCATTTAGTTCCACTCCGGTTAGTTCCATTTTAGTGCTTCCAGAACGATAGTAATACCTTCCTCTTAAAGAAACAGGAACGGAGTAGGGCTGTACTTTTATTTCAATATACTTGCTACCGCTTTCTTCCTGCAAATTCACATCGCAAATAATACCCATTGCATTGCGAATTTTGTTAGGGAGGTCTTCCAGTAGTTTTTGATAGTTGTCTAAATGAGTAACATTACCATCGTCATCTTTACCAATGTATATGGTTCCACCTTGAGCATTTGCAAAGCCACAAATCCATTTCAGGTAGTCGTCATGCCAACTTTGTTTCCATTCTATGTTTTGTCGCTCGCTCACTATTTCTTTTTAGGTTTTGATTCTAATAAATCTTTAACATTCACTTTTAATATTTCCGCTATCTCATAAAGCACCTCCAATTTGGGTTGTTGCCTATTTTGAACATAGGAATTAACCATGTTGTAGCTTTTGCCTAACTTTTCAGCTAACCATGTTTGTTTAATTCCCTTTTCGGCTAATACCTCTTTAATGCGATTCATCTCTGTTGCTTTTATTAGAAAATTTAGCTTGAATATTACAAATCGTAAATATAGTAAAACATCTTAATTTTTGAGATATTTTAACTTACTTTGAGACGATAATTTACCCAATCAAAGTTTTGCATATAAACACAAAATATTATCTTTGTTTTGCCTTGAAATAGAGGCAGGTTGACATTTTGGACAGCAAATTTCAGGGAGTTTGTGCCCTATTTGTGCCCCAAAGCTCGTAAGTCGTTGTAAACCAAAGGAAGTTAGGTTTTGTATTGGGAAGTAATTACACTTCTTTTTTTCTTTTGAATTTACCAAAGTTACTATACATATTTTTTCCTATCATTGGTAGTACTAATCTTGGTTAGACATTATTTTAATTATTAATGTTTCACCTCAGCAACTCAACAAATTGAGATTCTAACTGTTGTTAATACGTTTACACGTTTTCGTTTTTTTTAGTAATTCTAATTTTAAGATTGATATTTTTAGAATTAATAAAATCTTAATTCAAAGATGCTGGGGCAATCTCAGAAATATGAAGACGATAACTCAGTTAAATATCTTTTATCCTTGTAATAATTACTTTAATTAAGTACAACAATGTTTATTTATTTGAATTTTTTTGCTAACTATTTTATTATATTTGGTACACCAAACTGGTTTACCAGTTTATGTGTTTAAGTCAAATAGAAAATTTTAATAAAATGAAACTCAAAAAAATTAAAACAGTATCAAAATTATTTCTATTTTTTTGGCTTGCATTATTTTTTTATAGTTGCTTCAATACTTCTAAAGAGTCTAATACTGAAGTAGCAAAACCCATAATTTATCCAAGTGATCTGATTCCTTTTATGGACGAGTTTACTATTTTATGCGGCGATGGTAAAAGCATTAAAGATTTAGTAAAAGTGGAACATAAAGATTTTTTCTATGTTTCCAATGATGGAAAAACAGATTGGGTAGTTTATAAAACACCTAATTCGGGTATAACTTCTAAAAACACGAGTAATACACGTACAGAGTTAGGACAGAAAAAACAATGGAAAGTCGAAACCGGTGGAAAATTAACAGGAACATTAAAAGTGATGCATGTTTCCACTTCGGGCGATGCCAGGGTAGCGGCTTCTTACTCTGTTGTAGTTGGACAGATTCATGGTACGGAAGGGCATGAAAATGAACCTTTAAAAATATTCTATAAAAAATTTCCAGGCCATAAAAAGGGTTCTGTTTACTGGAATTATGAAATTAATACAGAAGGTGATAATTCTAAACGATGGGATTTTTCTACTCCAGTTTGGGGATATGATATGTCTGTTGTCGGTTCAAGTCCTACTTCATATCCAGATGAGCCAAAGGATGGTATCGAATTAGGTGAAACGTTTAGTTATGAAATAAATGTTTTTGAAGGCATGATGTACCTTACCTTTAAAAGTGAGGGTCATGAAACCAAAAAGTTCACTAAAAATTTATTAAAATCAGATTTTACAAGTAAGGCAGAAATTCCTCAACAAATATTAACACTTTATGCATCTATAGGCCGTGATGGGGTAGAAAAGGCAAATGCCTATGCAGGCGAGTTGCAGAATTTTAAGCAAGGCGCATATAACCAAGCAAACGGAAAAGATCCTGATGAAAACATGGTTTGGCATACAGGCTCAGAAACTTATAATGGCGATATAGTAAAACAATACGCTAATGGCTGTTATGCAGAAGTTTGGTTTAAAGAAGCAATTGTTGGACCTGGTTCCATGCCAAATAAAAATTAAAATGAATAATAATGTAAACCAGGTCATTTTTATAATGGGCGTTTCAGGTTGTGGAAAGAGCACCATAGTAAGGTTGTTATCTGATAAACTTAATATTCCTTTTTTTTGATGGTGATGATTTTCATCCACAGCCCAATATAGACAAAATGAGTAGTGGTATCCCTCTTAATGATGAAGACCGATATGGTTGGTTGTTAGGACTTAATCAATTGACGAATAAATAATTAAAAAAAATAGCTGCATCATTGTTTGTTCTGCCTTAAAATATCATATCTAAAAATTTTTAGCACAACTATTCAAAATCAAGTTACAAGGGTTCATTTAGCAGGAAGTTTTGAACAAATTTTTGAACGGTTAAATAAGAGAGCTAATCATTTCATGTCTTCAGATTTTAGAAAAGGATAGAACATAAAAAAAACACAAATAATTATTACAATCAAAATCAATATAAACAGGTAATATAATTTATTTAAGTGTCTTATATAAAGCTTATCCTTCACTAGATTTTTTTTCCTTCCTAAATCATATTATTTTTTAATGTTCTCTATAATATTAATTTTTTATAATTATATTTGGTAAACCAATTTGGTTAACCAAATATAATATTCAATTAGAATTCACATTTACAAATTAAATTTCATGAAAAAAATTACTACTTGTTTTTTGTTATCTATATTATTTTTAGGATTACTAAGGGTGGAGGCACAATTGGTATCAAATATTACAGCTTTAAACGCAGCTATAGCATCAGCGGTTCCTGGATCAACTATTATATTGGCCAATGGAACATGGACCAATGTTCAATTGCAATTTGCTAAAAATGGAACTGCTCATAATCCTATTACAATAAAAGCAGAAACAATAGGAGGTGTATTTATTGAGGGTAAATCTTATATTAGGATGGGAGGTTCATACATATATGTTGAAGGGCTTATTTTTCAGAATCCTTCTGGTTTAGATACTAACCGTCCTGTAATTGAATTTAGAGGTTCTAGTACAGATTGTAATAATTGTAAAGTGTCAAATATCAAGATTGATAGTTACAATGGTAACGAAGCACAAAAATCTAATACTTATAAGTGGGTCCTCATAGAAGGACAACATAATGAAATAAGTTATTGTTCATTTATTGGAAAGTATGGTGTTGGAAGCATTATAAATGATAATAGAAATACGAATACACCAGATTACACAAAAATACATCATAATTATTTTGCAGACAGAACACCAATTAGAGAAGTTAATGAAGATAATGACCAAGACGCTATTAGAATAGGAAATAGCGGGACTTCTCAATTCGACTCTTTTACACAAGTATATGATAATTACTTTTATAATTTTGTTGGCGAAATTGAAATAATTTCTAACAAAAGCGGAAGCAATAAATACTACAATAATACTTTCGAAGATTATTCAGGGTCTTTAACTTTAAGACATGGAAAAAATTGTGAAGTTTACAATAACTTTTTCTTAGCAAAGGGACGCTCATTTAGCGGAGGTATTCGAATGATGGATGAAAACCACAAAGTTTACAATAATTATATTCAAGGTACCGTAGCTAAATATCCAAACAATTCCTCTACTAATGGACTTGCAGGTATTAATATTCATAATGGCATATTAAATAGTGCCTTAAATGGATATTATCAAGTAAAAAATGCGATTATTGTTAATAATACTTTTGTTAATTGCGATTTAGGTATTAGGGTTGGAGCAACATTTAGTGCTGGTACTCAAAACCAGCCACCACAAGATGTTGTAATTAGTAATAATATCATGTATGAAAACACTAACCGAGCAATACAGGTTACCACACAATTAATAGGAACA
This sequence comes from Siansivirga zeaxanthinifaciens CC-SAMT-1, assembly GCF_000941055.1. Classification (GTDB taxonomy): domain Bacteria; phylum Bacteroidota; class Bacteroidia; order Flavobacteriales; family Flavobacteriaceae; genus Siansivirga; species Siansivirga zeaxanthinifaciens. The sequence goes on along the minus strand of NZ_CP007202.1, from coordinate 2,738,624 downwards.
TCTTCTAAGTATGTGAATAATATAAAACAAAACGGCACATTCGATTCTTTTGGTTCAGTATCTGCCACCGGAAATATAAATGTAACTTCTGGGCTTTTAACTTCGGGAACATATTTTTATAATATTACAAATGGAAGTCCAGCTATTAATTATGGTGTGGGCAACTACACCTTTCTAACCGAAGATATTCTTGGTGGCATAAGATCGTCTAACTTTGATGCTGGTGCAGAAGAATTTAATGCTGGAGGTACTAGGCTTCCGTATAAACAATCTGATGTTGGTGTTATCGTTGGTTTTGGAGGTAGCCCAACTTTAAGTGTTTCTCAAAGCTCGTTAGATACTCAATACCTGAAGATTTATCCAAATCCAGTAAATGGGAATTTCTTAAATATATCGCTAAAAAACAAGGCTTTAGGACGTATTTATATTTTAGATATGATGGGTAAAATAGTGATGGAATCTGTTATAGAAAATAATACTGGAAGTATAGATGTTAGTGATTTATATAAAGGTATTTATGCTTTAAGGGTACAGGGTGATACAAAACTGTTTGTTAAATAATATGAACTTGATATTAAAAAAGGGTTCTGCAATTGTAGGTAACTTCAAATTAATACAGCATCTACTTCTACTAAATTCAATAATCTTTAAAATATATAAATTACATTTTTTAATTATGAAACCTAAATTTTATATATTTTTTCTTGTTTGCTTTCAAATTCAAAACGCTTTTCCACAAGTTACCTTGGAGGCCGATGGTTCTGGTGTTATAGCAACCTATACTTTAATTAGAAATGTTTTAGGAAGTAATGCTATAGAAACACCAGATTTAAACGGAGATAAACCAGCAACACATACTATTTTTGGCAATCATATTACTGAAGCTTTTGATAACGATTTAGGAAAAAATGTTTTTAATTTTTTAATACATCTTACACCAGATAATGATACTTCTACTGGGGCTTCAGACAGACAAAGATTAGAAATTAAAACCTATGCCAGTTCACCAGATAACTTAAAAGGTACGGTTGGTGAGACAGTTCAATATAAATGGAAGTTTAAAATTCCAACTGGTTTTGTACCCTCGCCAAATTTTACTCATATACACCAATTAAAGGCTGTGGGTGGCGATGATGGTAATCCTATTTTCGCTATAACATTACGTAAATCGGCAGCACTAGGAGCAACGAGTAAATTAGAACTTAACTACTATCCACCAGGAACTTCATCGGCTACTAAACTTCGAAATTTAGAAATGTCACTATTTGAAGGGCATTGGGTAGAAGTTGTCGAAACCGTTACTTATGGTGATGCATCAACAAGTTCCTATGATTTAAGTATAAAAAAAATAAGTGATAATTCTATTTTAACAACTTACAATAGCAACTCACTTATTACCTTCAGGGCTAACAATACTTTTGTAAGACCTAAATGGGGAATTTATAGAAGTATTGCAACACCTACAGGTATGAAAGACGAAACTCTTTTTTTTGCCGATTTCAGCATTGAAGAAATAGTCGCTTTATCGGTAAATGATCCCGAATACAATCAAAATGACATTAGAATAGTACCTAATCCAGCTAACAACCAAATATTCATAATCGAATCTACACTGTATAGTTTTAACAATATATACATCTATGATCATTTAGGACGTTTTTTAAATGTTTTAAAACCTATTTCTAATTCTATAGACGTATCAAATTTAAAATCAGGTATTTATTATCTTAAATTTAATAATGATAATTCCACTTTTATAACTAAGAAATTAATAATCCAATAAGTTAAGTTTATCTAATTAAATAGTCAATTTATTTAAACTTAATATGTGTCGGAAAAGGGCAAGCTAGCAGTACGTTTACAACTATTCATGAAATTGAATTTTATGGGGAAGTAAGCACGCTTTCTACAACCGATATTTCTAAAAATAATATAAAACTATTTCCTAACCCTCTTACCAAAGGTCTTTAATATTTAAGCAAAACGTCAAATAATCTAGATAAACTAATAATCTACGACGTTTTGGTAAATCTATTTTATCGAAAAATCTAAATGAATCATTGAATAAAGAAGAAATTGATGTGTATTTAATTTCTGAGGGTTTATATTTTGTTGAAGTTTTATTGGGTATGGCACTAAATATTAAACTGTTAAATGTTTTAATTAAGTAAATAAAAATGTTTGGTATTAAATATATTTTATTATATTTGGAAAACCAGACTGGTAAACCAATTTGGAAAACCAAAAAATGCATATGCAAACTAATTTTTTGGGAAACATTAAACTAAAACTTTTAAAACATTACATTATGAAAAAAACATTACTTATTATTTGTACAGTACTCTCTACATTTAGCTTTACTTATGCTCAAGTGTATTTATTTGAGCCTTTCGATTACGGCAATACTGGTATATCCCTTTTAGATGGAACTCGCACCAATCCTTCAACAAATACAACTTGGAATAATTATACAGCAGGATCTCCAACGGATATGACAGTTGAAACAGATCCAGGATGGGCTTTAAGTCAGGCATTTGATCTTAATCCTACAGGAAATGCAGTTTATTGGCAAGGCGGTGGAGAAGATGGAGAGCTAGATTTTCCTGCTGTAAGCGGTGAAGGTAATGTTATTTATCTGTCTTTTTTATTAGATGTTGTTGGTTGGTCTACTACTATTAGTGGTCATGTTCCTGAAAGATATAGACATATTAGTCTTGGAATTAATGATGCTGGTAATGTTGGATCTGGAATACATATTGGGCCAACTGCTACTCCTGGAGATATGAAGTTTAGAATTGCACTAGGGAATTCAGATTCGGGTGGTGCTAATGATATAGTTTGGTATCCTACAGAATATACTTATACAGATCTCGGAACGGACCTAACACCAAAGGTTAATCAGTTTTTTATTGTTATTAAATACGTTATTGGTAATGGTGTAACCGATGGTACGGGTACGGGTGTTGGTTATATGTGGGTTAATCCAACTATTGGGTCTACTGAACCTACTCCAGATGTGACTCATAATGTCGCACTTGCTTCAAAAAATAGAACTAGTTTTCAATCTGTTCTTCTTCAAGCAAGTTCAAATAATAGAAACCCAGCTAGTTATGTTGATGAAATAAGAGTTGCAGGATCTTGGTTAGAAGCTGTAGGTCTTCCAACTTTAAGTATTTCAAAAAATGAAATCGAAGGTTTAAAGGTATATCCTAATCCGGCTAAAGATTATTTAACTATTGAGTCTAACAAAGTAAAGATTTCTTTAGTAGAGATCTATAATATATTAGGTTCAAAAGTATTATCTAGTAATTCACTAATAGGTAATAAACTTAATGTATCTAGTTTATCTAAAGGAGTTTATTTACTAAAAATAAATTCGGAGGCAAAAACTTCAGTTAGAAAAATTGTCATTGAATAAATTTTCATACAATTTGATAATATTATATTTTACAAAAAGCCTTTTATATAAAGGCTTTTTGTGTTACAACACTTGAATAATTTAACAAAACGTAAGAATGATTACCAGAAGAGAATTTATTGCTAAATCAACTTACGCAGCAAGTTTATTACCTTTTTCTGCACTTGCATTTCAAAGCAGTATTTTAGAACAACCAGATGATATGCTTGATGTAAATATATTTTCAAAACATCTTCAATTTTTAGATTATAAAACCACCGGAGAAATGGCTGCAGAAATGGGGTTTTCTGGCGTAGATTTAACGGTGCGTCCAAAAGGTCATGTATTACCAGAACTTGTAAAAACCGACCTGCCAATAGCGGTAAAAGCTATTAAGGCAAGTGGTATTAATTGTAACATGATAACAACAAGTATCGAGAGTGTTTTTAACCCTTTGGATGTAGATATTCTAGAAGCGGCTTCAAAAGAGCGTATTATTTATTATAGAACCAATTGGTTTAAATTCAAAAAAGATATATCGATGCACGATTCGTTATTGATTTATCAAAGTGAAATAAAAAAATTAGGAGAATTAAATAAAAAATTAAGACTTGTTGGTTGTTACCAAAACCATGCAGGCACTAATGTAGGTGCTTCTTATTGGGAAATTAAAACCATTTTAGAGGACGTAAATAAAGAGTATTTTGGCACTCAATATGATATTAGACACGCCATGGTTGAAGGTGGCTATTCTTGGGAAAACGGATTTCAACTTTTACACCCAAATATGAAGGTTATTGTTTTAAAAGACTTTAAATGGGCACAAGTAAACGGAAAATGGGAAGCGATTAATGTGCCCATAGGAGAAGGTATGGTAGATTTTATTAAGTATTTTAAGTTACTAAAACAATACAAATTAAAACCGCCAGTTTCTTTACATTTAGAATATGATTTAGGAGGTGCTGAAAAGGGAAATGCCGAAATTTCCATCGATAAAAAACTAGTGTTCGATGCCATGAAAAAAGATTTAAAGAGCGTTCAACAATTATGGAAAAAGCATAATGCGGCAAAAAAATCAAACAGAATTACATTAAAACATATATAATTACAAATGAAAAAAATTTTATTAGTTTCTAGTTTTTTAATTCTTCTTGTTTCATGTGCAAAACAAACACAAATAAGGAGTATTAAAGTAGCGAATATAAATGAGTTAAACGAAGCTATTAAAAACTGTAAACCCGGAGATAATATTGTTTTAGCAAATGGTGTTTGGAACGATGTTCAAATTAAATTTTACGGAAACGGTACTAAAGAAAAACCAATCACTTTATCTGTCGAGGAAAAAGGAAAAGTAACCATAGAAGGTGTTTCAAATTTAAAAATGGGAGGCACCTATTTAGAGGTTAGCGGTCTGTATTTTAAAAATGGTAACACACCTAATAATAGCGTTATTCAATTTAAAATAAATAACGATTCTATTGCAAATAATTGCAAAGTAATGCAATGTGTCATTGAAGAATTTACCCAACCAGACCGAGATGTTAGCGACCATTGGGTAGAGTTTTGGGGAAGGCATAACGAGTTGAGCAATTGTTACCTAACAGGTAAATCTAACTTTGGCCCAACCATAATGGTAAAGTTGGAAGGAAACGAAAACATCAATAATTACCATCAAATCATTAATAACCATTTCGGTCTAAGACCTCGTAAAGGAGGTCCACATGGAGAAACACTTCAGTTGGGAAATAGCGATACGTCTATGACCCCATCGCACACCTTGGTGGCAAACAATTTTTTTGATCATTGTAATGGTGAAATTGAAATTATTTCCAGTAAATCCAATTTTAACGAATTTAGAAACAATGTGTTTTTTGAAAGCGAAGGTTCGTTGGTGCTTAGACATGGAAATTATGCTACCATAGATGGTAATGTTTTTATAGGTAACGATAATTCCAAATTTATAGGGGGCATCCGTGTTATAAATACCGGACATTGGATTACAAATAACTATTTCTATAAAATAAAAGGTGCAGAATTTAGAAGTGCTCTAGCGGTAATGAACGGAATCCCAAAATCGCCATTAAATAGATATAACCAAGTAACAGATGCCGTTGTAGCGTACAACACATTTATAGATTGTGTGTCTCCATGGCAGTTTAGTGTAGGTTCTAACATAAGCCAAAGCGATGTGTTACCAGCTACCGAAATACGTTCAGCACGACCAGAACGTGTGGTGGTTGCGAATAATGTTATTTACAATGAAGTTGCTAACCAATACCCAATAGTGAATTATGATAAAGTTGACGGTGTAACCTTCAAAAACAATATTATAAATAGTGAAAATAAAAGTGAAGTAAAGCCTAACGGTTTAAAAACCAAAGCTATTTCGGTTACAAAAAAAACGGATAATCTATATGTTTTAAATGAAAATATAAACAACGTTTATAATGGGTTTGATTTTGAAACCATCACTAAAGACATCTTTGGAAACGATAGAACTACAAATAATAACAGCATTGGGGCCATTGTAAATCCTGTAAAAGAAAATTCGGTTTTAATAGATAGATCGAAATACGGAACCAATTGGTATCAGGTATATAGACTAAAACCAGAACCCAAAACTTTTAACGTTTCAACTACAGAAGAATTAAAAAATAATTTGAAACAGGCCAGTTCAGGAGATACTGTTTCGCTTAAACCAGGAGTTTATAATATAAGTTCAAGTTTGGTAATTAATAAGGAAATCAACTTGGTTTCTATTGATAAAAACAACAAATCTGAGCTCATTTTTAAATCAGAAAATACCGCTTTTGAAATGCATCCTAAAGCAAAATTAAAATTGAAAGATGTTATTTTAAGCGGAAATAAAAACCAAAACACCTTCACTACTTTAAATAAAAATATGAGTAAAGCATATGATTTATTTATAGATAATGTAGAAATTAAAGATTTTAAAACAGTTTTAAAAGTATCTAAAGGATCTTTTGCAGATTCGATTTTTGTAGCTAATTCTATTATTAAAAATTGTGAACGTGGTTTTATGTTGAATAAGGAAACCAATGATGGAGGAGATTATAATGCTGAATTTGTAATTATTAAAAATTCAACCTTCGATGCTATTAATGAAGTGGTTTTAGATTTCTACCGTGGAGGTTATGATGAATCGACTATTGGAGGAAATCTTTTATTAGAAAACAATAGTATAACTCATAGTGGTACAGGCGAAAAAGACCAAATTCTTATAAAAAACAGAGGTATTGTAAACGTAGAATTTTCTGGAAACACATTTAAAAACAACCCAGTAAAACTTATAGCGATTTTATGGGGTGAAAAAGGACAAGAACCAGGTGTAAATACTATTGAAAATTCAGGTAAAATAGAGGTGGTTAAAAATCTAAAATTAAAGTTAATGTATTAGAAATAGTATTGTGAAATTTATTGGTTAAAAAAATAGGACGTTATTATATTTTGGTTTTTTTGTTAAATAAGTATCAATTTTTGTTTAAGTTATTAATTATAATTATTTTTGGTTTACCAAATTGGTAAACCAATTAAAACAAATAAGGTTTTGAAAATCAAATTACACGACATTTTAATTGCTTTTCTGTTTATTGCTGCTTCTTGCAAAGCACAGTCAAAAGCAATTTCAAACATAAAAAAATCGAATAAGTTAGAACACCCAAGTTTAATATTAACAAAAACGGGCGTTGAAAAAATTAGGAAACAATTGGGTAATGTGCCTGTGTTTGATGCAACTTTAGCCAAAGTAAAAGCAGAAGTAGATGCCGAAATTTTAAACGGTATTGAAGTGCCTATCCCTAAAGATTATTCGGGCGGCTATACGCACGAAAGACACAAAAAAAACTTTTTAATTATACAAAAAGCAGGTGTTTTATACCAAATTTTAGATGACGCAACTTATGCAAAGTATGTAAAAAGCATGCTTTTGGCATATGCTAAAATTTATCCTACACTTCCAGTGCATCCACAAACACGCTCGTATGCTCGTGGTAAATTGTTTTGGCAATGTTTAAACGATTCTAACTGGTTGGTATATACAAGTCAAGCTTACGATTGTATTTATAATTATTTAACTGAAAATGAACGCAATCATTTAGAAAAAGATCTTTTTAAGCCATTTGCAAAATTTATTTCGGAAGAAAACCCTCAGTTTTTCAATCGTGTTCATAACCACAGTACTTGGGGTAATGTGGCGGTTGGTATGATTGCCTTGGTTATGGATGATGATAAATTATTAGAAACCGCATTACATGGTTTAAAACACGACAATATAGACCCAAATGCTAGAGATAACGATGGAGGTTTTATAAAAAAAGCAGGCCAAAAAGTAGGATTTCTAGCTAATTTAGAAGAACCATTTTCACCCGATGGTTATTATACAGAAGGCCCATATTACCAACGGTATGCCATGTATCCTTTTTTGGTTTTTGCAGAAGCATTGCAAAACGTAAAACTAGAGCTTAAAATATTCGAATATAAAAACGGAGTCCTATTAAAATCTATTTATACATTATTAAACTTAACCGATGCAGATGGTAATTTCTTTCCTTTAAACGATGGTCAAAAAGGAATGTCATACTACTCACGAGAATTGGTTTCAGCAGTAGATATAGGCTATTATTACAGTGAAAATAAAACCGATTTATTATCAATAGCTAAAAAACAAGGCGAAGTTTTGTTAGATAATACCGGTTTAGCGGTTGCTATTGGTATTCGCGACGGTTTGGAAACACCATTCATTAAAAAGTCATTGGATTTATCCGATGGTAAAAACGGTGATGAAGGCGGTGTAGCTATATTAAGAGCAAACGGTTCTAAAGACGAGCTAAGTTTGGTTATGAAATATTCGGCACAAGGCTTAAGTCATGGACATTATGATAAATTATCGTTCTCATTATACGAAGGCGGTAATGAAGTTATTCAAGATTATGGTATGGCTCGTTTTGTTAATATACAACAAAAAGGTGGCGGTAATTATTTAAAAGAAAACACCACTTGGGCAAAACAAACCATTGCACATAATACTATAAACCAAGATGAAACATCCCATTTTAATGGCGATTTTGAAACAGGAAGTTTACACCATTCTGAAAAATATATTTTTGATGTTTCAAATTCCAAGCTTCAAATAGTAAGTGCCAAAGAAACAAATGCGTATCCCGGTACCCAAATTCATAGAACAATGGCATTTGTAAAGGATAATTCTTTTGAAAATTCATTTCTTTTAGACATCATTAAAATAGATGCAGAAAAGAACCATCAATATGATTTGCCATATTATTTTTTAGGGCAATTAATGTCGGCTAATTTTGAATATACAAAATCAGAAACTTTAATGCCATTGGGTACTAAAAATGGTTTTCAACATTTATGGAAAGAAGCTGTCGGTAAAACAGGAACAGGCAATGCAAAAATTTCATGGTTTAATAAAGAACGTTTTTACACTCTAACATCTGTAGTTTCAAATGAAGATGATTTAATATTTACCCGCATAGGCGCTAACGATCCTCGTTTTAATTTAAGAAACGATCCTGGTTTTATTATAAGAAAACAACAAATTAAAGATACATATTTTGTATCTATAATAGAATCTCATGGGCATTATGACCCCGTAAGTGAAATAGCCACAAATGCATTTAGTAATATAAAAAATTTAACTATTTTATATAGTGATGAAGCTTATGTAGCAATACATATTGAAAATATAAACCATACTGAAAGTATGTTTTTGTTTTCTTTTAAAAACAATTCAATAGATAAAAAGCATCAAATTAAAATAGAAGATAAAGTCTACGAATGGGTAGGTGTTTATCAATTAATCAATAATAATTAAAATAAATAAAATGAAAAGATCTAGTGAAAAATACATCATAACAAAAGAAATGGAATGGGAAGAATTTGGGGAGGTGTATCGAGAAAGTTTTTAGGTTATGATAATCAAATCATGATGGTAAGAGTAAAATTTGAAAAAGGTGCCTTTGGTGCACCGCATAAACATTTTCACACACAAGCTACTTTTTGTGCCTCTGGTAAATTTGAATTTGAAATTAATGGCGAAAAGAAAATTGTAGAGGCAGGTGATGGCGTTTATATTGAGCCTAATTTATTACATAGTGCTGTTTGCTTAGAGGCAGGTGAACTAATAGATACATTTAGTCCAGTAAGAGAAGATTTTTTAAGTGGTGAAGCGGTATCTTATTTTGGTAATAAAAAGTAAAGTATAAAAAAATAATTTTATGTAATTCTCTAAAAAATCATTATAGTAATTTATTGTGTACGGGTTGTTTATTAATGTAAAAATATAGCTTAATGTTTTTTTGATTATATAATTGTTATTAAAAAAAATTTATATATATTTGGTAAACCAATTTGGTAAACCAGTATAGATTCACAATAAGTAAGTTCTAAAAATAAAATTTAAAATAATAAAATAAAAAAAAGGATAGGTGCACACCTATCCTTCTAATAATCTACTTCTTTTAGGAGGGAAGTAAAACTTAATGCACATTTTACTTTAATAAAACATGCTCAACAAATTTAAAAAAAATGTTGATAATCTAGTTTGTTTTTTAAAGTGAATATTTAATCAGGTTACCATTATAGCACGTAATAGTAACAATAAAACTTAAAAATCTTTAAAAATTAAATTATGAATTTAAAAAACAAGCTAGCACTTATTGCAATTTTGCTTTTTAATTTAACACTATTTGCACAAAAAAACACCATTAGAGGGCAAGTTGTTTCTAAAACAGATAACATGCCAATTCCAGGTGTAAATATTGTTGTATTAAAAACAAATAAGGGAACAACGACGGATTTTGATGGAGGATATCAAATTGAAGCTAAAAGCGGTGATGTATTGCAGTTTTCATATATTGGATTTGTTACTCAGGTTCAAATTGTTAAAGATAAAAACACAATCAATATTTCTTTAGTAGAGGATTTAGCTCAATTAGATGAGGTAGTGGTTGTAGGGTATGGTTCTTTAAAAAAATCTAATATAACTAGTGCTGTTTCTACTTACAAAAATGAAAATATGGAACAATTGCCCTTTTCAAGAGTCGATCAAGCACTACAGGGAAAGATTGCAGGAGTTCAAATTCAAAACACATCATCGGCAGCAGGTGAAGATCCAGTTATTAGAATTAGAGGTCAAGCATCAATTAATGCAAGTCCCGATCCTTTAGTTGTGTTAGATGGTCAACCCATCGAAGATGGATTATCATCAATAAATATGGCAGATATTGAGAGTATCTCTGTACTTAAAGATGCTTCTTCAGCTGCTATATATGGTTCAAGAGGTGCAAACGGGGTAATATTAGTAACCACCAAAAGTGGTAGTGATAAAAAAACGTCTTATAGTTTTAATCATTCAATAGGTTTTAAAAGTGCTTACGAATTGTATGACGTTCAAACGTCTTCAGAATATGTTCGACAACTTTATGACGAACGCGAATTGAGACTTAACGATCCTTTGTGGGATAGTGGAACTGTTCCATCTATATCAATTGGCGATCAAAAACAATACATACTTGAGAATTTGGTTAGAGGCGGTCAAGGAACACTTTACCAAGATGAATTTATGAGAACTGGTATTTTTAGAAATATTGGTTTAAGTGCCTCTGGAGGTACAAAAAAATTTAAATACCGAATTTCAGGTGCTTATAATGGCGACGAGAGTATGATGCAAAAGAGCAATTTCGACAAGTATCAATTTAGAGTTAAATTGGATGTAGATTTAAGCGATAAATTATCAGCTGGTGTTAATATAGCACCTACTTACAGTGAAATTGAAAGACCTGCAAATGATTATCGAGATTATTATAGGTTTCCAAGTTTTATTCCTGTTAGACATACCGCCGAAACTTTGGCTCTTGCACAATCAGATGGGAATTTTCAAGATTTGGTAGTTGGAGATTATGCCAATCCTTCACATTTTTACAGTTTAGTATTTCCAGAATATCCACTGCCTGATGGAACTACTTATACAAGCACAAATTTATCCAATCCCTGGACAACCAGTAGTATTAATCCATTTAAGGTTTTAAATTTGCAAGATGATACTCAAGAAGAATTTAGAGTTCAAGCAAATTTCTATTTAGATTATAAAATAAATAAAGACTTAACATTTAAAACTACGGCAAATGCCTATTACAGATTTTCAGATAGAGTGCAATGGGTAGGAACTAATGCACGTGCCGAAACCAATGTTAATTATGCTGTATATATAACAAGAGATTATAGAGATTTATTAAGCGAGAATACTTTAAATTATGTAAAAGATTTTGATAAGCATTCATTTAATGCCTTAATTGGTTTTTCTGCTCAAAGAACAGATTATCATAATTCTAGCTTTACTGGTCAAAATTTTCCAAATGATAATATTAGAACATGGAATAATGCAGGAACTCTTGTAAATTTAAATTCGTCTTCAGATCCAGGAGGTGAAGTTAAAAACGCTACAGCATTATTGTCGTATTATGGGAGATTAGTTTATTCTTACGATGGTTTATTCAATTTAACAGGTACATTTAGAAGAGATGGTGCTTCACAATTTGGACCAGGAAATAAATGGGGAACATTCCCTTCGGTTTCAGGGGGAATAAACTTAGCAAGATTAGATTTTATTAAATCATCTAATGTAATTAGTAAATTAAACTTTAGAGTGGCCTATGGTGAAACAGGTAATAACCGTACAGAACCATTAGGATCTAATAATGCTTTTAATCCTTATTTAAATTTATTAACAAATACTCCTTATGGGGGTGATATCTCAATTTACGATTCTACTAATGCAAATTATGTTACTGGCTCAGGTAATGGTACACAAGCTAACGGCCAAGCTACTCCAGCAGAGGCAGGAGCGAATGCCGATCTTACTTGGGAAACCACCGTATCAACAAATTTAGGTTTCGATTTGGGTTTATTTAGAAATAGAGTAAATCTTTCTGCTGAATTTTATGAATCAAATACCGATAAGTTACTTTTAACACCAGAAAACCAATTGTATAGTGGTGTACAATTTGCTTGGAATAACGTAGGTAGCCTCCAAAATCGTGGTCATGAAATTGAATTATCTACAATAAATATTGCTACTGAAAATTTTAGATGGACTACGGTTGCTAATTATGCATCAAACAGGCTTAAATTAACAGATTTTGGTGGTTTAGCTGAAACACCACGACCAGGTGAACGAGGTGAATTATACATTACAGAGGTTGGTAGCCCTTTGGTACAATTTTATGGGTATAAAACAGATGGTGTTTGGGTTTCGCAAGCCGAAATAGATGCTTCTGGTTTTACCAATGATGATGTATCTATTGGTACTTTAACTCCTGGTGGTTTAAAACTTTTAGATATTTCTGGTCCAGATGGTGTGCCAGATGGTAAAATTAATACTGATGATAGAACTGTAATTGGCGATCCGTATGCAGATTTTACTTGGGGTATGACAAATACTTTTGAATACAAAGGTATTGATTTATCATTCTCATTTCAAGGTGTTCATGGTATCGAAATGTACTTAGGGGATACAGGTTATACCGAAACCAAAAGTCAGGTGGTAAATTATACCAAGAATCGTTGGGTGAGTCCTTCCAATCCAGGTGATGGTCAAACGCCTTACGAAACACTAGGAGGTGTACAATGGGTGCAAACCGATTACGGTATTGATGATGCCTCTTATATTGCTTTAAGAGATATTACTTTAGGTTATAATTTAGACGAAAAATGGTCTAATAGAATAGGTTTAAATCAACTTAGAGTTTATGTTGCTGGGCAAAACTTACTTTATTTAACAGCTAAGGATTTTAGAGGATTGAACCCTGAGAGTAGAAGATCTGGTGGACAATATAGCAGTCCATTAATTACAGGTTATGATAGAGGCGGGTATCCCGTACCAAAAACCATTGTATTAGGTTTTGATGTTAAATTTTAATTTTAAAAATTATTTCTTATGAAAAATATATATAAATTTTTTATTGGTGCATTGCTTCTAAGTGGTATTAGTTGTGGTGAGGATTTTATAGATGTACAACCACAATCTTATATTACCGAAGCGGTTTATTTTTCTAATGCTGAAGAATTGAATACAGCATTAATTGGTTGTTATGCAGGTATGAGAGCACCAGCAAAGCATGAATGGAAATTTACAGAGTTACGCTCCGATAATACTGTAATGAACCAGATAGCCACCACTTCAGTAGATAATTTAGAGTTTTTATCTTATGATGCTTTTTTTATAAACACGATAGACACTAATTTGTCTGAATTTTGGTTTTTTAATTATGTTAATATTAAAAACACTAACATTCTTTTAGATAAAATGAATGTTAATTATAAAGACGGCTCTATTGTTTATAGTGGTCATAGCAATGATGCTACCGAAGATGATATTAAAGATGTAGCATCACAAGCCTCATTTTTAAGAGCCTATCATTACTTTAATTTGGTGCGTCTATTTGGAGATGTCTTTTTGGTAACTGAACCATTATCACCGGTTGAGGCTACTAGTTTAACTAGAGTAGACAAAGCATTGGTATATGATTTAATTATTGCCGATCTTAAAAACACCATAGCTAACGGAAATACAGCTAAATATAGTGCCGCTACTGCCAATGGTAAGGCAAACGCATGGTCGGCAAAAGCACTGCTGGCTAAAGTATATTTAACTTTAGGGCGTAAATCGGAGGCTTTATCATTGTTAACTGATGTTATTACAAACAGTGGTTATGGTTTGGAAAATACGTATTCAAATGTTTTTTCTATTACTAATGAATTAAATAAAGAAATTTTATTTACCATTCGTTATAAATCTGGAGTAGGTAATTTAGGTTCACCGTTTACAACTAGTTTTGCACCTGCAACACCTACTAGAGACCTAAGTGGCAGACCTGTTTTTGTGGTTTCAAATCAGGGCGATAATGCCCCAGGACAAGAATTGTATGATACTTTTAATATGGCAGATGCACGAAGAAACTTTATTCTTCCATCACGAGATGCCAGTATACCTCAAAAATTATTTTACACTAAATATTGGTATTCTCTATCAGTTCGAGATGATTCTGAATTTGATTTTCCAATTATCCGTTATGCAGATGTATTGTTAATGTACGCTGAGGCAGCAGGTAATTCAGATCCTAAATCTTTAAATTATATTAATCAAGTTAGAGCAAGAGCTGGTCTTACCGGTGCAAACGCATTAACAACTGCAGATATTGACACGCCAGCTAAATTTGAACTTGCTTTCGCCAACGAAAGACGTTGGGAGTTTATTGCCGAAAATCACAGGTGGTACGATATTTTACGCTATAGTACCACTACGACCACGCTTAATGCGGTCGATATTATGGAGAATCATTTTACGATAATTCATCCATTATTATATGATTTCTATAATCAAAATACCGAAGATGTTACTCTATCAATTTTATTAGAAAGAGTTGATGTAAACAGTTTATTATTACCAATTCCGCAAATAGAGCTGGACCTTGACAGAGAAAATGATTTTAACCAGAATCCAGGGTATAATTAATAGTTTTAAGTTTAAAACCAATTTCAGGGTTTTTAAAAATGAAATTGGTTTTTACTTTTTTACATGAAATATACATGATAATAATATTTGATTCCATAAAAAAGATTTTTAAAAAGAAAAGAAAACATACTTTTCTAAAACAAGTAGTGTTTTTATTAATTATTGCTTTTACCTCTTTTCATGCCAATTGTCAAGCTAATACAAGTAATAATACTGTTTCAGATTCCAAAATCGAAAAAAAAAATAAAAAGAAGAAGAAGAAATATAAGCTACCAGACATTGATTTAAGTCACTGGAGCGTTACAACGCCTGAACTAAACGAAAAAGGTAGCGCAATGAGCATTGAACCACCAGAAATATTAAATTATGCTAAAGATAAAAGGTTAATACCTTATATGTATAATGATTCAATTGATGGTTCTCTAGTATTTTACTCGTTTCCAAGTGAAGCTACCACGGCAAATACTAAGTACACTCGTTCTGAATTGAGAGAACAAATGGTTCCTGGAGATAATAATACAAATTGGACTTTTGCTCAAGGCGGTTATATGAAAGGGGAATTGGCCATGGAAAGTGTGACAAAAGATGCAGACGGTAATTATCACAAAGTAATTATTATGCAAATACACGGTCGCTTAACTAACGAACAACGCGATTTAATTGGACAAAAGGATAATAATGCTCCACCCATATTAAAAATATATTGGGAAAATGGTAAAGTAAGAGTAAAAACCAAAGTTTTAAAAAACCCAAATGCTACTGGTGAAGAACTGCTGCATGAAGATGCATGGGATGATGATAAAGGTTACAATTTTCCAACAGAAGTTGGGTTTAGAAAATTTACTCTTGAAGTTAAAGTGTCTGATGGGAAACTGGTAGTTATTTTAAATGGGTATGAGTATAAAGTTTACGAAGATATTAATATTAGAAAATGGGGTGTTTTTGAAAATTACTTTAAGGCAGGCAATTATTTTCAATCAAGAGATGAAGGCGCATCAGCCAAAGTAAAGTATTTTGAATTAGAAGTAAAACATTAATATTTAACTTATTCGGGGTATTATTTAAGTTTTTGCTATTTTTATACTCAAAAATTGTGGTTAACCAATATTAAAAGATGTAGTATGAATTTAGAGGTATTATCAATAAGCGACAATCAAGAGTTACAGAATACTGTAATTAATAAAATACGCGAGTTAATAAATTATAAAAACTTAGAACCGAACGATAAGTTGCCATCAGAGCGCATGTTATCCGACAAATTTGGAGTTAGCCGTGGAGTTATTAGAGACGCCATTCAAAAGTTAGAGTTTTATGGTTTGTTAAAGTCTATTCCCCAAAGCGGAACTTTTGTAGCCAATGTTGGGGCTATTGCAATGAACGGAATTGTAGATGATATTTTAGATTTAGAAAAACCAGATTTTAAATCATTGGTTGAAACTAGAATTTTAATGGAGCTAAAAACAGTAAAATTGGCAGCTTTAAGAAGAACAAAAGATGATTTAAAAAAGATGCAAAGTGCGTTAAATGCTTTCTCAAAAAAAGTGTTGAATAATGAAAACGCGGTACAAGAAGATTTGTTATTTCATTTAGCAATTGCAAAAGCAAGTAAAAATAGTACTTTAAATACGTTTATGTTATCAATAACACCAGAAATCATTACCAATTTCGCAAAATATCATGTTTGTGATGATGATTTAGCTATGAGAGGAATAGAAGAACATACCGCTATTTATGAGGCTATAAAAAATCAAGATCCTACATTAGCTAAGGAAAAAATGAAAATACATTTTAAAACACTATATCAATATTGTTATAGTAAATAATAGATACATCAAACTTGATGATGCACAGCGTCAAGTTTTGATACTTGAACAAATATAAAGGAGGGCAGTTTGCTTCATACAATTATTGCTTTTTTTGAGTATTTCTAAACAATGTTTAAAAATACTTATTAGCATTGCTTGTATATTTTAATGAAATTAATTTAATAAAATGTAATAGGCTACTTGCAAAAGTATGTTCATTACTTTTTATTAAATAGTATCTGCCATTTTTATACTTAAAATGAAAAATTATGAAATTAAAAGGAT
The DNA here is from genome assembly GCF_000941055.1 of Siansivirga zeaxanthinifaciens CC-SAMT-1. Lineage (GTDB taxonomy): Bacteria > Bacteroidota > Bacteroidia > Flavobacteriales > Flavobacteriaceae > Siansivirga > Siansivirga zeaxanthinifaciens. The sequence continues at coordinate 2,721,583 of NZ_CP007202.1, read as the reverse complement.
TAAGATGGTGGATTATTGGTTTAATATTTTTAGCAACCGTAATTAATTATATTGATAGAAGCGCGCTCTCTATTATGTGGGGAGGCGAAAATATTGAAGGTTCAATAGCGCAATCTCTTGGTTTAACCAAGTATCATTATGGGTTAATATCTAATGTTTTTATGGTTGCCTATGCCTTAGGACAACTTTTTTCAGGAAAACTATTTGATAAAGTTGGTACCCGAATTGGATATGTAATTAGTATTGGAGTCTGGGGCTTATCATCTTTCTTACATTCAACAGTTCGAGGATTTTTATCTCTTGCTTTTTTCAGAACGACCTTGGGTTTGTCTGAAGCAGGTAACTGGCCGGGTGGTGTAAAAAGTAATGCAGAATGGTTTCCTATTAAAGAACGCGCAATTGCTCAAGGATTATTTAATGCCGGCGCATCTATTGGATCTGTTATAGCTCCACCATTTATTGCCACTTTATTTGTAGCATTTGGCTGGAGAATCACATTTATGGTGGTTGGTTCTTTTGGAATTATTTGGATTATTCCGTGGTTATTAGTAAACAAAGCTGGACCAAAAAAACACCCTTGGATTTCTCAAGAAGAACAAAAATATATATTAGAAGGCCAAAGTAAAGCCGATCGAGAAGCGACAGATGATACCAAAGGTAAAAGTTTAAAAGAAATTCTTTCTTTTAAACAATCTTGGGCTGTTGTAATTGGTAGATTCTTTTTAGAGCCAATTTGGTGGATATTTGTTACTTGGATGCCAATTTATCTTTTTGATGTTTACGGATTTAATGTTAAAGAAGTTGGTATGTTTTTATGGGTTCCTTATGTAGGTGCAGCAGCAGGAAGTATTATTGGTGGATATGTTTCAGGTAAAATTATTGCTAAAACTAATTCAATAGATAACGGTAGAAAAACAACGATTCTTATTGGTGGTGTAATAATGTTAGCAGGACTTATTGCAACAATACTTATTGGTGATACTGCAGAGAAATTTGTTGCTATTGTATTTTTTGTACTTTTTGGTTTTCAATTTGCTATAAGTAATGTACAAACACTTCCAAGTGATTTTTTTAGTGGAAAATCTGTTGGTTCATTAGCTGGCTTGGGCGGAATGATTGGTGTAGTATCGGTAATAATTATGAATTTTTTAGTTCCTGTAATTGTAGATAATCTTTCTTATACTCCAATTTTTATCATCATAGCAATATTTGTGCCTCTTGGAGTTGGAGCTATTTATTATTTCGCAAAAAATATTGAATCAGTAGAATAAATTATCTAAACAAGCAAAGTAAATAAAATTTAATAAATCAAAATTTAATAATATGAGTAGTTCAAAAAAAGTAGCTGTAATTACCGGAGCAACAGGTGGTATAGGTTTCGAAGTAGCAAAAAGATTGGGTAAAGATGGATATACTGTTGTATTAAACGGTATTGATGATGAAGCAGGTGTTAAAAGAGTTGAAGAGCTTACTTCAGAAGGAATCACAGCCGAATATTATGGTTTCGACGTCACTAAAGATGAAGTAGTAACTGAAAACATTAATAAAATTGGTAATAAATACGGTAAAATTGATGTTCTTGTAAACAATACTGGTGGTATTAGTGTAAGAGCTAGATTTGAAGAAATGACCACCGAGCAATACAAATTTGTTATGGCTTTAAATCTTGACTCTGTATTTTATGCATCAAGAGCTGCTATTCCATTTCTAAAAAAAGGTGAAAATCCTACAATTATAAATTATACTTCAAATGCAGCATGGAATGGAGCAGGACCTGGAGCTGGTATATATGCTGTTTCTAAAGGAGGAGTACAATCTATCACTAGAGCATTGGCTAAGGATTTAGCTGAATATGGCATTAGAGTAAACGCAGTATCTCCGGGTACTATTGACACACCTTTTCACGCACAAATTAAAGCAACAAAACCAGAAGTTTTTGCTTCTTGGGCAAATAGTGTTTTATTAGGAAGATTGGGTCATCCAGAAGAGGTTGCTTCAGTTGTATCATTTTTAGCTAGTAAGGATGCTTCATTTATTACAGCCGAAACTATCCAAATTGGTGGTGGTCAAGCTTTAGGCATTTAAATAAATGTTTTTAATTCAACCAAACAACCTTTTTGTATAGTTTGCAAGAAGGTTGTTTTTTTTAGCTATGTGTAATTTCTTAGTCGTTTTAACAAGAATTGTATTTACTTAATTTAATTAGGTTATTATGAAAAAAATAAGACTTTTAATTGTTATATTTTTACGGGAGGGTTATTTAATCTTCATTCACAAAATTCTGTAAAAACAGTTAAGACACCCGAAACATATACTACTCAATTAAACATTATTTATACTAAAACTAAAAATTGGGAAGGTAAACTAGATATTTATTATAATTTAAATTCATACTTACCAACTCCCTTAGTTATTAATATTCATGGAGGCGGTTGGAATCATGGCGATAAGGAATCTCAAACAGGATTTGGTTCTTTTTTTAAAAATGGTTACGCGGTCGCTAATATTGAATACCGTTTGGTAGATGTGGCTCCTGCACCAGCAGCCATTCAAGATGTTAGATGTGCACTAATATATCTTTTAAAAAACGCAAATGAATTTAATATTGATACAAATAAAATAGTTATCATGGGAGGTTCTTCAGGTGGTCATTTAGCTCTAATGGGAGGTTTATTGGCTACTGAAAAGCATTTTGACAACAATTGTGAGTATGAAGGAGAAATTAAAGTTGCTGCTATAATTAATAAATATGGTGTTTCAGATTTGGTTCCACTAAAAAATTGGTCTTCAGCAAAAAAATGGCTTGGTAATTATTATTTGGACGTATCATTTGTAAAATCGGTATCTCCAATTTATTGGGTAAATAAAAATAGTCCGCCTGTTTTTATTATTCATGGAGATGAAGACCCCATTGTTCCTTATGCACAGTCGATAGAACTTTATCAAAAATTAGTATCTTTTGGAGTAAAGACAGAATTTGTAACCATTCCGAAAGGAAAACATGGAAAATTTTCAGCCAATGAAAATGCGATGCTAAGTAATAAGATGTGGAATTTTTTAAATTCTTTAGAACTTTAAAACACGTAAAATATTATGAAAAATTTGTTTAGTAATTTTATTCTGGTACTAGTTTTGTTAGTAATTAACGACACAGCTATTTTTGCACAAGAATTACCTAAAATACTTCAAAATAAAGAAGTTAACGATGCTAATTACTTGCCAGATTTTAGTTTTTCAGGGTATCGTAATGGAGAAGCTCAAATACCTGTAGTTTTTCAAAAAGTTTTCAATGCATCCGATTATGGTGTGAAAGCCAATGATGAGTTTGACGATACAAAGGCCATGCAAAATGCCATTAAAGAAGCTTCGAAATACAAAGGAAATGTTGTTTTACAACTGCCAGCAGGCCGAATTATTTTAAGTGATATTCTTTATATAGAACGCAGTAATTTTGTTTTAAGGGGAGCTGGTGCCGGAGACAGTGGCACTAATATATATTGCCCAAGACCTTTAATGTATTGTAAAAATCCTGAAGATTTACAAGAACTAAGGGAGTACTTAATACAATTTGACAAACGCCAACTAGAAAAGCAGAATAACATAGATTTGCCATTTTTTCAATATACCTGGGCAGGTGGTTTTATTTGGACAAGAGTGCCGGGTGAGCGCGTAAAATCATATCTTGAAAAATATGATAAACCATATAATGTAGTTGCAAAAGTATCAAAAGGAAAACGAGGAACATTTAGTTTGCAAGTTTCAGACGTTCAAAATTTAAATATAGGAGATGTTGTAGAATTACAACTTTTCAATAAAGATGGTGAAAAAGGCAAAATTATTGAGGAATTATATAAGAATCAATTTGTTGAAATTGGTTCGCATCACTGGAATTTTCCAAACTTGCCATTAGTAAAGCAACAAGTTACTGTTGTTGGTATTTCTGGAAATACATTGAAAATTAATAGTCCGTTAACTATAGATATTATTTCTAATTACCAAGCCCAATTAGTGTCTTGGAAGCATCTTGAAGAAGTGGGCATCGAAAACATAAAAATAACATTTCCACAATCGGTAAGAATCGCACATCACTTAGAGCAAGGTTACAATGGTATTTACTTGACACGCCTATATAATAGTTGGGTTAAAAATGTAGTTATTGAAAATGCAGATAGTGGCATTTTAAGTGAAGAGATAGCTAATGTTACTATTAAAGAAATTACCACAACCGGAGATAAGATGGCGCATTACACAGTTGCACTATCTGGGGCTTATAACGTTTTAGCTGAAAAAATTAAAGTTTATAATAAAGTTGTACATCCCTTAAGTATTAATACGCTTACAACTAAATGTGTTTATTTAAACTGTGAAGTTTTTGTAGACCCTTTGTTTGATCAACATTCAGGAGCCAATCATCAAAATTTATTTGATAATATTAAAGTTCATGTAACGCCTAAAGTAGATAGAAGTTATACTTTGTTTGTTGGTGGAGGTGCGGGGTATTGGAAGCCTTCTCATGGGGCTTATAATACCTTTTGGAACATAAATGTAAATTTCTTAGGAGGTTTGGATATCATGGAGCCTATTCTTTTAAATGGTATTGAAGATGGCCCTTTTGCAAGAATAGTAGGTCTTAATGGAAACCATAATATTAAATTGTTGTATGGCCCAAAGGCACATATGGAATATATTAATGAATATTTAGATTATATACCTTCTTTATATGAATTTCAATTAAAAAAAAGATTACAAAACCTTTAAATTTAATTTAGAATTATAATTAGTTTATAAAGAAAAGATTGAAATTATTTTAATTGTTTTTTGAAAGTGAACTATTCTAAATAAAAAGAGTTATTTCCATAGTTTGATGGATTTCGAGGTTTCTTTTTTTTCTAATAGCTGCTTTAATAGGCAAGATGTAGGTGTCTAATTTTGTGTCAAACCAAATGGCTGTTTCCCATTTTAATTGGTCAATTTCAGCAAAAGCTTTCATTCTTCCCCAACCTTGTTCCTGCCATTTTAAGTTGCCTCTAATCTCTTTCGAAAAAGTTTTGGGTAACGAAACAAAATACCAACCTCCAGTAGCTTGGTGTTGCCACATTTTTGCTGAAAACTGGTATTTTATTTTGCCTTCCATTTTTATAATGTGAAATAAACTTTAATATTTTTTAAATGATTAAAACTTGGTTTAAAGCTTTTGAAAATAAGAAATGTATTTAAAAGTAGGCGAGTGAAAGTCATTATTTCACAAATTTTTCAAATGTTGTTCCATTGAATTTAAATGCTCCATTTTCGTGAGTTCCAAGCCACATTTCGCCTTTATTGTCTTTGAATATGCTATATAGACTAATATGTTCAGAATTGTCTTGAACGGCATAATGTGTAATTTTAGTTCCGTCATATTTCCATACACCGTCAAGATATGTTACAAACCATAAATTATTATGGTCATCTATTATACTTGAAAGATACTCGTCTAAGTTGCTAACCTTTTTACCGTCTAATCCGCCAATACTTTTGTTTCTAGTATAAAATTTAGGGCTATTCAAAGTTGTGCTGTCGTAAATACTATACCGGTATTCGGTATTGAACCAAAAGTCGCCATTTTTGTCTTCCAATATCGAACGTACGCCATTGGCTCCTTCGTTCCGAAATTCAGTCACATCTTCTTCTGTAATCCATTCAAATGATATGCCATCATATCGGCAAACTCCAATAGGGTTAGTACCAAACCAAAGGTTACCTTTTCTGTCTTTATAAATGCTGTAAACATCAAATGGATTTGGTAAACTCGGTGGGTTAGGCAACTTTAATTCATATAAAGTAATACCATCATAGCGATATACTTTTCCTGTATTTTCATAAGAATATTTAAACCACAAATCTGTCGGTTCAAGTTTCCAATTTTCACTGTGAACTGCCGATAAAGTCGTAAAATTAGTACCGTTAAACTTTGATATTGCAGATGTTGCGTTTGCACTGGAAAAATAAATGTTGCCAAATTTATCTTCTTTTATATCATCTATTCTGTTGTTTAGTAAACCGTGTTTTGTTGTGTAATTAACTATTGTTTTTCCATCATATTTATATACTCCAGTTTCCCAACTACTAAACCAATAATCGTTCTTACTGTCTTGAAAAATTACCATGATGCTATTACCAAGTACAGACGCAATATCTCCCGTAACCATGTTTTCAGTCTTAACTTGTTTTTTTGAGGTTTGTAAATTACAAGAGGTTAATAAAACCAATATGTTTAAAAAAGTAATTATGTTTAATTTTATATGCATCTAATTGAAGTTTGTATGGTCGTTTTCGAATTACGGGCAACCGGTCTTGTATAACCGTCTGTTACGGGCTAATATTATTAATTTTTGGTTAAGCACAAACTTTAGGAATTCCGAGTAGATTCAAACGTATTCGTATCCGCCGTAATTGGGGTTGCAAATTGTTGATTAACGTATTTAATCTATTGCAAATTTAATACTTACCTCACTTTCCACTTTGATTGGTCTAAACTCAATCGTAGGTGGTTCGTATTCTTGTTTTCCTCTACTTGAATAACCAACTACGACAACTTCCTGTAATTCTCCTTTGAAATTATTGTAAGTCTCATAATATTTATCGGTTATATGAATAGCACGAGTTATTTTTTGATTTAAAGGCCTTACCAAAAAGTCCGCTTGTTTTTTTGCTTTTTCAACTGCTTTAAATTTAAGTTGAAGTTTTAGTTCTTCCATTTTTGAATATTCTGTCCTGTCTAAATTAACATTTGATATTCCTATTTCTTCTAATCCAACCAATACTTTTCCTGCGGTTTGAGAATCAAAAACCTTTAACTCATAAGCTTTATCTTTCATTATGTCTTTCTGTTTTAAAAAATATTTCTTGAAATTGCTAGCTAAATCTGAGAGCGTTAGTTGTTTTTCTGTATTAATTCCGAAAGACTTTAGTTTCTGAATCATTTTTGATTCCATTTCTTCAACAGAAATTCTGTTTCTTTCATCTTTTTCTCGGATTAAAATATCTAAATAAATAATATCTGGTTTTATTAATGTATCAACTTTTGCGCTAGTTTCAAGATACGGCTGGTCAATAAAGTTTTTAGTTTGACTATTTACTATTTGAAAACTTATAATAATTACTGAAATTAAAAATGTTCTATTCATTTGTTATGTTTTTTATATACTAAACGGTAATTTACAAAAGCAGTAGCGGATTTTATGCAATTACTTTTCGTTAAGCAAGATACTTAAATGAAAATAAAAAACGGTTTGAGTTTGCACCCAAACCGCTATTGCTTTTATACAATATTAGGCATAGTTATTCTTTATGTCCGATTGTGTTCTGAACTCCAAATGTTGCCATTAAGGTGTTTTTCATTTGTATTCCATTTACTTTTTGGTAAGCAGGGATTTTTATTTCCGCTCCAATTCGCAAATTTTTTAAACTTCCTTTTGGAACGAAAAGGTTTGTTCCGATACCAACATCTAATTGACTTCTCCCTGAATTATCCGTGTTGAATAATGGCATTATCATTGGGTTTAAATCAGCATCAAAACCGTCTATTTTTTGAATGTCAAAATAGCTTAAACTTGTTGACAAGCTAAAATAGTCTGAAATTTTAATAGCTCCCCAACCAACAAGGTCAAAACGATTTCCAAAAGTGTAATTTTCAGAGTTTTCTCCCAATCTAAATTTATACATTGATTGAGCACCCCAGGAAAACTTATCAGATTGTCCTAAATAAGTTAAACCTAAATTTGGGTCCCAAGTTCCGCTACCGAGTTGCATTGGATATGCCAATTTTGCATCGTTCATCATTGGTGTTGCATCACGTTGGTCGATATCGCCTGTTGGAATTGAAATCCCAAAATTTCCGTGTAAAGATTGTCTATTAGTGTTCATTATTTTGATAAGACTCGATACAGTAATATCTCCTAAACCGTTTGATTCTGTAATAAAATTAACTCCCATTCTTGTCTTTAACTCCATAGAATTTGAGATATAATTTCCCATAACCATTAGTGTAACTTGGTTGGATGGTGCATACATTAAACCAAGCATATGCATATGCATATGCATATGCATTTTTTGTGGTGCAACCATAAAATCTTGATAAATATCTTCATTAGATATATCATCAGTTGACTTTAGGTTGTCTTCCATCCACATTGACATAAAACTATATGAAAGCATAAATTCACCTTTTTTATGGTAATGGTCTCCCATTACACTAATAGGTGCGTGTCCATCAGGTCTTGCTGAATTCCATTGATTTTCCTGTGTTATTGCCAAATTAGAGCATAGCAAAATTGCTCCCAAAATGGGCAACATAATCTTTTTGTACATTTTTTACTTTTAGTTAATTGAAATTAAATATTTAAAAAGTCTCCAATAAATTTGAAGCTATCTTGAGGTTCAATTAACATTTTGGTGGTGGTGTAGGAGGCGAAATGGACAAATATTTTATTGAAAATTGATAAAATGCAAAATATTGTTTAGCATCTGAAACGGTTATCAAAAATTTTGGAAGTTCAGAATTATAAATAATCATTGGAATTCTTTCCTGCTCGACTACCGGTATTTTTTTATCCTGTTTTTCGGTTTGTTGAGCTTCATTCAGTTGCTGACTTAAGTGGCACTTTCCGTTACAGGTTGACATAGGTTTTTCCTTGTTAATACAAAGCACTTTTGAAATGTATTCGTAATTAACATAATATTCCAAATAGGGCAATAGCGGTCTTATTTCTGCTAAACAGAAAATGATTAAAATTCCTACAGCTATTTTCGGTTTCATTCTAATTATGCCAACAACAAAATACAATCAATCTAAATATATCTTGCCGTAAATTCAGGAAGTAAATATATGTATATTCGTTCATACAAAAAACAACAATACGAATTGTAATTAAAAAATACTACACACTGTATATCTATATAAAAATGAATCAGGCTTTATTTGTTCCTAAAACAATCGCCTTGAGTGTGTTATTACACCATGAAACAACATTATTATTTTATTTGAAATATATTTCTTACCAAAAAATAAATATTTTCAAAAAATACGATAAAATGCTTTTTTTTAACGATTAATTACATATGTTTGTATTATAAAATCCCCTAAACCACAGATATGAACTTAAAAATTATAGTATTTAGTTTCTGTTTATGTACAGGTATTGGCTTTGCCCAAAGTAAAAAAGAAGCCAAAAGTATTATTAGCGAAAAAGTAGCTATTAAAAAATATCATAGTAACGACGAGCTGGAACGCATGCAAAAAGGCGAGTTGTTAACCTTGTATATTGAAAGAATTCAAAGCCTGGTTGAAACGCTACCATATATTGCATTTGCTACCAAGCCAGGAGTTACCATGACTACCTTAGGTATACCAAATACAAACGATAATAGAAAAATATTAGATAGTCAGTTTGAAGCAACAGCCGATTATTTAGAAGCCACAACAGAATTTCAAAAAACCATTTTGCCTTATTCTGATACCAAAAATTTAATTGCCGCCATACTTTTTTACGAAGAGATCATGAAATCGCTTCACGAATACAGCGAATTTCATTAAAAATTTTTTTTTGGTGTAAAATGTAAGTATATAAAGGCTTAAGAGATATTCTTAGGTCTTTTTTTTAAACCTCATTTTTTTATTGTAAAATGGTAGTTTATCGATAAAAATTTTAATGTAAAATGTTAATTTTATGTATTTTATCGAAAAAATTGGTATTTCGTGGGATTTTTTTATACATTCGAACATTAATTCGTTGAAAAATCTTATTTAGTTTTTAATGACAAAAATATTTATCATGAAAAAAGTTACTCTAATCTCATTAATTTTCCTTTTTGTTTTTTCTCAAAATGGATTTGCACAACAGGAAAAAGGAATTGTAGGTAGTAATAACTGGCTATATAACTGGACAGAGTTTAATCCTAATCAAGAAGATTACGATGAACCTACCCAAATATTAACAGGAAACATCACCGAAGATACTAAACTTAGCAAGCGTGAAACGTATTTGCTAGTAGGAAATGTTTTTGTTACCAATAATGCAACCCTTACCATAGAACCTGGTACGGTTATTCGTGGCGATTACGATACGAAAGCGTCGTTAACCATAACAAGAGGAGCTTCTATAATTGCTAAAGGCTTAGAAACCGATCCTATTATTTTTACTTCTAGTAAAACTCAAAAACGTCCTGGCGATTGGGGTGGTATCATTATTCTTGGTAATGCACCGACTAACCGTTTTGGTAATGGTTCGGTAGCGTCTTATTATTCAGATCTAAAAACAGTGTCTTACAGCCACACCAATTTTGGAGGCGACAGCAACGATAGCAATTCTGGTATTATGAAATTTGTTAGAATTGAGTATGCAGGTAAACGTTTAAAAAACAATAAATATGTAAACGGCTTGTTTTTGGCAGGTGTTGGTAACAATACCACTATTAATAATATTATGATTAGTTATGCTGCTGGAAATTCGGTTGAAGTTTGGGGTGGCGATTTGAAATTAAATAAAATAGTGTCTTACAGAGCCAGCACCAACGATTATAAATTTAACTATGGGGCGCAGTGTGTTTTACAAAATTCGTTAGCAGTTAGATCGCCTTTTAGTTCTAACAGTTCAGGATCTAGATGTTTAGAGGTTGCTTCTTTTGAGAAAAAGGAAGAAGTCGATTTTTCTAAATCGGGTACAGTTTTAACTGCTAGGAACTTAACGTTTTACAATGAAAGTGATAATTTAAAAGACGATATAGAAAAAGGATTGGTTAAAGAAGCGGTTTACGTTTCAGAAAATGCTTCATTACATATGGATAAAAGTGTTATTTCAGGTTTTAATCCCGCAGTTATTTTTCAAAATACCATCAGTATCAATCAGTATAACTTAGAAAAAATAAAATTCTCGAACATGTATTTCAATAATTGTAAAGGAAACATTTTTGTTGAAAACAATTCTAATAACGAAGATTTAGAAAACTGGTATGGTAACAGTGCCTTTTTTAATGTGTATTCAAAAAGTCAAGACTCCGAAACCTTTATTGATATAAAAAATAATAAAAGACCCGATTTTAGACTAAGAATTAATAAAATTATTGCAACTAAAGAACAGTTTGCTGCAGAAGATTTAATAATAGAAGATAATTAATAATAACCTTTTAAATTGCTATTCACTCTCATAATTAACTTTTAAATAAATCGCTATTGTAAAACATTAAACTACAGGATTCTTACTTTTTAGGTTGGAATGATAATTCTCTCATTAGAATTTTTATTTAAAAAGAAACTAATTTATTATGAGAAACTTTACTATCATTAATATTGTAGTTTTATTAATTTTTTCATTCACTGAAACGGTTAATTCACAAATAGTAATTAGTAAACCTAACTTAGGTTTTACGCAGGCTTGTGCAAGTCCGTCATTTAATACCTACTATGTTACATTTACTTTTTCTCCCGAAACCGAATTAACAGCAACCAATCAGTTTATTATAGAATTATCAGACGAGGCTGGCAATTTTACCAATCCTACAGTAATTTACACATCTAATCAGGGTGAAATTACCACCTCACCAGCAACCATAGGGTTTTCGTTACCAAATACCATAGCAGGAGAGGCCTTTAAAGTTAAAATAAAAAGCACATCGCCTGTAGCATCTAGCACAGGCTCGAATGCATTTGCGGCTTATTACAAAATACAGGATACGCCATTTTCAATTAATAATTTAGTAGAAACAGGTGTGTATTGTTCTGGCGGTAGTTATTTATTAACCATCGATAATCCGGGTAACGCCGATAACGATTCGCCTTTAAAATATCCTTCGCTTACTTTTAACTGGTACAAAGAAACCAGCGCCACGACCTCGGTTTTTGTAGCTTCAGGTGAAACTTTATCGGTTTCAGAACCTGGTACTTATTTTGCCGAAACCAATTATGGAAGCTGTACTTCCAACTCGTTTTCAAACCGTGTAAAAATATCGGAAGCAACCTCAGGAACCACCAATACAGCCATCAGTTCTAGTTTAGGAAACCCCTATTGTGCTGCCGAAGGTGAAACCACTTTAAGTACCATTAATGGTAGCAGTTACCAGTGGTATAAAGATGGCGAACTCATTGCAGGCGCGACCAGCCAAATGTATAAAACAAGCGAATCGGGTACTTATAATGTTGTGGTTAATTTAGACAGTTGTACATCGACTGCTTCAATAGATTTAGAAACTACCGGATTTTCAAGCAGTATTAATGTTCCTGAAATAAATAATCTAAATGAAGGGGAAACTATAACAGCAACCATAACAACCGATGCTGTAAACCCCGTATTTACTTGGTATTTAAATGACATTGTTATACCTAATGCTTCTGGTAATACCTATACGGCGAGTCAGTTTGGTGTGTATAAAGTGGTAGTAAATCAAACTTCGGGTTGCCAAGCTTCCAATGAATTTACATTTACCCATTACCGAACCATTTCCTAATGTTGAAAAAATTCCAAATCTTATTAGTCCTAATGGCGATGGCATAAATGATACTTGGGTTATACCACAGGCTTATGTAAGTGGCTCTAACACCGAAGTTGTAATTATGACTTCTAGAGGTGAAGTTGTTTTTTCAACCACCGATTATCAAAACAACTGGCCCACCGAACAAATAGGGTTTAATGCTATAAACCCAGTGTACTATTACATAATAACCACAGCTAATAAGCAAGTTAAAAAAGGGTCTATAACCATCGTAAAATAATAATGAAAGGATATCTGCTACATATTATTTTGCTTATTTGCTTTGTGCAACAATTGGTGGCGCAAAATGATGGTGTGGTTTCATTAGATCTTCCGGTTAGGAATTCTTTTAAATTTAATAGATACGCCCTAAACCCAACGTTTAGTTTTGTGAGAGAGCAAAACCGATACCTTAGTTTTACCAACAAAAAACAATGGACGCAGTTTGAAGATGCTCCTCAAACCAATTTATTTAGTTATTCTGGGCGATTAAGTGAAAATTCAGGTATGGGTATTGGCTTATTTCAACAAGATTATGGTGTTTTAACAACCTTTGGAGGTATAGTGAATTTTGCCTATAACGCTGTTTTAGACCGCGATAGTAATCTTACTTTTGGTATGAATTTAGGTGTTTATAACAGCGGAATCAATCAAGGTAGAATTCAAACAAATTTCGACGATCCGTCGCTGCAAAATATCCCATCAAATTTATTGGTAAGTATTAATCCGGGTATTAACTATGGTACCTTGTTTTTAGATTTCGGGGTGTCTTTAAACAATCTGGTAACTTATAATTTTAAAACTTCAGAAATTATTAAAGAAAATCCAGAGCAAAGCATTCAGTTGCATGCCATGTACACGGGCTACTTAGAAACCCGCGGTTTTTTCGATGAAAGTAAATTTTCAACATTGGTTACAACCAATCTTAAAAAAGACAAAACGGTGTTATCGGGTTTGGTAATGCTTACCGTACCTAAAGGCATCTGGGCACAAGCGGGGTATAATACCTTGTATGGTGTTTCAGGCGGACTGGGATTAAACGTAAGCAGTAATATTTCTATAGAATATAATTTTGAAAAGTCTATGGGAGATTTGGTTTCCTTCGGAAATTCGCACGAAATTACACTGGCATACAAATTTAATAAACGAGAACGCTATAATTACAGTGACGATGACCAGGAGGAAGCTTTAATCATTCCGAAGCAAAAAAAGAAACGTTTTATAGCGGCAAAACCTCGAACAACCAAACCAAAACCAACAGCTGTTAAACCAGCAAAAGAAACACCAATAGCTACCGAAAAAGTTGTAGTAGATGAAAAAACTACAGATGAAGATGCTATAGCTAAAGCTGAAGCCGAAGCACTGGCGAAACAACAGGCTTTAGAAGCTGAACAAGCCAAAAAAGCCGAGGAAGAAGCTAACAGACTAAAAGCCATTGCCGATGCGAAAGCCAAAGCCGATGCCTTAGCAAGACAAAAAGCAGCCGAGGCCGCTAGGTTAAAGGCTCAGGAAGACGCTAAAGCAAAAGCAGAAGCCCTCGCTAAAGAAAAAGCAGCAGCCGAGGCTAAAGCAAAAGAAGCGGCTCTGGCTCTGGCACGTAAGCAAGCACTGGAAGCAGAAAATGCTAAAAAACAAGCCGAAGAAGCAGCGCGTTTAAAAGCTGAAGAGGCTGCAAAAATGCAATTAGAACAGGAAGCTGCCAAAGCAAGAGCCGAAGAAAAGCCATTGGATAAGATTGCGCAGTCTATGCAGAATTTAGAGAAAGTAACAGAAGCTTCTAAATTAGAGCAACAAAATTTATTATCTAAATTAAAAGCAACGGTTGCCGTTAAACAAAAAGATTTAAACGATTTAAAAGAAGAAAACGATTTAAGTGAACAAGGCATTTATTCCGAGCCAAAACCATTTAAAAGTGTTTCTGCAGAAAATGCGGCCATCGAAAGTTTAAAAGACGAGTTAGACAACGCCATTAATAATCAGAGAGAAAAAATAGCTCAATTAGAAAAATTATATAGCGAGCGTGTTAAAACCATAAAAACTAAAAACGATTCTATAAATACGTATTACTTAAAAGCGTTAGAGGTATTAAAAACAGAACAAGCGCAAACAACACGAGCTAAAGCAGAATTGGTATCTACTTTAGAAACCATTAAAGTCGCTACCGAAATAGAGCGTAAACGTCGTATTAAACGTGCGGCATACGACAATGCAGAAGCTCGATATAATAAAGACCGAGCGCGTTTAGAAGCGATAAAAAACAACACAGAAATCGCTTCAGCACCTTTAGAGGCTAAAGATTTCGATTTTGGTGATGTGCAAAGTAATAACATACAAATTATTAAAGGTGTTAAAAATGTAAATAGCGATTTTTACTTAGTATTGGCCGTGCATGACGATGTAGAAAAGCGTGATGCCTTTTTAGAAAAAGCAGTGGCTTCTGGACAGAAAAATATTAATTTCTTCTTTGATGTAGCAACAAGTAAGTATTACATCTATTACGAGAGTTTTAATGATTTAGAAAGTGCAAATCAAGCCATGGCACAAAAAGATAGTAAACCATACAATGGAAAAATGTATATGGTGAAAATTGAGAATTAATTTTATGAAATAACCCTAAGTATATCATTTTTTATGATTTAACCCCCAAATCTGAGTCATAGAAATTGTTAAATAATAACCAACCATGAAAAAACCTACTTTATTTAAAATTGGAGTCATTTTTGTATTCTTATTTTTTGGTTTAAATAGTATTGCCCAAAACTATAAACCGTTTACTGCCAGAAAAAATATTGATATAAAAGGGAGTATGTTAGTAATTGGAAATAATATCCTGGGTCAGGATAATTTACCATTTAACGATGCAACCAAAGACAATCAGGATATTTCAATGCAATACATAGATATAGATGCAGATGCTTCTACATTTAGTTCTAGTAGCGCCGAATTGTTGTTACCACCACACGAAGATGGTAGTGCAACAACTTGTTATAGAGTAGCATATGCAGCATTGTATTGGGGTGCAGTTTTGCAAAGTGGGAGTCGATCGGATATTAATAAAGTTAAATTTAAATTACCTGGGGCAAGCACTTATATTGATATTACAGGTGAAGTTGTTTACGATGCTATTGTAGATCCAATTCCTGCCGAAAGAAACGAACCAGGCAATACGCCTTATGCCTGTTACGCCGATGTAACGAATTTATTTACAGGAGTTTCAGATATTGAAGGGTTTTATACAACAGCCAATGTAACATCGAGTTTAGGGTTTAATAATTCAACGGGATTAAGTGCCGGTTGGACGTTATTTATTATTTATGAAGATCCTAGTTTACACACCAAATCCATTACCACTTTCGATGGTTTTGCGCATGTTAATAAAGACCATTTCACGCAGGTTGATGTAACAGGTTTTACAACACCACCTGTTGGCAATATAGATTTACAATTTGCTTATGCAGCCTTAGATGGCGATAGAACCAAGCGTGCTACAAAATTAGAAATTAACGGAAAAGAAGTTACAACGCCATTACGCGGACCAGCCAATAAGTTTTTTGGTTCTGTAATAGAAAATACCAATGGTGTTTCGAATCCTAGAAACCCAGATGGCAGTAACACCTTAGGTTACGATACCGGTTTTTTAGAAATCTTAAATTCAGAACCCGAGTATATAAAAAACAATGTCTCTAATGCTAATTTTTCGCTTCAGGTGGCACCCGGACAAGCAGATCCTATTTTTGCATTTTTTAGTGCTTTTGCAGTCGATATTATTGCACCAGACATTAACTTAACAAAAATCGTAGAAGATGATGCGGGTAATGAAATTGATGGCGATGACGTTTATTTGGGTCAGAATTTATTTTACGAAATATCGTATCAAAGTACAGGAAACGATAATGTTACACAGTTTACTATTAAAGATGCCTTACCACAAAATATAGTTTTTAATCCAGATACCGATCTCGATTTAACCAATGCTGGTGGCGCGACTTTACAATCGTACGACCCCGTAACACGCACCCTTATTTTTAATATTCCAGACACATCTGTAGAGGTGAACGACCCCGTTTTTGTGATACGGATTGCCGTTCAAATAGTTCCCAATTGCTACGATTTAAGTACAGCCTGTTCAAACGAAATTATGAATCAGGCTTTTGCCACATATAGAGGAGTTATAAATACAAATGTAATTCAGGACGAAGGTAGTTTTGCTACCACAGAATGTTTAGGAACGCCAGGTTCTACCAATTTTTTAGTAGATATTTCTAATTGTGAGTTTAAAAGAAATGAAGTGCTTTGTGGCGCTAGCGTTATTTTAAATGCTGCCGATGGGTACGATTCGTATTCATGGTCTAGAAATGCGTCAGGAACACCCGTTATAGGAACCGGACAAACTTTTACGGCTACAGAAACAGGTACTTACTACGTTCAAAACACAACATCGGCTACTTGTGTTTCAATTCAAGAAGAAATAACAGTTATTGCTTATGGAAATACCATTACAAATCCGGTAATACCTTACGCCGATTTAACACCTATTTGTCCGAATGATGGAAAAGTGTTACCCTATATTTTCTTGTGTGGTGCTAATGCCACCCGTTTAATTGAAACAGGTATTAGCGATGCGACTTCAATTATTTGGGAACAGTTAAATGAAGCCAGCTGTGATGCTCAAATTATTGAAGAATGTGCTAACGAAAACCCTGCATGTTCATGGAATCAAGTAGGTACAGGCGCTAATTACACAGCAAATACGTCGGGGCAGTTTAGGTTAGTTATTAATTATCCTGGTGGTTGTTTTAGTATATTTTACTTCAATGTATATCAGAATTTATTAAACCCTACAGCAACGGCAAGAGATATATTATGTACAACTAACGGACAAATTACTGTTGGTGGTGTGCCATCGGGTTACGAATATAGTTTAAATCCTGCCGGGCCATATCAGGCTTCCAATATATTTGATATTGCAACACCGGGTTATTACACCGTGTATATCAGACAGGTTGGTGTCGATACAAATCCTTGTATTTTTTCGGTTCCAGATGTTTATATAAGACAACGTGATTTTACGGTAACTACCATAGTAAATCAGCCTAGCTGTAATGGCGATAAGGGTTCTGTAATATTAGCTGCAAACGATGCTTTACCTCAATATTACTTCAGCATTTCTCAAGGTGGTACTTTAATAAATAGTGTAGGGCCAATTTTAGAAAGTGATTACACATTTGCTAATTTAAACCCAGGCACTTATACTGTTACAGTAACTACAGATGATGGCTGTACATTTACCGAAGATATCACTATAATTAACCCGCCAGTTTTAACTGCTACAGTAGCTTTAACCAAAGCCTTAACTTGTACCGATGGTGAAATTACAGTGTATCCGGTAGGAGGGACACCACCTTACGAGTACTTTGTAAATGGGGCTTCAATTTCTCAAAGCAATCCAGAAATAGCTGTGCCTTCTGCAGGAACTTATAATATTACGGTTGTAGATTTTAATAACTGTTCTACAAATGCTTCTATAGATGTTGTTGGCATCACACCGCCAACATACACTGTAAACCAAACAGATATTTTATGTACGGGCGATAATACGGGTACGATTAATTTCAATGTAACAAATGCCAACGGTTATGCTATAGAATATAGTATTGATAATGGCGTAACCTATACATCAAACCCGACGTTTTACAATTTAACACAAGGCCTTTATCAAGTAGGTATCAAGTATGCTTTAAATGGTGAAGACTGTTTTAGTACTTTCGAAGATTTAGTAATTACAGAGCCTAATACAGGATTAACAGCTTCGGCAGGCGTTTCAGAATTAGCTGGTTGCGGACCGGCAGGCGAGGGTAAAGTACGTATTACAAATCCGCAAGGCGGAACACCGCCTTTCGAGTATAGTTTCGATAATCAAACCACATGGGTAACTACCAATGAAGCTTATTTACCTTCGGGAACCTATACCTTATATATTCGCGATGCTAACGGATGTATTTATTCCATGCCAGGTATTATAATAGATCCACAGCCTATTGCACCAACAATTAGTGTGTCAGATCCCGATTATAACTGTGATGGGACAGGAAATACCACGGTAACCGTAACTAACTCAAGTTCGAATACGTATTCTTTTGGGTATTTATTAGATGGTGTTGAAAATCCAAATCTTGCCGATCCTAAAACGTTTTTAAATGTTTCTGAAGGTAATCACACCATAAGTGTTACTTATAAATTAGAAACCGTACCAACCTATAGTAATTTATTGTTTGAAGATTTTGGTTCTGGTCCCGATGTAACATCGCCAGGTATTAATCCGAATTTCTGTTTTGAAAGACAAGTTGAAGCTACCAAATGTAACGGCAATCGACTTTTTGGTAATGGCGAGTATACCGTTACTAACGAACTTAGAAACAATCCTTATATAGGATGGTGGAATCCTGTAGATCATACCACAGGAAGTATTCCAGGTCGATTTTTAGCTGTTGATGCTGGATTTGCCATACCAAACAACGCGGTAGTTTATAGAAAACGTATCTACGATATTATTCCTAATCAGCCCATACAAGTGCGTTTCTTTGCTACAAACTTATTAAAAGTAGGAAATACACAACCCGATGCCTCTTTAACTGTAGAATTACAAGATAGTAATGGTGTGGCTTTATCATCTGAATCTACTGGTGGTATTCCAAAAACCAATGGCTGGGTAGAATTTAATAAAACCATAAATCCGGGAAATAATACAACACTAGATTTTGTGTTACGTTTAGAAATTGCCCAAGTTAATGGTATTGATTTTGCGGTTGATGATATAGAAGTATATCAATTACCATCTACTTGTATCACTCAAGAAGATTTTCCATTTATTATTCAGTCTGGGCAAGCATTTTCAGCTGAAATACTTAGTAGTTCAAATGTTAATTGTTCTGGGGATGTAGATGGTTCTATAACCGTTTCAGCACAAAATTTTGATCCTGTAAACGGATTTGATTATTCATTAGATAATGGAGCAACTTGGATAAATCAATTAACATCTCCATTTACCATTTCAAATTTAAATGAAGGAACCTATACGATTCAAGTGCGTTATGATGATGCACCAAATACCTGTAGCGTTTCGTTGTCTCAAACCATTACAGCGCCAACGCCTTTAAGTGTTTCGGCAACTGCTACGCCTATAACATGTTTAACAGGGTCGACGGTTACTGTAACTGCATCAGGCGGAACACCAGCATACAATTATGAATTATTAGATGCAGCCACTTTAAGTTTAGTTTCAGCAATACCAAATAATGGTATTTTAACCGATGTGGCGGCAGGGAATTATATTGCACGCGTTACAGATACTAACGGATGTACAGCAACCACCCCAATTAATATTGTTGCCAACACTCCTTTAACCGCAAATATTATAAATGCTGACTATTGTTTTGATGCTTCTAACGGTGCATCATTGGAAGTATTAGCAGCAGGTGGACAAGCTCCTTATGAATACAATATCAACGGAAGCGCTTATCAAGCGTCACCAATCTTCAATAATTTAATACCAGGAACCTACGATATTATTGTTAGAGATGCCTACGGATGTGACGTTATACTACCAACAGAAGTTATTGCATCTCAGGTTGCAGTTTCTGTTGAATTAACCAAAGCTTTGGATTGTTCTGCATCACCCGAAGCAGTCATATCTGGAACTATTTCTGAAGGGTATGCACCTTATACAGTAACATTATTACAAGGAACCGGCAGTGTTGTTTTAACTGGAAATACCTTCACCTTAAACACTGCAACAGATGGCTCGTATCAATTTGAAGTTACCGATGCTCAAGGTTGTAAAGTTGCATCGAATGTAATAAACATTAATGCACTTACAACACCAACAGTAACAACCAATACAACACAAGTAACCTGTAATGGAGATTCAGATGGCACGTTGCAATTACTTGCTTCAGGGGGTTCTGGAGGCTATACGTTTAGCAGTGATAATGTGAATTTTTCAACCAATAATATGTTTAGTGGGTTAACAGCAGGGACCTATACTTTTTATGTTCAGGATAGTAATAATTGTACTAATTCTGTAACCGTAACTATTACAGAACCAACAGCAATAACGGCCACTGCAAGCGCAACCGCTTTTAGCTGTAGCACTACCAATACAAGTTTAAATGCGACTATAACAATTGATGTGCCTACTACAGGAACGCCGCCATACACATATAGTTTTAATGGTGGGTCGTCTTTTACCTCACAAAATACTTTAACAGTAACCGATAACGGAACAGTTCAAACATTTTCGTATGTTGTTAGAGATGCCAACGGATGTTTAACAGCGCCACAGGATATTACATTACAGCCTTTAAATGCTCCAACAGATTTATCTTTTGTAGTTACAGATGTTACGTGTCTTACTCCAGAGGCCACCGCAACGTTAACGGCTACCAATGGCGTTGGTATTTTACAATATGAAACCATAGCGCCTTCACCTATTGTAATTGCGCCACAAACGTCTAATATCTTTAATAACCTAGTACCGGGAACTTATATTTTTAGAGTAACTGATGCTAATGGTTGTTATTACACAGAATCTTATACCATTAATCCGGTAACCAATATTAACGTTACGAGTTTAAAATTAAGCGATGTGCTTTGTAATGGCGATTCCACAGGAGCAGTGCAATTCAACGTTTCCGGATTTGCCTCTACTTATGCTTACACCATTAATGGAGGAACACCTGTTACTGGTCAAACTAATGCAACTATTACATTATCAGGGTTAGCTGCCGGGTCACAAGTTATTACTTTAACCGATGAGGTTACGGGCTGTGTTGCCACAGAAACGGTTATAATTACAGAGCCAGCGTTACCTTTATCTGTTACCGCAACAGCAACCAATGTGTATTGTAATAATGACGCATCGCAAATTACAATAACTGCTGCGGGAGGAACACCTGTTTACACGTATGCAGCAGTAAGTTCTGGCTTAACCCCGAACGCAGCAGATTATACAAGTTCCAATATTTTAAATGTTGATACCAATTTGGCAACAGATATGGTTTGGGATGTATATGTTAAAGATGCTAATGGTTGTGAAACCTTTACAACCGTAACTATTATTGAAGAAGCCTTACCAACGGTTACCGCTCCATCAGTATCCAATCAGTGTTCGGTAAGTTCTGGTTTTACTTTTACCGTTTCGGGAACTGGTGTAGCACCTTTAGCTTATAGTATTAATGGGGGAGTTACTTTCCAATCGAGCCCAACATTTGTAGTTAATGCTCCAGGAAATTATACCATAACCATTAGAGATGGAAATGGCTGTACAGCTACTAGTGTGACTACAACCGATATTTATCCGCCATTAACTGCAAACGTTTTATTAACTAAAGATATAACTTGTTCGGCACCTGCTGAAGCTTCCATAACTATTTCAGTTTCTGGCGGGAATGCTCCATATACCTATGAAGTAAGTAATGATGGTGGTTCGACCTATTCAAATATCTCGGGATCTCCTTTTACAACGTCTGTAGCTGGTACCTATCAATTTAGAATTACCGATGCTAATGGATGTAATATTGTTACTAATGCTGTTACAGTTACCGATGCTGTCAATCCGGTAATTTTAAATGTTACGCAAACACAATTTATTTCTTGTAGTAATGAAGAGTCGGCCGCTATTGATGTAAGCATCGATACGTCATCTGGATTAGCACCTTTTGTAATTAATGTAACAAATACTACCACAGGAACTAATTATGGCACTCAAACATCGGGCTTAGCAGCTGGTAATTATGTAATTACTGTAACCGATGCTAAAGGTTGTGAAGCTACTCAAACAACAAGTATTCTTGAACCTACACCAATTGTATTAGATTTTGATGTGGACCCAATTACTTGTGGCACAGGAGGTGTTTCATTAGGACAAATAATAATTAACAGCGTAAGTGGTGGTACTCCAAATTATACTTATCATGTAACTGGAGTAAATGGTTATAATCAAGAATTAACCAACCAAACAGGTACAACACAAGTTTTTGAAGTTGTAGATTTTGGTTTATATGAAATTATTATTACCGATGCTAATGGATGTTCTTATAGAGAACAAAATATATTAGTGGCATCGCCACCAGACGATTTAGATATTAATATAAGTGCAACGGCAAACTGTTTAACAGGAGGAACTGCCGAGGTTTCAATTGGAACTACATTAAGTGGTAGTGGTCCGTATCGTTTTGCTATTTATACTGGTCCGGGAATGCAATATAACCCGCCAACTACCGCGCCTTGGCAAGATGAAGATACTTCAAAACATACAACGTTTACAAATTTAATTCCAGGTGCTACGTATACATTTATTGTTTTTGATGAGTTAACCGATTGTTATTATTATGAAACATCAAATGTTCCGGTGCCTACCAATTCTACGTTAAGTACTACTGCGGTTGTAGCTAATAACATTACTTGTAAAGGTAGTGCCGATGGTTCGGTAAGTTTTGATATAAACAGCATATATTTAACAGATACGAATGTAAATTATGAAATATATAATTCGCAATCGTTAACCACTACAGGTATTTCAGGTTCTGGTAATGTTCCAGCTAACGGAACCTTATCGGTGAGTAATTTAGGGCCTCTTGATTTTGGAAATTATGTTGTTGTTATCGAGGAAACTTCGGGAGCAAACGCAGGTTGTAGTGTTGTAACAGCCACATTTAATATTACAGAATCGGCTATAGATTTAAGTTTAACTGCTGCGTCAACCAAAAATGAAAACTGTAACGAATTAGGTGTAATTACCGCCATTGCTCAAAACGGAACGTCTCCTTATCAATACCAAGCAGTTGTAACGGGTAATCCTGTAGTAGATACTAATTGGAATTCCAGCAATACCTTTAATCTTCCTGCGGGCGATTATGATATCTACGTTAGAGATGCTTATGGTTGTATTAAATCCGTAACTGAAACTATAATTTTAGATCCGTTACCAACAATTAATCCTGTTGCAGCACAGTGTTTCGATGGTACACCTTTAAACATTACTTTAGTAGAAGGTTCAGGTTTAGCAATAGCACCATTAACTTATAGTATTGGGGGAGCTTACCAATCAAATCCTAATTTCATATTAACTGCTGCAGGTAGTTATACTGTAAGTATAAAAGACGGTAATGGTTGTATGGTTTCTGATACCTATGTGGTTAATCCGCCGTTATTGTTAGATGCCGTATTGTCTAAGGAATTAGATTGTACAGTAACTCCAGATGCTATTATCGATTTAACACCTTCAGGTGGCACAGGCGTTGGTCCATATAGTTACGAAGTTAATTTTAATAATACAGGCTATGTTTCCATTGCAAGTGCTTCATACACAGCAACCACTAATGGAACATATCAATTTAGAGTCACTAATTCGCAATCCTGTACAGCAGAATCGGCTGTTATTACGGTTGAAGCTCCAGTAACGCCAACAATTACAACAGCACAAACCAATGTTTCTTGTAATTTGGGTGCAGACGGAAGCATTATTGTAACTCCAACAGCAGGCGTACCTCCATTTGAATATAGTATTAATGGTGGTGCCTTTCAAGCTTCAAATGCATTTTATGGTTTGTCTGCGGGCACTTATAATATAGTTGTTAGAGATAGTAAATCATGTGAATCTTTACCTATCTCAGTAACCATAACAGAACCAACTCCAGTATCTGGAAGTGGTATTTTAACACAGGGATTAACTTGTGGTGTTGGGAATGCAACACAACCGGCAACAGTAACGATTACAGGCATTGGAGGAACAGCACCTTATACCTATAGTTTTGATGGAGGTATAAATTATACGTCTACAAACATCTTCAATACATATAATTCTGGAACCGTTTCCGTGTTTGTAAAAGATGCTAATGGATGTATTAGTACAACTTCAGTAGATGTTTTAGTTCCTGCTTTAGATGCGCCAACCGATTTAGATTTTTCGGCAACCGATATTACATGTGTTAATACTACCAGCGATATAAGCCTAACGCCTACAAATGGTACTGCACCATTTACGTATGAAATTGTATCACCAGTAGCAAGTGCCACTTCAAATACAACAGGTGTATTTAATGGTTTGGCTCCCGATACTTATGTGTTCACAGTTACCGATGTAAACGGATGTTATTACACAGAATCGTATACAATAACACCAGTTACAAATATTTCGGTTTTTGGTTTATTAGCAAATAATGTAAGTTGTACCGGTGGTAATGATGGTGCAGTAGATTTTAATGTGTCTAATTTTTCTGGAACTTATAGCTATACTATTAATGGTGGATCGCCAATAACAGGACAAACCAATGCCGTTATTAATCTTACAGGGCTAACAGCAGGAAATCAAACCATTGTTGTTACCGATGACCTTACAGGTTGTACGGCTACAGCAAGCATTAATGTTAGTGAACCTGTTTTGCTTTCACTTACTGAAACCAATAATATCAATGCTAATTGTAATGCCGATGCACAAGTAACTGTAGAAGCTTCAAATGGTACAGCGCCTTATCAATATGCTTTTGTTCAAGATGGTGTGACACCAACAGTATCAGATTACACGAATTCAGCAACAGCGGTATTAAATCCTTCAACAAATACAAACTGGGATGTTTGGGTTTTAGATAGTAAGGGATGTACGGCTCAAATAGATGTTGTTATTTCTAACGATGCATTACCAAGGGTTGATGTGCCAGTATTGGCTGCAAATCAATGTAATTTAAATGGCGATGCCTTTACATTTACTGTTACAAATCCGTCAGGCATAGCACCGTTTGAATATTCTATCGGAAATGGTTTTCAAACGAGTCCAACCTTTACGGTAACAAATCCAGGAACTTATAATGTTACTATAAAAGATGCTAACGGTTGTACGTTTACAAACACGACTCCAATTACAATTTATGCACCTTTAAATATTTCGGCTGCTATAAATGCATTACCAAGTTGTACTAATAATGATGGCGAAATTACAGTAACTGGTTTTGGAGGTTCTGGCAATTATACCTTTGCTATTAGTCCTTCAGCGGCTATCACGCAAACAGGCAATGTGTTTTCTGGTTTAGCAGCGTTAACTCCATATACAGTAACCATTACAGATGTTGTTACCAATTGTACCAATACGGTAAATGTTAATTTAGATGCTCCAACACCTGTTAGTTTTACAACCACAACTACAGCTGTAAGTTGTGCAGGAAGTTCAGATGGGTCTATTATTGTTAATTTAGATGCCTCAAATAATAATCCGTTGTACACGTATGCGATTATAGCTGGTCCAACAACCTATCCTTCGCAAGCTTCAAATATATTTACAGGTTTAGCTGCGGGTAACTATACTGTTGAGGTAACTTCGGGAAGAAGTTGTACAGCTATAGAAATTGTAACAGTTGCAGCACCAAACTCTATTGTAGTTTCGGCACCAACAGTTCAAGAATATGCTTGTACTGCCAATACCAATACATCTACTTATGCTTCTATAAGTGTTACGGGTGTTACAGGTGGTTTAGGAAATTATACAAAATATGAATTTATTAGAGATGCCGATGGCGTTATTGTTCAATCGGGCTCTAATAATGTGTATACCATTCCAAACCTTTTGGGAGGATCTTTCACTATAAATGTGTACGACGATAATGGCTGTTTAGGAACTACAACTGCAACCGTTAATCCGTTTATATCTTTAGATGATTTATTAGTTACTATCGATCAAGGTATTACTTGTACGAATGATGAAGATATCACGGTATCTGTTACAACAACAGGCGGAAACCCAGCTAATTTATTGTTTACTCTAGAAGATGCCAACGGAATCTTATCAACACAAACCAATAATACAGGCGTTTTCACAGCCTTACCAATTGGAAATTATATCATCACTGTTGAAAATGTAGATACGGGATGTAGTTTACAAACGGTTCATTATGTTAATAATCCGAATACATTCGATATTATAATCGATAATGTGGTAGATGTTACCTGTTTTAGTGATATTGATGGTCGTGTGGATGTAACTTTTGTAGATTTAGTAGATACACCTACAAATGATGCTGGTCCGTTTACATATACCGTTGTTAACAATTTAGGGGTTACAGTTTCATCTGGCACAACTACCAATGCAGGCTCTGTTTCTATTACAGGTTTAGCTTCGGGAACTTATACGTTAAATGCGACTTTAACAAACACACCATTTTGTTCGGTTACCAAAAACTTTACAATTACAGCCCCAACAGCTGCTTTAGCAATAACAACGTCTTTTACAGAAATTACCTGTATTAGCGGTAATAACGATGGGGCTATTTCGGCAACTGCTACTGGTGGTTGGCCAGGTGGATACGAATATCAATTAGAAACTACAGGCGGATTGGTTGTAACTCCTTTTGGAACCGCAAGTAATTTTACTGGTTTAAGCGCAGGGGATTACATAGTAAGCGTGAGAGATAGTAAAGGCTGTCTGGCATCTATGAATATTCAATTGGTTAATCCGACACCAATTACGTTAACAGCATCAGCAGACATTACAATGTTAAATTGTTTTGGAGATACCAATGCGACGATAACGGTTACTAATGTTAATGGCGGACAAGGAAGTAATTACACCTATACTTTAAATACTATTTTACCAGTTGCTAGTGCTTCAGGTCCACAAACGTCGCCAGTATTTTCTGGTTTAGGAGCAGGAACTTATAATGTAACCGTAACAGATGGTTATAATTGTAGTGAAACATCTGTTGATATTGTAATAACAGAACCAAGCCAAATCATAGCTTCGTTAGTTAAAGCAACTTCACAAACGTGTTTAACAGGTTCTGCATTAACTTTATCTGCAACCGGAGGAACAGGAGCTTATGAGTACAGCGATTCACCTTCTTTTACAAACGTTTTAGGTAATTTCACTTCATCTGTAACCATTAATCTACCTGTTGGTAGTACGGGTACTTTTAGATATTATGTGAGAGATACCAATGGTTGTACATCGAATGTTTCAAACGATATTACTATAGATCCTTTACTACCATTAACTATAGATATAGACGATTCTAACGCTAAAATTAATTGTGCTGGAGATACTACAGGTGTTATTGTTGCAACAGCGCAGGGCGGTTTAGGCAATTATACCTACACGTTACAAGATGCTGCTGGTAATGATATTTTAACCGCAACACAAAACAGTCCCGGAGTATTTACAAATTTACCAGTTGGTACTTATCAAGTTTTTGTAACCAGTGGTGATTGTGAAGAAACATCTAATACGGTAACTATTGCAGAACCATCAAATCCTTTATTGGTTAATTACACAACCACCGATGTTACTTGTAATGGTGGTAATGATGGAGTTTTAGAGATATCGGCTACCGGAGGAACAGGCATAGTTAAATATGCTATATCGCCTCAAATGAATCAGTTTTTTGAGGAACCTATTTTCGAAAATCTGGCTCCAGGCACTTATCAAGCTATTGCTCAAGATGAATTAGGATGTTATGTTTTAATCGATTTCACCATCGATCAACCTTCACCTGTAATAGTAAGTATTGTGCCAAATTCAATTTTACCAGAATATTGTGATGGCGATATGAATGGCGAATTTTCAATAGAAATTTCGGGAGGTGTGTTACCTTACAGTGTTGCGTTAGACGATATTAATGGTGCTTACACTACAGGAACAGCAACGCAAACACAATTTGATTTCAATAATTTAAGTGGTGGCGATCATATTGTTTATGTTCGTGATGCGCAAGGTTGTGAATCGGAATGGAATATAACCTTCCCTGAAGCGGTGAAAATTGTTTCGGAAGTATTTGTAGAATATGGCTGTACCAGCAACTTGTCAACTAACAGCGTCATTGTTGTTGTAGACCCTAATTTTGTAGATGTCACCGAATTAGATTATTCATTGGATGGCGGCGCTTATCAATCGAGCAACGAATTTTTAAATGTGCCTCCGGGATTAAATCATTTTATTGATATCAGACATAGTAATGGCTGTATTCAACAAACTCAAACCTTCGATGTTAGTCAATACGAACCATTACAATTATCACTTGAAAATGGTGGTTTAAATGAAATTTTAGCTGTAACAACTGGCGGAACAGGTGATTACACTTATACTTTAAATGGCGAGTCTTACGGAAGTACCAATACATTTATTATTTATGAATCTGGTAACTATATAGTTACTGTAACCGATAGTAACGGATGTTTTGCTTCGGCAACCAAATATTTTGAATATATTGATGTTTGTATACCTAACTATTTCACACCAAATGGTGATGGTGTTCAAGATGGATGGGGACCTGGTTGTACTTCGCAATACAAAGATTTAACATTTAATATTTTTGATAGATATGGCCGTAAAGTAGCTACCTTAAAAGTTGGAGAAAAATGGGATGGAAAATACAATGGTGTAGAACTTCCAACAGGCGATTATTGGTATGTAGTTAAACTTAACGACGAAAAAGATGATAGGGAATTTGTTGGACATTTTACCCTGTACAGATAATAATTATTTTAATGGTTTAAGCCCCAAAAACTATAAATAAGATGCGAAAAATAATCATATATATATCCCTAATCATCACTACCTACGGTTTTGGTCAGGAACTTAATTTGCCGGTATTTACACAATATCTGGCAGACAACAATTTTGTGGTGTCACCAACCTATGCGGGTATTGGAGACAACTTAAAACTTAGAGCCAATGGCTTAACGCAATGGGTAGGTATAAAAGGCGCTCCAGATAACCAGTCGTTTTATGCCGATTTCAGATTGGCAAGTCGTTCGGGAATAGGGGTGTCTGTTTATAACGACCGTAATGGTAATACCATTCAAACGGGTGCTAAATTTTCGTTTGCGCATCATTTAGTATTAGATTATTACTCGAAACAATACCTGTCTTTTGGTATTTCTTATAACATTAATAATTTCAAAATAGATATTAATAATTTTAATACCACTTACGAAAATCCTATTATAGATCCTTTTGTTACAGATAACAGAGCAACCAATAATAATAACTTTGATGTGGGTGCACTTTATAGAAACAAAGGATTCTTTTTAAGTTTTAACGCAAATAATATTTTAGAAAAGAAGTTTGACGAAGACCTAAGAGTTGCCGAACCTAGGTTATTGTTAAACTATCAAATTTATTCGGGTTACACCTTTAATGGTGCAAAAGGTACTGGTTTAGAATTTGAACCATCGGTTTATTACCAAATGTTTAGCAGCGATAAACGTTCGAGTACCGATGTTAATTTTAAGTTTAGAAAATATAATAGAAATGAAGATTATTACTGGGCTGGAATTTCGTATCGTTTTTTAAATGATCAATTTTTAAAACCTTTAAATGTAGGTCCTATGATGGGGTTTAAAAAATCGGTGTTTTATTTTGGCTATGCTTATCAAATTACAACCAATGAGTTATCGGCGTTTAATTCTGGAACTCACGTTATAACCATAGGATTAGACTTTTTACGTGGCATAAGTAACTGTCCGTGTACAGAAAGTCCTGTGCATTATTAATTGAAATTTCTATGTTTTAAAGTTGAGGTTGTACTACATTTGCATCGAAATGAAAGTATTCTTTTTTACATGAAAGAATGACTTATTTTAGAATGTGAATTTTATAGATTTAAGAGCTAAGCAACGCATTGCTTTAAGTACTTATTTTTTTTTATCGGGCATTTGTTTTGCAACCTGGGCATCGAGAATACCAACGATTAAAACTTTTTTTAACTTGAATGATGCCGAACTAGGTACCATTTTAATTGCTATGCCTGTAAGCTCTTTAATTGGTTTACCTATTTCTGGTTGGTTGGTTTCAAAATTTGATAGCCGCATCCCTTTAATTTTTGCCTTTGTATTTTTTGCTGTTTCTTTAGCATCTATTGGATTTGCAACCTCTACTTTTGCTCTGGTTTTATCAATTTCGGGGTTTGCTTTTTGTTTACGAATTTTAAATATTTCTATAAACACTCAATCTATTACTTTACAAAAAAAGTATGAAAAGCGCGTTGTAGGTGCGTTTCACGGATTATGGAGTACAGGAGGTGTAATTGGTGTTGCTTTTTCAACACTTATGGTAAAATTTAATGTGCCCATTCATATCCACATGCTTGGAATTGCCATTTTCGGATTAATAGTTGCCTTAATAACGTTCAGATTTACTTTAAAAAACGACAAATCGCCTTCTGGAAATAAATTAATTATTAGCAAACCCGACCCTTATATTATGTTTTTAGGGATTTTAATATTTTTTGGTGCCGTTTGTGAAGGGGGTATGTTCGATTGGAGCGGTGTTTATTTTAAAGAGGTTTTAAAAGAAGATGTTTTTACCTATGGTTATTTAATGTTTATGATTACCATGGCATTATCTCGTTTCTTTTCGGATAGATTGGTAAGCGGTATAGGGATTTTAAAGACTTATTTTTTAAGTGGTTCTCTAATAACTACAGGGATATTAATCGCTGTTGTTTTTCCTCAATTCTGGACGGCTTTATTTGGCTTTTTATTAGTTGGTTTTGGTACGGCTGCTATTTTTCCGGTAACGATGTCGTTAGCAGGTTTGTCGAAAAAATATTCTCCAGGGATGGCAATTTCAATAGTAACGACATACGCTATTTTAGGCATGCTTATTGGTCCGCCATTAATAGGCTATTTATCCCATGCTTTTGGGTTAGAAAAAGCCTTTTTACTTTTCGTATTAATAGGGATATTATTTATTCCGGTATCGAATAAGATGTTTAAGTTAAAAGTGCAGCAACAGGAATAAATTAAAGCGCTTATTTTTCAACAATTTCTACTTCAAATAATTTATCCCAGCGTTTTCCGGTTACAAAAATAGTTTTGGTTTCTGGGTTGTAAGCTATACCGTTTAAAACATCCAGTCCTTCATGTTGTGTTACTAATTTTTTAAGAGGCGAGAAATCGATAACCCCAATAACAGCGCCGTTTTTAGGATTAATAATAGCAACACCGTCTTTTTGATATCGGTTGGCATAAATTTTCCCTTCAATCCATTCCATCTCATTAATTTCAACAATTTTACCTTTGTTGGTATACACTTGGATGTAATCTTCTTCGACTAAAGTTTCAGGATTTAATAACCAAATAGTTTCACTGCCATCGCTTTTGTATAAAGAAGTACCATCGTTACAAAATCCCCAACCTTCTTTACTTTTACCATATTTAAAACTACTTATTTTTTCTAACGTATTCAGGTCGTAAACAAAACCAGTGTTTTCTCTCCAGGTAAGCTGGTATATTTTGTTATTTAAAATGGTTAGTCCTTCGGCAAAATATTCGTTTGCTAAGTTTATATTTTTTAAAACTTCGCCCGTTTTGTAATCTAATTTTCTTAAACGAGATTCTTTGTATTGTCCGTCACTTTCATATAAAACGCCATTATAAAACTCTAATCCTTGGGTGTAAGAAGTGATATCATGCGGATATTCATTTATAATTTTATAAGTAAACACTTTTGGAGCCTCACTATTTAAAATGGTAATAGTGGTATTTACAGTTTGTTTTTCGGTGCCCTGAAAAACAGTAGCTTCAATTATATGTTTGCCTAGTTTAGATTCACTTAAATTAAGTGGCGATTCAATTTTTTTTCCATTTAAAGTATAAGAAATAGAATCTATAGGCAGGCTTTTTTTGTTTTCAATAGATAGCGAAAGGCTTTCATTATTAGAAATATCACCTTTTTTGGCATTCGTAATTATAGAAAAATCGTTTTTTTTAATGCCAGAATTAGAGCCACAGGCTGTAATTATGAGTGTTAAAAATATGATTGTTAAGTGTTTAAAAGCTTTCATGTTTTTATTATAATTTGAAGCAAGATATTTATTTAAAATCAGTTTAAAAAATCATTGTGAAAAAATTAAAAGATTGTATCTTTGCACCCGGCAAGTCCTACACAACCAGCTCCTGTTGAATCCTCCAGGGCGGGAACGCAGCAAAGGTAAATGGTCGTAGCGGTGTGATGTAGGTAGCTTGCCTTTTTTTGTACCCTTTACTGAAGTAAAAAAAAGCATCTTTTTTTAAGCTTTCTACTCAAAACTTTTCTTTTTACCTGTAATTGTCAATTTCATTATTAATTTTACATTCTTAATTATTAATTATCAATTATCAATTGAAATATGTCTAAAGTTGTTTTAATTACGGGAGGATCATCAGGAATTGGAAAATCTATCGGTGAATATTTAACAGATAATGGCTTTATAGTTTATGGAACCAGCAGGCAGCCAGAAAACTATCCAAACAGCAAGTTTCCAATTTTACAATTAGATGTAAAAAATGTTTCTACCATAAAAAGTACTGTTGACACCATCATTGAAAAAGAAGGCCATTTGGATGTGGTTGTTAATAATGCAGGCGCAGGTATAACTGGAGCTATTGAAGAAATTCCTGAAGCCGAGATTAAAGCCAATTTTGAAACTAATTTTTTCGGACCTATAAATGTGATAAAACAAGTTTTGCCTCAAATGCGTAAACAGCAATCGGGGTTAATTATAAATATTACATCGATAGCTGGTTATATGGGATTACCTTACAGAGGTATTTATAGTGCAAGCAAAGGTGCTTTAGAGTTGGTTACTGAAGCTTTTAGAATGGAATTGAAGGCATTTAACATAAAGATGACTAACATTGCACCGGGCGATTTTGCTACTAATATAGCAGCAGGCAGATACCATGCGCCGTTGTTAGAAAACTCCCCATATAAAAAACCGTATGGCGATACTTTAAATTTAATGAATTCGCATGTAAATAGTGGAAGCGATCCGCAAATGATGGCTAAGGCAGTTTTAAAAGTTATAAATACTAAAAACCCCAAAATTCATTATAAGGTAGGTGAATTTTTGCAGAAGTTTTCTGTGGTTTTAAAACGAATTTTACCCGATGTTGTTTACGAAAAAATGCTAATGAATCACTATAAATTATAAGCAGTTTATCTGTTTATTGCACCTAACAACTGCTCTTCGAAATTGGAAGTAAACATATTACTATTACTGTTTACAATTTTTTGATGTCTGTCTACAATAATAGTTTTTGTCATAGGACGCACAGCCAAAGTAACCACAGATTTATCGGGGTCTTTAAACGCATATTCATTTTGTAAAGAAATATTATTAATTTTTAATGCGTTCTTTATTTTAAGAATATCGTTATCATCGATGTTAATCATTATAAAATTAACATCTGGATATTTTATTTTAAGTTCATTAATTTTTCTGTGGCTGTCTTTAAAATGGTCTAAATAGGCATGAGACCAAAACGAAATGACTGTTGGTTTTTTAATTAATGAATTTATATCAAAAACATTATTGTTGTAATCAACTATTTGTATTTCAGGGAGTATGTTGTCTTGTTTTAAATTGTTTAATGAATCTACATAATTATTTATAGCTGTTTTATCTGCTTCGTTTTTACTCTTTTTTAAAAAAGATTTTAAAATGGTATTGTTATTATTTTCATCGGTACTTCTAGATAAAAAGTTTAATGTAAAATTGTATAACAAATCATCTTTTAAAGTCTGATTTGTAATAAGGCTATCAATAATATTTAAACGGTCTAAACTATAGCATATTGATGCTCTATCAAATTGCTTATTAGCTTCATGACTCATATGCTCACTTAAAGCAATGTTGTTAATGTTATGGTTTATAAAACGATTGTAATAATAGTAATCTTTAAATAGGGCATTATTGTAATCAATATCTTTTCTATAATCGTAAAATGAAGCAGGAATGGCTTTTAAAATGTCCCACTTGTTGTGGCCATAATGCACAAACGGATAAACCTCTTTACTTGAATAGTAATTGTAGTTTATGTTAGCTAAAGCAATTTCTTCGAAAAGGGGAGATGAATCGTATTTGCTTATAAATTTATCGAATTTTGCCAACTTAGCGTTTTTAATAGAGTCTACACGACTAGAGTATTTATTAGGCTCTAATTGACATAATTTGAAAATCTTTTTTTCTTGTATTTCGTTCTCTAAAAACTCTTCAATTAAATAATTGTTTTTTTTGTCACCAAAACCACTGTAAACCAAAGACTCATCAAACTCTAAAGTATTTAAACGAAGTAATAAACTATCTTGCGGTTCTAGCAAAACCATTTGAATTTCACCACCGTGGTGGTAGGTATAAAGTCCGGGATTTAAATTTTCAATTTTATATAAAAAACGATTTTTAGTATCCAGTTGAATAGTATCAATAACGGCATCCCCTTTAGATAAAATAATGTAGTTGTTGTAAGGGTTAATAATTTCACCCCCAAAATAAGCATAATTAGCAGCTGCTTCTTTTTTGTCTTTTTTACAACTAAAAAGCATTAATGTTACTATTATGGTTGTATAAATTAATCTCATAATTATCTATTCAATAAGTAGAAATACCATACTTAAACTAAACAAAAGTATCATTTGTATTCTTAAACTCTTGTTAATGCGTTGTTAAATGTTAAATTATCATTAAGTTTTGATGTGACTTTCTTAATTACAATCTATTTACCAACATTACTAAAATAAGCTAACTAAGTTTCGACTTACGGTTTGAATTTTCTACTTTTGCACAAACTTAGAAAAAAAGATATTTGTCAAGGTGTATGTCTAATTTTTAAAAAGGTTTTAGTTACAATAAAGTAATACAAAAACATCTGAGAAAAATTTAAACAGTTTTATATGTTATCAGTATCAAATCTTTCAGTTCAATTTGGAAAACGCATATTATTTGATGAAGTAAGCACTTCATTTACTACAGGAAATTGCTATGGTATTATTGGTGCCAACGGCGCTGGAAAATCTACATTTCTTAAAATTATTTCGGGTAAGCAAGACCCAACTTCTGGTACGGTTCATTTAGAACCAGGAAAACGTATGTCGGTTCTGGAACAAAATCATAATTTGTATGATGAGCACACTGTTTTAGAAACTGTTTTAATGGGGAATAAACCTCTATACAAGATTAAATCTGAAATGGATGCTTTGTATGCAGATTACTCTGATGAAAATGCAGATAGAATAGGGGAGTTACAGGTTCAATTTGAAGAAATGAATGGTTGGAATGCCGATAGTGATGCTGCTGCCATGTTATCTAATTTAGATATTAAAGAAGATTTACATTATGTGTTAATGAAAGATCTTGATGGTAAACAAAAAGTACGTGTGTTATTAGCTCAAGCTTTATTTGGTAATCCTGATGTTTTAATCATGGATGAGCCTACCAACGACCTGGATTATGAAACCATTTCTTGGCTAGAAAATTTCTTGGCTAACTATGAAAACTGCGTTATTGTTGTATCGCATGACCGTCACTTTTTAGATGCCGTTTGTACACATATTTCAGATATAGACTTTGGTAAAATAAATCACTTTTCTGGTAACTATACCTTCTGGTACGAGTCTTCGCAATTAGCAGCGCGTCAACGTTCACAACAAAACAAAAAAGCGGAAGAGAAGAAGAAAGAACTAGAAGAGTTTATTCGTCGTTTTTCTGCCAACGTTGCAAAAAGTAAGCAAGCGACCAGTAGAAAGAAAATGATTGATAAACTTAATATTTCAGATATTAGACCAACAAGCCGTCGTTATCCTGCCATTATTTTTGAGCGCGATAGAGAAGCGGGTGATCAAATTTTAAATATTCAAGGCTTAGCAGCTTCAATCGATGGTGAAGTATTGTTTAAAGACATCGATTTAAACCTAGCTAAAGGCGATAAAGTGGTTGTGTTTTCAAAAGATTCTAGAGCTACCACAGCATTTTATCAAATATTAAATAATAAACAAAAGGCAGATGCTGGTACGTTCGATTGGGGTGTTACAACGACACAATCGTATTTACCATTAGATAACAGCGAGTTTTTTAATAACGATTTAACTTTGGTAGATTGGTTGCGCCAATGGGCTACTACCGAAGAAGAACGTGAAGAAGTTCATATTCGTGGGTTTTTAGGAAAAATGATTTTTAGTGGAGAAGAAGCGCTTAAAAAATCGAATGTGCTTTCTGGTGGTGAAAAAGTACGTTGTATGTTAAGTAGAATGATGATGGTTAGAGCTAATGTTTTAATGTTAGATGAACCAACAAACCATTTAGACTTAGAAAGTATTACAGCGTTTAATAACTCACTAACCAATTTTAAAGGCACCATTTTGTTTACAACACACGATCACGAATTTGCTCAAACCGTAGCAAATAGAGTCGTAGAATTAACACCAAATGGAGTAATAGACCGATATACTACTTTCGATGAGTACATGCAAGATCCTAAAATAAAGGAGCAACGCAACAAAATGTATGAAATAGTGTAGTTTGTTTAAGCACAAAAAAAAGGAGCGATATTTAAAATATCGCTCCTTTTTTTATATTATTTATTTTTTATTGATATTCGGAATTTTCAGAAATATTTTTAATGATCTCTGAAGCTTTTTCAAGCTCATCGTTATTAATGTAGACTTCCTGAAAACCAGGTAAAATACCACCACCAAAACCTCCCAGTCTAGCCGATTCGGTTTGATCTTTAATCACTGGAATAATATCTAATTCTTTTAGTTCAGATACAATGCGTTGCACCATTATAAAGTTTCCCGTAAATATTTTTGTATAGCTAGAATGACTCATGATTAAAAGTTTAAAAATGTTGTTACTACAAGATACAATTTTTTAATTTCATTTTATTTAAAATTCACTTGAAATTAACACGCTAGTTATATTTTAAAACCGATAATTTTCAGCTATTTATTGCGTATATTTAATAAAACAATACATTTTGAAAAATATAGAATATATGTTTTTAATTTTGGCCTTATTAGCCGAAGTTATTGGAACCATTGGAGGCTTTGGTTCGTCTGTATTTTTTGTTCCTATTGCTAATTTTTATTTCGATTTTCAATCTGTTCTAGGGGTTACTGCTATGTTTCATGTAGTTAGTAATTTAAGTAAAATAGCATTATTTAAGAAAGGTATTGACAAAAGACTGATTTTGTATATTGGTTTGCCAGCCATTGGTTTTGTTGTTCTTGGTGGTGTTATTAGTAAGTATTTAAATTCGCAATTTCTCGAAATTATCTTAGGCGTTTTTTTAATAGCCTTAAGTTTACTTTTCATAATTAAAAAAGATTTAGTTATAAAACCTAAAAACAAAGAAGCTGTTATTGGTGGCGGGCTCTCGGGTTTTGTTGCAGGTGTTTTAGGAACCGGAGGCGCTATTAGAGGGCTAACCATGGCAGCCTTTAATCTGGAAAAAAATGTGTTTATAGCCACTTCGGCTATTATAGATTTTGGTGTCGATTTTAGCAGAACCATTGTCTATTTTTTTAATGGTTATATAACAAAGGAAATTTTAATTTATGTTCCTTTTTTATTTGTAATAGGTATTTTAGGAACCTATATTGGGAAGCTGGTTTTGAATAAAGTTTCTCAGGAAAATTTTAAGAAAACATCTTTAATATTAATCTTAATAATTGGTGTTATTACATTAATAAAAAGCGCACTAAATTTTTAATTTAATGCGCTTTTAAAAATATCAATAAATGATGTTTTATCTTAATTCTGCACCTAACTGATTTTCGAAATTAAACTGTAATTTACTCATAATCTTATCTATCTGCGTATCGGTAAGTGTTTTGTTTTCGTCTTGAAGTGTAAAACTAACAGCATAGCTTTTTTTACCTGCAGGTAAATTTTTTCCTTGATAAACATCAAACAAATTAATGCTTTTTAAAAGCTGTTTTTCAGTTTGTTTTGCAATTTTATAAATAGACTCAAATGTAATATGGTCGTCTAGTAATAAGGCAAAATCACGTCGAACTTCTTGATATTTAGAAATTGGTATAAAGGTTATTTTATTACGTTTAATAACATTTAATATAGTATCCCAGTTAAAATTAGCGTAAAATACCTCTTGCGAAATATCAAATTGCTTTAAGATGGATTTTTTAACCAATCCGAAGTCAACTAAACTCATTTTTCCAAGGCCTAAGCTTACACCTTCACTAAATAAATCGTTATCAATGGGTGTTTCGTTGTATTTAGAAATACCCAAACGTTCCAAAACGCTAATAACATGGCCTTTTAGATAAAAGAAATTACTTTTTGTACTAAGAGCACTCCAGTTTTCGGGCGATTTATTTCCTGTTATAAATAATGATAAATGCTTAAATTCTTCTCTTTTATCGCCGTAACCATGATAGGTTTTTCCGAATTCAAAAAGTTTTAAATCTGAATTTCTTCTATTAATATTAAAGGAAACAGCTTCTAAGCCAGAAAACAATAACGATTGTCTTAAAACCGATAAATCGTTACTCAAAGGATTTAAAATACTAATATTATGTTCTTCTTTAAGTTGTTCGCTCAATGCCACATAATTAGGAGTTGTAAGCGAATTTGAAAGAATTTCAAAATAGCCTTGCGCAGCTAGTTGATTTCCAATAATATTCTGAATTTTATAATCTTCAAATTTTGATGAATTTGAAATGGAAGCATTTAATTTTTCGGTTGTTTTAATATTGTTGTAACCGTAAACACGTAATATTTCTTCAATAATATCGGCTTCACGTTGTACATCATTACGGTATGCAGGCACGGTTAATCCCAAGCCTGTTTCGGTAACATTATTAACTTTAATATCTAAAGACGCTAAAATACGCTTGATAATCTCTTTCGGAATTTCTTCACCAATTAATTTTTTAGCATTTTCAAAACTTAAGCGTACTTGAAAATCTTCAATTTTGTTTGGGTAGAAATCTGAAATATCACTGGTTATTTCACCGCCAGCAATTTCCTTAATTAGTAAAGCAGCACGCTTTAAAGCATATTCTGTAATATTTGGGTCGATACCACGTTCAAATCTAAAAGAAGCATCGGTGTTTAATGCATGTCGTTTGGCTGTTTTACGAATGCTTACCGGATTAAAATAGGCACTTTCTAAGAAAATAGCCGTTGTTTCGTTAGATACACCCGAATGTAAACCACCAAAAACACCCGCAATACACATTGGTTTTTCGGCATCACAAATCATTAAATCATCTTCATGTAACTCACGCTCGATGCCATCTAAAGTTGTGAATTTGGTTCCCGATGGTAGCGTTTTAACTTCAACTTTATTTCCTGAAATTTTAGCAGCATCGAAAGCATGTAGGGGTTGGCCTAAATCGTGAAGCACATAATTTGTAGCATCAACAATATTGTTTATGGGGTTTAATCCAATGGCTTTTAAACGGTGTTGAAGCCATTTTGGAGATTCCTGAACCTTGATCCCCGAAATGGTTAAACCACAATATCTAGGTGCCAATTCTTTATCGAACACTTGAACATCTAATTTTAAAGTGCGGTTATCTACATGAAAAGCACTCACCGATGGTGTAATTAGTTCTAGGTTTATATCTTTTTGTAATAATCCGGCTTTTAAATCGCGGGCCGTACCAAAATGACTCATAGCATCGGCACGATTTGGAGTTAAGCCTATTTCAAAAACCTGATCATTTTCAACTTCAAAAATGCTGGCAGCTGGCGTTCCTACTTCTAAATTTGCATCTAAAACCATGATGCCTTCATGAGATTTACCAAGACCTAATTCATCTTCAGCACAAATCATTCCGTGGCTTTCTTCCCCACGAATTTTACCTTTTTTTATGGTCCAAGCTTCGCCTTCTTCAGTATATAAAGTGGTTCCAATGGTTGCAACAGGTACTTTTTGACCGGCAGCGACGTTTGGTGCGCCACACACAATTTGTAAGGGGGCTGCTTCACCAATATTAACAGTTGTGATTTTTAGTTTATCGGCATTAGGGTGCTGTACACAAGTAAGTACCTCTCCAACAACAACGCCTTCTAAACCCCCTTTTACAGATTGATATGTTTCAATACCTTCAACCTCTAATCCTAAATCTGTTAGTAATTCGCTAGTTTGTTCTGGAGTCCAATTTGTTTTAATAAATTGTTTTAACCAATTGTATGAAATCTTCATAAATCATTTCGTGTTTTGAGTTGGCAAAGATAAAATATTGTGGTTAGCATTCAAACAAAGCTTAGTAATTTGTGGGTTTTGTTATAACTTTATTTTATTAGTGGTTTTTACATGGCAAATAGATCTGTTTTTATTATAAATAAAGAAAATAAACAAAAAAACAGGCTCCGTTTTTAAATAAAACAGAGCCTGTTAGAAAATAAGCTTTTTAATGACTATTTAGTCTATTAAATATTTTAATTTTTTAGTTGAATTGCTTGTGTTTATTGTAATTAAGTAAATACCTTTTGCTAAAGTTGTACTCGGTGTAAAATGAGAAACTTTATTTGATGTATGGTTAACTGAAAGATCAATTTCCTGCCCTAAAGTTGTAAACATTCTAACATTATTTTTAGTTAAATAAGGCAAATTAATATTGAAACCTTCCGATGGTTTTGATGGGTTAGGGTATAGTACAACTTGATTTAAATTAAAATCTTTATTACCAAGTGTGGTATCTGTTAATGTTAAACGTAAGATACTCGGGCTACCAGAAACCACCTCTAATGTATAAGTACCTGAATATCCAGAAACTAATACATCATCGAATAAGCTTCCAGAGTTTAACGACGTAATACTACCTGCAGTTACAATATCGAAAACTTCGTTTCCTACGGGTGTGTATTTAAAATCGATTAAAAGATCGCCATCTATGGTAAACGCATAGCCATCGGCTTTAGTTGTTGTGTATTCTGTATTAGATTCAATTTCAACAACATGTAAAGAGTTGTCGTTTAAAACTTTATCTTGTCTAATGTCGCTTTCTCCATATCTAATTACGTTATAAGGTGTATCTCCAATATTATTCCCATCGGTATCTCTAAGGTAAGTCGATTTGATATGATCGAACCATTCGCTGTAAGCTTCGGGAGTTACAATTTCGTATTTTCCATCATAAACATCTAATCCGTTACCACGATTTAAATTTGCATCAGAAATGCCTTTTGATACTTTCCAAGTTGGATTTACAGTAAAGTAGTAAGATTTTCTTCCTTTATTAAATTCTAAATCGGATGCATCGTAAAT
The DNA here is from genome assembly GCF_000941055.1 of Siansivirga zeaxanthinifaciens CC-SAMT-1. Lineage (GTDB taxonomy): Bacteria > Bacteroidota > Bacteroidia > Flavobacteriales > Flavobacteriaceae > Siansivirga > Siansivirga zeaxanthinifaciens. Next base: position 2,680,039 of record NZ_CP007202.1, on the reverse strand, counting down.
ACCAGCGTCTAAAAATACGGGTTCATTATTTGCAATACCATCTTCAACACCAGGGATATTATCAAATAAAGTTTGAGCATTTTTTAGGTGGTTATTCACCCAATTGTTATCTGCTATAGTAACATTAAAGCTGCCAGCTCGGGTAACTAAATCGGTAATAACACCGGGTTCGACACCCATTGCGGGTAGTCCGTCTACAATAGTAAAATCGCCATTAGGTGCATTTTTAAAAAGCGAAGTGCCTAAATCGTCGGCAACATCAACAGGCGCAATTGGTCCGTGTGAGGCATAATTGTCATTATAAGTACTGCCTGTGCTTCCAATAGATTCAGCTAACTCATAAGGTTGTCTGCTCGCTGCAACATCAACAGCGTTATTAAAACATTTAAAATTTAAAAATGGGGTTCCAGAACCTGTAAAACCTGTGGTTGTATCTGTAATACCATCTGCTCCCGTAGGCTCCGTACTAAATAAAGAATTGTTTAAAACTTCTAGATAGTTGGTAGGTTTTATACGTATTCCATCAATTTTAAAATAAGCCACGATATTATTTTGAATACGCGCTTTCATACCTAAATCATGATTAGGAGTTTCATCAATTAATATAGGTTTTCCTTCATCTAAAGTCATGTTTAAATACCCTTTAGTAGGAACCCAAGAATAGATGCGTTGGTGGATATTAAATAATAAATTACCATCAATATCCCATCTGTATTTATTAGAATCGTCTGGGTCGTTGGCAGGGAAACTTCCAGAGCCTTGTTGTCTCATAATGCCGTGACCACCGCTTAATGAGGTTAAGGCAATATTGTAAATAACATTTCCTTTGATAGTTACATAGCGTCCGTCTTCAATATTTACTGCTTTTTGATAAAAATCATGTATCGCATTGTTTGTTATTTTTATGTCTTCCGCATCTTCAACTTGAAAAGCAATAGCGCCACCAGATAAAGCAGATGGAAACAATTCGGGTTGCCAAACATAATTAGCTAAGATGGTCCAGTGATCGGTTGTATTCGATTGGCCATCTAAATTAAAGTCTTTAAACTCTATATTTTTAGCACCACCATAAAATCTAATATTTCTATTACTACTAAAACGCATCGTCACTTTTTTGGTAAGTTCTGGACTAACAACAATAGGAGTTGGCGAATTTGTTGTAATATTTATAGGGCTTAACACATCGTAAGTACCTTCTTTAATATATACATTAGGAATGTTGTTTGAAGCTGCCGTTTCAATGGCAAAAGGAATGGTTAATAACGGAGCACTTGAAGAACCTATATTGTTGTCATTTCCATTATCTAAATCTACGTACAATTCGGTGGCACCCGAATAAATGTTTTCTACAAACGAAATCTTTTCAATTTCAACATTTACATCGTTACTGTTATGTGTTGAGCCACCTGCAGTTCCATCATTATCTTTAAAAGCTAATTGCAGGTCGTTTACTGTGCCTGTCCATGTAACATCTGTCATGTTAATAATGTAAGTTTCAAAAGTGCTTGAACCAGGCGTTACAATGGTTGACTTAAAATTAGCTCCATAATTTATTCTAAGTAAGCTCGGCCCACCAGTTGCAACTTTCATTTTTATAATAGCAAATTTGTATAAATCGGCATTTACATTAGCAGTGGCATGATCTAGCCTAGGGTTGTTTTGTCCTTTAGTAGTTAAAATGAGGCTACTCGGATTGTAACTTACATCAAAACGATATTCGGTCCAGCCATTTAAACTATTGTTGTTAAATGTCCACGGATTTTGAGCGAAAGCACTAATCGTTACCAGTAAAATAAATACGAATGAGAGATTTTTTTTAAACATTGGGGAAATTTTAAATTACAATTTATTAACAAATGTAAATAAAAACCATGGATTGTATTACAAACCAAGTAAGGAATTTTTCTGTTGAGAATTTAAAATTGTAATTCTTGTATAAGAAGATTATAGTCATACTGAAGATCTTCGTGAAAGGTTGCTATTGTTTTTTTAGCTAATTTTAGTTGGTTTGAATACAAAATGAATAACGTTGTATTGTTTTTAATACTTGGCTTAAAATCTTTTAGTTTTTTACAAAAATATAACAGCAATTCTACTTCGGTTTCTTTTTTTTGGGAGTAGCGGGCAAACTTTTTTATGTTTTTTAAAATTTTACGTACACTTTTTTTGATGTAGAAATAACTGTTGGTGTTTATCGTTTCAAATGCTTCATCGATATATGTTTTTACCGATAAAATATAATCATCTTCATGGTGCGCATAAAATAACAAATAGGTGAGAAGCTCTTTGTTTTCCTTTTTAAAACGGATAAGCTTTAAACAGATTTCCTGTATTTCATTACTTGAAAGCGTTTTTAATTCTTTTTTTATATCTACAAGCGGACTAGCTTTCATGGATGGTTGTTTAATTTATTAATATAAAAAAACCATCTAATTTAGATGGTTTATATTGTATTACGTGTTTAATTATCTGAGTTTTTTAAATTTCACAGGATTCGCTTCGTGCATGATCCCATAAATAGCTTCAAAAATATCTTCTGCTGATGGTTTTGAGAAATAATCGCCATCGTTTCCAAATGCAGGTCGATGTGCTTTAGCCGTTAATGTTTTTGGCTGACTATCTAAATACTGATAAGCGTTTTGAATGTTTAAAACTTCATTTAAAATAAATGCTGAAGCGCCTCCAGGGACATCTTCATCTATAATAATTAATCGGTTTGTTTTTTGAACACTTTTTGAAACATCCTGATTGATATCAAATGGTAATAGCGATTGTGCATCAATAATTTCAATATCAATTCCAATAGCTAACAATTCTTTTGAAACGTCTTCTACAATTCTTAATGTAGAGCCATAAGAAACAACGGTTATGTCTGTTCCTGGTTTAATGGTTTCTACAACGCCAACCGGAGTTCGAATATCGGCTAAATTAAGTGGCATTTTTTCTTTTAAGCGATATCCATTTAAACATTCTACTACAATAGCAGGATCATCGCCTTGAAGCAAGGTGTTATAAAAGCCTGCAGCTTTGGTCATATTTCTTGGTACCAAAACGTTAACGCCTCTAACCAAATTTAAAATACCACCCATGGGTGAACCCGAGTGCCAAATACCTTCTAATCGATGTCCGCGAGTACGAATTATTAGAGGGGCTTTTTGTTTTCCTTTTGTTCTATAATGAAGCGTCGCTAAGTCGTCGCTAATTATTTGTAAAGCGTATAAAATATAATCTAGGTATTGAATTTCTGCAATGGGGCGTAACCCACGAAGCGCCATACCAATTCCTTGTCCAATAATGGTTGCTTCACGAATGCCTGTGTCTGCGATGCGTAGTTCGCCAAATTTTTCTTGTAAACCTTCAAGTCCTTGATTTACATCACCAATATTCCCGGTGTCTTCTCCAAAAATAAGAGCATCGGCATGATTTGTGAAAATATGTTCGAAATTATCTCGCAGAATTATTCTGCCATCAACTTGATTTGTTTGCTCGTCGTAAATGGGTTTAACTTCTTTAATTAACGCATTGTTTTTTGAAGTTTCAGAATATAAATGAGAGCTAAATTTAGGTTGAATTTTATCAAAAAATGAATTAACCCAATTTACCAGAATGTCTTTTTCGGTAAAATCTTCATTAATGGTATAGCGCAAACAACGTCTAGCGTTCGATAAAATATCTTTTCTGGTTGGTTCGTCTATTTGTGCTAAATGGTCTTTTAATTTTTTAATAAAAACACCATTTACACTTATTTCCGAAAGCTTAGTAAGTATAGTAATAAGCTCGCGTTGTTCTTGCAAAATAGGTTTTAAGAAAACATTCCAAGCATTTTTTCGAGCTTCTTTTACATCTTTTTTAGCCGAACGTTCGATTTCAAAAAGCGTTTCGTTTGTTGCTATACCACTTTCAATAATCCACTCGCGCATTTTTAAATTACAATCGTGCTGTTTTTCCCATTCTAAACGCTCTGTACTTTTGTAACGTTCGTGAGACCCCGATGTCGAGTGTCCTTGAGGTTGCGTTAATTCTGTAACGTGAATTAAAACAGGTACGTGCTCATTTCTGGCAATATTAGCGGCTTCTTGATATGTTTCAATTAAATTGGCATAATCCCAACCTTTTACTCTTAATATTTCGAAACCGTTACCGTATTCATCGCGTTGAAATCCTCTAAGAATTTCAGAGATATTTTCTTTTGTTGTTTGGTGTTTTGCGTGTACCGAAATACCATATTCGTCGTCCCAAATACTAATAACCATAGGTACTTGTAGCACACCGGCTGCGTTAATTGTTTCAAAAAACAGGCCTTCACTGGTACTGGCATTTCCAATGGTTCCCCATGCAACTTCGTTACCTTTTACAGAAAATTTAGAAGCATTAATATCTTTTAGTTCTCTAAAAACTTTCGAAGCTTGTGCTAAACCCAATAAACGTGGCATTTGAGCAGCGGTAGGAGAGATGTCGGCACTCGAGTTATATTGCTTGGTTAAATCTTTCCAGGTGCCATCGTTATTTAAGCTATGCGTTACAAAATGTCCGCCCATTTGTCTGCCTGCAGACATCGGGTCTAATTCTATGTTTGTGTTTGCGTATAAACCTGCAAAAAATTGTTCAAGAGTAAATTCGCCAATGGCCATCATGAACGTTTGGTCTCTGTAGTATCCCGAACGCCAATCGCCTTTTAAAAAGGCTTTTGCCATGGCGAGTTGTGGTACTTCTTTACCGTCACCAAAAATGCCAAATTTTGCTTTGCCCGTTAAGACTTCTCGGCGCCCTAAAAGACTGCATTCCCTACTTCTAACAGCTATCTTGTAATCGTTTAAAACTTCTGTTTTAAAATCTTCAAAAGATAAGTTGTTTTGTAAGTCTGGTATGGATTGCATAGTTGGTTAGATTTTTGCTTTTGCAAAAGTATATAAACTTTGTTGTTTATGCAATTAAATTTAATGCTAAAACCATGGTTTTAGGTATAAAATATTCAATTATTATATTTTAAATTATTGAATTATTACTAATTTATTGTTTTTAGTAATAATTCACTAAATTTTTACTTAAATTAATACCAACGTCTTCTAAATAATCCTAGTAACACTTCAGGGTCTAAAGTGAATTTAAATCGTATTTTTTGATCGTAGTGAGGTTGACCAATTTCCCATCCTAAATTAGAATAAACTGGAAAATATATTTCGAAGTAATCTGTAACCAAATCGACTCTAATACCAGAATCATACACAAATTTTGCATTATCCCATTTGTTTTTCACCACGCCTATGTCGCCATAAGCTAAAATGTATTTCCATAAGGTTGTACTGGTATTCATGGTGGAAATCCATTGATTTGCGAAGGGTGAATTTAATTTAGATTTGAATCCGCCTTCGGCAGTTATGTATTGCTGACTAAAAATACCACTAGCTTCCGAGCGGCCTAAATAAGGATATTCGAAAAGATAATCGGTTGGTCTATCTAAAGCAAAACTAAAGTAATTTGAATTGGGATCGTTTTTATTTTCTATAAAGGCACCCGTGAAGAAACGTAGGTTTAATTGACGGTTATTTTCAAACAAGCGTCTGTACTCATAATTAAAAGCTACTTTCGAGAAGGTTTTACTCAATTGAAAATCGGCATACCATTTACTATATCTTATTAAATTGTCGTTTGAATAAATATATCTTGCATCAAAAACATTATAATTAGGTTCTGTAGTTGTTAGTATATTGTCTAAATCACGATCTCTATTGATGCTTAAATATCTAAAAATAAGCGATCTTCTTTTGTTCGATCTTAAGTCGTCTGATTCTCTAAAATAAAATGAAACCGATGGTGTAATTTGTTTTACAAACAGATTTTGTGCATACGATTGATACCCGGCAATGACACCATAATTAATAGCGAATAAATCTGTATTATCAAAATATTGGGTGATTGATGCATTTCCAGATCCTGTTAAAGAGCCCGATTTTAATGAATATTGCGGTGCAATTTTGTAGTTAAAGCGTTTTCTTAATAAGGTTTTATTGTATGCTTTAACACCTAAGGTTAAACCATCGTATATGTTATTAAATTCGACTAAAGGCATGAAGAAAACTTGATTGTAATTAGGATCTTCTATGTCTTGAAATAATCTGAATTGTAAAGGTTTGTTGTTAAAGAAAAACCCTTTTAAAGATTTCCAATTATCTCTTAAATTAATCTCAGGAATAACATTGTTATAATTTAAAACTAACTTATTAGCTTCTGTTTTTGGAATGGTAATGCTTTTTTTGCCCTGAATATCTTCAATCCAAATTTTAGATAAAATACTATCATTATTTAGGGTATATAATGATATTGGCATGTGGTTATCTCTTTTATTTTTTATGGTTATGGTGATGGAATCTTCACCTTTTATAACTTTTTCAATTTTAAAATCTATTTTTTTTCTTGTATTAATATAATCGGTGAAAAACCAATCGATATTTTTATGCGTTTTAGATTTTATAAACGTTTCAAATGCTTTTGTAGACGTTTGCTTTAACTTGTTTTCTTTTACAAAGGTTTCAATGCTCGACTCTACAACATCACTATTAACGAAATCGTCTAAATATTTTAAACCAACGCCGGCTTTGTATTTATTAGCAATGTTGGCATTAAATTTTATAAGCGAATCTTTCGAAGTGGTTAATGGCTGGTCTCTGTTAGTTCTAGCCATTATCATATAAGCCAAAATGTATTTATCGTTAAATTTCATATCGGCAGCATGAAACGATCTAACACCCCAAATGTTAGCAATGCTTCCTAAAAACTTCATGTCTGGATAATATTCATCAATATAATCCATTAAATAATAAACCATAATGGCGTCAATTAACCACTGTTCTTCTCGCGGATTAATTATTAAGGTGTTTTCTAAATAATTAAGTAAACTAATTTTTAAAATTTTTAGTTCGTATTGAAAGTGATTGGGATATGTTTTTATAAAACTTGGCAGAAAATTAAGCCCGTAAATGGGGTTTTTATTGTAATCTATTTGAGAAAGCAGTAGTTTTTTATGAGGATAATTACCAAACTTATCAATTAAAAAACGGCTTACCTTATCTTTAATCATGATTGTTTCAACAGGCTCTAAATTTTCTTCATCAATATTAGAAACGAAAGTTAATTCGTTGGATGTGATGTTTTTAAATGTTTTAGATTGACTAATGAAAAGTTTATTATTGTTTCTGCTGTTGCCTTTAAGTTTGAATATTTTTTTGTTGTTTGAAACAAACGTGTCTTCCATTTCTAATTCTGAAGCCAAAAAATAATTTGAAGGTATTTCAATATTTAATGATACATCGGCTAGAGGAATGTACATATCATCTAACCCTTTATTACTGTAATATTGCCATTTACCATCGTAAACGGCAGGGGTAATATACCAGTACCTTAAATTTAAATCTTTGGTTTTGGTAATACCATATTCTGTGAATTTATCACTAGGAATTTGTACTATGTTTTCAATTTTAATGGTATACGATGTATGTGCCTCGAGAGGCTTATTCAGTTTAACCTTAACAATATCAATTTGGTTTTTTAATGAATGATAACTAAGACTGTCATTATCTTGTTTTATGGATGTTATTACCGAAAAGCCACGCTCTTCATTTTTAGCTAAATGAAAATCATTTTTGTATTCATCGGCAATGCGTTGTGCTAGTTGAGTGTGCTTGGTAGCATAACTATTATTCCAATCGTTTAAATATATATAATGAAGGGTGTCGTTTGTTGCATTATAATATTGAATGGTTTCAGAAATAAGAATCTGTTTTTTTTCAATATCAAAACGTGCTTTTAAATCAATTACATTTTGACCAAAGCATGTCATACTTATTAGTACATTTATGGTAAAAATTAGTAAGAGACGTAATTTCAATTTTTTATTTAAACATTAAGGTTAATAATAAACGTAAGGCCCTGCAATATATAAAACAAGATTAACTAAATAAACATTATTTACATGAGTATATTGTGCTTTAATAAAATAGCTTTAAAAGTTAGGACTTAAACCAGATTCTTGGTAGAAACTGTCTAAAATACGAATAACTTCGTCTTCGGTATCGACTAAATGAATCAAATCTAAATCATTCGGACTAATATTAGCGTGTCCATCTAAAAGGGTCGATTTTATCCAATCTAGAAGACCTTTCCAGAAATCGGTACCCACAAGAATAATAGGGAATTTTTCAATTTTATGTGTTTGAATAAGTGTGATAGCTTCAAATAGCTCATCTAAAGTGCCGAAACCTCCGGGCATAACTACAAACCCTTGCGAGTACTTAACAAACATAACTTTTCTAACAAAAAAGTAATCGAAGTCTAGGCTTTTATCGGAATCTATATAGGGGTTGTCATGCTGTTCGAAAGGTAATTCAATATTTAAGCCTACTGAAATACCCCCACCTATGTGAGCACCTTTGTTTCCAGCTTCCATAATACCAGGACCACCACCAGTAATTACACCATATCCAGCCTGAACGATACGTTTTGCTATTTTTTCGGCTAATATGTAATATTTTTGATCTGGTTTGGTTCTGGCAGATCCAAAAATAGAAACACAAGGTCCTATTTTGCTCATTTTCTCAAAACCGTTAACAAATTCACCCATAATTTTAAAAATGGCCCAAGAATCGTTTGTTTTTATCTCGTTCCAGCCTTTGTGGTGTTTTTCAGTAATCATTTGTAATATATTTTTAGTTTAATTCTTTCTTTAAAAATCGCGCCGTATGACTTTTTTTATGTTTTATAACCTCTTCGGGCGTGCCTTCCGCTATAATTTGTCCGCCACCTTTGCCACCTTCATAACCTACATCAATAATATAATCAACGGTTTTAATAACATCTAAATTATGTTCAATAATTAAAACCGTATTTCCTTTGTTGGCTAATTTGTTTAAAACTATCATTAATACTCTAATATCTTCAAAATGTAATCCTGTGGTAGGTTCATCTAAAATATAAAAGGTGTTACCTGTATCTCGTTTACTTAGTTCGGTGGCCAGTTTAATTCTTTGGGCTTCACCACCCGATAGTGTTGTGCTTTGTTGACCTAAAGTAATGTAACCCAAGCCCACATCTTTTATGGTTTTAAGTTTGTTATGAATTTTTGGAATATGTTCAAAAAAATCTACTGCCTCATTAATGGTCATATCTAAAACATCGCTTATGGATTTCCCTTTGTATCTTATTTCTAGAGTTTCTCTGTTAAAACGTTTGCCTTGGCAGGTTTCGCATTCTACATAAACGTCTGGTAGAAAATTCATTTCAATTACTCGTAAACCACCGCCTTGGCAAGTTTCGCAGCGGCCACCTTTAACATTAAAACTAAAGCGTCCTGCTTTGTAACCCCGAATCATGGCTTCGGGAATTTTAGCAAATAAACTACGAATCTCATCGAAAGTTTTGGTGTAAGTCGCCGGATTGCTTCTGGGTGTTCTACCAATAGGTGATTGATTGATGTCTATCACTTTATCTATATGTTCTAAACCAGAAATGCTTTTGTAGGGCATGGGTTTTTTCACCCCATTAAAATAATGAGCATTTAAAATAGGATACAGTGTTTCGTTAATTAAAGTAGATTTACCGCTTCCAGAAACGCCTGTAACACCTATCATTTTACCTAAAGGAAACTTAACCGACACATTTTTTAAGTTATTTCCAGTGCATCCTTTAAGTTCTATAAAGTTCCCGTTGCCTTCACGACGTTTTTTAGGAACTTCAATGGTTTTTTCACCATTTAAATATTGTGCTGTTAATGTATGATGTGTTAAAAGCTCCTTTGGAGTGCCTATGCTAATAATTTCACCACCAAATTTTCCTGCCTTTGGACCAATGTCTATAACATAATCGGCGCGCTCTATCATATCTTTGTCGTGCTCCACAACAATTACAGAGTTGCCAATATCTCTTAAGGCAACTAACGAATTTATAAGTTTTTCGTTATCGCGTTGGTGTAAGCCAATGCTAGGTTCATCTAAAATATACAACACACCCACCAACTGAGAACCAATTTGAGTTGCCAATCGTATACGTTGTGCTTCGCCACCAGATAGCGATTTAGAACTTCTGTTAAGTGATAAATAATTTAAACCCACATCAAGTAAGAATTGTAGTCGGCTTTTAATTTCTTTAATAACTTCTTCACCAATTTTCAGTTGTTTTTCTGAAAGATGACCTTGTAAATCGTTGAACCATGCAGTTAAATCTACAATATCCATATTGGAAAGCTCTGCGATATTTTTGTCGTTTATTTTAAAATAAAGCGATTCCTTTTTTAAACGAGAGCCATTGCAGGTAGGACATTGCACTTTATCCATATAGTCTTTTGCCCATCGTTTTAAAGAGGTAGACTCTGCAGTATTGTATTGGTTTTCAATAAAATTAGCAATGCCTTCAAAATCTATTTTGTAATCGCGTGTAACCCCCAAAGTTTTACTTTCTACCGAAAACTTTTCATTACCCCCATAAAGAATCATGTGTTTAGCTTCCTCTGGAATATCTTTGTAAGCATCGGTTAATTTAAAATTAAAGCGTTGCGCTATGGTTTCTAATTGCTTAAATATCCAACTGTTTTTTTGTGGCCCGTGTGGCGCCAACGCTCCGTTTTTAATAGATAAGGTATCGTCTGGAATTATTTTTTTCTCATTAATTTGATACAAAGTGCCAATACCATTACATGTATCGCAGGCACCTTTTGGTGAATTAAATGAAAAGTTATTAGGTTCGGGATTGGGGTTCGAAATTCCAGAAGACGGGCACATGAGGTTTCTACTAAAATAGCGCACTTCGTTCGTGTCCTGGTCTAAAACCATAAGCACATCTTCACCATGATACATGGCCGTATTTATGGTTTCGGTAAGGCGTTTATCGTTATCGGCACTATCATTAATTACCAACCTATCGATAACAATTTCGATATCATGTGTTTTGTAGCGGTCTAATTTTAAGCCTTTAACAATATCTTTAATTTCGCCATCGGTTCTTACTTTAACAAAGCCTTGTTTTGCAATTTGCTCGAATAATTCACGGTAATGTCCTTTTCGTGAGCGAATAACAGGCGCTAAAATATTAATACGCTTACCCTTAAAATCTGCGTAAATAAGTTCTTTAATTTGCTCGTCGCTATAGCTCACCATCTTATCGCCTGTGTTATAACTATAAGCATCGCTGGCACGCGCAAAAAGTAAACGTAAGAAATCGTAAATTTCGGTAATTGTACCAACTGTAGAGCGAGGCGATTTGCTGGTTGTTTTTTGTTCAATAGCAATTACGGGAGATAAACCATCAATTTTATCAACATCTGGGCGTTCTAAACCGCCTAAAAATTGTCTGGCATAAGCAGAAAAGGTTTCAATGTATCGGCGTTGTCCTTCGGCATAAATAGTATCAAAAGCTAAACTAGACTTTCCACTTCCCGATAACCCAGTAATAACCACCAGCTTTTCCCTTGGAATAGAAATGTCTATGTTTTTTAAATTATGTACTCGCGCTCCTTTTACTTCAATAAAATCTTCAAATGGGCTCATATATTCGCAAAACCGTAAAGGTACAGATTATGTTACGAAAAATGAAGCGAAGTTTATTGTAGTTTAGTTAAATTAATGTTTAATTTTTAGTAGAATCGATAGCGGTTTCTTCTAAAATTTCGATGTTTACAAGGAGATGCCCTTTCAATTTATTTTTAGCAATTTGCATAAAAGCTTTTTTGGATAAATCGATTTCTCTGCCCTTAACAAAAGGTCCGCGATCGTTTACGGTTACTACAACAGACGAGTCATTCACCGTATTGGTTATTTTCAATTTGGTGCCAAATTTTAAAAATTTATGGGCTGCCGTGAAATTGTTGTTATCAAATTTTTCGCCACTGGCAGTTCTTCGGCCATTAAACTTATCGTGGTAATACGAGGCATGAACGTTTTCTTTATATGGTGTGTATGTTATTGAAATAGAATCGGTTTCGGTAGTGTCTTTAAAAATTAAAGGCGACTCGAGATTGTATTTTGAAGTTATGGTATTTGGTTTTTTTGAAATAGTAAAACCATAGATAACAAGTAAAACCAGCACTAATCCAGATTGTTTTATAAATCCTTTCATAATTTTAAACGCGTTGATTCTTAATAACGTAAGAATGATAATTTAATTATACGTTTTAATTGGTTGCTTGGATGTGGGTCGTTTAAAAAAAAATAAAAAACTTTATTCTAGTTAAATTAGCCATTTTATTTACTTTAGAATCGTAATTAAATAAGCTAAAACCTTAAGATATTTTTAAACTATAGAAATTAATACATTATGAAATTATTAGGAATAGGTTCTCGAATTAATCATAGCGACTACGGAAAAGGTGTTGTAACTAATGTTACTTCGCAACACTATTGGGTCACTTTTATTGATAGTGGATTGGAAACAATTGATTTAGATAGCACATTTGAAGTTATTGAAGCCACCACAGACGAGGTTGATACCGTTAGTTTCTCGGAAGTTGAAAGCAGCTTGGTTCAAATTTTAAAACGATGGAGTGATGTTTCGGAAGTTGTGCCTATTGCCGATAAATACAAAGGCGGAAAACTTATTTTAGAGCCAGCAGATCCAAGTTTAAAGGCTTACGAATTGCCAATTGATACTTTTTTTCATAAAATAACCATGGTTAGAGATCGCTTACGTGTTATGGAACAACGCATTAATGCCAGCGATTTAGACGAACAAGGTAAAATAGATTTGCAACAGTATATTACCAGAATTTATGGTAGTTTAACCAGTTTCAATATTTTATTCAAATCTAAAAGCCATCATTTTATTGGACAGAAATCTAAATAAATTACATAGCAGTTTTTATATCGGTAATTTCAATTCCGAAGACTAAAAATTTATGAAACGTTGGCAAATTTACACCCGTATCGGTTGTAGTCCAATGGTTCCAGGTAGCTTCTAAACCTCCAATAGGTAGAATATCAACCCACATTTGAAAACTTGTGGGTTTTCCTTTTTCATCTAAATGCCATAAATAGGAATCGCCAGGAGTTGAACCACCAGAAGTATAGGTAATTAGTAAAGCTTTTTCATTATTGTCTAGTTTTACTAATTTTCTTTGGGTGCCTTTATCGAAAACTTTATAAGGCGCTGTAAGCCAAAACGAATCATTATTGTAATATTTAATAGCTTTTTTTATTAAATCATTGGCCAAATCGCCATCAACCTTAAAACTGTGTACAAAAGCTTTACTTTTAGAATTATCTTTTAAATCGAGGGTGACTTTATAATCTTTCCAATAAACGTTGCAAGTATTGGCTTTTTTATTCCATTCGTAATGGTGTCTTTTTTTAAAAGTCCATTCAATCGTAGTCGTTTTTTTAAAGGCATCATAATCTAACGTTTCTAAGATAGTTTGTGCTAAGGCATCAGCTTCTGGCCCCATGTTTCCTTGAGGTAAATCTTCGTGGTATTTAAAATAAACAAAACCAAAAAGCAGTAAACTAGGAAGGGTAAAGAAGATAATTACACCAGCAACAATTTTTGTTATTTTTTTAAAATTCATGTAAATTATTTTTAGGAAATAGAAATAGGACGAGTCTAATATATTAATATATAATGTGTTGTGAAATTATTTATTAAAATATTCGACAGTATTCAAGCAGTTTTCGATTAAAGGATGCTTTTAAAAAAAATCTATTTAAAAGTTGCTGAATATTCTTCTAATTTCAGTTTTGAAAAAACGATAAGTTCATCAAAAAAAGAAGTGAATTCTTCTTCAAATTCAGCATAAAAAGTTTCTAATTCACTAACAGCTTCATCCATGCCCGAACGTTCTTTGGTTCGCCTATTCATACCATCTAAAACTCTTGAAATTCCATCTATCGATGCGTAACTTAAAAGCCAGTTATCGGTAATCATATAAGGCATCATTTTTTGAATTCTAGGCGGGAGTATATCGTAGTTGGTTTCTAAAGAATCATAAAAAGATTCTACATAATCTTTTAAAGGAATTTCGCAGTATTTGGTCCAGTTTTTTGCTAGAAAATGATCGTATAAAATATCTACAATAATACCAGAATAGTGTCCGTATTTTTCGTGTAAACGTTTCGTGCTCTTTCTTACAGTTGGGTGCGCATCGGTAAATGTATCAATATTTCTATGCAGTAAAACACCTATTTGTAAGTCGACATTTAATTTTTTATAGGATTTTCCTTTGATACCATCGGCAATAAAATTACCAATAGTAATCATGTCGTTGTTACCAGATAGATATATGTGAGCTAAGTAATTCATTGGGGAAAAATACAAAAAGCATTTTAACAAAAACGAATTTGTAATTGTATATTTGTTTTTCAAATTAAACTAAAACAATGACATTAATAAAATCAATTTCTGGAATAAGAGGAACCATTGGCGGACAAGTGGGTGATAATTTAACTCCAATTGATGCTGTTAAATTTGCATCGGCTTATGGTGTTTGGATTAAGCAACAACGCGATAAACAACATTACAAAGTGGTTGTTGGAAGAGATGCCAGAATCTCGGGTGCGATGATTCAAAATTTAGTAATGAATACGCTTATTGGTTTAGGCATCGATGTGGTAGATTTAGGCTTATCTACTACACCAACCGTAGAATTGGCAGTGCCTATGGAGCAAGCCGATGGTGGTATTATTTTAACAGCGAGCCATAATCCTAAACAATGGAATGCTTTAAAATTATTAAATGCCAAAGGCGAATTTCTTGATGGAGTTGAAGGAGCAAAAATTTTAGACATTGCAGAGCAAGGCGCCATTTTATTTGCAGATGTAGATAGTTTGGGTAAAATAACCAAAAATAAAGCTTACATAGATTTACATATTATTGAAGTTTTAGATTTACCATTAGTAACTGTAAAACCGATAGAAGAGGCACGATTTAAAGTGGTTGTAGATGGTGTAAACTCTACAGGTGGTATTGCCATTCCGTTACTTTTAGAACGCCTGGGCGTCGATGTTATAAAACTGTATTGCGAGCCTACTGGCGAATTTCCGCATAATCCAGAGCCCCTTAGAGAACATTTGTCTGAACTTTCTAAACGCGTTGTTGAAGAACGTGCCGATTTTGGGATTGTAGTCGATCCCGATGTAGATCGTCTGGCTTTTATGGATGAAAACGGAGAGATGTTTGGTGAAGAATATACCCTTGTTGCTTGCGCCGACTATGTTTTAAGTAAAAAACCTGGCAATACAGTAAGTAACATGAGCTCTACAAGAGCCCTTAGAGATGTTACAGAAAAATACGGCGGAACTTACGAAGCCAGTGCCGTTGGAGAAGTAAACGTAGTGAGTTTAATGAAAAAGAATAAAGTCGTTATTGGAGGCGAAGGGAATGGCGGTATTATTTACCCTGAATCGCATTACGGAAGAGATGCCCTTGTTGGTGTTGCTTTATTTTTAAGTTTACTTGCAGAAAAAGATATGAAGGTTAGTGAGTTAAGAAAAACGTATCCTAACTATTTTATGAGTAAAAAGAAAATTGAATTAACTCCCGATTTAGATGTTGATGGTATTTTAGAAACCATCGAAAAACATTACCAAAACGAACAATTAACAACCATTGATGGTGTTAAAATTGATTTTCCTGAAAGTTGGGTGCACTTAAGAAAAAGTAATACAGAGCCTATTATAAGGATATATACCGAGGCAAAATCTCAGTCTGAAGCCGATACCTTAGCAGACAAGTTTATAGCAGAAATTGATGCTATTGCTAAATCTTAAAACTAAAAACATATAATAAAAAAAAAGCGCATAATAAAATGCGCTTTTTTTATTACTTAACCTGTTTGCCCATGTGTTTCCAACGTTTATGTGTCCAGAAATAAAATTCGGGTGCTTCATAAATTTGTTTTTCAACTTCTTTTAAAAACATATCGGTTAGTTCGTAATCTTTATATTTTCTGCTGTCTTCGGCTAGAGTTATTACTTCAGCTTCATAAAAACCACGTTTAACTTTGTTAATTTTTAAATAAACGGTGCTTAAATCTAACTTTTTAGCCAAACGTTCGGCACCTGTAAAACAAGGTATTGTAATGCCCATAAAGCTGCCCCAATAAACGTCTCGTGAGAGTCTGGGAGACTGGTCGCTTAAAAAGGCTGTCATACTTTTTTTTCCTAAAGCTTCATTTTCTGTAATGGTGCTAATGGTTTCTTTAGTGCTTATTAATTTCGTATTAAATTTAGAGCGTATGTTTTTTACTAAGCTATCAAAATAAGGGTTTGCCAGTTGTTTGTAAACACCGTAGCCACTAAAGTTAATATGGTTTTGTACCTCAATAGTCCATTCCCAACTGGCGTAATGTCCAAACATTAAAATAACACTTTTGTTTAAACTTTCAATGCGCTTTAATTCTTCGGGATTTTTAATTTTAAATCGTTTTTTTAATTCAGATTTAGAAATAGACATGGTTTTTGCCATTTCTAAAAACATATCGCATAAATGCTTGTAGAATTTTTTCTTAATTAATTTTATTTCTGAATCTTCTTTGTTAGGAAAAACCAATTTTAAATTGTTGGTTACTACTTTTTTACGATATCCAATTACATAATAAAGTAATAAGTACAAACCATCTGAAACTATATAGAGTACACGAAAAGGGAGTATAGATATTATCCACAATATGGGATAAACAATAATATATGCTATAAATTGCATGAATTAATTTTAGATTTGTAAAAGCAAATATAGGCTAATTTGAAATTAAATTTTTTACAACATGGGCAATTTAAATTTAGTAACCATCATCATAATTATAGCTAACATTATTATTTCTAATAAAGGTTTTACCCATGATGGTTTTTTTGAAAAGTATAAATTTCATATAGGCGGTATTCAACGTGGAGAAAAAATTAGACTTTTTAGTGCTGGTTTTTTGCATGTAGATATGTCGCATTTGTTATTTAATATGCTAACGCTTTACTTTTTTGCTGGTACGGTAATTTCGTATGTTGGTACAACAAAATTTTTAATTATTTATCTAGTTAGCTTGTTGTTTGGTAATTTGTTATCTTATTATTTTCATAAAAACGAATATCATTATAGTGCCGTTGGTGCGAGTGGGGCAGTTACAGGTATTTTGTACGCCGCTATTTTGTTACAACCCGATATGAGTTTAATGATGTTTTTTATTCCCATTCCTATACCTGCTTATATTTTTGGTATTGGTTATTTGCTATATTCTATTTATGGAATGAAAAATCGTATAGGTAATATTGGTCACGACGCCCATTTTGGAGGTGCCATTGGTGGTTATGCCATTACTTTAATTTTAATGCCTTGGTTGTTTCGTACTAATTTGTTAATGATTGGCTTGTTGGCATTGCCCATTATAATCTTATTTATTTTAAAAAAATCGGGGAAGATGTAACCCGAAAGCCAAAATAATATGGCTCATATTAAGTGTGGCATAAGTATTGAATTTATATAAATAATAGCAATCGGTTCACCTTTGCAAGCCATTGATACAAAGCTGTTTGTTGTTTTTATTACATTAATTAAAAAATAGTTCGATCTGTTTTAATGACAGATTGGCTCAAAAATATCTATGAAAAAGTCTAATTTATTAAGTCTTGACAGTTTGTCATTTCAGGATTTTGATGAAAATTCAGAATTAATCCCGTTAATGACACCAGAAGATGAAGAAGAAATTAATAGCGAAAAATTACCAGAAACACTACCTATTCTTTCTTTAAGAAATACCGTATTGTTTCCAGGCGTTGTTATTCCAATTACAGCGGGTCGTGATAAATCTATCAAATTAATTAACGATGCTAATGCAGGAAGTAAAGTGATAGGTGTTGTTGCGCAAAAGAATGAAGAGATAGAAAATCCAACAGCTAAAGAAATACATGAAATAGGCACCGTAGCTCGAATTTTACGTGTTTTAAAAATGCCAGACGGCAATGTTACTGTAATTATTCAAGGAAAAAAACGATTTAAAGTAGCCGAAGTTCTTACCGAAGAACCTTATATGAATGCTACGATTAGAGACATCCCTGAATCGAAACCTTCCGATAAAAACAAGGAATTTGCAGCGATTATAGAGTCTATTAAAGATTTGGCTTTAAATATTATTAAACAAAGTCCAAACATTCCAAGCGAAGCTTCATTTGCTATAAAAAATATCGAAAGCAACTCGTTTTTAGTGAATTTTGTGTCGTCTAACATGAATCTTACTGTAGCCGAAAAACAATCACTTTTAGAAATAGACGATTTAAAAAAACGTGCTTTAGCAACTTTAAAATTCATGAATATTGAATTTCAAAAGTTAGAATTAAAAAACGATATTCAGTCTAAGGTGCAGATGGATATGAGTCAGCAACAACGCGAATATTTCTTGCATCAACAGATGAAAACCATTCAAGAAGAATTGGGTGGCGTAAGTCATGATGAAGAAATTGAAGAAATGCGTGCGCGTTCTCTGGAAAAAAACTGGAGCGATAAGGTAGCCGACCATTTCGATAAAGAGCTTGCTAAAATGCAACGCATGAATCCTCAAGTTGCCGAATATTCTATACAACGCAATTATTTAGAGCTGTTTTTAGATTTACCTTGGGACGAATATAGTAAAGATAAATTCGACTTAAAACGTGCCATGAAAATTCTAGATCGCGATCATTTTGGTTTAGAAGATGTAAAACGTCGAATTATAGAATATCTAGCGGTTTTAAAGCTGCGTAACGATATGAAATCTCCCATTTTATGTCTTTACGGGCCTCCTGGAGTTGGTAAAACCTCTTTAGGTAAGTCTATTGCAGAATCTTTGGGTAGAGAATATGTGCGTATTTCATTGGGTGGTTTACGCGATGAAGCAGAAATTCGTGGACATAGAAAAACTTACATTGGGGCGATGCCTGGTAGAATTATTCAGAGTCTAAAAAAGGCAGGAACTTCCAATCCGGTTTTTGTATTAGATGAAATCGATAAGTTATCGAATTCCCACCAAGGCGATCCATCTTCTGCTATGTTAGAAGTTTTAGATCCTGAACAAAACAACGAGTTTTACGATAACTTTTTAGAGATGGGTTACGACCTTTCTAAAGTTATGTTTATAGCAACATCCAATAGTTTATCTACCATACAACCGGCCTTATTGGACCGTATGGAAATTATAAATGTTACGGGTTATACTATTGAAGAAAAGGTAGAAATTGCTAGAAGACACTTGTTACCAAAACAATTGAAAGAACACGGTTTAACAGACAAAGACCTTAAAATTGGCAAAGCTCAGTTAGAGAAAATTGTTGAAGGTTATACCAGAGAGTCTGGAGTGCGTGGTTTAGAAAAACAAATAGCAAAAATGGTGCGTTATGCAGCAAAAAATATTGCTATGGAAGAGGACTATAACATTAAAATTAGTAATGAAGATATTGTTACGGTTTTAGGTGGTCCAAAATTAGAGCGCGACAAATATGAAAATAATAACGTTGCGGGTGTGGTTACAGGATTAGCCTGGACCAGCGTAGGTGGTGATATTTTGTTTATAGAATCCATTTTGTCTAAAGGTAAAGGCTTACTTTCAATTACGGGTAATTTGGGTAAAGTCATGAAAGAATCTGCCACAATAGCCATGGAATATATTAAGGCAAATGCCGATACTTTTGGTATTGATGCAGAAGTTTTCGATAAATATAATGTACATATTCACGTGCCAGAAGGTGCTACACCAAAAGACGGACCTAGTGCAGGTGTAACCATGTTAACATCTTTAGTATCATTATTTACTCAGAAAAAAGTAAAGAAAAATTTAGCAATGACAGGTGAAATTACGCTTCGTGGAAAAGCACTTCCTGTTGGCGGAATTAAAGAAAAGATTTTAGCAGCTAAACGTGCCAGAATAACCGAAATATTATTGTGTGAAGATAACAGACGCGATATCGAAGAAATTAAACCCGAATATTTAAAAGGCTTAACATTTCATTATGTTACAGATATGAGTGATGTTATTGATCTTGCGATTACAAATCAGAAAGTAAGTAACGCAAAAACATTATAATAAATAAGAATAGGTTGTCTTAAAATTAAATTAAAGACGTTATCGATTAAAAGCCATTTTTAAAAAGGCTAGTAAACTCCCGATAGCGTTTCAAAAGTTTTTTAGACAACCTATTTTTTTTATTTAAAATAAAAATTAGATACTATCGTTTTAAGATAGATTTACTTGAAGAAACATTCCTTGAAGGAACTTCAAGGTTTCTATTAAAATTGTCATCCCGAACTTGTTTCGGGATCTGAAATAAAAAAATTATATAAACTATTGAGTTAAACTGATTAGATAATATGGTTGCTTAGAATAAATTTTTTATTTCCTTTGTATCGTAAATATGCTAAAAAAAATAACCGCCTTTTTTTGTTTGTTACTAAGTTTTATCACCAACGCACAGCTTGGTGGTGAGTCTACCTATCAATTTTTGAATTTAGTATCTTCCCCACGACAAGCCGCATTAGGAGGCAAGGTTTTAACCAATGTAGATTACGATGTTACTCAGGGATTATTTAATCCTGCTACAATAAATCCAGAAATGGATAATCAATTGGCATTAAATTACGTTTCTTATTTAGGAGGAATTGGTTATGGTACAGCTGCTTATGCTTATACCGTAGACAGGCGCACGCAAACATTTCATGCTGGGATAACTTATGTAAATTATGGTTCTTTTGATGGTTATGATGAAGCAGGAAATGCAACAGGAACTTTTTCTGGAAACGAATCGGCGATTTCTTTCGGTTATGCCACTCAAATAGGGTATTCCGATTTTTATGCGGGTGCTAACCTGAAGCTTATTACATCAAAATTAGAACAGTATAACTCTTTTGGAGCAGCCATAGACTTCGGAATAATTTATATAAACGAGTATCTAGATTTTAATGCGGCATTGGTAATTAGAAATCTAGGAACACAAATAACTACCTATGCTGGGCTTCAAGAAAAATTGCCTTTCGAGGTCGATTTCGGCATGTCTCAACGTTTAGAAAATGTGCCCATTAGATGGCATATTACCCTAGAAAATCTACAAGAATGGCCTATTTCTAGACCAAACCCGGCGAGACAAACAAGCGATTTAAGTGGCAATCAAACCGAAGAAAAAATTGGATTTTTGGGTCAGGTGATGCGTCACAGTATTTTTGGAGCCGAAATTTTTCCTGATGGCGGATTTAATATTCGGTTAGGTTATAACTTTAGACGTGCCGAAGATTTAAGAATTTTAGACCAACGAAACTTTTCAGGATTATCGGCAGGAATTTCTATTAAAATGAATAAAATGCGTTTTAGTTATACGCATGCAAAATACACCAGTGCAGCCAATTCTAATTTTTTTGGTTTGCAGATAGATTTACAATAAAACATGAATAATAACAAAATAACCATAGCCATAGATGGGTATTCTTCCACAGGAAAAAGTACGGTTGCGAAACAATTGGCTAAGCATTTAGGATATATTTATGTAGATTCTGGGGCTATGTACAGAGCTGTTACTTATTATGCCATGATTCATGGATTTATTGACGAGCATCAGTTTAATAAAGAGGCATTAATTTCTAATCTTCAAAGTATAGAAATCAGTTTTAAATTTAATAGTGATTTAGGTTTTGCTGAAGTTTATTTAAATGGTGAAAATGTTGAAAAACAAATTAGAACTCTTGAGGTTTCCGGGTTTGTTAGTAAGGTGGCTACTTTACCTGAGGTGCGCAGTCAATTAGTAAAGCAACAACAAAAAATGGGTAAAGATAAAGGTGTTGTAATGGATGGCAGAGATATTGGAACCGTTGTTTTTCCCGATGCCGAATTGAAATTATTCATGTCAGCTTCAGCTGAAACCAGAGCTAAAAGACGTTATAAAGAATTGATTGATAGAGGTGATGATGTGCGTTACGAAGATGTATTAAGAAACGTGGAAGAACGTGATTATATGGACACAAATAGGGCAGAGTCTCCATTATTAAAAGCGCCAGATGCCATTAATTTTGATAATTCTAACATGACTCGAGACAAACAATTTGAAGCCATTTTAAAACTAGTAGATAAGGTTATAGATAAATAAAAAAAAGGAAGCTCTTGAGCTTCCTTTTGTTAATTTTTACATTTGAATATCGCCTCCATTACCATAATTTCCGCGATCTATTTCGCGTTTCTTTTGTTGGTTAAATCTGTATGTAAAAGATAAGTTAAAAGTTCTTACGCCTCTAAAACGTATTTCTCTATCTGTTATAAATTCTTCAGTCTCAACAATTCCTGTCATTACTCTGCTATTAAATAAATCAGTGACATTAAAAGCAATAGAAGCTTTGTCTTTAAAAATATCTTTACTAAATGCTACATCAGCAGAAAACATAGCATCTCTTTTATTTTGAGCATCCATACTTGGCCCTCTGTAATTTAAATTTGTTTGCCAATCTACATTGCCAGGTAAGGTGTATTTGTTATTTAAACGTAAGGTCCAACTGGTATTATTAGAATAGAAATCATCGTTTAAATAAAACCCATTTACTTTAATATTAAATAAATTAAAATCGGTGTTTATACGCCAATTTTTTGTTGGATTATATATCACGTTAAACTCAAATCCGTAGCGATCTTCTGTGGCAATATTTGCAGGTCCACGTTCAATTACAGGAACATCTTGTCCGTCAATTTCAACAGTATTTCCTGTATCATTACTAACAAAATTTATAACATCGGTTGCATGTTGAAAATAAATAGAAGTGCTAAGAGTAAACTTTCCAAATCGGTTTAAATACCCTAAGTCAATTTTACCTGCGTAAGTAGGAAGTAAAGCAGGATTTCCTTGAAAGATATTTGTTAAACTACTTCTAGAAGGAAAGGGATTTAAAAAGAAAGACCATGGCCGGCTTAAACGTCTGTTATAACCTAAAGTTATGTTTTCTTTTTCGCTAAACGCATAGCTAAAATTTACTGTAGGAAAAAAACCGGTGTATTTTTTAATTTCAAAATCGCCACTAGTTGGTTGGTCTAAGGTTGTTTGGGTGTTTTCCATTCTTAAGCCTAATAAATAACTGAATTTATTTATTTTGCTACCATATTGAACATAAAATGCGTTTATGTAATTTTTAAAATTAAAAACATTCGAAAGATTTCTGTCTATTTCAAACGCACCAGAATTTCTATTTAAAAGTTCTACTTGATAATCGGTAATTTGGGTGTTAAAATCACCTCGATACCCCATTTCAAACTGACCGTTATCACCTAAAGGTAAAACATAATCTGAACGTAATAGTATAATAGATTCGTCTACTAATTCGGTTAAAATATCGGTGTTTAAACCGTTTACGTTTATAAGAGAAAAATTATCATTATTATTATCTTCGTACTGAAAATCGAAAGTTAATTTATGACCGCTGGTTTGAAAATCTTTAGTAAAATTAAAAGCGTACTGCATGGTTTTGGCATCATTCAACATTGGGTCTAATCTCAAACTCTGTCCAATTAAATTTAAATCGGCGTCGTATTGTAATAAATTATTAATAGAGTTTTCATTATTATTCCCATCGTTATAAACCAAAGACGTGGTAATAGAAGCCGAATCTGTAATATACCATTCAATACCAAAATTATTAGTTATGCCTTTTCGAATATTTTGTGTATCTCTTTTTTCGTCTAAGATGTTTCCAGTGCTTTTATAAGTAGTATAGGTGTACCAATTTCCTATAGATTCGTTATAACGGTAGGCCAGTGTGTTAAATATATTTACATTACCTGTTCTAAAATTAATATTTCCAGAAATTCCAGCGGCATCTGGGTGTCCAACATTTGCTGTAATAGCACCATTTAATCCTTGAAGTTTACTGCGTCGTAGAATGATATTTAAAATACCCGCAGTTCCTTCAGATTCGTAACGTGCAGAAGGTGAGGTAATCACTTCAACGCGTTCAATGGCATCGGCAGGTAATTGGCGTAAAGCATCGGTTGAATTAACACCAACCAATCCAGAGGGTTTTCCATTAATTAATATTCTTACATTGTCGTTACCTCGAAGTGCCACATTACCTTCACCATCAACAGATACAGAAGGGACATTATCTAAAACATCACTAACCGTTCCACCTCTTACGGTTAAATCTTTACCAACATTATATATTTTTTTATCTAATTTGACTTCAACAGAGGTGCGTTCGGCAATAATTTCAACTTCACCTAAAGCCTCTAAATCTAAATTTAATTTTATGGTCCCTAAATTAATATCTGAAACGATTTTTTTGTTTGAAATTTTATAAGGTTTGTAGCCAATGTATTCAACACTTATATTGTAAATATCATCTTTAATTTTAATTGAAAATTCACCATCTATGTTGGTTATTACACCATCTACAATTTTCTTTTCTTTAATACTATAAAATGATATGGTAGCGTATTCTAATGGCGTATTGGTATCTGCATCTATAACTTTGCCAGTAATTGTTATATTTTTCTCGTTGATTGCAAGAGTAATATTTGAAGTTATAAATAACAAAAAAAGTAGGTAGAGAGGTAGTTTTTTATTCATTAATTTATTTTTCGTAAAAATAGACCACCCCTAAATAGAGGCGTGTTAATAATTTGATAAAAGTATTTAAGGAGCTTCATTTATTTCAAGTTTAATTATCCTTCAAATTCCATATCATCTCCATTATTTTGTTCACGATCTCTTTCGTATTTGTTTTTTTGTTGATTAAAACGGTACATAAACGAGATATTTACTTGTCTTTGTCTCCATTGTGATTCTGAGTAACTTTCAAAAAACTCGGTTGTTGTTAAGTTTTTTCTTTTTCTTGAATTAAAAACGTCTCTAATATTAAGCGATATAGTCGCATTATTATTAAAAAGCTCTTTACTAAAAGCTAAATCGAGACTAAAAATACCCTTATTTCTAGTTTGTGCATCTTCACTGGCACCTATGTAGTTAGCATTTGTTTGCCAGTCTATATTTGATGGTAAACTTACTTTGCTACTAAAACGAGCAAACCAACTGGTGTTTTTAACCCCATAATCTATGTCATTAAAAAATCCCTTTTTCTCAAACTGAAAAAAGTTAAAGCTTGAATTTAATCGGAGCCAATTAGCTGGGTTGTAAAGCATGCCTAGTTCGGTACCTGTTCTGTTATTTGACGATAAGTTAACCGGAATGGTTCTAATAATATCAATACCATCTGTTGTTTGAAAACCGGTATTTTCCTGAATACGTTCAAACGAACCCGTTTCATGTTGATAATAAATTGAAGTTGTTAAAGTAAATTTCCCCCAACGTTTTAAATAACCTAAATCGAAAGCACTTGCAAAGGCAGGTTCTAAATTGGGGTTTCCTTGAAAGACGTTGGTTCTACTAGATCGCGAAGGAAATGGATTAATATACCAGCTTCTAGGCCTGTTAACTCTTCGGTTATAACCCAAAGTGATGCTTTCCTCTACATCATCGCTACTGCCTAGATTATATATTAAATTAAGGGTAGGGAATAAGCCTAAATAATTGTTTTTAAATTCGGTATCAATAGGAAAACCAAAGGCATTTTCTAATGCTTCATTGGTTAATTTTGAATCAATTTTACCGTTAAGTTCGGTATTTTCTAAACGCAGACCCAATAAAAATGAAAATTCACCAAATTTAGTACCGTATTGTGTGTAGATGGCGTTTACGTTTTGTGTATAATCAAACACATTAGAAATGGTGTCGTTTACAAAAAAATTACCCGAATTTAAATCTTCTTGATTTAACGTATAATTAGTGATTTTGTTACTAAAATTTCCGCGGTATCCTGCTTCAAATCTAGAATCTTTACCTAATGGTAAAATGTAATCGGTTTGAAATAAATATTCGTTATCCTTTTCAGTTTGTAATATGTTTTCTCTTTGAAAAGGTATTGGATTGGCTTGATTTGTTTCTAAATAATCTTCATTTATGGAGGTAATTTGTTCTTCCGATCCGTTTTCATATTGAAAATCCGCCGTTAATTCATGTCCATCATCATTAAACTTTGTAATGTAATTCAATGCTAACTGATAATTATCGCCTGCTTCATCTTGCTTTTCACTTCTTAGTGTTCTTTCTTCTAAAGCATTGTTATTGAAACGATTACTGTTGTTTAGAGATAAATCGGCATCTTCACCATATCTATAGAATAAAGTTCCGGTAACCGATGTTTTATCAGACAAGAAATATTCCATACCTAAACTGGCATTATAATTTCTGTTAAGCCTCGTGACTTCCTCGGATTCTATGATTTTTTCAAATTCTGGAGTTCGTATTGAACCATTAACAATTCTGTCGAAATAATTGGTATCGCTATAACTATTTCTGGGGGCGTTAAAATATCTAAAACCTAAGTTAGAAAACAAATTAAATTTTTCGGTTCGGTAATTTAAGTTTGCCGAAATACCCGCATTGTCTGGGTTTCCTAGGGTTAAATTTAAAGAACCATTAAAGCCCAGAGTTTCTTTTTGTCTTAAAATGATGTTTAGTATTCCTGCTGTTCCTTCGGCATCGTATCTGGCTGAAGGTGACGTAATAACTTCAACACGCTCAATCGCTTCAGCAGGCAACTGACTTAATATGTTGGTATCGCCAAAACCTGCCATGGCCGAAGGTTTACCGTTAATAAGAATTCTAACGTTCTCGTTTCCTCGTAAACTAATACTACCCTCAACATCGACTGCAACCGAAGGGACATTGTTTAATGCGTCGCTCACGGTACCTCCCGCAGTGGTTAAATCTTTACCTATGTTGTATATTTTTTTATCTAATTTTATTTCTACCGTTGTACGTTCGGCAATAATTTCAACGGTTTCTAAAGTACCCAAGTCTATCTCTAATTCGATAGTCCCTAAATTTTTACTTTTTGTTAGTACCTGATTTTTAAGAGTAAACTTTTTATATGAAATGTATTCAATTTGAATATCGTATGTGCCATTTTTAACAGGAATACTAAATTCTCCTTTAGCATCGGTAATACCACCGTCTACTATTTTATTTTCACTTTTGCTAAAGAAAGCAATCGATGCATATTCTAAAGGTAATTTGTTGTCTTTATCTATAACTTTACCTGAAATTATAACTTTTTTATCGGTATTAATTTGGGGTGCTGAGGGTTGCGCATTTGTAATATTAATGCAAATTAGGAAGAGGTATAAACCTGCTAATTTCTTGAACATAGTCGTTTTTTATGTTTTATGACTACGAAATTAGAGGAAAGTTTAATCGTGCTTGGTTAATATTTTGTTAAAGAATTTATCAATAAGATTAAACAATGTTAAATAATAGTTTCTATAATTTCTGTTGGTCTTCCTATTACAGCTTTATCATTATTTATAACAATAGGTCTTTCAATAAGTTTTGGGTTGTTAATCATGGCCTCAATAATTTGGTTGTCGTTTAAATGTTTATCTTTAAAATCACTTTTCCAAACGGCTTCATTTTTTCTAACTAAATCTATGGGTTTAATTTTTAACAATTTTACAATGTTTTCCAATTCGGCTTTGGTTGGAACATTTTCAAGATATTTAATAACCTCAAATTCTTTTCCTGAAGCTTCTAAAAGGGCTAATCCGTTTCTGGATTTTGTACATCTGTTATTGTGATAAATTTTAATCATTATAAAGCGATATTAAATGTTTTTAGTTGATTGATAAGTGTTTCTGGATCTTTAAAGTGAATTCCATGAATTCCCAATGATTTTGCGGCTTCAATATTTCTTAAATTATCATCAATAAATAAAGAAGTTTCCGGATATATATTAAAACGCTCTAAAGTAATATCGTAAATCGCTTTAAACGGTTTTCTTGTTTTTTCATCACCCGAAACAACAATTCCTTCAAACCAATTTAAAAATTCAAAACGTTTTTGAGCAATAGGAAACGTTTCGCTGCTCCAATTAGTTAAAGCAACGATTTTGTACTTTTTTATCGCCAATAATTGTTTTAAAATAGTTACCGTACCCGATATTTCACCACCTAACATGTTTTCCCAATTGCCGTAAAACAGGCGAATATAATTTTCGTATTCTGGAAATTTTGCAACAAGATCGTTTGTTGCTTGTTCTAATGGATATCCAGCGTCTTGGTTTTCGTTCCAATCGCTGATGCAAATAGTATCGAGAAACCACTTTGTTTTTTCTTTGTCGCCATGAAAGGCTTTTAAGAAAACATATTCGGGATTCCAGTCTATTAAAACCCCACCTAAGTCAAAAATAATTGTTTTTATTAATGTCATAAGTTATTATTGTCTTCTTCTTTTTGTCCCATCATCATGAGATAAGCTTTTAAAAACGGCCCTATTTGACCATCCATAACAGCATCAACATTACTTGTTTCATGGCCTGTCCGCACATCTTTTACCAATTTATAGGGCTGCATTACGTAATTTCTAATTTGGCTACCCCATTCAATTTTCATCTTACCAGCTTCAATATCCTCGCGTTGAGCCATTTGTTTTTGAAGTTCAATTTCATAGAGTTGCGACTTCAGCATTTGCATAGCACGCGATCTGTTATCGTGTTGTGAACGAGTTTCAGAACACTGAATTTGAATACCTGTTGGTTTGTGGGTTAATTGTACTTTGGTTTCAACCTTATTCACATTTTGTCCGCCAGCACCACTAGAACGCGCGGTAGTAATTTCAATATCGGCAGGATTTATTTCAATTTCAATGGTATCATCAACCAACGGGTACACATAAACCGAAGCAAAACTAGTATGGCGTTTCGCGTTACTATCAAATGGCGAAATACGTACCAAACGGTGTACACCATTTTCACCTTTTAACCAACCAAAAGCAAAATCACCTTCAATTTCTAAAGTCACGGTTTTAATACCAGCAACATCGCCTTCCTGAAAGTTGAGTTCTTTCACTTTAAAACCACTTTTTTCGGCATACATTAAATACATACGCATAAGCATGCTCGCCCAATCGCAGCTTTCGGTACCACCTGCACCAGCAGTAATTTGAAGCACCGCGCTTAAACTGTCGCCTTCATCAGACAACATGTTTTTAAATTCGATATCTTCCAGAAGCGTAAAGGCTTTATCGTATTGCGATTCTACTTCTTCTGCAGAAGATTCTCCTTCTTTATAAAAATCGTAAAGTATTTCTAAATCTTCCACTAAAGTTTTCGCCGAATTGTAGTCTTGAACCCATTTTTTATTCACACGAAGTGATTTCATAATGGTTTCGGCAGCTTTTGGATCGTTCCAGAAATTAGGATCGAAACTTTTCTCTTCCTCGTTTTGTATTTCTATTTTTTTTCTATCTAAGTCAAAGATAGTGCCTTAGTTTTTCAAGGCGGGTATTTAGATCTTTAATTTGATCGGAAGTTATCATAATTCCATTTATTTTAAGCAAAAATATAATTTATAAGAGGAGGAAGAAACAATTGTTGCCATAATTTTTTAGTTTTATAAAAAAGTTGAAATGAAAATAGATTTACGAAGCGATACAGTTACCAAACCAACCAAAGCCATGTTAGAAGCGATGATGCAGGCCGAAGTTGGAGACGATGTTTTTAAGGAAGATAGCACAGTTAATATATTAGAAAATCGCTTGGCAACAATGTTTGGAAAAACCGATGCCTTGTTTTTTCCGAGTGGAACCATGGCAAACCAAACGGCCATTAAATTACATACAAATCCAGGCGATCAAGTAATTTGCGATAAATATGCACACATTTATAATTATGAATCTGGAGGCGCATCTTTTAACAGCGGTGTTTCTTGTAAATTAATTGATGGGCATAGAGGCATGTTCACAGCAAAACAAGTTAAGGAAGCCATAAACCCGGATGCTTTTTATTACAGTAAAACAAGTTTAGTTGAAATTGAAAACACAACCAACAAAGGCGGTGGTGCATGTTGGGATTTTGAAGAAATTAAAAAAATTAAACAGGTTTGTATCGAGCACGACTTAGGATTTCATTTAGATGGCGCCCGCATTTGGAATGCCCTGGTTGAAAAACCAGAAACTCCTAAAGATTATGGTGCTGTTTTTAATACTATTTCGGTGTGTTTAAGTAAAGGTTTGGGATGTCCCGTAGGTTCTGTTTTAATAGGTGATGGGCCTATTATGAAAAATGCCATACGTATTCGAAAAATATTTGGTGGCAACATGAGGCAGGTAGGGTATTTGGCGGCTGCTGGCTTGTATGCACTCGACAATCATATCGAACTTTTAAAAGAAGATCATAAAAAAGCGAAAGCAATAGGCGAGGCGCTTAAAAAATTAGCGTTTATAAAATCGGTAGAAACTATTGAAACCAATATTGTTATTTTCGAATTGAATGATGATGTTAATGAAACCCGTTTTATAGAAGAACTTGTTAAAAATAACATACATATTATTAGTATGGGCGGTGGTAAATTACGCATGGTAACGCACCTAGACTATACTAATAATATGCATGAAGTTTTGTTAAAAACGATAGAAAATATTACAATTAAATAGTGAAATACTATTTAAAGAGATCCATTCCTGGAATATTAGGCATGCCTTCTTTAGCAACAGCTGCAAGTTCGGCTTCATTTACATTGGTTGCTTTAGCTATCGCTTTATTTAGTGTAAGTATAAGATAATCTTCTAATTGTTCTTTATCTTCCAATAAATCATCTGCCATTTCAATAGATTTAATATTTCTATTGGCAGTTAAAGTAATTTTTAATTTTCCATCGGCACTAGACTCGTCAATTAAAACAGTATCTAAACGCTTTTTAGTGGCTTCTACTTTTTGTTGGGTTTCTTTCAATTTACCCATTAAATCTCCAAACATAGTTTTAATTTTTTTTGTTATGCAAATTTAAAAATTCAATTATAAAAAGCATTTAAAAGGAAAATGTTTAACATTATTTATCCTGATGGCTTATTTTTGCCCACCCGAAGAATAATTTTCGATAAATGACAGATATAAAACTTAGAGCGCACGCTCCGGTGGCAAAAAAAATAGCCAAAGAATTACGCATTCATAATGATGTTAGAATAGATAATTATTACTGGTTAAACGATCGAGACAATCCAGAAGTTATCGATTATTTAAATGCCGAAAACACCTTTACAAAAAGTGAAATGTTGCATACAGAAGCATTTCAAAAAGATTTATTCGAGGAAATGAAAGCCAGAATAAAGGAAGATGACACATCGGTTCCTTATAAATTAAATGGCTATTGGTATTTAACTCGCTTCGAAAAAGGACAGGATTATCCAATTTACACGCGTAAAAAAGATAGTTTAGATGCTCCTGAAGAAATTTTATTCGATTGTAACGAAATGGCCAAAGGGCATGCTTATTTTAATTTAGGCAGTTTTTCTATTAGTCCAGATAATAAATTAGCCAGTTTTTCAACCGATGTTATTGGCCGTAGACAATATACTATTGAAATTAAAAATTTAGAAACTGGTAAAGTTTATCAAGATAAAATTATAAACACCACCAGCAGTTCTACCTGGGCAAACGATAATGAAACGTTATTTTATTGTATGAAAGATGAAGTAACGCTGAGATCGCATAAAATCTTCACACATAAACTGCATACCTATCCGCAGGACGATATCGAGGTTTATTATGAAAAAGATGAAACATTTGACACTTTTGTATATAAAACGAAGTCGAAAAAATACATCGTTATTGGCGCAACAAGTACTTTGTCTTCAGAATACCGATTTCTAAATGCAGATACACCTGATGGTAAATTCAAATTATTTCAAAAGCGTAAACCAGATTTAGAGTACAGTATTGCACACTATAATGATACGTTTTATATAATTTCTAATGCCGATGGTGCAACAAATTTTAAACTTCAAAAAACACATGAGTGCAAAACCGAGCAAAAGTATTGGGAAGATGTCATTCCGCATCGAAATGCTGTTTTGTTAGAAGACATTGAAATTTTTAAAGATTATTTAGTCGTTAACGAACGTGAAAATGGCTTAAATAACATACGTATTATAAGTTGGGATGGCACAGAAGATTACTACCTGCCATTTCAAAGTGAAACTTACACGGCTTATATAGGTAACAACCCCGATTTCGACAGTGATGTGCTGCGTTATGGTTTTAACTCCTTAACATCGCCAAGCTCGGTTATCGATTATCATTTTAAAACCAAAGAAAGTGAAATTAAAAAGGAGCAGGTTGTCCTTGGTGGCGATTTCAAAAAAGAAGATTACGAGTCGAAACGTGTTTGGGCAACAGCCAGAGATGGCGTAAAAGTGCCCATATCTTTAGTATATAAAAAAGGCACCAAATTAGACGGTACGAGACCGTTATTACAATATGCTTACGGCTCTTATGGCTCAACAATCGATCCTTCTTTTTCCTCGGTACGTTTAAGTTTATTAAATCGCGGATTTATATATGCCATAGCCCACATTCGTGGCGGAGAATATTTAGGTCGTGAGTGGTATGAAAATGGAAAATTGCTAAAAAAATTAAATACATTCTACGATTTTATTGATTGTTCTAAATTTTTAATCGAGCAAAATTATACTTCAGCAAAACATTTATATGCTTATGGAGGGTCTGCTGGCGGATTATTAATTGGGGCTGTTATAAATATGAATCCAGAATTGTATCATGGTGTTTTAGCAGCCGTTCCTTTTGTTGATGTGGTTACCACCATGTTAGATGAAACCATTCCTTTAACAACAGGCGAGTACGACGAATGGGGAAATCCTAACGATTTAGAATACTATAATTACATGAAATCCTATTCGCCTTACGACAATGTTGAAGCTAAAGCATACCCTAACATGTTAGTTACAACAGGATTACACGATTCACAAGTTCAGTATTGGGAACCGGCAAAATGGGTAGCTAAGCTAAGAGACCATAAAACAGATTCAAATAAATTATTGCTTTTTACAGACATGGATGCTGGGCATGGTGGGGCTTCGGGCCGATTTGAAAGCTTAAAAGAAGTTGCATTAGAATATGCTTTTTTATTAGATTTAGAAGGAATTAGCTGTTAATAAAAAAAAAAGTTTTATTTTTGACAGATTTTAGGCTGCAAAAATATTACGTTTTTAATATGAGAGCGGCTTATAAAACGCATTTATGAAACATAGAAATCAGGTTTTTGATAATGTATTAGATTTAATAGGTAAAACGCCACTTATTAAACTTAATAAGATAGTTTCTAACTTTAAAGGGAACTTTTACGCTAAAGTTGAATGTTTCAATCCTGGACACTCTTCTAAAGACAGAATAGCACTTCACATTATAGAACAAGCAGAAAAACAAGGCATTTTAAAACCGGGTGACACCATAATAGAAACGACCTCTGGTAATACAGGGTTCAGTATCGCTATGGTAAGCATCATTAAAGGTTACCAATGTATTTTAGCAGTAAGCTCTAAATCTTCACCAGATAAAATAGACATGTTAAAAACAATGGGAGCGAAGGTATATGTTTGTCCGGCGCATGTTGCTGCCGAAGATCCGAGGTCTTATTATGAAGTAGCAAAACGTTTACACCAAGAAACTAAAGGATCTATTTACATTAATCAATATTTCAACGAGTTAAATATTGATGCACATTATAAGTCTACAGGACCAGAAATTTGGAAACAAACAGAAGGTAAAATTACGCACTTAGTAGCTTGTAGCGGTACAGGTGGCACTATTTCAGGAACTGCTAAATATTTAAAAGAGCAAAACCCTAATATTAAAGTTATAGGTGTTGATGCTTTTGGTTCTGTTATTAAAAAATATCACGAAACTAGAGAGTTTGACGAGAAAGAAATTTACCCATACCGTATAGAAGGATTAGGTAAAAATTTAATTCCAACGGCAACTAATTTCGATTTAATTGATGAGTTTGTAAAAGTTACAGACGAAGAAAGTGCACATACAGCAAGGGAGTTAGCCAGTACAGAAGGCATGTTTGTTGGTTATACATCGGGCGCAGCGATGCAAGCGATTAAGCAGTTAGATGAACAAGGCGAATTTAAGGCTACAGATAATGTTGTTGTTATTTTCCCAGATCACGGTTCTCGCTATATGAGTAAAGTTTTTAGCGATAAATGGATGCAGGAACAAGGCTTCTTTGATAGCGTTAATGAAGCATCAGCACAAAAAATTCAATACGTAAAATAATACGTTTTTAAAAATATTTAAAGAGATAATATTTGTTATTAACAAAATGTTATCTCTTTTTTTTATTTTGTAAATAATTGGAGTACAAAAATTATGTACTAAGAATTTAAATAATTAATTTTGCACGAACTAACTAAGAACAATTACTTTTATAATAATTCAATAAAAACATAGTGGATTTCTCAAAAAGCGATTTTAGTTTGTAGTTATGTCTTAATTTAATAGCAACAAGAATTAATAAATGAAAGATTTATTTGAAAAAATTTATAAAGACAAAGGTCCGTTAGGAAAATGGGCTTCTCAAGCCGAAGGCTATTTTGTTTTTCCTAAATTAGAAGGAGAGATTTCTAACAGAATGAAATTTCAAGGAAAAGAAGTCATTACTTGGAGTATAAATGATTATTTAGGATTAGCAAATCATCCAGAAGTAAGAAAGGTTGATGCTGAAGCAGCCGCGAAATACGGTTCAGCATATCCTATGGGAGCTAGAATGATGTCTGGTCATACAGATTTACATGAAAAGCTTCAAAATGAGTTGGCAGCTTTTGTTAAAAAAGAGGCCGCTTACCTTTTAAATTTTGGCTATCAAGGTATTTTATCTACAATTGATGCATTAGTTGGTAAAGATGATATTATTGTTTACGATGTTGATGCGCATGCTTGTATTATTGATGGTGTTCGCTTACACATGGGTAAACGTTTTACCTACAAACATAACGACGTTGAAAGTTTAGAGAAAAATCTTGAGAGAGCTACTAAAATGGCCGAACAAACAGGAGGCGGTATTTTAGTTATTTCTGAAGGTGTATTTGGAATGCGAGGAGAGCAAGGACGTCTTAAAGAAATTGTTGCTTTAAAAGAAAAATACAATTTTAGATTTTTAGTTGATGATGCTCACGGTTTCGGAACGCTTGGTGCTACTGGAGCAGGAGCAGGAGAAGAGCAAGGAGTACAAGATGGTATCGATGTTTATTTTGCAACCTTTGCAAAATCTATGGCTAGTACAGGTGCTTTTATTGCTGCAGACCAAGAAATAATCGATTATTTAAAATATAATTTACGTTCACAAATGTTTGCTAAGTCATTGCAAATGACTTTAACAGCGGGAGCTTTAAAGCGTTTAGAAATGCTTAAAACCATGCCAGAACTTAAAAATAAGTTATGGGAAAACGTAAATGCATTACAATCGGGTCTTAAAGAACGTGGCTTCGATATAGGAACTACACAAAGTTGTGTAACCCCTGTATATTTAAAAGGAAGTATACCAGAAGCTATGGCTTTAGTTAAAGATTTACGTGAAAATTACGGTATATTCTGTTCTATAGTAGTGTATCCGGTAATTCCAAAAGGGTTAATATTATTACGTTTAATCCCAACGGCTACGCATACTTTAGAAGATGTTAATATTACTTTAGATGCTTTTGATGCTATTAGAGCACGATTAGATAACGGTACTTATAAACGTTTGTCTGCTTCGGTTGCTGCTGCTATGGGACAATAAGACGATCTGAATTATTAGAATAAAAAAAAAATCCGATTCAAATGAATCGGATTTTTTGTTTTAATAAAGTTAATTATTTGTCGAATTCTTTCAATTGTAAAAGTTGTACGTGTATTATTATTTAAAACACTAGTACCTGCGCCTGTTGCAGTAGTATCTACACCTATATATACAGTATCATTTGCTGAAAGTTCTACGATTGCATATATTTGTCTTGTTACTCTTCCGCTTCCAGAATGATTTTGAGTAAAGCTTTCATATAAGGCCCCGTTAACATAAATACCTAAAGTATATGTGGTGGTATTTGTTTGTGTATCAGTAGAAAATTTAGCACTAATGCTGTAGTAACCTTGATTATCAGCTATAAATGAATTAGTTGCTGTGTCAAATTCTCCATTTAAATCAAAGTCAGTTGTATTAAAAAGAAGCTTTTGTGAACCATCTACTAAAGTTTGAGAAGCAGTCATTCTGGCTCGTACTAATGAAAAACTACTCAATGGAGTATTGTTTTGAAAACTTAATTGGCCGTTGCCATCGGTTACTAATATTTGATTTGCAGTACCATCGGCTGTAGGAAAGGCATAACCCGTAGTTGAAGGATTACCAATTTGTAATTCGCCATTTGTTCTTAAAATATTATTATCGAACTCGCCATAAATAAGTGCGTTATCACTGTCGTTATCCGAGTTTTCTATATATAATTTATTGCTACCCGTTTCATCGTATCCAGAACGGTAGCCAATAAAAATGTTTCCAGATTTATTTTCTGCTGTACCGCTTACGTTTACAGCATCATAATCTCCACCGCCTGCCAGTGAGCCTATATAAACATTTTGTTGAGCTGTAACATCCGAGTTACCTGCACCACTTCCTACAAACACATTATTGTCATTATTGTTAGTCGTAACAGAATCAAAATCTAAGCTTTTACCTGCATAATCTCCTAAGGCTGTATTATTATTTCCGTAAACGTTGAGTCTTAATGTTTGATTTCCAAATCCCACATTATTTAATCCGGCAATATTTTTTACTAGTGATAAATTTCCAAATGCAACATTAGATTCTCCAGTCGTATTATTTCTTAAGGCAGAGCTTCCAACAGCTGTATTATTTCTACCTGTGGTATTGTTGGTAAGTGTATTTACTCCAATACCAATATTGTTTTCTCCACTCGTATTACTTTCCAGAGAATTAAAGCCGATGCCTATGTTTTTATTATCTGTAGCATCGTCGGCAGCTCCAGAATTAATACCTAAAAAAATAGAAGAACCGTTGTCTGTACCATCATTATCAGATTTACCATCTAATAAATCATCAATTTTCTTTACAAATGGCACCCAAGCAGGAATAGATTGTTGCCAATAATAAAATCCGCTGGAAACCGAACCTGCTCCCGTAACGTATGCCAACATGCCGTCTTGTGCTATTGTTGGATTAACGGCAGGAAACTCATCGATTCTTGGAATTATTAAACCATCTGTATTTAAAGGCAATAGAGAATCGGAGGCAACTATGTGAAGTTGTGCCTTTGGATTGGTTGTTTTTATACCTACTTGACTAAAAATTAGGTATGGACATAAAAGCATACAATATAAAAATTGTCTCATGTATAGATTCGTTAAGTTAGGGTTGTCAAAAAAATTTTATAAATATTGCAAATAAAATTTAAATATTAAAAGAAAATGATGATTATTGAACTTAATCTTTTAATTTTTAGACCATTAAATCGATGAAATTGATAAAAATCAATTTTATAGGATGCTTTTCTTTAGTGTACAACGTCTTTTATAAACTTCAGGAGAAAAATGTTTCCATATTTGATGAATGGCATAATTGTCTTCTAATTCTGGTGTTCGGTAACAGGTTTCTATTCCTTTTTCGGTAAACGTATTATAATATTCATTAAAAATAACAGCGTGAACACCTTTATTTTGGTAGTCTGGATGGATACCAATTAAATAGAAAATAACATCTTTACTATGTTTTTTCGCGTGTAGAATGTGTCTGAAACCCAAAGGAAATAATTTACCGTTAATTTTCTGTAAAGCCTTAGCGAATCCAGGCATAACAATGGCAAAGCCAATTAAATCATCGTTTTTATCAACTATAAATTTGATGTATTCTGGATTAATAAAACTGATGAATTTCTTTTTAAAATATTGTTTTTGAATATCGGTTATGGCAACAAAAGACGATAATGATGCATAACTCTCGTTAAACAAATCGAACATTTTATCGGCATAAGGCATAACCTCTTCTGTTTTTGTAAATTTTAAGACTCTAAGCTGATATCTTTTTTTAATTAATTCCTGTGCTTTATGAAAGAATTCAGGTTTTACGTTTTTAAAAGGAAATCTGCTTTCTGAGTATTTTTTCTCTACTTTATAACCAGCATTTTCGTAATGTTTTATGTAATACGGATGGTTATACCAGGTAACCATGGGAGCTATGGAATCGAATCCTTCGGTCATAACCCCAACTTTATCTAAATTTGAAAATCCTACAGGCCCTTCAGTAAATTCTAATTGAAGTTGTTTACCAATTTCTTCAACTTTATTGAATAAAGTTTGAGAAACTTCTAAATCGTCAATAAAATCGAACCAACCAAAACGCATCTTTTTAATGGTTTGGTTTTTCACTTCTGACCAATTAATAATAGCTGCAACGCGACCAACAATTTCATTATTTTTATATGCCAAGAAAAGCGTTGCTTCAGCATCATTAAACACAGGGTTTTCTTTTTTGCTAAATGTTTTTAGTTCTTCACGAATAATAGGAGGGACCCAATATTTTGAATCTTTATATAATTTGAATGGAAACTTAACGAATGCTTTTAAATCTTTGTTAGTTTTTACTTCTTTAATTGTTATCATATTCAGTTGGAAGTCCTTTTAATTAGTCGAAATCTACAGCGTCTCTTTTTTGCTTTTTAATGCTATCTTCTTCGGCAGATTTATCTTTTTTGTTTTTCTTTCTAGATTTTCTTTCACCTTCTTCTAAAGCAGAGTTGCCATTATCTATCTCGGTTTCTTTGTCTTTGTGAAAGTCTAATCTGTAAGACATTCCGAAATTAACTCCAAAAACAGATGGCGTATCTTTTGTGTTTAAAGTTACAGCTGTGTCTAATTGAAAATCTTTACTCACTAAATAACCACCTCCCAATCTAAAAAGGTTGTCGGCATAAAAGTCACTTTTTATACCTTGGGTTTCAGCAAAAATGGCCCATTTAGGATTGAAGGAATGCGTTAGGGTAAGAATGTATTCAAAATCGGATTGATCGGTGCCAATTCTATCTTTAATCAGGTTCATTACAAACACCCAGCCACCATTAAAGTTGTGTTGTGTGGCTAACATAACTTTTGGGCTAAATCCTTCAATTCCTGGCGCCGTATATGGGTTGTTTTTGGTGTCGTAATTAGCACCTAAATATATTGATACAGCAGGAATTAATGTTTTCCATTTAAAGCGATGGTTTGCTTTCCAGCTATATAAATTTGGCTTTTCGTCTTCGGCACCTTTGTAGGGATCGTGTATTAAATATTTAGCACCTAAGGTTACAAATTTAAAGTTTGCACGTTTATCATCGGCAGAAATACTAGAGGTGTATGTTTTTGTATCGCTTTGAAATGAACCTTCTACATTTAATTCTAATTGTTCTAATAAAAAACCATATCGCGCTGCAAAATCGACACCAAAACCAGATACTTCATAAGCTGTTATAGGGGTGCGTTTTTCCTTAACTATATAAGGTCCAACCTCGAATTGCGCTACATTGGTACCAACTGAAAAGGCACTTCTTGAAACTCCTGGTCTGTTAGAGTTTATAACATCGGTATATTGAGCAAAAGTGAGATTAATGGTTAAAAAAATGAAGAGGAATAGGGTAGATTTTATTGGGTTCATAATCATTTGTGGATTAGCTTACTGTAAAATAAATTAACTGATATTTTTAAAAATCACCCGTTAAGGCTTTTCAAATATAGATATTTTATACTTTTTTTATCAGTATTCAACGTTTTTTAAACATATAGAATTGTATTTTTGTTAAAAATTATCAAGTATGTTACAACAAGCATCTCTAACAGGTTTGGTTAGAATGATTTTAATAATTCTCCTTATTTATTACGGAGTTAAGATTCTTTCAAGACTTTTTGGACCTTTACTTTTAAAATATATTGCTAAAAAAGCCGAACAAAAATTTGGAGCGCAGTTTGGGCAATTTCAGCAAAGACCTCATGAAAAAAATGTTAAAAAAGAAGGCGAAGTTACCATAGACAAAATGCCTAACATGAAAACTTCAAATAAAGATGTTGGGGAATATGTGGATTACGAAGAAATTGACTAATTTTCGCAATCATTATAAAATACTTTCATGCAATTTTCAATAAAAAGAATACTTCCTCATATATTAGTAATTATAGGTTTTGTAGCCTTGTCTATTGCTTATTTTAGTCCAGTTTTAGAAGGAAAACAGATCTTTCAAAGCGATATCATGCAATACATAGGCATGAGTAAGCAACAAAACGATTTTAGAGCCGCTACAGGCGAGGAAACTTACTGGACAAACGGTGCGTTTGCCGGTATGCCAACCTACCAATTAGGAGCTAAATACCCGCATAATTATATTAAAAAATTAGATTTAACGCTTAGGTTTTTACCAAGACCGGCCGACTACTTATTTCTTTATCTGCTTGGTTTTTATGTGCTTTTATTGGTTTTAAAAGTTGATTTTAAACTAGCAGCCATTGGAGCATTGGCTTTTGGTTTTTCAACGTATTTAATAATAATTTTAGGTGTTGGTCATAACAGTAAGGCTCACGCTATTGCTTATATGCCTTTGGTTTTAAGTGGTATTATTTTAACTTTTAGAAAGCGATATGTTGTAGGGTTTTTGCTAACAGCAATAGCCATGGGGTTAGAGTTGGTGGCGAATCATTTTCAAATGACGTATTACCTTATGTTTCTAATCATAATATTAGGAATTGCTTATTTAGTAGATGCGTTTCATAAAAAACAATTACCACATTTTTTTAAATCTGTTGGGATATTAGTGCTTGCAGTAATACTTTCAATAGCCTTAAATGCCACAAATATTTTAGCAACTAAAGAATATGTAAAAGAGAGTACACGTGGTAAAAGTGAATTAACTATAAATCCCGATGGATCACCAAAAGAAGTAACCTCTGGGTTAGATAAAGACTATATTACCCAATTTAGTTACGGATTTGCCGAAACTTTTAATTTGTTTATTCCGCGATTTATGGGAGGTGGCAATGGTGAAGATATAGGGAAAGATACCGCCACTTATGATGCTTTTAGGCGATTAGGTGCAACGACAAGTCAAGCTGCTCAAGAGGTGAAACGCGCACCCATGTATTGGGGCAATCAACCCATTGTTGAAGCACCTGCTTATGTAGGCGCTGTTATATTATTTTTGTTTGTATTTGCGTTATTTTTAGTGAAAGGCCGCTTAAAATGGTGGCTGGTTGGCGGTACGATATTTTCATTGTTATTATCCTATGGAAAAAATTTAGAGTTTTTAACCAATTTCTTTATAGATTATGTACCGCTTTATAACAAATTTAGAGCGGTTACTTCTATTCAGGTTATCTTAGAATTGTGTATTCCTGTTTTAGCTGTATTTGGATTGGTAAGATTATTTAATAATTTTGAAAAGGAAGAAGAAAAGCTAAAAGCATTAAAATATGCAACAGCCATTACAGGTGGGGTAGCCCTGTTGTTTTTACTTTTAAAATCGACCCTTTTCGATTTTGTTGGTGTAAACGATGGCTTTTATCGCCAGAGTTATGGTCAGGCTTTTGTAGACGCTCTAAAAGAAGATCGAAAAACGCTTTTTACCAACGATACACTTAGAACATTCGTTTTAGTTTTACTTTCGGCAGGTGTTATTTATCTGTTTTTAAAAGACAAATTAAAGCAACAGTGGGTAATTGTAGCTATGGGTGTTCTTATTTTATTTGATTTAGTTGGAGTAGATAGGCGTTATGTTAATAATGACGATTTTGTATCTGCCATTCAAGTAAATAAACCCTTTGAAGCGAATGCGGTTGATAAAGAAATTTTAAAAGATAATACCCATTTTAGAGTTTACGATTTGGTTTCAGGGCCTTCAAAACCATCGTATTTTCATAATTCATTAAATGGTTATAATGCGGCAGAATTAAAACGATACAGAGAATTATTTGATTTTCACATTTCAAAAAACAATATTAATGTGCTTAATATGTTGAATACGAAGTATATTATTTTTGAAAATGAAGGTAACATCGTGCCTTATGTAAATAAAGAAGCTAATGGTAACGCTTGGTTTGTTAAAACATTAAAAGAAGTGCCAAATGCCAATGAAGAAATATCGCTTTTAGATAGTTTAGATAATAAAAATGTTGCAATTTTTACAAAACCAACATCCGAAACTGCCAATTTTAAATCGAAAAATTACAAAGTAGATTCTACAGCAACTATTTCTGTTTTAGATTATAAACCGAATTACCTAAAGTATCAATCTAAAAATAAAAACGAAGGTTTTGCAGTGTTTTCTGAGATTTATTACGGCAATGGTTGGAAAACATTTATCGATGGAAAAGAGACTATTCACACGCGCGTAAATTATGTATTACGAGGCATGGAAATTCCTGCTGGAAACCATACAATCGAATTTAAATTTGATCCCGAAGTTGTAAAAACCGGTAGTACAATTGCTTTAGCTAGTTCCATTTTGTTGGGTGTTTTATTAGTTTTAGGATTATTTCACGAATTTAAAATTAACACCAAAGAAAGTGCGTAAAAAAGCACTCATAATAACTTATTATTGGCCACCTGCAGGAGGTCCGGGCGTTCAACGTTGGTTGAAATTTGTAAAATATTTACCAGATTTTAATATAGAGCCTGTGGTTTATATTCCAGAAAACCCAAGCTATCCTTTAATAGATGATAGTTTAATTTCTGAAGTTTCAAAATCGGTAACTATTTTAAAGCAACCAATTAAAGAACCTTATAAGTTAGCGGGGATATTTTCAAAAAAAACTTCTAAAAAAGTAAGTAAAGGCATTATTTCTGAAGAAAAAAGACAAAGTATTATTGAGAAAATAATGTTATTTGTTCGAGGTAATTTTTTTATACCAGATGCTCGGGTTGCTTGGGTAAAGCCCTCAGTTGCATTTCTTTCTGATTTTATTAATAAAGAGCAAATAGCAACTATAATTACTACAGGGCCACCACATAGTTTGCATCTAATTGGTTTGAAACTAAAAAATCAATTAGGCGTAAGATGGTTGGCAGATTTTAGAGATCCTTGGACAACTATTGGTTACCATAAACAGCTCAAATTAACTAAAGCTTCAGCCGAAAAACACAAGGCCTTAGAGCAAGAGGTTTTAAATACAGCCAATCAAATTATTGTAACCAGTTTTAATACCAAAAAGGAATTCAAAAACATGACAAACACGCCCATTGAAGTTATTACTAATGGATATGATTATGAAGTTATCGAGCCTTTTTCAATGGATGAAAAATTTACGATATCTCATATTGGCTCATTATTATCAAAAAGAAATCCAGAGGTTTTGTGGCGTGTTTTAAGGGATTTAATTGATGAAAATAAATCTTTTGCGCAAGATTTTAAGCTTAATTTTATTGGTGCAATTAGCAATGAAGTTTTACAAACCTTGAAAAAAAATAATTTAAGTGATTATGTAAATGACTTAGGATATGTTTCACACAATGAAGCTATTAAATATCAAAAAAAATCACAGTTATTATTGTTAATTGAAATAGATTCCGAGGAAACTAAAGGTATCATTCCTGGGAAATTATTTGAATATATGGTTTCAAATAGACCTATAATTGCCATAGGGCCGGAGGGTTCTGATGTTGAAAAAATTATCAAAGAAACCAATACCGGAAACTATTTTACGTATCATGATTATGAAAAACTAAAATCGATTATATTAAGTCATTATAGTGCTTTTCAAAATAATAATTTAAAAGTTCATCCAATTGGACTTCAAAAATATAGTCGGAAATCTTTAACAGAGGCTTTATCTAAATTAATTTAATATGGGTTTAGTAGCATCGCAATCTATTAAAAATCTAATTTCAACCTATTTAGGCTTTTTTAT
Organism: Siansivirga zeaxanthinifaciens CC-SAMT-1; assembly: GCF_000941055.1. Lineage (GTDB taxonomy): Bacteria > Bacteroidota > Bacteroidia > Flavobacteriales > Flavobacteriaceae > Siansivirga > Siansivirga zeaxanthinifaciens. Next base: position 2,636,317 of record NZ_CP007202.1, on the reverse strand, counting down.
TGGTGCTATTAACACATTATTTTTATATACAAAATTTTTAAGCGCCGAGTATTACGGAATGGTTGGTTATATGTTTTCTTTAGCCAATGTAATTATGCCGTTAATGGCTTTTGGGGTGCATAATACTATTGTAAAGTTTTATTCATCGTTTAAAACAAGAACATCTTTAAACAGTTTCTTAACCTTAATGTTAGTTTTGCCATTGTTATTGGTTATTCCTGTTACTATTATAGGTTATTTTTTCTACGAATCGATTGGTGAATTCTTATCTAAAGAAAATCCTATTATAAAAGGGTATTTATGGCACACTTTAATAATAGCTATAGCTTTAGCTTATTTTGAAGTTTTTTTCGCCTGGTCTAAAGTGCAAATGCAAACTGTTTTCGGCAATTTTATGAAAGAAGTTTTTCATAGAGTAGGCGTAATGGTTTTGTTGTTTGCGCTTCATTTTAATTTAATTACCATGGAGCAATTCATGATTAGTTTGGTTATAATGTATATTTTAAGAATGGTAATTATGAAAATTTATGCTTTTAGTATACAATTACCCGTATTTACTTTTAAAAGAATTAATAATGTATCTGATATTTTAAAATATTCTTTTTTAATAATTATAGCAGGCTCTATTTCTACCGTTTTACTAGATGTCGATAAAGTTATGTTAGGACATTATTTACCCATTGAAGAAATAGCATATTATAATGTGGCTATTTTTATAGCTATGGTAATTGCCGTTCCGCAACGCGCCATGCATCAAATTCTACTACCATTAACGGCTAAATTTATAAATGATAAAAATTATGAAGGTCTCGAAGATATTTCTAAACGAAGCTCATTAACCCTGTTTATTATAAGTGGATTTATTTTTTTGTTGATTATAGCAAACATTAAACAATTATACTTAATCATACCTAGTGAGTTTAGTAACGCTTTGATTGTGGTATTTATAATTAGTTTAGCAAAGCTTTACGATGCATTTTTAGGCTCTAATAATGCTATTTTATTTAATAGTGATTATTATAGAATGATGCTCTTTTTTGGTGTTCTATTGGTTTTTTTAATTATTGTATTAAACATTTTATTTATACCGTTATATGGTATAAATGGCGCTGCTTTGGCAACATTTTTAGCCATGTTTATTTATAACAGTGTTAAATTATTTTTTGTTTACAAGAAATTTAAATTTCTTCCATTTACTGTTCGTATTGTTAAAACAGCCTTAATAATTTTAGCAGGAACAGTATTGTTTTACTTCTGGGATTTTAATTTTCATCCCATATTAAATATAGCTTTAAAGTCTATTTTAATTGGCGTTACTTATTTATGGATCATTCATAAATTTAAAATTTCAGAAAATATTTCTCTTTTCTTAGATCGATTTATAAAAATAAGGTAGGTTAATAAAAACAGAAAACCCTGCGAATTTGTTTTTGGGGAAAACGTATCGTAGGGCTTTCTTAACTAACCAACCAAAATTTTAGTGTCTTCTATTCGAGTTATCAGACTTTATATTGTTACTAGAATTACCTCTTGTTTTGTTTGCCATTTGATTGCTTTGAAAGGATCTGGTAATTGTTTGTCTTGATTCTCTCTCGGCAGGTCTTTGGTTTACCTGAGCGGTATATCTAGTATTTGAATTGTTTCTAGTATATATACGATTATTATTGTCGTTTGGTTTTTGAAATCTGTTATTTTCTTCATAACGTTTTATTTCATTGTTTCTTGTATTGTTGTTTTGTACCTCATATCTGTTTGGTGTACTTCTGTTTATAACTGTGTTATTAGTTCTGTTATTGCTAATAACCTTACGATTATTATCGGAAGATCTCCTTAAATCATTCGAATTACTGCTGTAACGTTTTGTGTTATTATCTACAACATATCTTCTTTCTGAAGCTTTTCTATTAACCTGAGTTATATTTCTAGCGCTTCTGTTAACTGTTGCATAATTTCTATTTCTTGAAATATAATCACCACGTCTGCTAGCAATAGCAGTTCTAGGTCTGTGATTGTTGTAAAACGGTCTTACATATGTATATCTAATAGGTCTATAATGTTGTCTGTAAGGTCTGTTATATACTACACAGTAATCGTATGCAGGTACTCTGTAATAACGATGCCATGGTCTGTAAACATAGTTGCGGTTAAAAACATTTATAAATCCTGTGCAGTGAGAAAACACATTAAAGTTGTTATAGTGAACAAATAAACCACCAACGCGCGTTACGTACCCATAATTATTATAATTAATGTTTACATTTCCAACTTGTGAAACTCTTCCGTAGTAGTCGTAAAAAACAGGAGTATTCTCTATTTGAATAATAGCTCCATATTCATCGTATTGAACATAGGCATTATAGTCGAAACCAGAATTGAAACTTATATTTACATTTGGTGTTCCAATAGATACATTAAGACGGGAATTGTTTCTTAATAAGTTAAAATCAAATTGACCATCACGAAACACAGAAAACTCAATGCCATTTTCAACAAAAATAAAAGCATTACTATATCCTCTATTATATATTGAGACATCTGTATTCGCATTAGAGGTTACAGTTGTTGTTGCATTTAGGTTAAAACTTGATAATATCAAACCTGCGAATATTAATATGAGCTTTTTCATGATAATGGGTATTAATTGTTATACGCCTATAAGAATACAAACAACGTGCCAAAAAAAATAATTAGCACATAAGTGTTTGATTATCAATTCAAAAAAAAATAAAAAGAGACTTAAAAATAGATATAACAGCGAATAAAGGTTTGTTTTCACCTAGTTTAATCTATGTCGTATTTTAAAATATTTTTTAATTATTAATTTTAAATACATAGAGATGAAAACTTATAATTTTTCTTTTAAAAACTTACCAATTTCAGACTTACTGTTGTTAATTATTGTTTCAGGGGTGCCTGAAGCTATTAAATTACCGCCATTTTCTCCGCCCATGGGTCCTAATTCAATGATATGGTCGGCGCATTTTATGAGTTCTATATTATGTTCAACAACAATTATAGAATGACCAATTTCTATTAAAGCATTAAAAGATTTTAATAATTTTTGAATATCATGAAAATGTAAGCCTGTAGTAGGCTCGTCAAAAATAAATAAAGCTTTATCCTTGTTTGTGCCTTTTCCTAAAAATGAAGCTAATTTTATACGTTGTGCTTCACCACCTGAAAGCGTTGAAGAACTTTGTCCTAAGGTTACATATCCTAAACCGACATCTTGTAAAGGTTGTAATTTACCTTTTATTTTATGTTCCTTGTTAACTTCAAAAAAGGCGATAGCATCATCAATCGTCATGTTTAAAATATCATCAATATTTTTATCGGCGAAAGTAACTTCGAGGACTTCTTTTTTAAATCGTTTTCCTTTGCAGGTTTCGCATTCTAAATGCACATCTGCCATAAATTGCATTTCAATGGTTACTTCACCCTCGCCTTTGCAAGTCTCACAACGACCGCCATCTACATTAAAAGAAAAGTGTTTTGCCTGATAGTTTCTAATACTACTAAGTTTTTGTTTAGAAAATAAATTTCTAATGTCATCATAAGCCTTAATGTAAGTCACTGGATTCGATCTTGATGAGCGCCCAATGGGGTTTTGATCTACAAATTCAATATGCTTTATGTTGCTAAAATTACCTTCTAAACTCGAAAACTGACCAGCTTTATCACTAAAGTCGGTGAGTTTTTTTTGAAGAGCAGGAAATAGAATTTTCTTAACCAAGGTACTTTTTCCACTTCCCGAAACGCCTGTAACTACGGTTAGCATTCCTAATGGAAAAGTAACGTCAATATTTTTTAAATTATTTTCTCGAGCTCCAATAATATCTACATGATATTTAGATGTTCGACGTTTTTTGGGGACTTCAATTCTTAAAGTATCATTTAAATATTGAGCCGTTAAAGAGTTTGAAGTTAATATGTCTATATAATTCCCTTCTGCAACAATATTACCGCCATAGGTTCCTGCTTCTGGACCAATATCGATAATATAATCGGCAGCTTTCATAATATCTTCATCATGTTCAACAACAATAACCGTGTTGCCTAAATCGCGTAGTTGTTTTAAAACAAGTATGAGTCGCTCGGTGTCTTTTGGATGTAAACCAATGCTTGGCTCATCCAGAATATACATCGACCCAACTAAACTACTTCCTAGTGATGTTGCCAAATTAATACGCTGACTTTCACCACCCGATAGTGTATTAGATTTTCGGTTTAACGTAAGATAATCCAAGCCTACATTTGCTAAAAATAACAATCGGTTATTTATTTCAGTTAATAATCGTTTGGCGATGGTATAATCATGCTCATTGAGTTCTAATTCTTTAAAAAATGAAGCGAGTTTATCAAGAGGCATTTCAACTAAATCGGTGATGGTCGCGTTGGATATTTTTACATAATTAGCCTCTATTCTTAAACGTTTCCCTTTACAGGTTTTACATTTTGTTTTACCTCGATAACGCGATAGCATTACTCGGTTTTGAATTTTATAGGCCTTAGCCTCCAACTCGGCAAAAAATGAATTTAATCCTTCAAAATATTTGTTTCCATCCCAAATAAGTTGTTTTTGAGCTTCGGTTAGTTGAAAATAGGGCTTATGAATTGGAAAGTCGAATTTATGTGAATTATTTACCAGTTGGTCTCTAAACCAACTCATACTTTCACCGCGCCAAGGAAATATGGCATTTTCGTAAACAGAAAGCGCTGTATTGGGAATAACTAAATCTTCATCAATTCCAATAATATCGCCATATCCCTCACATGCAGGACAAGCACCGTAGGGATTGTTAAAACTAAACAAATGAACATTTGGCTCTAAAAAATTAATGCCATCTAATTCAAATTTATTACTAAATTCTCTTTGTTTATTTGTGTCAAGCGTTTCAATATAACATTCACCTTTCCCTTCAAAAAAAGCTGTTTGTATAGCATCAGCTAATCTATTATAAAAATCTTCTTCATGCTTTATTACAATACGATCTACAACTAATAAAATCTTATCGTTTTCAGAAATAGTTTCAACATCATCAATTCTTACGACCGTTTCATTTAATTTAACTCTGGCATAACCCTGTTGCGAAAGTGCTTTTAATTTATCTTCCATCGTGCGACCTGTTTCTAAGAAAATAGGGGCTAGCAGAAGTAATTTTTCACTCTCTGGGAAGGTTTTTAAATAATTTAAAACATCAGTTACAGTGTCTTTTTTTACTTCATTTCCTGAAACAGGTGAGTAGGTTTTTCCTATTCTCGCAAATAATAATTTAAGGTAATCGTATATTTCGGTTGTGGTACCAACCGTAGATCTTGGATTTGTAGAATTTACTTTTTGTTCTATGGCTATAGCAGGGGCAATACCTTTTATATAATCTACTTTGGGTTTATTTAAACGACCCAAAAATTGTCGGGCATAGCTTGATAAACTTTCAACATATCGTCTTTGACCTTCCGCATACAGAGTATCGAACGCTAAACTTGATTTTCCAGAGCCCGATAATCCTGTGATTACCACAAGTTTGTTTCTTGGAATAACAACATCGATATTTTTTAGGTTATGCAATTTACCACCTTTAATAATGATATTTTCTTTTGGATTAACTTCGGAAATATTAGTGTTCATAGGCTTTTAAGAGAATAATAAAGCAAAGATACTACAACTATTTATTCTTATAAATTTATTATTGTTTAAATAACTGAATATTAAAAAACTAAATATTTTTTGTTTTTTTGGAATGATTGTTGTTATATTTGACTTATTATTACTAACACTAAACATCTCTCGCCTATAGCAGAACATTACTTTTTTTAAATAACCCCAAGCAAAGAAGCCATTCTTTGACACTAAAAGTAATGATTATGCAACACGAACTTATACAAGATTCTATCCTAGTACACAACTATATTAGAGGAGATGAAAGTGCGTTAGAAATTCTTATTAACAAGCACAAACAGAAGGTTTACAGTTTTATTTATTCTAAGGTATACGATAAAGATGTCGCTGAAGATATTTTTCAAGACACCTTTATTAAAGTTATTAAAACCTTAAAACGAGGCGCTTACAATGAAGAATGCAAGTTTTTGCCATGGGTAATGCGTATTTCTCATAACCTTGTTATAGATTATTTTAGAAAAAATAACAGAATGCCTAAATTTTCTAATACCGACGAGTTTGATATTTTTTCGGTATTAAGTGATTCTAGTTTAAATGCAGAATCTTCTATAATAAAAGAACAAGTTGAAACCGATGTAAGACGATTGGTTGATGAACTTCCAGAAGATCAAAAAGAGGTTTTACTCATGCGTATATATGAAGATTTAAGTTTTAAAGAAATATCAGATAAAACAGGAGTAAGTATTAATACGGCTTTAGGGCGTATGAGGTATGCTTTAATTAATTTGAGAAAAATTATTGAAAAACATAATATCGTTTTAACAAATTAACACAATAAAACATTTTTTTTTTGCGTTATTCCATTTATAACCCTTTAAATGTAAATAATGGCAAAACTTTACTCTGAAAAATCTATTAAAAAACTTAATGAAATTGAACCAAAAGAAGAGACCATAAATTTTCTTTTAAACTATTCTAAAGCTTTAAGTGTTATAAATTGTAATAAAATGAAGTTTGAAGCGCTTCTAAATTAAGTTTTTTTTGAAAAGTCCTAACTAAAAGTTAGGACTTTTTAGTTTTATAATAAGCATCTAAAACAGATTTTCTTCCAATTGTTTTGGTAATAATATCTTTATTTAAATCCCAGCCTCTTGCTGGAGAATATTCTCTTCCGTACCAAATAATTTGTAAATGCAAATCGTTCCATAATGCTTTTGGAAACAAACGCTTGGCATCTTTTTCTGTTTGCGCTACACTTTTTCCGTTGGTTAAATTCCAGCGATACATTAACCGGTGTATATGAGTATCTACGGGAAACGCTGGTACGCCAAAGGCTTGCGACATAACAACACTCGCTGTTTTATGGCCAACAGCCGGTAAAGCTTCTAAGGATTCAAAATCTTGAGGAACTTCGCCGTTGTGTTTTTCAATTAAAATTTCAGATAAACCGTAAATGCCTTTGCTTTTCATTGGTGAAAGTCCGCAGGGCTTTATAATCGCTTTTATTTCTTCAACAGAAAGCTTAACCATATCATATGGATTATCTGCTTTTTTAAACAAAATGGGCGTTATTTGATTAACCCGAACGTCTGTACACTGCGCAGATAATAAAACAGCTATCAAAAGGGTATAAGGGTCTTTATGATCTAAAGGAACTGGAATAGTAGGATATAATTCATTTAATGTATCTATTACAAATTGTACTTTTTTTTCCTTGTTCATATGTTGTATTTTTGTAAAAAGCAAAGTTAATGGTATGAATTGAACCATACTAAATTAATTTAATAACACAATGAATTTTTAATTCATTAAAAAAAGAAAACCTATGAAAACATTAAAAAAAGGAGATGTAGTACCAAATTTTGAATCGAAAGATGAAAATGGCAATAGTGTGTCTTTAAATGATTATAAAGGCAAAAAGCTTATTGTATTTTTTTACCCTAAAGCTAATACACCTGGTTGTACTGCTGAAGCTTGTAATTTAAGAGATAATTATGCCGTATTACAAGAACAAGGATATGAGTTGTTGGGCGTGAGTGCAGACGACGAGAAAAAGCAAGCTAATTTTAAGAATAAATATGAATTTCCCTTTCCTTTGTTAGCCGATGAAGATAAAACAGTTATAAATACTTTTGGGGTATGGGGACCTAAAAAGTTTATGGGTAAAGAATATGACGGAATTCACAGAATGACCTTTATAATTAATGAAGAAGGTGTTGTAGCGCGTGTTATTGATAAAGTAAAAACAAAAGATCATGCTGCCCAAATTCTAGAGTAAAAAACGATATTTAAACAAAAAAGCGACTTAAAAGTCGCTTTTTTTATTTCTTTCTTTTTCTATTTAAAATTAATGGTTTTCTAGAGTATCCAAATAATCTGTAATCTTTTATCAATTCGGCAGTGCCTTCGGGTACCATATCTTCCCATCCGCGTTCGCCATTGGTAATCATTTGTAGAATTTCGCGTGAGAAAATATTCATTATCGATTCGTCGTAATCACTTATATCAATAACCTTTCCGTTGTATTTAAAGAATTTATATAATTCTTTCATACGTGGGTATACTTTTAAATTTTCACTGGTAATTAATTCTCCAGTTTCTGCATCGAGCATAGGGTATAAGTATACTTTTAAATCTTTAAAGAATAATTTACCAAAAGCTTCAAGAATACCACCGCTAATATGGCGATAATATTTTTCATCGAATATGTCTACTAAATTACTAACACCCATGGCTAATCCCATACGGGCTTTGGTGTAGTTAGAAAAATATTCGACAACTTTATAATATTCCTGGAAATTAGATATCATAACCGATTGTCCTAGAGAACATAATAAATCTGCTCTATCTATAAAATCTTGTTCATCAATTTCTCCTTCGGCTCTAAGGTTGGAAAGTGTAATTTCGAAAACCACCATCGTGTTTTCTTTTTTCACTTTATTTTCTTTAATAAACATCTCATATGATTTTTCATACATAGCCATGTTTACCTTGGTTACTGGCCTAAAGCTTCCTCGAAGTGCCAAAATATTCTTTTTGTAAAACATTTTAGCTGGTAAAACGTTGGTGCCGTCTGGACCAAACATTACGGCATCTGTCATGCCATTTTTAACGAGTTGTAAACTCATTAATCGATTATCGACATTTTTAAATACTGGACCAGAAAAGTTTATGGTATCAATTTCTAATTGATCTTTATCTAAGTGGTCGTATAAATAACGTAGTAATTTTTTAGGCTCATTATATTTATAAAATGCACCATAAATTAAATTGGTACCTAAAATACCTAAGGTTTCTTGTTGTAATCTGGCATCGGTTTCTTTAAAGCGTAGGTGCAGTATAATTTCATTATAATCGCCACTGGCTTCTACCTGGTATTTAATTCCTACCCAACCGTGGCCTTTAAATTGTTTTGCAAAATCTATAGTAGCAACGGTGTTGGCATAAGTAAAAAATATTTTATCGGGATGTTTGTCACGAGTAATACGTTTTTCCATGAGATTCATCTCATGGATAAGCATTTTGCGTAAACGCGCTTCGGTGACATAACGGCCATCATCTTCAGCGCCATAAATAGCATCACTAAAATCTTTATCGTATGCCGACATAGCCTTAGCTATAGTTCCAGAGGCACCACCTGCTCTAAAAAAATGTCTACAGGTTTCTTGTCCAGCACCAATCTCGGCAAAAGTTCCATAAATATTTTCGTTTAAATTAATACGAAGGGCTTTCGTTTTTAAAGAAGGAATATCGTCAAATTGTTTGTCGCCTTTTATGGTAATTTCCATATTTTTTAGGTTAAATTCTACATGTAAGTAAAGATATTAAATAACTAACTGAAACAAAAAAATAAGCTTATTTTTGTATAAAATTTATGATATTTTGAAAATAACGTTTCTTGGTACGGGTACTTCGCAAGGAATCCCTATTATTGGGAGCAATCATCCTGTTTGTTTGAGTGACAACCCAAAAGATAAACGATTACGAGTTTCTGTTTTGGTTGAATGGAGTGGCTATACATATGTAATAGATTGTGGTCCAGATTTTAGATATCAAATGCTTCGTTCGGGTTGTACTCGTATAGATGGTATTTTATTTACACATGAACATTCAGACCACGTTATAGGTTTAGACGATATAAGGCCTTTTAACTTCAGACAAGGCGATATTCCAGTTTATGCTCACAAACGTGTTTTAAAATCGATTACCAAACGATTTGATTATATTTTTAAAACTAAAAACAAATACCCTGGCGCTCCAAGCGTTATTAAGTGCCGAGTAAAAAATAAACCTTTTAAATTAAACAGATTAGAAGTTGTACCCGTAAACGGAAAACATGCCAATTTACAGGTTTTTGGATATAAATTTGATAATTTCGCTTATTTAACCGATATGAAAACGGTTAAGGATAAAGAAATAGAAAAAATTAAAAACATTGATACATTAGTCGTTAATGCATTACGCAAAGAGCCACATCACTCGCATTTTAATTTACAAGAAGCGTTAAATTTTATCGAGAAGGTAAATCCTAAAAAAGCGTATTTAACTCACATAAGCCATATGTTAGGATTTCACGATGATGTTCAAAAAGAATTACCACAAAATGTATTTTTAGCTTACGATGGCCTAGAACTAACAATTTAAACCTAAACAATGAAACAAAAAATTTTAACCTACCTCTTTGTATTTTCAATTTTATTAATCATTTTTCAATATGTAAATGCAAAACGCGTTTTTACCGATATGAACAATAAATTAGAGGGGTATAAAACACAGTACACACGTTACAAAGATTCGGTGGCAGTGCTTCAAGATAAATATTTAGATGCTTCTCATTTTAATTTTAATAATAATGAAGATGCTTTAAGCTATTTTGAAAGTAAAGGTTTAAATGTAAATGGCTTAGAAAATTACATCAAGGACGAACTTTATAAAACCAATGAAACCAGAGGCGAACACCCCTTAGTACCTTATGCATCAAGTGAGGGTAGAAGAATGCTAATTAATACGGTAAAACTTTTAAACCATAAATGGATTATCGCCGATTTTTCAGATGGTGAATTCTGGGGAGAATTGTTTATTACGTATTACATTGATAACGATAAAAATGTAAGCTTCGAGTTGGTCGAATCTTTTCTTTATCCGTTAAATTAAATCTATTTAATACGATAGGCTATACCTTTTTGTTTTTTGTTTTCTCCTACATAAGCGTATTCAAACGTGTATGAAGAATCGGTTGTTGTTAGTATTTTTAAATGAATATCCTTTTGTTCTGCCATGTTTTTTGGGTTTATGGTCTTAAAAACAACTTCACAATCGTTAATCCATCTTAGTTTTGATGAATCTAATGTATTGTTATAAGTTTCAATTTGAAGCGTCTCAGAGCGTTTAAATTTAGACTTATATGTAACACCATCAATAGTTACTTCACTATAAAACTCACCCGTTTTAAAATCTTTACAATTACGAGTTGTTTTATAACAGCCAAACAAGGTTAGCAATAAGAGGATATTTAAAAATTTCATATTTTTTTTTTGATATAGCAAAAGTACAAACAATAGCTTAATTGCTGTAATTTTTAAAAGTACCATCCGAATAAAAAATGACAATACGTTCGATGGTTTTGTTTTTAGAACCTTGGTTTTCGTTTTTAGATTCTAAAATCATTTCCAAAGGTTTGTTTTCTATATCTGGATTTGAAGCTGTTGTTTCTGAAATTTTATTCTCGATTACTTTAGTTTCTTTGTTTGAAATCTCATCTGAAGGGAAGGAACCTTTACCGTTCAATAACCAATACAATTCTACATCAGGGTAAGTTGATAATATTTTTAAAATAAATTCTAAGCTCGGTTTATTTCGTCCGGATAAAACATGAGAAATACTAGAGCGTTGCACACCTATTTTTTCGGCAAAAGAAGAGGCGTTCTCACCGTAATAATCAATTACTTTCTGTAATCTAATTGTAAACTCGTCTGTGTTTATCATTGTAAATATTACAAATGTATTTTGTTTTACAAATGTAACAAATATAATTTAATATCAACCTATTTGCTTTAATAAAATAGGTATATATATAATCTATAAGTTTAAATAGATGCTACTAAAATACTGAAAATTAATATTTAATGATTAAATTATTTAAAATTGATTTTATTTATTGCAAATTTCATCAATGTGTAATAGTTTATTGTATACAAATGTAACAAAAGCGTGGATTTTACGTGTTTACAATTGTAAAAAAGTAAATGTTTACATTTGTAGAATAATTAAAACACATGCAAATAGAAACTATTCAAAACTTATTTTTAAAGAATAAAGAAGCCAGTTTAAGTCATCGTTATATAACCAATAAACACATTGAACCTGTTTTAAATAAACTGTCTAAAAATGTATCTATTGAGATTTTAGGGACATCGGTTTTAAACAAACCTATTTACGGTTTAACCATTGGAAATGGACCAAAAAAGATTTTAATGTGGTCGCAAATGCACGGTAATGAATCTACAACTACCAAAGCATTATTTGATTTATTAAACACCTTCATAAGTAGTAAAACTGAAACTTCTCATATCTTAGAGGCTTGCACTTTATGTATCATCCCTATTTTAAATCCAGATGGCGCCAAAGCTTATACAAGAATAAATGCTAATGAAGTCGATTTAAATCGAGATGCTCAAAACTTAACGCAACCAGAAAGTAAAGTGCTTAGAACTGTTTTTAATAGCTTTAAACCTGATTTCTGTTATAATTTACATGGGCAACGAACTATTTTTAGTGCTGGAGCTACCAATAACATAGCAACGGTATCTTTTTTAGCGCCTGCTCAAGATGAAGCTTGTACGGTTACATCAAATAGAACGCGTGCTATGGAAATTATTGATGTTATGAATCGCGCTTTACAAACATTAATTCCTGGTCAGGTGGGTGTTTATGATGATGCGTTTAATATTAATTGTGTTGGTGATACTTTTCAAAGTGAAAATATACCTACCATTTTGTTTGAAGCAGGACATTATCCTAATGATTATGCTCGTGATATAACACGAGAATACATATATATATCTTATTTAACATCGCTAGATTATATTTCTAAAAACGCTATTACTGGCGAGTATCATAAAGGATATTTTGATATTCCTGAAAACGACAAGTTGTTTTTAGATGTTATTTTAAGACAAGTAAAAACGAATAAAGGCCTTGTTGATATTGGATTTTTATTTCAAGAACGTCTTGTTGACGAAGCTGTTGTTTTTGTACCAAAAGTAGATGCAATTGGTGATTTAAGTCGATTTTACGGACATAATACCATAAATGTCAATGGGTTAAAGGTTTTTAACAATAATAACGAGGAAATAGAGATTGGATACGAAAACGATTTCGTAATAATTAATAATGAAAAAATCTCGTTATTTTCGAAATAAAACGTACTAATTATCTATTATCATTAAATAAAATGTATTATTTTTGGGTTCTATTTAAGAATAGTTAATTATGGGTAAAATAAAATTAGACGAAATCGATCATCAAATTCTTGACATGTTAATTGACAATACAAGAATTCCATTTACAGACATTGCAAAAAAATTACTAATATCGGCTGGAACAGTTCATGTTCGTGTAAAGAAGATGGAAGAGCAGGGTATTATTAGAGGATCTTCTTTAATGCTTGATTATAAAAAACTAGGATATTCATTTATTGCTTACGTGGGTGTTTATCTAAACAATACCTCTCAAACTAAATTTGTTTTAGAGAGAATAAATGAAATAGCTTATGTAACTGTTGCTCATATTACTACAGGTAAATTTAATATATTCTGTAAAATTCGAGCTAGAAGCACAGAACATGCAAAAGAAGTTATCTTTTTGTTAGATGATATAGAAGGTGTTTACAGAACTGAAACTATGATTTCACTTGAAGAAAGTATTAATGATAAAAAACGTTTGATGCATTCTATTTTTAATGATATGTAATCGATAACATTAATCAAAAATAAAAAAAAGTCCATTAAATTTTTAATGGACTTTTTTATTATAATCTTCCGTCAACTTTAGTTTTTAATATGCTTTTAACATCATATAAAACACTGTTTGTTTTTAAGAGTGATTGTAAATCGCAATTTAAAAACTCTTTATGAGCAACTGTAATTACTACAGCATCAAATAAAGAATTTGGTAGTTTATTGAGAGTTTTTAATCCGTATTCCTTTTCAACTTCATCTATATTAGCGCAAGGATCGTAAACGGTAACTTGTGTACCGAAGCTTTTTAATTGATTTATAACATCAACAACTTTAGTGTTTCTTACATCGGGACAGTTTTCTTTAAATGTAATTCCTAACACTAAAATATTGGCATCCTTTATGCGAATATCTTTTTGAGACATAAGCTTTATTACTTCCGATGCAACATATTGCCCCATACTATCGTTAACACGTCGTCCTGCTAAAATAATTTCAGGATGATAACCAACTTCTAATGCTTTCTGTGCTAAATAGTAAGGATCTACACCTATACAGTGGCCGCCAACCAGTCCGGGTTTAAAAGGATGAAAATTCCATTTCGTGCCAGCGGCTTCTAAAACAGCTTGAGTATCTATATTTAAAAGATTAAATATTTTTGATAATTCATTAACAAACGCAATATTAATGTCGCGTTGCGAATTTTCAATCACTTTGGCTGCTTCTGCTACTTTTATAGAAGGACTCAAATGAGTGCCTGCAGTTATAACACTTTTGTATAGATTATTAACTTTTTGTGCAATTTCAGGAGTAGAACCCGAAGTTACTTTGAGTATTTTATCTATTGTATGTAGTTTATCTCCCGGATTTATACGTTCTGGAGAATAACCTGCGTAAAAGTCTGTGTTGAATTTTAATCCGCTAATTTTCTCAATAATAGGCACGCATTCGTCTTCTGTTACACCAGGATATACGGTAGATTCAAAAATAACAATGTCATCTTTTTTTATAACGCTTCCAACTGTTTCGCTCGATTTAAATAACGGAGATAAATCGGGTCGGTTGTTTTTATCAACAGGTGTTGGTACGGTAACAATATAATAATTACAATCTTTAATAGCTTCAATGGTAGCAGAACAGTAAAGACCAATATCATTATTATTCTCTTTTTTAAGAACTGCTTTAAGAGCATCTGTTTCAATTTCTAAAGTTTTGTCAATGCCTTTATTTAACTCATTAATTCTGTTTGAGTTTATATCGAAACCAACAACATTATATTTTGTAGCAAACAGTCTAGCAAGTGGTAAGCCTACATAACCTAAACCAATAATTGCAATTTTTATATCTTTCATTTTTAATTAAAATTCTTATTTTAAATGTTTCCAATACCAGCTTATAGCTTCATTTAAACCAGAGGCTATATTGTATTTAGGTTCGTAATTTAAAAGTTTTTTTGCTTTATCGATAGAAGCTAATGAATGCGGAATATCGCCTGCTCGTAAATCTCTAAATTTTAATTCTACATTTTTAATGTTATTATCAAAACCTGATAAATTCATTTTTAACAAATCAAACAATTCTAATAATGTTGTTTGTTCTCCAAAAGCCGCATTGTAAATCGTGTTTAAACTGTTTTCGTTTTTTGTTGTAAGAGCTTTAATGTTAATTTGAATAATATTATCGATATAAGTAAAGTCTCTTGAGTAGCTTCCGTCGCCGTTAATTACAGGCGATTCTAAATTTATTAATTGATGAATAAATTTAGGAATTACAGCAGCATAGGCTCCATTTGGGTCTTGTTTTTTTCCAAAAACATTAAAATAACGCAATCCAATAGTGTCTAATTGGTATGTTTTATGAAAAATATCGGCATATAATTCGTTTACGTATTTTGTAATTGCATAAGGAGAAAGCGGTTTGCCAATAGTGTCTTCTTCTTTGGGTAGCGCTTCATGGTCGCCATAGGTAGAAGAACTTGCTGCATAAACAAAGCGTTTAATTTTGGCATCTCGGGCAGCAACAAGCATGTTAAGGAAGCCAGAAATGTTAACGTCATTGGTTGTTATAGGGTCTTCAATAGATCGGGGTACCGAGCCTAAAGCAGCTTGGTGTAAAATATAATTAGTATTCACACAAGCTTTTTTGCAATCTTCTAAATTTCTAATATCACCTTCAATGAGTTTAAAATGAGTATGATTTAAAAAAGCAGAAATATTTTCTTTTTTTCCAGTCGAAAAATTATCTAAACAAACAACCTTAATATTATTTTCTAATAAGGTTTCGCATAAATTAGAACCTATAAAACCAGCGCCACCAGTAACGAGTATTTGTTGGTTTTTTAAAGGTTTTAGTTCGGAATAAATCATTCTAACTTTAGTATTTTAGTAAACTTTAAACAAATATGTGAAATATATTTAAGAGATTAATCAAATATATAATTGATTTCTTTTTTATTTGTACTTATTGTAAAATGCTTCTTAAAATAAAGCTAAAAAACAATTTTATAATCATTTACTAATAGCCTTTAAATGTCAAATAAATCTAAAATATTCCTTTCTACGCCTCATTTAGGAAATTTAGAAACAAGCTATATCGAAGAAGCTATTAAAAGCAATTGGATTGCTCCTGTAGGTGATAATCTCGATGGTTTTGAAAATGACTTAAAAAAATATTTAGGCGGAAACCATGAAATCACTACCCTAAATTCGGGTACGGCAGCAATTCATTTGGCCTTGCGTTTGCTTGGGGTGTCTGCTGGAGATGAAGTGATTTGTCAGAGTTTTACATTTATAGCAACTGCGAATCCTATTTTGTATTTAAGAGCAACTCCTGTTTTTGTTGATAGTGAATTAGAAACCTGGAATATGTGTCCTAAGTTGTTAGAGGTTGCTATTAAAAACAGAATAAATAATAACAAAAAACCTAAAGCTATAATTGTAGTCGATTTATACGGAATGCCATATCATGTCGATGAAATTAATGCGGTAGCTAAAAAATATGATATTCCTGTTTTAGAAGATAGCGCCGAAGCTTTAGGAAGTCATGTCAATAATAAATATTGCGGAACCCTTTCTGAAATGGGCGTTTTTTCATTTAATGGCAACAAAATGATTACAACCTCCGCCGGCGGTGCGTTGGTGACTTCTTCTGAAGCTTTAAAGAATAAAAGTTTGTTTTTAGCAACTCAGGCTAAAGAAAACAAATCGTATTACGAGCATGTCGAGATGGGTTACAATTACAGGATGAGCAATGTTTTAGCAGGCATTGGTCGCGGACAAATGGCTGTTTTAAATGAAAGAATACAGTCTAGACGAGCGAATTTTGAATTTTATAAAGAAACACTTCAATTTAAAGGAGTTTCTTTTTTAGACGAACCAAAAGATTTTTTTTCAAACCGATGGCTAACCTGTATATCGGTTAATTCTTTTGAAATTCGTGAAAAAATAAGATTAAATTTGCTTAAAGAAAATATAGAAAGCAAACCGCTTTGGAAGCCATTGCATACGCAACCCATCTTCAAAGAGAACTTAAGTTTTTTAAATGGTAACTCCGAAGCCTTGTTTGAAACCGGGCTTTGTTTACCTAGTGGTTCTAATTTAAGTAAAACAGACCTAAATAGGGTATGTGATGTTGTTTTAAAAAGCTTAGGTTAATTGTACTAAGATGCATAAAATGCAAATGCATCAATAATAATAGCATCGTCTACTAAACAATCAATTTTTGGCTTGCCAATGGCTTCAAGTAAAACGAAATTAATATTTCCGTGGTTGTTTTTCTTATCGTATTTAAGTAAATCCATGATGGTCTGGTGTTCAGATTCCAGAATATCTACTTTGCCGTAATAATTAGTACATAACTTTTTAATTTTTAAAGTATCTTCCAGAGGGAACCCGGCTAGTTGAGTAGAAATGTATGATGCTAAAATCATGCCTATAACAATAGCTTCACCGTGTAATAAGGTTGTTTTTTCTGGGTTGCTTAAAAAATAAGATTCTATGGCGTGACCTAGGGTGTGACCAAAGTTTAAGGTTTTTCTCAGGCCGTTTTCAAAAGGATCAATTTCAACAACATGTTTTTTAATTAACACAGATTCGTAAATTAAAACATCCAAATCGTCCAGATTTAATTTTGTTAAATCTTGAAATTTATTCCAATAGTTCACATCGCTTATAAGTCCGTGTTTAAGCATTTCTGCCAAACCAGATCGCATTTGATTTTGTGGCAAGGTGTTTAAAAACTGCGTATCTATAAGTACTAAATCGGGATTACTTATAACACCAATTTGGTTTTTTAAATGTCCTAAATCGACACCGGTTTTTCCTCCTACAGAAGCATCAACCATGGATAGTAGGGTTGTTGGTACATTTACATAAGCGATACCACGTTTAAAAGTGCAAGCTACAAAGCCACCTAAATCTGTAATAACGCCACCACCAATATTTATTAGTAAACATTTTCTGTCTGCATCCAGTTCAGAAAGGGTATTCCAAACACCAACGCAGGTTTCAATAGTTTTGTTTATTTCTCCAGATTCTATCTCTATAATTTCTATAACGGCATTTGTTTCTAATTTTTCTATAAATAAAGGCAGGCAAAATTGATGCGTGTTTTCATCAACTAAAATAAATATTTTCGAAAAATTATTTTCTTTAAGATGCTTATTTAAAGATGTGTAACAAAGGTTATTGAAATGAATAGTGCAATTATTTGCTGTAATAGAATCCATAGAATAAATTAACTTAATTTTAAGGGTGTGAAATTAAGGAGATTTTGTATAAAATGATAACTTAGTCGGCATTTAATTTCCCTAAATTTTAATTAATGACTTCAAACAGAATATTCGATAATACAGAAATAGCATTTGCTTTAAAAAGTGATTCAGAATTAGAGCGTGCTTATTTTTTATTCAAAATGATATCAATAGAGCCATTGGTGAAAATAGGTACTGCCGCAACCAATTTTGCGTTAAAAGCTCACTTGCCTATTGAAGGTTTAATTCGTTCTACGGTATTCGATCATTTTTGTGGCGGTGTAAACGAAGAAGATTGTTTGCCTGTAATTAATAAAATGTTTGAAAAAGGGGTTTGTTCTGTTTTAGATTATTCTGTTGAAGGTAAAGAAAACGAGCAAGAATTTGATGCTGCGCGCGACATTACTCTTAAAATTATAGAGTTTTCTAAAGAAATTGACGCCATGCCCATCGCTGTTTTTAAACCAACCGGTTTTGGCAGATTAAGTCTGTATGAAAAAATAGGAAATAACGAAACGCTTACCGAAAAAGAGCAAAGTGAATGGCAACGTGTTTTAGAACGATTTGATGTTGTTTGTAAAAAGGCCAAAGAAAACGATGTGGCTTTATTAATTGATGCCGAAGAAAGTTGGATGCAAGATGCTGCAGACGATGTAGTAACCGCCATGATGAAAAAATACAATACAGAAAAACCTGTGGTATTTAATACCTTGCAAATGTACAGACACGATAGGTTAGATTTTTTAAAGAAAGAACATAAAAAAGCAATTGAAGGAGGTTATTTTTTAGGCTACAAACTTGTTCGTGGCGCCTACATGGAAAAAGAAAATTTAAGAGCCGAAAAAAGAGGCTATAAAACACCTATTTGTGAAAGTAAGCAGGCTACCGATGTTAATTTTGATAATGGTATCGATTATGTATTAGAACATATTGATGTAATATCTGTGTTTGCAGGGACTCATAATGAAGCTAGTACTTACAGATTAATGGAATTAATGGCCGAAAAAGGTATAGAAAATAACGATCCTAGAGTTTGGTTCGGACAACTTTACGGCATGAGTGATAATATTAGTTTTAACCTTGCAGATAAAGGTTATAATGTAGCAAAGTATGTGCCATTCGGACCAGTAAAAGATGTGATGCCTTATTTAATTCGTCGTGCCGAAGAAAACACTTCTGTTGCAGGGCAAACCGGTAGAGAATTAAACTTAATTACTAAAGAGAAGCAAAGAAGAAAGTTAATTTAATCTATAAGTAAGATGTTAAAATGCTTTTTATTTCTTCAAAAGACGTACTGGGTTTAATTTTAGAAAGTTTATCAAAATCCATATTAAAATTGGTTGATTTTGATTGTATTTTAAATATGTCGGGATGTTTTGTTGGTATTAAAGCTTCATCATCGGTGCAAATAATTTCATGTATTTTTTCTCCTTGATGTGCTTCAGTAATTTCTAAATGGTTGTCATCTAAATTATAAATGGAGAGCAGTTCTTTTGCTAAACTTAATATATTTATGGGATGTCCCATATTAAAAGTAAAGGTATTGTAGTTGTTATCGGTAAGAAAAGCTAGTTCAAGTATTAAACTGCAAGCCTTGGTTTTATCAATAAAATACCTTGTCATTTCAACATGATTAATTTGAAGCGGTAAACCGAGTGCAATTCTATTTAAAAATACAGGCAATACCGAACCGTTGGAGCCTATAATATTCCCAAAACGAGCGATTGAAAATTGTGTTTTATTACTTTTTGAAACAGAATGTAGATAGTTTTCACTTATTTTTTTTGTCATACCCATAATACTAACAGGCTGAACAGCTTTATCGGTTGAAATGAAAACGAACTTTTTCACTTGATTTTTAATAGAAAAATCGGCAAGTAATTTGGTTCCAAAAACATTTGTTTTAATGGCCTGATAAGGGTTTTTTTCCATCATCACTACATTTTTATTTGCTGCAGCATGAAAAACAATATCGGGTTTATGGGTTTTAAATATAAATTCTAGAGCACTCTCATCGGTAATGTCGAGAATAAAAACATCTACATTTTCAATCGTTTTTTGTTTTATATCTAAGGATACATTGTAGAGGCCTGTTTCAGAAATATCTATTAAAATTAGTTTTTTAAACTTGCTTTTTAATAATTGATTGGTAAGTTCTTTTCCAATGGAACCCGCAGCCCCTGTTATTAAAATAATTTCATTTTCAAAATTAAATATTTTTTTATAATCATCTGAAAATGTATTATTTAAATGAGTTAACCCGGAGCTTAAAATTAAGTTTTTAATATGTGCTTTTTCGGATGATTCCATGGGTTTTTATAAATATTTAATGTATTCTTAACTTAAAATTACACACAAAGTAAAGCAATTAAAATGAGATTTATTTCTTTGAAAATATTTTTGGGATGGTTAATAAAATAAGCTTTAAATCTAGAATAAAACTTTGCTCTTTAATATATTGTTTGTTTAGTTTTAATTTATGAGGCAGTATTTCATTTAAATAAAAGGCTTCGGGGTTTTTAGCAGATTTTAAAAGTTCTGCTTCGTTGGAGTATTTTATAGAGGCTAAACCTGTAATACCCGGTTTTACTTTTAAAACTTCTAAATCTTCTTTAGAATATAAGTTTACAAAATAACGAAGCTCGGGTCTGGGGCCCACCATACTCATGTCGCCTTTTAGGACGTTAATTAACTGCGGAAGCTCATCTAATTTAAGTTTTCTTAAAAACCAACCTATTTTAGTTATTCGAGAATCATCATTACCAATGGTTAAAAAACCTTCATTTGAAGGATTTTGTTTCATGGTCCTAAATTTAATTATGTTGAAGTCTCTACTGTTTAATCCCACCCGTTTCTGAATAAAAAAAACAGAACCATGAGAAGATATTTTAATAAGAATTGAAATTAATAATAGGAGTGGAGCAAGCCATATTAGTGCGGTTAATGAGAAAACGATATCAAAATCACGTTTAATGCTCATTAATCGTCTGAAATTGATTTTAAGTTGGTAATTGTAGCAATACTATCGCAGTTTTGAATCGTTAATGTGATTTCTTGGTTGTTATAATCACCTTCAACAATATATACGCCACAAGGTTCTTGTCTGGCGTTACTTTCAGAGAAATTTACATCGCCTTTTCTTAAAACATAGTTAATAGCAGTCGAATCTAACTGATGGGTTTCTAAAATGGGTTTTATAGCATCCGAGTAAACAATGGTTTTAAGTCGTATGTTTTTTAAAACACGTGCATCAGGGCCATAACTACAAGATGTTTTTTTTCCGTTTAAGAAAAAGGCTAAGATGATAAGCCCCAGTGAAAACCCACCAAGATAGTAGCCAATACGTTGTAATAAGTTCATTTTAATTATTTAGAAGCTTCAAATGATGTAGGAATTAAAAAATGATTAAATTAATATCGCTATAATTTAAATCGAACCATTCACCCACAGATTTGCTGGTTAAAATTCCGTGGTAAAAGTACAACCCATTTTTTAAACCACGATCAAATCTTAACGAATTTTCTATGCCGCCATCTTCAGCAATTTTTAATAAATATGGGGTGAAAATATTGCTAATAGATACCGATGCTGTTCTTGAATATCGTGCAGGAATGTTAGGTACACAATAATGCACTACATTATGTTTTACAAAAGTAGGTTGTTTGTGCGAGGTCACTTCACTGGTTTCAAAACAACCGCCCATATCAATACTCACATCTATAATAATAGCACCTTTTTTCATGGATTGCACCATGGTTTCAGAAACAATAATTGGCGATCGGTTGTTGCCTCTAACAGCTCCAATAACAACGTCGCAACGTTTTAAAGCTTTTGTTAGATTTTTTGGTTGTAAGGTAGAAGTGAAAAGCGGTCTTCCTAAATGTGTTTGGATGCGTCTTAGTTTGGTTATGGAGTTATCGAAAATTTTCACATTGGCTCCTAATCCAATCGAGCTTCTTGCGGCAAATTCACCAACGGTGCCAGCACCTAAAATAACAACTTCTAATGGAGGTACACCGCTAATATTTCCAAACATGAGGCCGTTTCCGCCTTTAGAATCAGATAATAATTCGGCTGCAATTAAAACAGAGGCGGTTCCTGCAATTTCACTTAGTGATTTTACGGCCGGATAGGTGCCATCTGAATCACGTATAAATTCGAAAGCTAGAGCCGTAATGCGTTTGGCAGCAAGGGTTTCAAAGTATTTTTTAGTTTGTGTTTTAATTTGCAAAGCCGATATTAAAATGGTTTGCGGATTTATAAGTTTTATTTGTTCGAGAGTAGGTGGTTCGACCTTCAAAATCATCGGACAAGCAAATACTTTTGCTGTATCATTGGTTATTTCGGCTCCAGCTTCACTATAATCTCTATCGCTAAAATTAGCGCCATCACCTGCGCCAGATTCCAATAAAACGCGATGTCCGTTACTAACTAAAGCAAACACGGCATCTGGAGTTAAACACACCCGTTTTTCTTGAAAAGCTGTTTCTTTGGGAATACCAATAAAAAGTTCTCCTTTGCGTTTAAAAATCTCTAGGGTTTCTTCCTGTGGCAAAAGTTGTTGTTTTGTAAAAGGCGATAGTTGTTTAGACATGTTTATTGGTTTAAGAATATAATTTACACATAAATTTAATTCTATTCAAAAATAAATGTTTTGTAGAATTAAAAAAGAACTATTTATTCATAAAAAAATATTATTTTGAATCATTATTTATCAATAATTACGGTTTTCCCTCAAACACATTTTTTTAAATTGCATTAAATTTGCATTAAGACCCAAATATATGTGTAAAACTTTACGTTTCTATTTAATTTTCTTACTTTGTTTTAATGCTTTTTCTCAAGATTTTAATGTAAGAGGAAAGATTTTAGATGAACAAAAAATACCGATTCCATTTGCAAATATTTCAATTTCTAAAGACAATGAATCTAAGGTTTTTACAGGAACGACCTCTCTTGAAAATGGAGATTTTATTATTGAAAATTTGCAACCTTCAAATTATACACTAAATGTGTCGTACCTTGGTTATGAAGCGGTTGTCATGTATTTCAATTTAAATGAAAATATTATTTTAAAAGATATTATTTTAAAAGAACGCATCCAGTCGCTCGATGGTGTAACCATTGTAAGTAAAAAACCAACTATAAAAAGACTTGTTGATCGTGTTGTATTTAATGTTGAAAATTCAACCCTTTCAAATGATAATGTTTTAACTATTTTGAAACATACACCAGGTGTATTTGTTTCTGAAGAAAGCATTACAGTTAAAAACACTAAAAGTATAGTTTATATTAACGACAAAAGAGTGCATTTGTCTGCAATGGATTTGCAGAATCTTCTGGAAGGAACTTCGGCTGTAAATATTAAATCTATTGAGGTAATTTCTAATCCGCCTGCCAAATACGATGCCGAGGGTGGAGCTATTATTAATATAGTAACTAGTAAAAATATAATTTCCGGATACAATGGTAATGTTTACGGGAATTTTAAACAGGGATTTAAATTTCCTAAATATTCCTTAGGTACGAGTCATTTTTTTAAGACCGAAAAATTAGACATGTATTTCAACTATAATTTTACCCCAAGAGAAGATTTTAGAATTATTGATGAAAGCATAAATTTTATATCTAATAATCAGGTGAGTTCTCGATGGGAATCAGATTTTGAAAAAACAACAAAAAGTGCCAACAATAATTTTAATGCTAATATTGATTTTGAAATTGACAAAAACAATAGCTTGTCTTTTGCATCTAATATAATGGTTGCTCCAAGAAGACAAACTAAAACCGATAGAAACACGATTACTGAAATATATAGTGCTTCAAATGTATTAGACTCTATTTTACAGGCAAATAATAAATTGGTTGAAGAAACTATAAATTTGGCTTTTACGCTAGATTATAAGCATGCTTTTAAAAAAGAAGGCGAACAGCTTTTGGTAAGTTTACACCATACCAATTACGATAATTCAAATTTTCAAGATGTTAATACGGGCTATTTTTATCCTGATATGACTTCGGCATTTAGAAACAATCGTTTTCAAACATTTACAAGTCAATACATTAAGTTGTTTACAGGTCAAGTAGATTTTGAATTACCATTAAATAACGGGGCTCATTTTGAAACAGGTGCTAAAATAACAAGTATTGATTCTGACAATATTTTAAAACAGTTTACAGTTGAAAACAACGTTAAAACTGAAGACTTAAATAATACAGATACATTCTTATATAATGAAACTAACTATGCCTTTTATATAAGTTATTCTCATGATTGGGAACATTGGAGTTTTAAATCTGGAATACGCTCTGAGTATACAGATATTTTGGGAGAATCTGTTTCTACCAATCAAACGAATTCAAATAAATATTTAAAAATATTCCCTAACATTAATTTGTTAAATAGAATTAATGAATCGAATGAGATATATTTTAATTACAAGAAAAGGATATTTAGACCAAGTTATATGCAATTAAATCCTTTTAAATATTATCAAAATGATTACTCGTATGTAACTGGAGATCCTAATTTGAAACCCCAGATAGATGATGTTTTTATTTTAGGTTATACGTTTAATAAAAAATATACATTTGAAGCTTTTTACCGATTTGAAAATAACACAGCACTTCAAATAGTGTTTCAAGATAATGCATCTAATATTTTGAAATATATCAATTCAAATATAGATAGAAATATATCTTATGGATTAGATTTTACAACCTACACATCTATTTCAAAAGACTGGAATATTTATGTTTTAAGCTCAATATTTAATAATGACAATAAATTTGTGGCCTTAGAATCTAATAATGCGTTACAAAAAAACAATCAGTGGTCTTTTTACGGGCAATTCGTTAATTATTTTTCTTTTCTAAAAGATAAAACCCTAACTGCAGACTTGGCTATTCAGTATATATCTACTATTGCAGAAGGACCTACATTTTCAAGTGAAAGGTTGGGGGTTGATTTGAATTTAAGAAAAACACTCTGGAATGAACGAGCTTCATTAAGTATTGGTATGATGGACATATTCAATACTCAAAATTTTAACCAAACTACAAGATATCTAAATCAAGACATATACATGAAATCGAATTCTGAAAACAGACTTTTTGTTTTTGGATTTAATTATAAGTTTGGTAATTCTAAACTTGAAACCAATAACAGGTCTATTGAATTGGATGAACGTGATAGATTAGAAAGTAAGTAAAATATAAATTTAAAAGTATTGTTTAATTTTATCCCAAAAGTTTTTAGGGGAAACTTTAAATTCGTCTTCTAATTCCTGCATCGACTTTGTTGTTTCATTTATTTTATTAAACATTTGAGCTCTTATTAAGTATATAGTAGGAATAATTATAGCCATTATAGGAATTAAATATATGAGTTGAAATTCATCCAAATAATTAAGAGTAGTGTTGAAAAATTCAATTATTTGATAAACATACATAACAATTGGAACAATTAATGTATGATACCACCAATGTCTACATGTAAAAAACCAAATAAAAATTAAAAGTAATGGTATTAATTTACCAGTCAGAACCCACATGGCAAAATTGGCAGACTGCCAACTTTTACTATCGTAAGAAAACAAAAAAGTATTCCAAACTTGTTTGTCTGGAATACTTTCGTGTAAATAAAATAAATAAGGGGTAATTGCAATAAAAGTAGCAATTAATGTCCCTATAATAATATGTTTATTATTACTTTGATGGTAAGAACCACTTTTTTCTTTCAATTTTGGTTGTTTGTTGTCCATCATGATTAAATGCGTTTACTGCTTCAGCCATAAACAACATGCCTCCGAAAATCGCTAACGCGATAACATACTTTTTAGTTTTCATAATTTAAGGGATTTAATTAATTAATATACCCAAATGTAACTAAGATGTATGTTGATGAAAGTTGGTAAATGTTAAAAAAATGTTAAAATCTATTGTTTTTCTATTTTCTTAATGTGGGTTTACCGTAAAACATCAAAATTCGGTTTGTTTTATGCTTGTTTTTATGCTATGTTTTTTTAATTCAATGTTAATTTTCTACTGTTGTTTGTTTCTAAATCTATGGTAATTGTGTTACAATCTGTTATTAAAAGCGACTCAATTTTTTCTGGCCATTCAATTAAAACCCAATGACCGGAATCCAGATAATCTTCAATTCCAAAATTATATGCTTCTTCAATGTCTTTAATTCTGTATAAATCAAAATGAAAAATTTTATCATTTTCAATTTCATATTCATTAACAATTGAAAAAGTGGGACTGCTAGCTTCATCTTTACATCCTAAATTTTTAATTAAAGATTTTATAAAAGTTGTTTTACCAGCACCCATGTTGCCATAAAAAAGAATGGTTTTAGATTTTAAATTATTTAATACTTCTTTTGAAACATGATCTATGTCTTCCAGACTAAAATATAATTCCATTACTTTTTTTTATTAGAACAATATTACAAATTAAATTTAAAAAAAACTAATAATTTGTGTATTTTATCGATGTTTTTTGCATTATGTAGATTATTTTGGATTAAAAACCACAAACGGAATAATCATTTCTTCTAACGATACACCACCATGTTGATAGGTATTTCTAAAATAACTAACATAGTGATTGTAGTTATTTGGGTAGGCAAAAAATAAATCGCTTTTAGCAAAAATGTAACTGCTACTCATAGATATTGAAGGTAAATGAACACTTTGAGGTTCTTTAATTACTAAAACATCTTTTGTATCGTAAGTTAAGCTTCTACCTGTTTTGTAACGTAAATTTAAACTGGTGTCTCGATCTCCAATAACTTTTGAAGGGTTTTTTACATTAATGGTTCCGTGGTCTGTAGTTAAAATTAATTTAAACCCTAATTGTTGTGCCATTTGAATCATTTCCAAAAGCGGCGAGTTTTTAAACCAGCTCAAGGTTAAAGATCTGTATGCTTTATCGTTAGAAGCTAATTCTTTTACAACTTCCATTTCGGTCTTAGCATGGGATAGCATATCAACAAAATTGTAAACTACAACGGTTAAATCATTGTTTTTTAATGTTTTAAAATTTTCAACTAATTTTTTACCCGATTTTAAATTTGTTATTTTGTGATATTCGTAATTTAAGTGGGTAAGACTTAGGCGTTTCATTTGGGTTTCTAAAAAGTCTGCTTCATGCAAGTTTTTACCACCATCGTCTGTGTCGTTTTTCCAATACTCTGGAAATAGTTTTTCCATGTCGCTTGGCATTAAGCCAGAAAAAATGGCATTACGAGCGTATTGAGTTGCAGTTGGTAATAT
Source organism: Siansivirga zeaxanthinifaciens CC-SAMT-1 (assembly GCF_000941055.1). Lineage (GTDB taxonomy): Bacteria > Bacteroidota > Bacteroidia > Flavobacteriales > Flavobacteriaceae > Siansivirga > Siansivirga zeaxanthinifaciens. Next base: position 2,608,708 of record NZ_CP007202.1, on the reverse strand, counting down.
GCTGTAAAAAGCTTCTTCCTTGTCCTTTTTAAAATGATTGTTTATTATTGGTTCAAACACTTTCCATTGATCGTATCTTAAATTATCTACTACAACTAGAAGGGTAGGTTGCTCTTTGCTTAATTCGGGAACTATTTTGTTTTTAAAAAGGGTATGCGACATAATAGGAGCGTCGTCACAATCTTTATCGAACCAATAGGAGTAATTTTTTTCTATAAATTTTCCAAACTGAATGTTGGCTTCATTTTTCTGTGACTCTAGAATTTCGAACATGCCTGCATCTTCAATATCTTCTAACTCTATTTCCCAATAAATTAGTTTTTGGTACAAAGCAGCCCAGTCTTCATAGGAGTTAACCATGGCTAATTCCATTGCAATTTTTCTAAACTCTTGTTGGTAATTCGATGTTGTTTTTTCAGAAATTAAACGGGAATGATCTAAATTCTTCTTTAAACTTAAAAGTATTTGATTCGGATTGACCGGTTTTATAAGGTAATCGGCAATTTTATTACCAATGGCTTCCTCCATGATATATTCCTCTTCACTTTTGGTAATCATAACCACAGGTAAACTGGCTTGTTTTTCTTTAATTTCATTTAAAGTTTCAAGCCCCGTAAGTCCGGGCATATTTTCATCTAAAAAAACAATATCAAATTTTTCGGTGTCTAAAATATCAATAGCTTCAGAGCCACTTTTACATTTGGTAACATGATAGTTTCGTTGTTCTAGAAACATAATATGTGGTTTAAGTAAATCAATTTCATCATCTACCCAAAGAATTTTTATTGTGCTCATTTAAATGCGTATTTTTTTATTGTTAATGCCTAATCTTTTAAGGTTTGTCTTTTATATAGCTTTCATATATTTGTATCTATAAAACTATAACTTTTAAAGTTTGAACAAACTTAAAATATTAAACGACCCAATTTACGGATTTATTACTATTCCAAATTCGTTAATATTCGATTTAATTCAGCATAAATACTTTCAGCGTTTACGTCGCATCACACAAATGGGTATGTCGTATATGGTTTATCCAGGTGCTCATCATACCCGATTTCATCATGCCATTGGTTGCGTGCATTTAATGCAACAAGCGGTTAATGTGTTGCGGTTTAAAGAAGTAGATATCTCAAAAGAAGAAGAAACTGCTTTATATGTAGCCATTTTATTGCATGATATAGGTCATGGACCTTTTTCGCATGCTATGGAACATAGTATAGTTGAAGGTGTATCGCATGAAGAAATTTCTTTGCTTTTTATGGAGCAATTAAATAAAGAATTTAACGGAAGTTTAACTTTAGCCATTGAAATTTTTAAAGGTGAATATCCTAAGAAATTCTTATGTCAGTTAATTTCTGGGCAATTTGATATTGACAGAGCCGATTATTTGAAACGAGATAGTTTTTACACCGGCGTTGCAGAAGGAAATATTAACAGCGAGCGTTTAATAACCATGCTTAATGTTGTAAATGATGAGATTGTTGTTGAAGAAAAAGGCATATACAGCGTAGAAAAATTTATAATTGCACGAAGACTAATGTATTGGCAAGTTTATTTACATAAAACAGGATTAGCAGCCGAGCAATTATTAATACGTGTTTTGCAACGCGCCAAAGAATTATTTCATGAAGGTCATAAATTACAAGCCAGTAAACCATTATTGTATTTTTTAGAAAACAAAATTGAATTAAATGCTTTCAATAAAAATACCTTAGAAATTTTTTCAGAATTAGACGATTACGATATTATTTCTGCAATGAAACAATGGAAACATCATGAAGATTTTGTTTTAAGTCGTTTATGTGAAATGATAATTAATAGAAATTTATTAACTATTAAATATAAAAATAAGCCTATTAAAATTGAAAAGTTAAAAAGTTTTATATCAACCTTACAAACTGAAAAAGGTTTAACAGAAAAAGAAGCTAACTATTTCGTTTTTACAGGTAGTATTTCTAATCAAGCCTATACTTTAAAGCACAAAGGGATAAATATTTTACATAAATCTGGTAAGATTGAAGATATTGTAAAAGCATCAGACCAACTCAATCTTAAGGCATTAGCAAAACCTGTAACAAAATATTATTTATGTTATCCTAAAGACACTTTTTAAAGCACTATTTTTTAATTCGTTTTAAATAAGTCTATTAACAATAAGCAAAGGCAATTGAAAAACTTTAGGACATTTTTCCTATTTTTGCCCAACTAAACAAAACAATAAACTTTACACTTGAAATTTACAGCAGAGCAAATAGCGGGAATTTTAATGGGCGATGTTGTTGGAAACCCTGATGCAGAAGTATCTAAACTTTCTAAAATAGAGGAAGGTTTTGAAGGTTCTTTAACGTTCTTAGCGAATCCAAAATACAAAAACCACATATACACCACCAAAGCTTCAATCACGATTGTAAACAAAACGTTTGAGGCTGAAGGTCCTTTAGACACTACTTTAATAAAGGTTGACGATGCCTATTTGGCATTTTCAAAAATTTTAGAATATTACAATTCGGTTAAACTAAATAAATCGGGTATTGAGCAACCAAGTCATATTTCCGAATCTGCTTCTTATGGAGAAAACATTTATTTAGGCGCTTTTTCGTATATATCAGACAACGTAATTATTGGTAATAATGTGAAGATTTTTCCAAATGTTTTTATTGGAGATAATACGGTTATAGGCGATAATACCATTGTTTTTGCAGGTGCTAAAATATATTCAGATACTATAATAGGTAAAGATTGTGTTATTAATTCTGGAGCCATTATTGGTGCAGATGGTTTTGGTTACGCACCAAATGAAACTGGAGGATACAGCAAAATACCCCAAACAGGCAATGTTATTATAGAAAATAATGTCGATATTGGTGCCGCAACTACTATAGACAGAGCTACTTTAGGATCTACAATTATAAGAAACGGTGCTAAATTAGATAACCAGATTCAGGTAGGGCATAATGTTGAAATTGGTAGAAATACGGTTATAGCTGCACAAACGGGTATTGCTGGTTCTGCTAAAATTGGCGAAAACTGCCAAATAGGAGGACAAGTTGGGGTTGCTGGACATTTAACTATTGGTAATAATGTTAAAATTCAGGCGCAATCTGGAATTGGCAGAAATATAAAAGATAATGAAGTGGTGCAAGGGTCTCCTGCATTACCATATTCAGACTATAATAAGGCATATGTTTACTTTAAGAATTTGCCAACTATTGTTAAAAATATCAATGATTTACAAAAAAAATAATGGGAATAGTAAATACTGAAATAAAACAAAAAACCATAGAAAAACCAATTTCATTAACGGGAGTTGGATTGCATACAGGAAAAAATGTAACATTAACTTTTAAACCTGCAGCAGCCAATACAGGTTTGGCTTTTAAGCGCTTAGATTTAGAAGGTGCCCCAGTAATTGAAGCTGATGCAAATTATGTAACAAATACACAACGTGGTACTTGCTTAGAGAAAAACGGCGTAACTATTCAAACTTCAGAGCATGTTTTAGCGGCATTGGTTGGTTTAGATGTTGATAATGTTATTATAGAATTGAATGCTTCAGAACCCCCTATTATGGATGGTTCTTCTAAGTTTTTTGTTGAAGCTATAGAAGCTGCAGGTGTTGTAGAAATCGATGCTTTTAGAGAAGAATATGTTATTACCGATATTGTTTCGTATGTCGATGAAGAATCGGGTAGTGAAATATTAGTCATGCCTTCAAAAGAATACCAAATAACTACTATGGTAGATTTTGGTACCAAAGTTTTAGGCACGCAAAATGCAACTCTAAATCAAATTTCAGATTTTAAAAATGATATTTCTAATGCTAGAACTTTCAGTTTTTTACATGAAATTGAAATGTTACTAGAGCATGGATTAATAAAAGGAGGCGATTTAAATAATGCCATCGTTTATGTAGACAAGCCTTTGTCGCCAGAGACTATGGAAAAATTAAAAGTAGCCTTTAAAAAAGATACTATTGCAGTTAAACCCAATGGTATTTTAGACAACTTAACACTTCATTATCCCAACGAGGCTGCAAGACATAAATTATTAGATGTTTTGGGTGATTTAGCTCTAATTGGCACCAGAATTCGTGGTAAAGTAATAGCAAACAAACCAGGACATTTTGTAAACACTCAGTTTGCTAAAAAGTTATCTAAACTCATAAAGAACGACCGTCGTAATAACGTGCCTAATATCGATGTGAATCAACCGCCATTAATGGATGTGAATCAAATTATGGCGATGTTACCTCACAGACAACCATTTTTATTAATAGATAAAGTTTTCGAATTAACCGATAGTTACGTTACAGCTTTAAAAAATGTAACAATGAACGAAGACTTTTTCGCAGGACATTTTCCAGGTGCTCCAGTAATGCCAGGTGTTTTAATTGTAGAGGCTATGGCGCAAACAGGCGGTATTTTAGTTTTAAATACTGTTCCAGATCCAGAAAATTATTTAACCTTCTTCATGAAAATGGATAATGTTAAGTTTAAGCAAAAAGTGGTTCCGGGTGATACGTTAATTTTCAAATGTTCGTTAATTACACCTATTCGTCGTGGAATTTGTCACATGCAAGGGTATGCTTATGCCAATGGAAAACTTTGTGCCGAGGCAGAATTAATGGCGCAAATTTCAAAAGTAAAATAACTAAAATAAATCAATCGAGCATCTCTAGAGTTTTATAAGTTTTTAAAACACTAAATTGCAAAGACATTTTTACACAATATATAATAAATTAAAAATGAATCAACCACTTGCATACGTTCATCCAGGAGCAAAAATCGCAAAAAATGTTGTTATCGAGCCATTTACAACCATTCATAATAATGTAATTATTGGTGAAGGCACATGGATTGGTAGTAATGTTACCATAATGGAAGGCGCTCGTATTGGAAAAAACTGTAATATATTTCCAGGTTCTGTAATTTCTGCAGTTCCTCAGGATTTAAAATATAACGACGAAGAAACTACGGTAGAAATAGGAAACAACGTTACAATAAGAGAATGTGTTACCATTAATAGAGGTACTACCGATAAAATGAAAACCGTAGTAGGCGATAATTGCTTAATTATGGCGTATTGCCATATTGCACATGATTGCGTGGTTGGAAACAATTGTATTTTTTCTAACAATAGTACACTAGCTGGACATATTACCGTAGGTGATTATGTGGTATTGGCTGGGATGGCTGCAGTTCATCAATTTGTTTCTATAGGAAATCATGCGTTTGTTACAGGAGGTTCTTTGGTTCGTAAAGACGTACCTCCTTATGTTAAAGCTGCTAGAGAGCCGCTTTCTTATGTTGGAATTAACTCTGTGGGTTTAAGAAGACGTGGGTATTCAACCGAGAAAATTAGAGAAATTCAAAATATCTACAGAATTTTATACCAGAAAAATTATAATAACACGCAGGCATCAGAGATTATTGAGGCCGAAATGGAGGCCACTCCAGAGCGTGATGAAATTCTACAATTCATTAAGAATTCTCATAGAGGAATTATGAAAGGATATTTCAAATCAAATTAAAATATTTAAAAAAGCTTAAAATAACAATATGGCAACTACAAGTGATATCAGAAACGGTTTATGCATTAGATATAACAACGATATTTATAAAATTATAGAATTTTTACACGTTAAACCAGGTAAAGGTCCTGCGTTTGTTAGAACAAAAATGAAAAGTGTTACCAATGGTAAAGTGTTAGATAATACATTTTCTGCTGGACATAAATTAGAAGATGTTCGTGTAGAAACGCATAAATTCCAGTTTTTGTATAATGATGGGGAGTATTACCATTTTATGAATACCGAAGATTATTCTCAAATACAATTACGCGAATCTGCTTTAGATAGTCCTGGTTTAATGAAAGAAGGTGAAGTAGTTACAGTAATTATTAACACTGAAGATAACATGCCACTGTCTGTTGAAATGCCAGCAAGTGTTGTTTTAGAAGTTACTGCCACCGAACCAGGAGTAAAAGGAAATACAGCAACCAACGCCACTAAACCGGCAACTGTTGAAACTGGAGCTATAGTGAATGTACCTTTATTTATCAACGAAGGTGATAAAATTCGAGTTGAAACCGATAAAGGAACATATAAAGAACGCGTTAAAGAATAGTTTTAATTGAAATTTCCAACGCCATATACCCTAAAACAAATAGCGCAATTAATTGATTGCGAATTTGTTGGTGACGATGATTTTCCAGTTTTAGGCATGAATGAAATTCATGTGGTTGAGCCTGGAGATATCGTTTTTGTCGATCATCCAAAATATTACGATAAAGCTTTACAATCGGCTGCAACTATTGTTTTAATAAACAAAAAAGTAGATTGTCCAGAAGGCAAAGCATTATTAATAAGCGACGATCCTTTTAGAGATTTTAATAAATTAACGAATCATTTTAAGCCTTTTGCATCAGCAAATAATCAAATTTCTGAAACAGCAGTTATTGGTGAAGGCACTGTAATTCAACCTAACACCTTTATTGGACATCATGTGGTTATTGGTAAAAATTGCATCATTCATTCCAATGTTAGTATTTACGATGACACCATCATTGGCGATAACGTAACCATTCATGCTGGAACGGTTTTAGGGGCTAATGCATTTTATTACAAAAAACGTCCAGAAGGTTTCGACAGATTAAAGTCTGGTGGTCGTGTAGTTATTGAAGACCATGTCGATATTGGTGCTGCTTGTACCATTGATCGTGGTGTTACTGCCGATACAACTATTAAAAAAGGCTGTAAAATTGATAATCAGGTGCAAATAGGACACGACACAATTATAGGCGAAAAAACCTTAATAGCTTCTCAAGTAGGTATTGCGGGTTGCGTAGTAATTGAAGATGAAGTAACTATTTGGGGACAAGTTGGTATTACTAGTGGTATCACAATAGGTTCGAAAGCTGTTTTACTTGCTCAGGCTGGTGTGAGTAAGTCTTTAGAAGGCGGAAAAAGCTACTTTGGTTCACCAGCCGAAGATATTAGAAAAAAATACAAAGAACTCGCTTCAATTAAACAAATACCCGAAATTTTACATTTTTTAAAATCTCAAAAATAAATTTAAATTGCTAGCAAAAGTATAATCAAAAAAAGTATTTTTGTGCAGCTTATAGTCAAATAAAATATAAAATAATGAGTGTTTTAGTAAACAAAGATTCAAAAATAATAGTTCAAGGTTTTACAGGTAGCGAGGGCACGTTCCACGCAAGCCAAATGATTGAATACGGAACAAACGTAGTAGGTGGTGTTACTCCAGGTAAAGGAGGTCAAATGCATTTAGACAGACCAGTTTTTGATACTGTAAAAGATGCAGTAGACCAAGTAGGAGCAGATACTACTATTATTTTTGTACCACCAGCATTTGCTGCCGATGCTATTATGGAAGCTGCCGATGCAGGTATTAAAGTTATTATTACCATTACTGAAGGTATCCCTGTGGCAGATATGATTACTGCATCAAATTATATTAAAAATAAAGATTGTCGTTTAATCGGTCCAAACTGTCCGGGTGTAATTACTCCAGGAGAGGCTAAAGTTGGTATCATGCCAGGTTTTGTATTTAAGCAAGGTAAAGTTGGTATTGTTTCTAAATCGGGAACATTAACTTACGAAGCTGCAGACCAAGTGGTTAAACAAGGTCTTGGTATTACAACGGCTATTGGTATTGGTGGTGATCCAATTATTGGAACTACAACGAAAGAAGCTGTTGAATTATTAATTAATGATCCAGAAACAGAAGCTGTTGTTATGATTGGTGAAATTGGAGGTCAGTTAGAAGCCGATGCTGCCAATTGGTATAAAGCTAGCGGAAGTAAAAAACCGATTGTAGGTTTTATCGCTGGTGAAACAGCACCTGCAGGTCGTACTATGGGTCACGCAGGAGCTATTGTTGGAGGATCTGATGATACAGCGCAAGCAAAGAAAAAAATTATGAGAGCTTGTGGTATTCATGTGGTTGATTCACCTGCAGAAATTGGTAAAAAAGTAAAAGAAGTTTTAGGTTAAGCTGCTTAACTCTAAAGCCAATTCATAAAAATTATACAATACTGTTAAAGTAAATATAATTAGTAAATAGAAAAAGTTCGTTAGCATTAAATTCGCTAGCGAACTTTTTTATTTAATTAAATTATAAAACCCAAACTATTTTTATGAAGTATTTTACAATATTTATGGTATGTATCGTCGCAAGTACATTTTACAACTGTAAGGATAATACAAACAACAAAACAATGACGTTAAAAACAGAGAAACATACAGATTCTAACGGTTTTAGTTACGAAACGGTTACCAACGATCCAACAGGATTGCGCTTGTACACTTTAGATAATGGACTCAAAGTATATTTAAGTCAAAACACCGACGAGCCTAAAATTCAAACATTTATTGCGGTAAGGGCTGGTTCTAATTACGACCCAAAACAATCTACTGGTTTAGCACATTATTTGGAACACATGGTTTTTAAAGGAACCGATAAGATTGGCACATTAGATTGGGAAAAAGAAAAAGTGTTTTTAGATTCTATTTCTAATTTGTATGAACAACACCGAGCAGAACAAGATCCTGAAAAGAAATTAGAGATTTTTAGACAAATTGATAAAGTGTCTTTTGAAGCGTCGCAGTATGCTGTTGCTAACGAATATGATAAAATGACAAGTTCTATTGGTGCTACCGATACGAATGCGCATACCTGGTACGAAGAGACCGTTTACAAAAATAAAATTCCAACCAACGAATTAGATAAGTGGTTAATTTTAGAAAAAGAACGTTTCAGTAAACTGGTTTTACGTTTATTCCATACAGAACTTGAAGCTGTTTTTGAAGAATTCAACAGAGGTCAAGATAACGATATGCGCAAACGTCATGCTGCTATGTTGGAAAATTTATTTCCAAATCATCCTTATGGCCAACAACAAACTATTGGAACAGCCGAGCATCTTAAAAACCCTTCGTTAGTCGATATTAATAATTATTTTAATAAATACTATGTGCCAAATAATATGGCAATGGTTTTAGTGGGTGATTTAGATTTTGATTCAACCATTTCTAAAGTAAATGAAACTTTTGGTAAACTAGAAAGAAAAGATGTGGAACATCCAACCTTACCTAAAGAAAATCCTATTACAACGCCTATCGAAACCGAAGTTTTTGGTCCTACAGCCGAAAATGTTTCTATAGCATTTCGTTCTCAAGGCGTAAACACAAAAGATGAAAAAATGGTTACGCTTTGTAACATGATTTTATCTAATGGAAATGCAGGTTTAATCGATTTAAATCTAAATAAAAAACAATTGGTGCAAAGTGCCGGAAGTTATCAAACTTTTTTAAACGATTATGGCTACCAGGCATTTTCAGGGTCTCCAAAAGAGGGTCAGTCTCTCGAAGAAGTTAAAGATCTTATTTTAGGACAAATTGAAAAACTTAAAAAAGGCGAGTTCGACGAATGGATGATTCAAGCAGTTGTTAACGATCTTAAAAAATCTCAATTACGATCGTTCGAAAACAGTACAGCATTAGCAACAGCTTATTACAATGCCTTTATTCATCATGAAAACTGGATTGATAAAGTCGCTTTTTTAGATGAATTAAAAGCTGTAACAAAACAAGAACTAGTCGATTTTGCAAACAGTTTCTACAAAAATAATTATGTAGTAACCTATAAACGCAAAGGGTTAGATAATAATATTGTTAAGGTGTCAAACCCAGGAATAACTCCTGTAAATGTTAATAGAGACAAGGCTTCAGAATTTATAAAATATTTTAATAATATCAAGTCTGAACCTCTTAAACCGGTTTATATAGATTATAAATCAGAAATAAAAGAAACTAAAACGGCCAACGGTATTAAGGTTTCTTACATAGAAAATAAAATAAACGATTTATTTAATCTGAATTTCATTTTCGATATGGGTAGCGATAACGACAAAAAGTTAGCATTAGCCATCGATTATTTAAAATTATTAGGTACGAACGATTTATCTGCCGAAGAATTAAATAAAGAGTTTTATAAATTAGGTATCGATTATTCTGTGAATTCAACAATTGAAAAAACCTATGTGCGTTTAAGCGGATTAACAGAAAATTTACCTGAAGGTTTGAAATTATTAGAGCAATTGTGGTCTCAAGCAAAGCCAGATCAAGATGTTTATAATAAATATGTAGAATCTATAGCGAAAGACAGACAAAACAATAAAGCCGATAAAGAAACTATTTTAAAAACCGGTTTAGTGAGTTATGCTAAATATGGTGAAGATTCCAGACTTAGAAACATTTACTCTATTAATGAATTAAAAAACATTAATCCAAAAGAGTTAGTTGATATTGCTAAAAACTTAAAAGATTTTAAACAACGTGTTTTTTATTATGGAAATGATATTGATGGCGCTGTTGAAGCTTTAAATACACATCATAAGGTTTCAAACAATTTAAAAGAATACCCTGTTGCAAAGCAATACACCAACCTGGAAACAGGAGGTAATGTTTATTTTGTCGATTACGACATGGTACAGTCTGAAATCTTATTTTTATCTAAAGGCGAACCTTTTAAACCCGAAAATTTAGCGACATCAACCTTATTTAATAGTTATTTTGGCAGTGGTTTATCGTCTATTGTGTTTCAGGAAATTCGCGAATCTAAATCGTTAGCTTACTCAGCCTGGGCAAATTATGCAACAGCTACTCGTCAAGAAGATCCAGATTACACCATGGCTTACGTGGGCACACAAGCTAATAAATTAACTCAGGCTGTCGATGCAATGCTCGATTTAATGAATAACATGCCCGAGGCAGAAGAGCAATTTACAGCAGCCAAAGAAGCCACTTTAAAAAAGTTGGCGGCACAGCGTATTACAAAAGCTAATATTTTCTGGAATTACGAAAACCTTCAAAAGCTAGGTTTCGATAACGATAATAGAAAAGCCATCTACGAAGCCATAGAAAAAATGACAATGGATGATATTAAAACCTTCTTTAATGAAAATATTAAAGGTCAAAACTACAATGTCATGGTTATTGGAAATAAAAAAGATATCGATTTTAAAGCTTTAGAAAAGCTGGGTACGGTAAAACAAATGGATATTGATTATCTTTTTAATTACAATAAATTAGATGAATTAAAAGATTAAAGTTTAATTAAAGCATAAAAAACCTCACAGTGAACTTGAAATTGTGAGGTTTTTTGTGTTTAGAAGTCAATGTAATTAGTATATTTGAATTCTTATAAATTAATAAAACTAATGAAGATTTTAGAAGGAAAAACTGCAATTATTACAGGAGCAAGCCGAGGCATTGGTAGAGGTATCGCACAAGTTTTTGCACAACACGGTGCTAACATTGCTTTTACTTATAGTTCGTCTGTAGAAGCTGCAAATGAATTAGAAAAAGAATTAATCGCTTTAGGAGTTAAAGCAAAAGGATATAAAAGTAATGCCGCTAGTTTCGATGAGGCTCATAAATTAGCCGAAGAAGTAGCTGCAGAATTTGGTAGCATCGATGTGTTGGTAAACAATGCAGGAATTACTAAAGATAATTTATTAATGCGTATTAGTGAAGACGATTTTGATACCGTAATTGAGGTAAACTTAAAATCTGTTTTCAACATGACGAAGGCTGTACAAAAAAACATGCTAAAACAACGTAAAGGCTCAATTATTAATATGAGTTCTGTAGTTGGTGTTAAAGGAAATGCGGGTCAAACCAATTATGCGGCTTCTAAGGCAGGTATTATTGGATTCTCTAAATCGGTGGCATTAGAATTAGGTTCTCGAAATATTAGAAGTAACGTGGTCGCTCCAGGTTTTATTGAAACCGAAATGACCGCTAAGTTAGATGAAGAGGTTGTAAAAGGATGGCGTGCAGGAATTCCTTTAAAACGTGGTGGTACTCCAGAAGATGTTGCTAATGTTTGTGTGTTTTTAGCAAGCGACATGAGTGCGTATGTTACGGGCCAAACCTTAAACGTTGATGGTGGTATGTTAACTTAAAACCATCCTGCGAAAGCAAACCATATTTAAAACATAGAATATTTAATGAGTTCAATAACTCTGTTATACATTATTTTAGCTGTTATTTTTGCGCTATTTCTAGCAGGATTTCAGTATTTTAAAAATAAAAAAAGCATGTCTAAATTAAACATGCTTTTTTTGCTTTTAAGATTTATTACCTATCTGTCTGTTTTAATTTTATTAATAAATCCAAAATTTGAACAACTTATTATAACTAACGAAAAACCAAATTTGGTGTTAGCTATCGATAATTCAAATTCTGTTAAACACTTAAAACAAGATCAAAATGTTTTAAAACTTGTTAATAGACTTACAGAAAATGCCGATTTAAATAAAAAATTTAATATTACCAGTTATACATTTGGAGACGATTTGCAAGCTTCAGATTCGTTAACGTTTTCAGAGAGAGAAACCAATATCAACGAAGCGTTTAATAAATTAGGGCAAATTTATAAAAACACCATCGCACCAACGATTTTAATTTCAGATGGAAATCAAACCTATGGCAACGATTATGCGTTTGTAACAAATGCTTATAAACAACCAGTTTTTTCAGTAATTCTTGGAGATACCATAAGTCACACAGATTTAAAAATTCAGCAATTAAATGTTAATAAATACGCTTATTTAAAGAATAAATTTCCAATTGAGACTATTCTTGTATACAACGGGAATTCTGCCGTTAATACTCGTTTTGTAGTTAAGCAAGGCGGTAATATCGTGTATTCTGAAACGGTAAATTTTTCAAAAGAAAATAATTCTAAAGTTCTAAACTTTACCCTGCCAGCAAACAGTGTTGGTGTAAAGGTCTATACCGCTGTTTTAGAACCTCTGCAAAATGAGATGAATACAATTAATAATGTTAAAAATTTTGCAGTTGAAGTAATCAATGAAAAGACTAAAGTTGCTATTGTTAGTGATTTTATTCACCCAGATTTAGGGGCTTTAAAAAAGAGTATTGAAACGAATGAACAACGTTCTGTATCATTTCTAAATTCAAAAACAATTTTAAATCAATTCAATGATTTTCAATTAGTTATATTGTATCAGCCTAATGTAAACTTTAAACCTGTTTTTGAAGTGTTAAATGCAGAAAATAAAAACCGTTTCACGATAATTGGTACAAAAACAGATTTAAATTTTCTTAATAACGTGGTCGATGCATATAAGACCGAGATAACCAAACAAACAGAAAGCTATCAAGGCATTTCAAATAAAAACTATGCCTCTTTTTTAATTGAAGATATAGATTTTGAAAGTTTTCCACCATTACAATCTAATTATGGAAGCACAACATTTTCGGTTCCTGTAGAAACCTTGTTGTATAAATCCATTAACAATGTTAGAATTAACGAACCTTTATTAGCTTCTTTTGAAAGCAATGGCAAACGCGAAGCTTTATTATTTGGTGAAAACATCTGGCAATGGCGGGCTCATACCTTTTTAAATACGAAATCATTTATTCAATTTGATGATTTTATTGGGAAACTTGTTCAATATTTGGCATCAAACAAACTACGTACCCGTTTAAATTTAGATTACCAATCTTTTTACAATGGCAATTCTAACATTGTGGTTAAAGCCGAATTTTTCGATAAAAATTATGTTTTCGACTCTAGAGAAACTATAAATATTAAAATAAAAAATAACCTTTCGGGAGAAGAGAAAACTATTCCGTTTGTATTAAAAAACAATAATTACCAAGTAGATTTAAGTACTTTAAAACCTGCAGAATATAGTTTTACAGTAAGTACAACAAAAGAAAAAATATCCAAATCGGGCAATTTCACCATTTTAGATTATAACGTAGAGCAACAATTTTTAAATGCCGATGTAACAAAACTGCAACGTTTAGCAACTAATAGTCAAGGTGAAAGTTTTTTTATAGAAAACACTCAAAATTTAGAATCTAAGCTTTTAAATGACAATCGTTTTTCAATTGTGCAAAAAAGCACTAAAAATAGCTTACCTTTAATAGATTGGGTTTATTTACTCATAATTATCATTTTAAGCTTAACAACCGAATGGTTTTTAAGAAAGTATAACGGATTAATTTAAAACAAAAATTTAATGGACAGATTACCAAAAATTGCATTTCCTTTAATTATAGGAGCAGTTATTTTAATTGTATTACTATCAAAATCTTCTGTAACCATAGGTTCTGGTCAGGCAGGTGTATTATATAAAACATTCGATAATGGTGTTGTAACCGACGAACCACCAATGGGTGAGGGCTTTCATATTGTTGCGCCTTGGAACAAAGTGTTTATTTATGAAGTGCGTCAGCAAGAACTTTTTGAAAAAATGAAAGTATTATCATCAAACGGATTGGAAATTCAAATTGATGCTTCGGCTTGGTACCAACCGGTAACGAGAAATTTGGGTAAACTTCATCAAACCTTGGGGCAAGATTATTTACAACGTGTTATTCAGCCATCCATTCGAAGTGCTGCACGAAGTGTGGTAGGTCGTTACACGCCAGAGCAATTATATTCTAGTAAACGTGATGCCATTCAAGATGAAATTTTTCTTGAAACAAAAAAGATATTAGAAAAGCAATATGTGCAACTTAATGAAGTTTTGGTAAGAGATGTTACTTTACCAAATACTATAAAAGATGCGATTGAACGCAAATTGAAACAAGAGCAAGAATCGTTAGAATATGAATTTAGATTGGTTACTGCCGAAAAAGAAGCAGAAAAAGTTAGAATTGAAGCACAAGGTAAAGCCGATGCTAACCGCATTTTAAGTGCTTCATTAAACAGTATGATTTTGCAAGATAAAGGTATCGATGCCACTTTAAAGTTATCGGAATCACCTAACAGTAAAGTAATTGTTATTGGTTCTGGCGATGGCGGATTACCTATTATTTTAGGGAATCAGTAAATAAAATAAGAACATAAAAAAGCTTGTAATTCAAATGAGTTACACGCTTTTTTTATTGAATTTAATTAATAAATAAATTATTTCATTGTAAAAACTTCGGCGATGATACTTAAGGCTCGTTCGTTTAAAGAAGATGTATTTTTAAGTTTTTTAATAAAAGCTTCAACTTCTTCTTTTGAAGCTGGACAACCTAAATTTTGACCTTTATCATCAAAACTATCTGCTAACAATTCGCCTTCGACATTAAAAATTAACCAAAACGGAATGCCGCTTTTTTCGCCCTTGTATTTAATTAATAAATCTTCTGCACCAGGATTTTCAAGATGTTTGTTGTTAGGTGATTCTTTTACTGTTAAATGGGTTATAACATAATTTGCATCAAAAAAAGCTTTGCATGCATCATCATTCATGCCTTTATCCATTTTTTTACACCAACCACACCAGGAAGCATGAAACATCACAAAAATATTTTTATCTTCTTTTTTAGCAACTTCGGACGCATTTTTTAAAATTGTTTCTGCCGATTCTTGAGCGTTTAATGGGTAATAACTAGCAATTGCTAAGAAAGCAAAAACGATGCAGTGTTTTAATTTCATAATTCTATATTGTTTCAAGGTTTATATTTAAAAATATTGAAGATAAAATATAAATAAATTAAAAATACTTAAATCATAAAATTTATTAACAGATTATTAGGTAACAATGAAATATATTTATGATATTTGCTTTGTATTAAAAAGGAATAATGAACAACATTCAATCACATCATCATCATTTTTATATTTGCTCTCAAGCGAAGTGAAGATGTATTGAATAAAATCAACATATTTAAAACCCGTTTGAGATAATCAAACGGGTTTTTTAATTTTAAATCCAATTAGATTATTTCAAACTCATAAAACAAAGACAATGAGTGTATTAAGAATTGCAGTGCAAAAATCAGGTCGTTTACACGACGAATCGATGGAACTATTAAAAGACATCGGAATTTCTATCGATAATGGAATTGATCAATTAAAAGCTTCAGCTAGAAACTTTCCTGTAGAAGTTTTTTATTTAAGAAATGGCGATATTCCGCAATATTTAAAAGATGGTGTGGTAGATGCTGCCATTATTGGAGAAAATGTATTAATTGAAAAAGGTGAAGGAATAAATGTGGCCGAAAAACTAGGATTTTCTTCTTGTCGCGTTTGTATTGCAGTGCCTAAAACCATGGAATACAAATCTATTAAGGATTTAGATGGTAAACGCATTGCCACATCGTATCCGCATACTGTGCAAATGTATTTGGAAGAACAAGGCATCAAAGCAAATTTACACATCATTAACGGGTCTGTTGAAATTGCACCAAATATTGGTTTAGCCGATGCTATTTGCGATATTGTTTCCAGCGGAAGCACCTTGTTTAAAAATAATTTGAAGGAGGTTGAAATGATTTTAAAATCGGAAGCTGTTTTAGCTGTTTCACCAATTTTAGATGAAGAGAAACAGGCCATACTTGATAAAATTCAGTTTAGAATTAAATCTGTTTTAAAAGGAAGAAATTCTAAATACGTATTGTTAAATGCACCTAACGATAAAGTTAATGATATTATTAGTGTTTTACCAGGTATGAAAAGCCCAACCGTTTTACCATTGGCAGAAGAAGGTTGGAGTTCCATTCACTCGGTTATTAGTAAAAACCAGTTTTGGGATGTTATCGACGATTTAAAAGCCAGAGGTGCTCAAGGTATTTTGGTTTGTCCTATTGAAAAAATGGTACTTTAAAAAAGAGTTATGCAAATTATTATTAATCCTAATAAAAGTAGTTGGAGCGAGGTTTTAAAACGTCCTACACAAACCGTTGGCGATATTGAAACCAAAGTTATCGATATTTTTAATGAGGTTCGCCTTAATGGTGATGAGGCCATAGCTAAATATACCCAGCAATTTGATGGTATAGCTTTAGAATCGAATGTAGTAACGTCTCAAGAAATTGAAAAGGCGGTTGCTACCGTTTCAGATAAACTTAAAGAAGCTATTAAAGCCGCAAAACACAATATCGAGGTGTTTCATTCAGCTCAAAAAACGACTAGAATAGCGGTAGAAACCACTAAAGGTGTTGCATGCTGGCAAGAAAAACGACCCATTCAAAAAGTAGGTTTATATATACCAGGAGGTACAGCGCCCTTGTTTTCAACGGTTTTAATGTTGGCCGTTCCTGCACAAATAGCAGGATGTCAAGATATTGTGTTGTGTTCACCTCCAAATAAAGCGGGCGAATTAGCGCCAGAAATTTTATTTGCAGCACAACTTTGTGGTGTTACTAAAATTGTTAAAGTAGGTGGTATTCAAGCGATTGCAGGATTAACTTTTGGAACACAACTTATACCACAGGTTTATAAAATATTCGGACCAGGAAATCAGTATGTTACTGTTGCCAAACAATTGGCTACCAAATATGGTGTCGCTATAGATATGCCTGCAGGTCCAAGTGAATTATTAGTCGTTGCCGATGCAAAGGCCAATCCTGCTTATATTGCATCCGATTTATTAAGTCAGGCCGAACATGGCACCGATAGTCAGGTTCTTTTAGTGTCGACTTCTAAAACTCTAATTAACGAAGTGTCTGAAGAAGTTGAAAAACAGTTAGAAGTGCTTCCGCGTAAAGCAATTGCCGAAAAAGCCATAGCCAATTCTAAATTGATTTATGTTGAAAATGATGCTTTGGCTTTGGAGTTAATTAATGAATACGGTCCAGAACATTTTATTATTTGTTCTCAAAATGAAGATTTTTACGTGAATAACATTGCTAATGCCGGCTCGGTATTTATTGGCGATTATACACCAGAAAGTGCGGGCGATTATGCTTCGGGAACTAACCATACTTTACCAACAAACGGCTTTAGTAAAGCGTATTCGGGAGTTAATTTAGATAGTTTTTCTAAGAGTATGACCTTTCAAAAAATATCAAAAGAAGGTATTTTAAATATTGGTGAAACCATCGAATTAATGGCAGAGGCAGAAGGTTTACAAGCCCACAAAAATGCAGTTTCCATTCGTTTAAAGGATTTAAAATAATGAATATACAAGATTTAATAAGGCCTACCATTAAGGCACTAAAAGCTTACTCCTCTGCACGCGACGAATTTCAAGGTGTTACCGATAATATGGTGTTTTTAGATGCTAACGAAAATCCTTTTGAAAACGGCGTAAACCGCTATCCCGATCCGCATCAAAGACATTTAAAAACTATACTTTCTGAAATTAAAGGCATTTCAACAAAAAATATCCTTTTAGGTAATGGTAGCGACGAAGTTTTAGATTTAATTTTTAGAGCATTTTGTGAGCCTAATCAAGATAATATTGTCATTTTACCACCAACCTATGGTATGTATGAGGTTTTGGCAAATTTAAATGCCATAGGCATTAAAGCGGTTAATTTAGATGATACTTTTCAACCTAAAGTAGAGGCTATTTTAAACGCAGCAGATGCCAACAGTAAGTTGCTTTTTATTTGTTCGCCAAACAATCCGTCTGGGAATAGTTTCGATGCTAAAGCTATGGAAACATTGGTTTCAGAATTTAAAGGTATTGTGGTTATTGACGAAGCTTATATCGATTTTTCAAACGAAGCCAGCTGGATTTCTAAATTAGATACCTACCCTAATTTAATTGTAACGCAAACCTTGTCTAAAGCCTATGCTATGGCAGGTATTCGTTTAGGTATTTGTTATGCTTCAGCAGAAATAATAACGGTTTTAAACACCATAAAACCACCTTATAATATTAACGAATTAACTCAGAAAAAAGCCATAGAATTATTAAATATTAAAAATTTGGCTAAAAATCAAATTCAGGATATTTTAAAAGAACGTTCGCTCATGATTTCGCAGTTGGAATCTGTGAGTTTTATTTCAAAAATATATCCTTCTGATGCAAATTTTGTTCTTGTAAAAGTTGACGATGCAACAAAACGCTACAATCAACTTATCGAAAAAGGCATTGTTATAAGAAATAGAACAACACAACCGGGCTGTGAAAATACCTTACGTTTAACCGTTGGTACACCCCAAGAAAATAAAATATTAATAGATACCTTAAAATCTATATAATGAAAAAAGTATTATTTATAGATAGAGATGGCACGTTGGTTTTAGAGCCGCCAGTAGATTATCAATTAGATAGTTTAGAGAAATTGGAATATTATCCAAAAGTATTTCAATTTATGGCTAAAATCGCCAAAGAGTTAGATTATGAACTCGTTATGGTTACAAACCAAGACGGTTTGGGTACAGACTCTTTTCCTGAAGATACGTTTTGGCCAGCACACAATAAAATTATAAATGCCTTTGAAAAGGAAGGTGTGGTGTTTGATGCTGTTTACATCGATAAAACTTTTCCGCATGAAAATGCACCAACTCGAAAACCTAGAACGGGTTTGTTAACTCAATATTTTTCGGAGGCTTACGATTTAGAAAACTCTTTTGTTTTAGGCGATAGAATTACCGATATGGAATTGGCTAAAAACCTGGGAGCTAAAGGCATTTATTTAAATGAAGATCCCGATTTGGGCGCCGATGAAATTGAAACCTCTCAAGAAGAAATATTCAATGCCATAGCACTAAAAACTACCGATTGGGAGAAAATATACGAGTTTTTAAAACTGAAAGATCGGGTATCAGAAATCACTAGAAACACCAATGAAACCAAAATTTACATCAAATTAAATTTAGATGGTTCTGGTAAGAATGATATAGATACGGGACTTTCGTTTTTCGATCATATGTTAGACCAAATTGGGCGTCATGGTTCTATGGATTTAACCATTAAAGTTGATGGCGATTTAGAAGTCGATGAGCATCATACCATAGAAGACACTATGATTGCTTTAGGGGAATTGTTTAATAAAGCATTAGGAAATAAATTAGGTATTGAGCGTTACGGATTTTGTTTGCCTATGGACGATTGTCTGGCGCAGGTCGCGGTCGATTTTGGAGGTAGAAACTGGTTAGAATGGGATGCCGAATTTAAACGCGAAAAAATAGGGGATATGCCAACAGAAATGTTTTATCATTTATTTAAATCGTTTACCGATGGTGCGAAGTGTAATTTGAATATAAAAGCCGAAGGCACGAACGAACATCATAAAATTGAAGGCATCTTTAAAGCTTTTGCAAAAGCAATGAAAATGGCTGTAAAACGCGATGCCAATAAGATGTTTTTACCCTCCACAAAAGGGATGCTTTAAAAATAAAAATCCAGATGTACTCATTTCGAATTTAAAACCGTAAACAGTATATCGTAAATTGTAAATTAAGTGAAATTAGTAATTATAAATTATGGCGCAGGAAATATTAAAAGCATTCAATTTGCTTTTAATCGTTTGGGTGTAGATGCGATTTTATCTAACAATCCAGTAGAAATTCTTGCTGCCGATAAAATTATATTTCCAGGCGTTGGAGAAGCAAGCTCGGCCATGAAGATGCTTAAAGAAAGCGGATTGGACACATTAATACCAACTTTAAAACAACCGGTATTAGGTATTTGTCTGGGTATGCAATTAATGTGTAAATCAACAGAAGAAGGCAACACAAAAGGTTTAGGGATTTTTCAAACCGATGTAAAACGATTTTCTACCGATTTAAAAGTACCACAAATGGGATGGAACGTTATAAAAAACCTTAAATCTCCTTTGTTTTCGGGTATCAAAGAAAATGAATACATGTATTTGGTGCACAGTTATTACGCAGAACATTGCAACGAAACCATAGCAGCGACCGACTACGGTATAAATTATGCATCGGCTTTACAACATGAAAACTTTTACGGTGTTCAGTTTCACCCAGAAAAGAGTGGTACAGAAGGCGCAAAAATATTAGAGAATTTTTTAAAGTTATAAATTATGGTTAAAAGTTGATGGTTGGTAGTTTATAGTAAAATACCATAAACCAAAAACAAACAACTAAAAACAAACAAAAATGAGAATTATACCAGCTATAGATATTATTGACGGAAAATGTGTTCGCTTAACAAAAGGCGATTACGACACCAAAAAAATATACAACGAAAACCCTTTAGAAGTTGCTAAAATGTTTGAAGATGCTGGCATACAGTATCTGCATTTGGTAGATTTAGATGGTGCCAAAGCACAACATATTGTAAATTATAAAGTGCTCGAACAAATTACCTCTAAAACTAATTTGAAAATAGATTTTGGAGGCGGTTTAAAAACCAACGAAGATTTGCACATTGCTTTTAATTCTGGAGCGAAACAAATTACTGGCGGCAGTATAGCTGTTAAAGACCCAAATACTTTCGAAGGTTGGATATCTAAATATGGTTCAGAGAAAATTATTTTAGGTGCCGATAGCGATAATGGAAAAGTTTCTATTAGCGGTTGGATGGAACAAAGTAAAGAAGATGTGATTCCGTTTATAAAAGCCTATCAAAAAAAGAGCATACAATACGTTATTTGTACCGATATCTCTAAAGATGGCATGCTCGAGGGACCTTCAGTCGATTTATATAAACAAATCATTTCAGAATGTTCCAACAGCAGTTTAGGTCAGTCTATTAAATTAATAGCTTCGGGAGGAATTTCAACCATAGAAGAATTACCTGTTTTAAAGGCCATTGGTTGTGAAGGTGTTATCATTGGTAAAGCGATTTACGAAAACAGAATTACATTAAAAGATTTAGAAAAATATGTTTAATGAAAGGGTAAAGTATAAGGTTGAAAAGATTCAAACTTTTCACTTTTCACTTTTCACTTTTAACTTTTTAAAATGTTAACAAAACGAATCATACCTTGTTTAGATATTAAAAACGGACGCACCGTAAAAGGCGTTAATTTTGTCGATTTACGAGATGCCGGCGATCCTGTTGAATTAGCTAAACAATATGCCGATGTTGGTGCCGATGAATTAGTTTTTCTAGATATTTCGGCCACTTTAGAAGCGCGAGCTACAACTTTAGATATGGTAATGCATGTTGCAGAGCAAGTGAATATCCCGTTTACGGTTGGTGGCGGTATTTCTTCTGTAGAACATGTTGATGCTTTATTGCAATGTGGAGCAGATAAAGTTTCTATTAATTCTTCGGCTGTTAAACGTCCGGAATTGGTTAATGAATTAGCCGATAAATTTGGCAGCCAATGTGTGGTTGTTGCCATTGATGCGAAACAAATTAACGGAAACTGGAAAGTACATTTAGATGGCGGCAGTATTCCAACAGATATCGATTTATTCGAATGGGCAAAAGAAGTAGAACAACGAGGTGCCGGTGAAATTTTATTCACTTCGATGGATCACGATGGTACTAAAAACGGATTTGCGAATGAAGCGTTGGCAAAACTATCAGAATCATTAAATATTCCAATAATCGCCTCTGGTGGTGCTGGAAATGTTCAACATTTTGTTGATACCTTTAAAGAAGGCAAGGCAGATGCGGCGTTGGCTGCGAGTGTTTTTCATTTTGGAGAAATTCCCATTCCAGAATTAAAAAAAGAATTAAAAAAACATAATATAGAAGTACGACTTTAGTCGTCATGCTGAACTTGTTTCAGCATCACATAATATAATGATTTAAACTATGACAATCAAATACGATGCACACGGATTAGTGCCAGCAATCATTCAGGATGCCACCACAAAAAATGTTTTGATGTTGGGATATATGAATGAAGACGCTTATCAAAAAACTTTAGAAACAAAAAAAGTGACGTTTTTTAGTAGAAGTAAACAGCGTCTTTGGACTAAAGGAGAGGAAAGTGGTAACTTTTTAAATCTTATCGATATTAAAAACGACTGCGATAACGATACCTTACTTATTCAGGTAAATCCTGTGGGGCCAACCTGCCATAAAGGAACCGATAATTGCTGGGGAGAAACAAATACTTCAAATTACGGATTCTTTTCTACCTTAGAAGATGTCATTGCAGAACGTGTTGCTAATAAAGACACCAACAAATCGTATGTAGCCAGTTTGTTTGAAAAGGGGATTAATAAAATAGCGCAAAAAGTAGGCGAGGAGGCAGTGGAAACAGTAATCGAAGCTATGGATAATAATGATGAGTTGTTTCTTTACGAATCGGCCGATTTAATGTTTCATTACTTAATGCTGTTACAAGCCAAAGGATTCACTTTAAAAGATATTGAAGCCGAGTTAAAAGGCAGACACAAATAAAAAAAAGGCTTTAGAATTTTCTAAAGCCTTTTTTGTAATGTTTAAGAAATCCATTTTTTAGAAATTGATTTTCTTGAAAACCATACCAAGAAAAACGCAAATAAAATGATACTTATAGTCATGGCAATACCATCAAAATGTCCCCGACTTAAAATATAACCCATCTGTATAATAACAGCGAATAGCGAAATAACCAATAACGAATACGACCATTTTTTTTGTAATAATAAATCAATAGAACCCAATAAACCCGAAAAAACAGCCATAGCAAAAGCCGCTGTTAACCAGGCTGGGAAATTAGATATGAGTTCCATTTGTTCGTCTGTCATAGAAGCACGCCAAGCATCTGTTTTGTATGCTTGCCCAATGTATTGATATACACCCATGGCATTCCAAAGCAATGCAATAATACTTACAATCCAATACCAAAAAGGAGGTTTTAAACTAGCGTTTGTCATAATTAAATAGTTTTAGGTTGGTTAAAGTTGAAATTACAAGTTCGTAATTTTTTGTCATATTTAATAAAAAACTTACTTTCCCCAAGCTTTAAAAGTTATAATGAAAAAATATTTTTATTTAGTTACCATTCAATATTTAGGCTACCGTTTTCATGGCTGGCAAAAACAACCCGATGTAAAAACGTTGCATTTAATGGTCGATAGAACCTTAAATTTTATTCTGGAAGGCAAACCATTTAAAAGTTTAAGTTCGGGGAGAACCGATGCCATGGTGTCTGCAGAATGTGCAGCTTTCGAACTTTTTTTGGCCGAACCCATAGATAATTTGGAGGCTTTTTTAGAATTGTTTAATTATAATTTGCCTCAGGATATACGCGCGTTGACTATTAAAGAAGTAGATGCTAAATTCAATATCATTAATCATTCTAAAATAAAAGAGTATAACTACCTCTTTACCTTTGGAGAAAAATGCCATCCATTCTGTGCGCCCATTATGACTACTTTTTTAGACGATTTGGATATAGATTTAATGATGCAGGGCGCTAAGCTTTTTGTAGGCGAACACTATTTTAAATCGTATTGTTTTAAACCAACCGATAATGGTATTTATAAACGGGAAATTACAACTTGCGAAATCGTTGAAAACACAGCCTATACCGCCAGTTTTTTTCCAGAAAAATCTTATCTATTTCGAGTAAAGGGCAAAGGCTTTATGCGAAACCAAATCAGGCTCATGATGGGTACATTAGTTGATTTAGGTAAACATAAATTAACGCTCGACACCATTAAATACAGTTTACAGGATGATGTGTTTGTTAAAATGGAATACATTGCTCCGGCTTCGGGACTTATTCTTAAAAATATCGACTTCGAATAAACTAAAATTCTATTTCCTTTTTTGGTTATTTCTTTTGAAAACTCTTTAAAACCGCATGTTTTTATGTTGTAAATGTAAATTATACAACAGTTAGAACAAAACATGTAACATAAAACCTGTACGTTTTACCGAACTTTGTAATAACAAAATTAAGTATTGTTTTAAGCTGATCGTCAGATTAATACCTTGTTAATTTAAACTATATAAAATGAGAAAAGGAATATTAGCACTCGCTTTTTTATTTACTATAGCTGTAGTTTTTACAGGTTGTAGAGATAAAAAAACACCCGAAGAAAAAATAGAAAACGCTATAGATGAACTTAATGATGAAGCCGAAGAAGTTTCAGATGAAGTTAAAGACGCTATAGACGATGTAAAAGAAGAAATTGAAGAGGCTAAAGAAGATGCCGAATGACATAATTCTCACGCCTCACTAAAATTCAAACATTAATTTAAAACCAAAACAAGATGAAAAATTTAAAATATATCACATTAGGAATATTTTTAATATCAACCAGCGTATTTGCTCAAAATAAAAATAAACAGCAAAAAGAAGAAGTTGAAGTTAAAACAACAAAAATCAAGGACAACAAAAAAATAGTCGAAAACAAGGTTAAAACCATAACCATAGAAAGTAGTGACGTTGTTTTAGATAAAAAAGATGAATTTAAAACAAATCAAAAACGTGTAGAATCACCATCGAAAGTAGAGAAAATGGTCATGATTGACAACGATGCCGATAACGCCTACGATTTAATAACTAAAGACACTTATTATAAATTAGGAAACAAAAAATACGTTTTTATGCCTAACAAAAAAGGATTTGATATGGCTTTCGATAATAATGGCAATGAGTTTGTAAAAATTGGAAAGGCCATTCACGCTCATAAAAGTGACCACTTCATTATTAAAGATAAAAAAAGAACAGGTATCGGTTCTTTTGATGCAGATGGTAATTTTATGGTGCAATTTTACAACGAATCTAATGATA
Source organism: Siansivirga zeaxanthinifaciens CC-SAMT-1 (assembly GCF_000941055.1). Taxonomy (GTDB): domain Bacteria; phylum Bacteroidota; class Bacteroidia; order Flavobacteriales; family Flavobacteriaceae; genus Siansivirga; species Siansivirga zeaxanthinifaciens. The sequence goes on along the minus strand of NZ_CP007202.1, from coordinate 2,583,315 downwards.
ATGTAGAAGTTAAAACCTACTACATTTCTGAACCAAAGATGAAATAATTCGTTAATTAAATATTTATAAAAGCTCTGATTTATCAGAGCTTTTTGTAATTTTAATAAAAAATTTAAAACGCTATTAAAATGCATCAAACCCTATCAAAATCTGTTTTTGATTATTTAAAGAAACTTGAAAAAAATAATAATCGTGACTGGTTTAACGATAATAAAACAGAATTTAGAGCCGTAGAAAAAGAAGTAAAGGCTCTTTATAATGAGGTTTTAAATGATTTACGAATTCACGACGACATCGATAAATTAAAGATTTTTAGAATATACCGCGATGTTCGGTTCTCTAAAAATAAACTGCCGTACAAAACCCATTTTGGAGGTTCTTTTAATCGTGTAAAGCCAAAATTACGTGGCGGTTATTATTTGCATATGCAACCTAACAACGAAAGTTTTATTGCCACCGGATTTTGGGAACCGTCACCAGCCGATTTATTACGTATTCGTAAAGAATTTGAAATGGATGCCAGCGAAATGCGCGATATTTTAAACGATACCTCATTAAAAAACATTTGGGGTGGCCTTCAAGGAGATGAAGTAAAAACAGCACCTAAAGGCTTTAATAAAGACCATGAAAATATCGATCTCATTAAAAAGAAGCAATACATTTTTATTAAAAAATATACAGACCAAGAAGTTTTAAGTGATGGTTTTGTTGGTAGTGTTGGTGAGGCTTTTAAAGCCATTCGCCCATATTTTAATTATATGAGCGATGTGCTTACTACCGATTTAAATGGGGAATCTCTTATATAATTTCCTGAATTACATATTTTTTTTGATTGAACTCAAAACTATCGTTTACCTTTTTATTTTTAAGTAATTGTCCAATGGGTGTATTTAAAGATATAGCAAAGTAAACATCGCTATCTAAATCTATTTTACCAATACTTGTTGCAATGTAAAAATTCATTTCATTTGTTTTTACAATGCTACCAAGTACCACATCAACTGGTTCAACGTTGGTTTTTATTAGTTTTAAGTATTCTTTGGTTTTGTTGGCATCGGCCAGATAGCCCATGTTTTTTTCTAAATCGTTTAACAATTTGCCATTGCCAGAATCGTCGTCTTCAGAATTGCCTTTATCGTTACTTGCAATCGATTCTTTTATTAAATTAATTTCTTCTTTGTAATCATTAATGCGTTTATCTACGTGTTCATTACAAATTTGCAATAGTCTTTGTTTTGTTGTCATTAATTGGTTTAAATGGCTTTTAAAATTTCTGGTTTCACAAAAAGTTGAATATTACTAATCAACCGCTCTTTAACAATGTTCATCATACGCTTATTTAAAGCCGACGAATTTTGTATGTAAATTAGATATTCTTCAACAGTAAACAAACCAATAATCATTCCTTTTAAGGAGTTTCTAAATTTCATATCTTTAGTAATAGCATTTTCAATATAATCAATGCGTTTTTCTAACGATAAACTATAAAAAACAGATTTATGTTTATTAGCATAGTTCATAAAAACTTCATTTAACAAATCGTTTTGTAATTTAATTACAGGACGTAAAACTAAATTTTGAAAACGTTCATCGGCACTCATACTATCATTAATGCTTGCGCTAAGAATTTCAGGACGAATGGTTTTTAAGCTGAGTTGTCTAGTGTTCATAATTAAAAGAGTTTTATTAAAAATATTGAATATTAAAACTTGAAAAAAAACTTTGAATTATACTTGTTAACGAGGTTATCAACAAAATAGATTTTTTATCTTTGTTTTAAATTTAAATTCTCTTTCTCAACGGTGGTTAATTACAAAGAAACAGTGGGGTTTTTAAAAAATTACGAATAATATAATTTCAAATACTTAACGAATAAAATTAATGAGATTTCACACTAGAAAATGGGTAAAACCAGAAGATTTAAATCCGAATGGTACCTTGTTTGGAGGTCGATTATTAGAATGGATCGACGAAGAAGCTGCTTTGTATGCCATCATTCAACTTGAAAATCAAAAAGTGGTTACCAAATACATGAGTGAAATCGATTTTAAAGCCTCTGCCAGACAAGGTGATATTGTCGAAATTGGTATTGAAGTGGTTAAATTTGGAAAAGCTTCTATTGTATTAAGTAGCGAAGTTAGAAATAAAATGACTCACGAAACAATTATAACCATTTCTAATATTGTTATGGTTAATTTAGGAGAAGATGGCAAAGCCAAACCACACGGAAAAGTAGAAGTAGAGTATGTTGCCGACCGTTTAAAGTAAAGATTTAGTATTTCTTCTTTAAAAATTATAATCTATTTTGGCAATCCTTTAAAATATATTCGATTTTTTTACTTTCCATTAATAATATTATAAAAGTAGATGCCCAGTAAGGTTAAATTATTGATTATACTTAATAAAAAGGTTGTTTTTTATAAATTTGTTGGCTGACTAAAATTGAACGATTTTTTTAAATCGATAACGTAGAATTAAACAGAATATATAAATAAAATTATGAGCAAATCATTGTTTGACAAAGTTTGGGATTCGCATGTTGTGCGAAGTATTGAAGATGGACCAGATGTGTTTTTTATAGACCGTCACTTAATTCACGAAGTTACAAGCCCTGTAGCTTTTGTTGGATTAGAAAGCAGAGGTTTAAGTGTTTTATATCCAGATCGTACGTTTGCCGTAGCAGATCACAATACACCTACCATTAACCAACACTTACCGGTTCAAGATCCTTTATCTGCAAACCAATTAAAAACTTTAGAAAATAATGCTAATAAATACGGTATTAGCCACTGGGGTTTAGGACATCAAAATAATGGTATTGTTCACGTTGTAGGACCAGAAAATGGTATTACACTTCCAGGAGCTACCATTGTTTGTGGTGATTCTCATACATCAACTCACGGTGCTTTTGGTGCTATTGCTTTTGGTATTGGTACATCGGAGGTAGAAATGGTACTTACTACCCAGTGTATTATGCAGCCAAAACCTAAAAAAATGCGCATTAGCATAAACGGGAAACTTAATAATGCTGTAACACCTAAAGATGTTGGTTTATACATTATTTCTCAATTAACAACTTCAGGAGCTACTGGTTATTTTGTTGAGTATGCTGGAGATGTTTTTGAAAACATGACTATGGAAGGCCGTATGACGGTTTGTAACTTATCTATCGAGATGGGTGCTCGTGGTGGTATGATTGCTCCAGACGAAAAAACATTCGAATATATTAAAGGCCGTCCTATGACTCCAAAAGGAGCCGATTGGGATAAAGCCATGGCATATTGGAAAACTCTTAAATCGGATGCAGATGCTACCTTCGATAAAGAAGTAGTATTTAATGCTGAAGATATTGAGCCAATGATTACCTACGGAACAAATCCAGGTATGGGTATTGGTATTTCTAAAAACATTCCTTCTGCCGATGCTGTTGAAGGCGGTAAGTCTACCTACGAAAAGTCTTTAGCTTACATGGGCTACTCAGAAAACGATCAAATGATTGGTAAGAAAATCGATTATGTGTTTATTGGTAGTTGTACAAATGGACGTATTGAAGATTTCCGTGCCTTTGCATCGATTGTTAAAGGTAGAAAAAAAGCAGATCACGTTACCGCTTGGTTAGTTCCAGGTTCGCATGTTGTTGAAGCTAAAATTAAAGAAGAAGGCTTATTAGAAATTTTTGAAGAAGCTGGATTTGTTTTAAGAGAACCAGGTTGTTCGGCGTGTTTAGCAATGAATGATGATAAAGTACCTGCTGGAAAATATGCTGTAAGTACATCAAACAGAAACTTTGAAGGGCGTCAAGGTCCAGGATCAAGAACCTTATTAGCGAGTCCTTTAGTAGCTGCAGCAGCGGCTGTTACTGGTGTTGTTACAGATCCTAGAGAACTTTTGTAATTAAAAATGAATAATTAATAATGAATGGTTAAATTTTAATTTGAAGTTTTTAAAACTTTAACATTTAACTTTTAACTTTTAACTTGAAAAAATGGCATACGATAAATTCACAAAACTTACAAGTACAGCGGTTCCATTACCAATAGAAAATGTAGATACAGATCAAATTATACCAGCACGTTTTTTAAAGGCTACAAAACGTGAGGGTTTTGGAGATAACTTATTTCGCGACTGGAGATATAATGGAGACGACACTCCAAAAGCAGACTTTGTATTAAACAATCCTCTTTACGGAGGTAAAATATTAGTAGGCGGTAAGAACTTTGGTTCTGGGTCTTCAAGAGAACACGCTGCATGGGCTGTTTACGATTACGGTTTCCGTTGTGTGGTGTCTAGTTTCTTTGCAGATATCTTTAAAAACAACTGTTTAAACATTGGTGTTTTACCTGTTCAAATAAGTCCTGAATTTTTAAATGAAATTTTTGAGGCTATTTATGCAGATCCAAAAACAGAATTAGTAATCGATTTAGAAGCACAAACAATTACATTACCTGCATCGGGAACGCAAGAGTCTTTCGATATTAATGGTTATAAAAAAGGTAACATGTTAAATGGTTTCGACGATATCGACTATTTACAAAACATGAAAAGTGAGATTGAAACCTTTGCAGAATCTCGTCCGTTTTAAAAATGGAAGCAAAACAAATTGAAATAATGGATACGACACTTCGCGATGGTGAACAAACCTCGGGAGTGTCGTTTTCTGCTTCAGAAAAATTAACTATTGCTAAGCTGCTTTTAGAAGAGTTAAAAGTCGATCGTATTGAAATTGCTTCGGCACGTGTGTCTGAAGGTGAATTTCAAGCCGTTAAAGGCGTAACCAATTGGGCAAAAGCGAATAACTACCTAGATAAGGTAGAAGTTTTAACTTTTGTTGATAAAGGCGTATCGTTAGAATGGATGATTGAAGCAGGAGCTAAGGTGCAAAACCTGTTAACTAAGGGTTCATTAAATCATTTAACTTATCAGCTTAAAAAGACTCCTAGTCAGCATTTTACAGAAATTAAAGAAACGATTTTAAATGCAGAATCTAAAGGCATTGAAACCAATGTGTATTTAGAAGATTGGAGTAACGGGATGCGTAATTCTAAAGATTACGTTTTCGAATTTTTAGCGTTTTTATCGACTCAAAACGTTAAACGTATCATGTTGCCCGATACTTTAGGTATTTTAACACCTTACGAATCGTTTGATTTTGTTAAGCAAATAAAAGACCAGTATCCCCATTTACATTTCGATTTCCATGCGCATAACGATTACGATTTAGGAGTTGCCAATGTTATGGCGGGGCTTAATGCTGGAGCAGATGGTTTGCACCTTACTATTAACGGTATGGGCGAACGCGCTGGAAATGCACCAATGGCCAGTACCATTGCGGTTATTAACGATTTTATGCCACACATAAAAATCGCGGCTAATGAGAAAGTATTATATACCGTTAGTAAACTGGTAGAAAACTTTTCGGGGATTATGATTCCGGCAAACAAACCTGTAATTGGTGCCAATGTATTTACCCAAACGGCTGGTATTCATGCCGATGGCGATAATAAAAAGAATCTGTATTTTAGTGAGTTAATGCCAGAGCGTTTTGGTAGAACTCGTAAATATGCTTTAGGGAAAGCCTCGGGGAAAGCGAATATTCAAAAGAATTTACAAGAACTTGGTTTACAACTTAACGATAACGATTTAAAGAAAGTTACCCAACGTATTATTGAGTTAGGTGATAAGAAAGAAGTTGTAACTAAAGAAGATTTACCATATATCATATCGGATGTTTTAGACAGTTATTCATACCAAGAAAACGTAAAAGTTAATTCGTATGCGCTAACACATGCTAAAGGTTTAAAGCCTTCGACAACCGTATCTATTACCATTAATGGGACTGTTTACGAGCAAAATGCTTCGGGCGACGGACAATTTGATGCTTTTATGAATGCCTTACGTGGGATATATAAAATTAAGAAAAAGGAATTACCAGAATTAATTGATTATGCCGTAAGGATACCTCCTGGAAGTCATTCGGATGCCTTATGCGAAACCATTATTACCTGGAAAAATGCAACTAAAGAATTTAAAACACGTGGTTTAGATTCAGATCAAACGGTATCTGCTATTAAGGCTACCGAAAAAATGTTGAATATTATAACAAATTAAATAGGAACTCTTATTTTTTTAGAGTTAGCCTGTTGCGTTAGGGATAGAAGCGGCATCCTTTTTTTGAGGTACGATAAAAAAGATAGAGCGTATAGCCCGACCCGATAGGGAAACGCCCAAAACAATAAAAAATTTAAATATTAAAGACTAAAATAAATAATAAAATGAAATTTAATATAGCACTTTTAGCAGGGGACGGTATTGGCCCGGAAGTCATTAATGAAGCAGTAAAAGTTAGTGATGCTGTTGCTAAAAAATTTGGACATGAAATAACTTGGAAGCCAGCTTTAACTGGTGCTGCGGCTATTGATGCTGTAGGCGAGCCTTACCCAGATGAAACGCATGAAGTTTGTTTAGCTTCGGATGCTGTTTTATTTGGTGCTATTGGTCACCCGAAATACGATAACGACCCGTCTGCGCCGGTAAGACCAGAGCAAGGTTTACTTAAAATGCGTAAAAAGTTAGGATTATTTGCTAACGTACGTCCTACGTTTACATTTCCGTCGTTATTAGATAAGTCGCCATTAAAAAAAGAGCGTATTGAAGGCACCGATTTAGTGTTTTTACGTGAATTAACTGGTGGTATTTACTTTGGTGAAAAAGGTAGAAGAGATGGCGGTGAGACGGCTTTCGATAACTGCGTTTATACAAGAGAAGAAGTACAGCGTTTGGCTAAAAAGGGGTTTGAATTAGCGATGACACGTTCTAAAAAATTATGTTGTGTTGATAAAGCCAATGTTTTAGAAACCTCGCGTTTATGGAGAGAAACCGTACAGGCTATGGAGAAAGATTATCCAGAAGTAACGGTTTCTTATGAGTTTGTTGATGCCGTGGCTATGCGTTTAGTACAGTGGCCTAATAGTTACGATGTTTTAATTACCGAAAATTTATTTGGTGATATTTTAACCGATGAAGCTTCAGTAATTTCTGGTTCTATGGGATTAATGCCATCGGCGTCTATGGGAGCAGATATCGCATTATTCGAGCCAATTCATGGTTCGTATCCACAAGCAACGGGATTAAATATTGCAAACCCAATGGCAACTATTTTATCGGCTGCAATGATGTTTGAAACCGCTTTTAATTTACCAGAAGAAGGTAAAGCTATTAGAGATGCTGTTAATAAAGCTTTAGCTGAAGGTATGGTTACCGAAGATTTAGCCGATGGCGGTAAAGCTTACGGCACTAAAGAAGTTGGTACTTGGATTGCTGATAATATTTAGTAATTTTTAAAAATAGATTATAAAAAAAGAGTGAACTAATTGTTCACTCTTTTTTTGTTTGTAACCTCTTGTTATGATGGCGAATTGTTAACTAAAATACTTTTAAAACTAGTACCGCTGGGCAATTCAAAAATTTCTAAATCGAAGTAGGGAAGGGCGGCAATGAGATGATCGAAAATATCAGACATGATATACTCGTAATTCTCCCAACGTTTATCGCTGCTAAAGGCATAAATTTCTAAAGGGATACCTTGTGTTGTTGGAGCTAATTGGCGCGCCATAATCATCATATCTTTATTGATGGCCGAATGGTTTTTTAAATAAACATCAATATATTTTCTAAAAACCCCTAAGTTGGTTAGGTTTCTACCGTTAAGTAAAAGATCTTTATTTATGGCATTCGTTTGATTATACGCGGTAATATCGGCTTGACGGTTTTCTAGATAAGTTGTTATGAGTTCGATGTTTTTTAGTTTTTCAACATCGGTTTCGGTTAAATATTTAACGCCTTGTTGTTTAATATACAAAGCACGTTTAATACGTCGACCATCAGAATTTGTCATTCCGCGCCAGTTTTTAAACGAATCGGAAATAAGCGCATAGGTTGGAATGGTAGTAATGGTTTTGTCGAAATTCTGAACCTTCACAGTAGCCAGATTAATTTCGATAACATCACCATCGGCGCCATATTTTTCGAAGGTAATCCAATCGCCAATGCGCACCATATCGTTAATAGACACCTGAATACTAGCAACAAAACCTAAAATAGTATCACGAAACACTAAAATAATAACGGCCGATGCCGCACCAAGTCCGGTAATAAAATTAATAAAGGGAATGCCTGTAATGATAGCAAATGCAGAAAAGACTCCGATTATCCAGGCAAAAATCATAAATACCTGAATGTAACTGTCTATAGGCTTGTCTTTAAAACGTTCGAGTGTTTTAAAATAATCTTTTATGGCATGTAGCAAACTTCTAACAATCCATAATATTAAAACGATGGCAAATACTTTTAGAGCATGTTCCATAAAGTTCTCGAAGCCAGGAAAATCAGTAAAAACCACACCTATAAACTCTAGTACAATAAGTAAGGGAATTATATGAGCAATGTTTCTTGGAACACGATTGGCAACCAACAAATCGTCGAAATTAGTTTTCGATCGCGAAGCAAACTGGGCAAACAACCCAATTAATAATTTCCTGATTACAAAATCTATTATAAAAACAACAACGAATAGGGCGATTAAAAGCGCCAGCATATTTACATACTTAGCAAGTGCTGTCGAGGCACCAACTTCAATTAAGTAATTATATACAAAATGCTGAATATTAAGCATTACGTAAAGGTTTTAAATACTTATTATCAATATAAAAGGTACTAAAAGGGATGATAGCTGCTAATAGAATCGTAGCAAAAGTCTTGTTTTGCCATTTGGTTTCGGCTCTTAACATAAATGCTAAAACAATATATCCTGTAAATAGTAGCCCGTGAGGCATTCCTAATAGTTTTACATATTGCGGTTCATCCAATAAATATTTTACTGGAGTAGCAATAAATAATAACAAAATATAAGATACACCCTCTAAAAAGGCTACAATACGGAAGATATTTAAGAATGAAAACATAGTAATAATTTTAAACACAAAAGTAAGATACCTTGTTTAAACAGGCGCTTACTTTAGAAATATTTTAAAGGGCTTGAAAAATAACAAAACCATAAATTAAAAACCGAAGTAAACGCAAGGAACCATAAAGCATCACGTTTTTAAATGGGAAATTAATAATCCCGGTAGCCATACAAGATATTGAAAAGGGCAGAGGCAATAGGGCACCAACTACAATTAAAAATCCGCCCCATTTGCGAGAATTTTTCAATTGTTTATCCATCTTTTCTTCCAGGTATGTATGGATTTTAGGAATTTTAGTAATTACATAACCTATATAATAAGAAACCAAGCCTCCAGAATATGATAATAAGGCTAAAAGCGCTAAGTATAACCAAGGCGCATGCATTTTAGCTGCCCAGGCAATAAAAATTTCTGGCGGTACTAAGCCTAAAAACGATTCGGAAGCAAAAAAGAATAACATAACACCATAAACCGGTAAGGTTTTAGTAAGTTCAATTAATGCCTCGTTTATATTAAAAAAATGATTAATTACGTATATAGCAGCAACAAGAAGGATTATAAATGGAATGGATTTTTTAACCGCATTCCAAACAAAACTATAAAACCCTGTGTAGCTGTAATATTGGTGCAATAATTGCAACTTGGTTTTTTCAGTTTTAGTATTTGATTTTGGTTTCATAAAATGCCTGCTTCATAATTTTTTTTCGGACTACAAATATAAGGCTTAATAAATGGTTGTTTCCTTAAATTCTTATTTTTAATAAAGATTTATGAATTTAAATACATTACAAATTTGTAAAAGAAACAAAGAATTATTTTTTTATTAGATACATCTTCTTAGTATAGAATGTAGGTTATTTTTATAAATATGTTTTAACTAAGAATATTTTATTGGAGATAAATATTGAAGGGTAATTTAATATTCTATTTTACATAATATTAATTATAGTACAAATGTTTATTGTAGCAAATTAGCGAATGCTTGCATTTTACATAATTGCAGATATAATAACACGTATGTGTTTTATATCGATAGTAATTATGTAAAAGCTAATTTGCGGTAATCTAATTCTCTGCACCATTCGTTGCTATAATGTTATATTATTTCAAATAGCCCATTGTGTAATTGATTCTAAAAAAATTACAACTGGGGTCATTAATCATACGTTATTAAATAATTCTCATAAATTTAAAATTCAGTACAATTGTTCAGGATTTTTAAAATAAGTGATTCTCAAGAAACTTCTCGTTAAACATTATATCCTATAATTTACACCTGGCATAGTTTTCATAGCGTCGAGAACAGAACCACCAGATTGCGCCACGTTATCTACTAAACTAAAGGTTTTTTTATCGAGTACTGAATTTTTGTCTCGAATTTAAACAATTTTAATGTATTCAAATAAGCTATAAATTAACATTTGTTAGTGTTTTTACAAATGAAATTTGTAGTACATTAGATTATTGTTACCAACAATATACAACCCCAAATGAAAACAAAAATTATTGTACTTGTTTCCATGGTAATAACCGCAAGTTTTACTTGGTATTTTTTAAATTATAATGAGGATTATCAACCTTCTACCGATTTTGATGAAACCGAATCCCATTTAGTGGTTTGGTCTCCATCCCATGCTAACACCTATGTTAATTTCGTTAAGAATTTGGCCGAAGACGATCATGTTACTCTATTTGTACCTAAAAAAACCATAGTAGATAGTTTATTTAAACAACTTAAGTTGTTTGGAGTTAATATGGATAATGTACAACTAGTAAAGGTAAACAATACGAATATATGGGTTCGTGATTTTGGCCCTACATTTTTAATGAATAAAAGTGGAGAAACCAAAATTTTAAGTTTTAAGTATAACGATTATGAGGAAAACACATTTCCTTATGAATATCAATCATTTGTAAAACAGCGGCTTAGGGCCTCTAAAATTGTTGGTATTGGTGGTGCAAGAGAACTAAATGGTAAAGGTTTAGCTATTTTGGTTGAAAAACATGAAGCATACAACAATCCAAAATTAACCAAAGAAGACATTGCTCAAGAGTTAAAAGAAAAATTGGGCGTAAAAAAAATTATATGGTTAAAAAGCGGACTCCCACAAGATGAATTACTAGCAGAAACACCAATATTTGGAAATATTTACACCAATGGTGCAGGTAACCATATAGATGCTTTTTGCAGATTTATTTCGCCTAATACGGTGCTATTAGCCAAGGTAAATACCAATGAAATAAATACAAACCCAATAGTAAAAATAGCTCATGAGCGATTGGAAGAAAACTATCATATTCTTAAAAATGCTACAGACCAAGATGGAAATCCTTTAAACATTATTAGAGTGTCTATGGCTCCATTACTTATTGAAAACGAATTAAATTTTAATGAAATAAGAACATTTATAAGGTCTACCAGTTACTTAAATTTTATTATTACCAAAAATAAAGTTATCGTTCCTAGCTATGCGCAATACCTAAAGAGTGATGATGCCATTTCTAAAGACGCCGAAGTAGCCACTATATTTAAAAGTATTTTTCCTGAAAAGAAAATTATAATGCTTGATTGTGTAGAACTTAATAGAGATGGTGGTGGTTTCCATTGTATATCAATTAATAAACCTAAGAAAGATAAATAAACAGCATAACTGTTTTGGGATTTATTTAAGTTACATATTCATTTAAGCCGATTTTATATAAATATTACCATTCAAATAAGAATAATGGTAATATTAACAACAATACAGCTATAAAACTTAAAATAATTACCGTTGGACATATCCATTTAAACCATACATTGTATGGAATTTTAGCAATTGATAAAGTTCCCATAGTAACGCCACTAGTTGGAACTATCATATTACTTAGTCCATCTCCAAATTGAAATGCAAGTACAGCTAACTGCCTACTAATGCCCAATAAATCGCTTAGAGGAGCCATAATAGGCATAGTTAAAGCAGCTTGACCTGAGCCTGAAGGAATAAAAAAGTTTAAGCAACTTTGAAATAAAAACATAAGACTAACTGAAATAAATTGAGGTGTGTCTCCTGCCATTACAGCTACGGAATTTAATATGGTATCTATAATTTTTCCATCTTCTGCTATTACTAACAAACCCTTAGCTAAACCAATAATTAAAGCAGCAGACATCATTTCTTTAGCTCCCTCAATAAATGCTTGTATCGCTTTTGATACCGGCATTTTATAAATAAGAGCGCTAATAATGCCAAGCCCAATAAATAATCCAGCAATTTCGTTGATATACCATTGATATACATTTACCCCATAAATGAGAATAATTAATGCCAGGAATAATGCAACTAAAATAAGTTTACGTGATTTATTGAATTCGGGAATATCGTTTTTATTGAATTTTTCTAAGGTGTTAATTTCCAGATCATACATGAAACTTTTTGTAGGGTCTTTATCAATTTTTCGGGCATATCTTGTTATTAAAATGCATGCGATAAGTGTTAGTATAAACCATACTACTAAACGATATTCTATGCCACTAAAAATTGGTATTTGAGCTATTCCCTGAGCAATACCAATAGTAAACGGATTTGTAAATGCACCAGCAAAACCAACGCCAGTGCCTACTATAGGAATGGCTGCGCCAATAATTGCATCGTAGCCCATGGCTTGAGATAAAGGAATAGTAATTAAGATGAATACTAAAATTTCCTCACTCATACCAAATGTAGCTCCAGCTAAAGAAAAAAGCGCAACAATACTAGGTATAATAAAGATTTTGTACTGAGGTCGATTTTTACTAATTGTAATTACTTTAAATAGTCCGGCATTAATAGCGCCTGTTTTTGTAAGTATTGAAAAAGCACCTCCAACCAAAAAAACAAAAGCAATAACAAAAGAAGCAGATACAAAACCTTTTATTGGAAATGTAAGAAACGCCCATATGCCTTGAGGTTGCGCTGGAATATGTTTATAACTGTTAGCTACTATGACTTCTCTGCCGTTAACAAGTTCTTTGTTGAATGCTCCGGCAGGAATGAGCCAAGTTAAAATAATAAATAGAATTCCGATTCCTAATATAATACTAATGGTGTCTGGAAATTTTTTAAATAATTTCATAACTTTTATTTCAAATATTTTTAATTACATTTTTAAAATGTAAATCTGCTTCCAGGTAATTTTACACTTAATTCTAATTGATCTGCACCTAGTAATCCTTCTTTAATTTTAAGATTCTTTTTGGGATTTTTAATGACAATTACTTGAGATAAGCCAGTAACTTTAATACTGTCGCCCTCAATAATAATGGCTGTAGATTCATCTATTCCAATAGCGGTTTCGTTAGGATGTTCTATAGCTATACTCACTAAGCGATTCATACGCATGCGTTTTACGAAATGTTGATCGATAATAGCATGTTTTATAAATCCCATGCCTTGTGAAATTTCTATATTATTGGCTTCAATAGTTCTAAAATCCCCGGTGTATTCTTTATGTTTATATTCATTTCCGGTAATCATTTTTTCACTCATTATTGCAGCCCCGGCACTAGTTCCTGCTATAGTAGTACCATTTTGATAAGCCTCATGTAAAGCATCATATATAGGTGTGTTTAAAACAACATCCATAAATTTTACCTGATCGCCTCCTGAAATATAGATAATTTTAGCTTGTTTTAAAGAATCTAACCAGACTTTATTTTCTTTGTTTTTTTCAAAATTAAAACCTTTAATTTTTTTTGAATCGATACCCAACTCTTCAAATTGTTTTGAAGCATAATAAATGGTAGAATCTGGTTCTTGACTTGCCATAGGCAGGATAACCAGATATGCCTCATTATTAAAATTACTTGTTGTTAGTAGTTCTTTAATCATTTCTTTGGGACGCTTCCCTCCTCCTATGATAAAAAGTTTTCCTTTAGGTTTATTAACAATTTTTAAAGCTTCAATAGATTGTTGGTTTGCAGTTGAGTTTGATGCTTTCTCTTTACAAGAAAACATGATCGTAAAAATGAATAGAATGTTTGCGATGTTAATTAATTTCATCATGATTTAATTTAGTTTTCTGCTTCATCCCAAATAAATACTCCTCTTTTGTTAGAACCTTCATTTACAAAGGCTCTGTACATGCCTTGTGAATTGTATGGCATTGTTATGTTTCCTTGTGCATCGATGGCAACAAGACCACCATCGCCTCCAAGTTTTGCTTGATGCTCATGGATGGCTTGATGCGCTGCAGCCTCCAACGATAAGCCACCATATTCCATTAAGTGGGAAACTGTTGATGCTACAGTAGCTCTCATAAAAAATTCTCCAATGCCAGTACAAGATACTGCGCATGTTTTATTTTTTGCATATGTACCACACCCAATTATTGCCGAATCTCCTATACGACCATCTAATTTATTTGTCATACCCCCAGTAGAAGTAGCTGCGGCTAAATTGCCGTGCGTATCTAAAGCCACAGCACCTACAGTACCCATTTTTAGATTAGTGTGATCTAAAAAAGTAGTGTTATCTGAAAGGCTTTGGGCAAATTCCCATTGTTCTTTCCTAAAACTGGTGTCAAAATAATTATTATCTACCAAGGGATGACCTAGTTCACCCGCAAGCGCATCTACCGAATCTCCAGAAATAAATACAACATCATCTCTGTTTAGTAATGTTTTAGCAAAAAGAACAGGGTTTTTAATTCGCTTTGAATTTGCTAAAGCACCAGCTTTTAGTGTTGCACCATCCATTACAGAGGCTTCCAGTAAATGTTCTCCGTTGCGGTTGTAAACAGCGCCTTTTCCTGCATTAAAATGCATACTGTTTTCTAAAACTTCAACTGCTGCACATACGGCATCTGTAGCAGAACCACCTTTGTTTAATATATTTTCTCCTGCTGCTATACTAGCTTTTAAGTCGGCTATTATTAAATTTTTATCTGTAGTAGATAATTTATTTTTAATAATAACACCTGCTCCACCATGAATGCAGAGGGAATATTTTGTTTTTTTTGACATTTATTTTTTTAATAAGTTTTTATAGAAAATGTAATTCTAACTTGAAGCCAAATCAATAAAGTTAAGGGACTTCAAGTTAGAATTACTCTCAATGTATTCAATGTTAATATTCAGGGTTTTGTACGATAACTCCTTTTGAAATATTTACCTCTCTTTGGGGTATAGGATATACTGTTCGGTATGCCGGAATTCCTAATAGGCTCTCTGCCCTACCCAATCTTACAATATCAAACCAACGATGGCCTTCAAAAGCTAATTCTCTGGCGCGTTCTTCTAACAATGCATCAACAAAAGCATCAAAATCTGGAATATTAGCTTCAAGTATTGGCATGGTTGGCAGTGAGCGTGTTCTAACTTCATTTAAATCCTCTAAAGCTGTTTTTAAATTGGTTGGTGTTTGTCGTGCTCTTGCCTCTGCTCGTATTAAATACATTTCAGAAAGCTTTAAAATAATGGCATTTCCTTCAACATCATTATCACTTACACCATATTTGTCAACATAAATAATACTTCCAGTGTCGTAAAACTTGTAACTTCTCGGGTCATCATCAGCATCCATGTCTTTAAAGAAATTATCGTAATTGGCAGAGACTTCTGGAGGTGATGTTGATAACAATGCAGTTAAGCCATTACCTCTTACGCCTTGAAATTGCAATTCAAAAATAGATTCATCAGAACCTTCAACATTATAAATATCATTAAAAAAGTTATTTAAAACATAATCACCGTTTTCTATGACATCTGTAGCTAATTGCTCTGCGAGAGCATATTCACCTTGATAAAGATAAACTCTGGCTAATAAAGCTTCTGCTGTTGCGCGAGATACAAAATATCTATCGTCATCGTAATCTAATAATGCGATGGCATCATTTAAATCTTTAACAATTCTAGAGAAAGAATCTGCTACAGACGATCTTGCTATTAAAACAGATGTTTCAGTATTTAGAAACATAGTTGATATTGGAATACCATAATTAGAGCTTTTATTAGTAAACTCACCAAATTGTCTTAAAGCATCAAAATGACCAAGCGCTCTAAAAAATAAAGCTGTTCCCTCAGAGTTGGGGTCGTCAATACCTAATTCTATTATCTTATCTAAAATTAAATTACTTGAATTAACAAGCGCATAAACATCTACCCAATTACTTTCTATATAGGTGTTCGATGTAGGAATGATAGCATTTGCCAATTGAGAAAAACGTTCTTGGAAAGCGGTTGCATCGGCTATTCCGCCTGTTAGAGCATGAGCAACAACAAATTCGCCTCCATAATAAGTACTACTTTGCATTTCGCTATACAAACCAATAACTGCCGAGCGCAGTGATACTTCATCTGTGATGGCTTCTGTACTTTTAATTTCGTCATCTAATTCGATGTCTAACACATTGTCACATCCGGTTAATAAATTTAAAGACAATGTTAGTGTAAGTATATAAATATATGTTCTTTTCATAATATTAAATATTAAAATGTTGTAGTAAATCCTATGGATATAGTGCGAGCTTGTCCTAATGTACCAAAATCTTCACCTTGCAAAATATTTAAATCTTCTTGACTTGAGGTATTTGTAGATGCTTCTGGATCGAAACCTAAATAATCTGTAATGGTAAATAAATTTTGTCCTTGTATATATACCGACAAGTTATTTAGTCCTATGGTTTTTAATTTATCGGCATTAAACGTATATGCCAAACGAAGTGTTTTAAGCCTTACATAATCACCATTTTCTAAAAATTGTGTACTAAATCGCTGCAATTGTCCACTTTCTGTTGAAGGTCTTGGAACATCTGTAATTTGACCAGGTGTTCTCCAATAATTATCATAAACACGTTGGCTAATATTACCATATGGTATGCCGCTTCTGGTAAACCCAAAGTTTTCAAATGCATGACGACTCTGGTTAAAAATTTTATTTCCACCAGAAAATTGAAAATTAGCGGTTAATGAAAAGTTTTTATATGTAAAACTATTTAGCCAGCCACCAAAATAATCTGGTAAGGCACTTCCAACAACTTGTCTATCGTCAAAATCAATAATACCATCGTTATTTAAATCTTCAAACAACGCATCGCCCGTTTGTGGATCTACACCCAACGATTTTATTAAAAATAAGGTGCTTACAGATTCTCCTTCCAGTAAAATATGATTACGTCCAATATTTTCTCCATTATTTAATAACTTATTAATTTTATTATCCAAAAAGGAAATGTTGAAACTAGAATTCCATTTAAAATTGTCATTATCAATAATAGCAGCATTCAAATTAAATTCCAATCCGCTGTTTTCTATTTCTCCAACATTTTGAAATACAGAACTAAAACCTGTAAGTCCTGGTACATCTGCACTTAATAGTAGATCTTCTGTTTCTTTTTTAAAGTAATCTGCAGTTAAGCTGATACGATTGTTAAATAAACCTAAATCTAGACCTAAGTTAAATTGTTTTGTTTTTTCCCAACCTAAGTTTTCGTTTTCTAAACGGTTTGGAGCAATTCCTGGAACACCATTGTAAGAGGCATTTAAAGAATAGGTGCCAACCCAATTGGATGAAATTTCTTGATTTCCAGTAATACCATAACTGGTTCTTAACTTGAAATTTGAAATTTGATCTACATTAAAGAATGACTCTTTATCAATTCTCCATGCCAGAGATCCTGATGGAAAATAACCATATTGATTATTATCTCCAAAGCGAGACGATCCGTCTGCTCTTAATGTAAATGAAGCTATATAACGATTATCGAAAGTGTAATTCATACGACCGAAAAATGACTGAAGTCCAAATTGATTTTTTCCAGTTGTACTCGAAATAATTGTACTGGCAGCACTAATACTTGAAGAATTATTGGTAGCAAATCCTATACCCTCTTGGTCTGAAGATTGTGATTTTGTTTCCTGTAAAGTCCAACCACCAGTTAAACCTAAACTATGTTTTTCTTTAAATGTTTTTAAATAATTTAAAGTGTTTTCTAATTGCCAAGTAGTTTCTTCATAGGTTGCAAAAATAGCTTCGCCTTCATCAGATTTATTAGTGCCTACTGGAACAAAAGACGTTTCAACAAAATTTGAATATTCTAAAGAGTAAGCCGATCTAAATGTTAAATTAGGTATTATTTTGTACTCTAAATATGCAGAAGATTGTAAACGCGTGCTTTGTGATTCGTTTTTGTATTCGTTGGCAATAAGTACAGGGTTTTCTAATGGCCACCAGGTATTATAACTAAAGGGATTTACATAACTACCATCTTCATTATAAATGGGAGCTGTAGGATCCCAACCTTGGGCATTGATTACTACTCCATATTCGTCATTTTCATTAATAGTTCTTTGATGATTACTTCTATTTACAAAAATAGTAGACCCTATTTTAAACTTCTCATCTATGGTGTGATCAAGATTTAATCTACCACTAAGTCTTTTAAATCCTTGTCCAATTTGAATACCTTCTTGGTCGTAATAATTTCCACTTAAATAGAATTTTGTTTTTTCCGAACCTCCTCTAGCACTAATATCTAGGTTTTTGGTAACACCTGTTCTAAGAATTTCATCATAGATATTGGTATTAACTCCGTTTGAAGTATCAATCCAATCAAAATAATCGGCTCCTAAACCATCAAATGCTGCTGCTGTATTAAAAAATTCTTTAAACGTCTCACTATTAGCCATTTTTGGTGTACTTGTAATT
Source organism: Siansivirga zeaxanthinifaciens CC-SAMT-1 (assembly GCF_000941055.1). Taxonomy (GTDB): domain Bacteria; phylum Bacteroidota; class Bacteroidia; order Flavobacteriales; family Flavobacteriaceae; genus Siansivirga; species Siansivirga zeaxanthinifaciens. The sequence continues at coordinate 2,564,687 of NZ_CP007202.1, read as the reverse complement.
TCAGAAAAACCCGTATAAAATCCAACATCTACAGTAGTTTTACCTGTTTCTCCTCGCTTTGTAGTAATTAATATTACCCCATTAGCACCTCTTGAACCATAAATGGAAGCTGCTGCTGCGTCCTTTAAAATGGTAATGGACTCAATATCATTTGGATTAATATCTGCTAATGGGTTTGTAGGTTGAATGTTTGCATTTAAAGCAGAATTATTTCTCGATACGATAGGTACACCATCGACTATAAACAAAGGCTGGCTACTAGCCGATATGGAAGAAACCCCACGAATATTAATGTTAACGGCACTTCCAGGTGTTCCAGATGCAGATGAAATATTAACACCAGGTGTCTGCCCTTGTAGAGCATTTTCAAAACTTGATGCGGGTATTTTGGCTATATCTTCAGTTTTAATAGTTTGTAAGCTACCACTAATATCTTTCTTAGTTTGTGTTCCATAGCCAACAACAACAACCTCATCTAAAGATTCACCAGCTTTTAAAACAATTTTATAATTTGTCTCGTTGGTTACATTTAAAGTGTAGGTTTCATAACCAACATATGAAATTTTCAAAGTTTTACTCGAATTAGGTATCTCTATGGTAAAACGACCATCAAAATCGGTTATACTTCCTTTTTTACTTAAAGGGTCTATAACGCTAGCTCCCATTAAAGGTTCTTCTGTATCAAGTGCTAAAACAGTTCCTGTAATAACTTTTTGGGCGAAACCATGAGTGCCCAGAATAAAAAACATGAAGAAAATGAATAAATGATATGTTAACTTCATAAATAATTTTTTTTGAGTTAGTTAAATAATTTAAAATAAAAAGCATATTATGGTAAAAGGATTTTTACCATGAAACAGTTCGATTGAAAATTATATTTTCAACAATTGAAGATAGGTTGAAGACCTCTTAATGTTAGAGATTTACAATTAAAGATAGAATAATACAAACTCTTAAAACACATAGTTCTAAAGTTAAAAAATAGAATAATAAAGGTTTATGGTATAGAAAGGTAATAATGAATAAAGATTCTCAATTGTTAAATATAGGCTGTAAACCTCTTAGGGTAAGTGGTTTACAATCTGCAATAGAAGTATTTAAAATTAAAAACAATTGACCTTATTTTAAAGATTAGATATGTAAATATATAAAAAAAATAATATAATTGTGAAAAATGTCAATTATTTTTATAAAAAAACCGATTTAGATGTTTTTTATTCTGCATAATAAGATATTTACTAACAATTCATCAAAGCAAGATTTAATTTTCTTAAAAATAATTAATATAAACAGGCATTACAATAACCTCATATACTTTTACCAAATAAAATGTAATTTGCAAAATTATGTTTTTAAAAGATTAATGAATAACTCATTTATAACATAAACTAAATCAATTCTCAACCATTCAAATAAGTATTCCTTTTAAACTTGATGCCTTTTCTTATTAAATACGCATGGTATGTACTAGGAATATCGTGAGTCCATTTTGGCAGTATAAGTGTTATTAATATTCTATCGATATGTGAAATAAGCCCCATAACAATAGCAACATTAAAAGGGATTCCTGCATGGTTAAAACCTATTAAAGAGGTAAAAGCTACAAGTAACGAGATACCCCAAAGTTTAGATAGAAAGGCGTGCGTGCAGGTTTCTTTTTTAAATTTTAATAAGCTTATTACATAACATGCGAGTTCCATGGCGAGTATGGTCCAGATAAACACAGAATTTCTTGCTATAAGTTCAGGATATAAAAACCAGGTAGCAAAACCAATTGATAACCAAAAAATCATATCAGTTTGACTGTCCATACGTCTTAATTGTTCTGAAGATATATTTTGTTTTCTTGCAATAATACCGTCTAATATGTCTGAAATAAGACCCAAATACATCAAAATAACAATTAACATTTTAGCATTTTCTCCAATAAAATAAGCTAATATTAAAATTGTAGGAGCCAATAATAACCGGAATAATATGAGTGTTTTAGGTATATTCATATGTAAAAATTAATTTAACAGTAAACTAGCTAATATTTAATAATAAAACTAATTCGATTTATACCCAAAACGATAGTTTAGTGATAAAATAAGTTTTCCAGACGAGTTGTCTTTTTGAAACTGAAATTTATCTTCTTTTAACACATACATCATATTAATGCCCAAATTTTTGGCAATTAAAGCCTCGGCTGCAATGTAATTAGTTTCCAAATTCCATATCCTTCCCAATCTAAGGCTATAGTTATCACTCAATCCAAAACCACTTCCTATACTTGATCTTGAATATAGTGTAGGATAAGCAGAAGGCATTATAAAACCATAATTGTAATCAATATCAATGTATTTTTTTTGTCCTAACCTAAAATGAAACTCAGGTAAAAATATATATTTTTTTTGAGCATCTTCAATAGTCGTAATATCTAAAGTTAGGTCTTTATTAACAAGTAAGTTACCTAATTGAAAACCTGTTCCAATACCAACCCATTTGCTATCCCATTTCATGTAAGGATTTAAAGCAAATGTAAAATCAGATTCTGTATTATTTGTTGTTAAACTGGTGCTTTTAACAGTACCTCCCGAGACATTAATTCCAAAAGTTTTGGTATTATTATCTTTAACATAAACTTGGGAATACCCTGCCCTGCTAATTGATATACCTGTTTAAAATACTCATAGGAATAATTCGTACCTGTACCACATGCGTTTTCTGCTTCCTGTGGATTATATTTAAATTCATTGGCAAACGATCCAAACGAAGCACCTAAATCGATACGATTGTATTGTTTAATTTTAGGAGTTTGATCGGGAATTGTTTGTGCCAAAACATAAAAAGGAGTTAGCAGTAATATACTAACAAGGCTTCGATGCTTGTGTAATCTGCTCTCGGTAAACACAAAATAAAAAGTTAGAATAATAGCCGGAATAAATAATATCCAGATTACCAGAAGTTCATAAGGCATTAATAAATTATTTAAAGCGTAAACAAGAACAGATAGTATAGTGATATATGTAAATTCGGCGTGAATAATTGGTGAGTTTTGATCCCCCTTTACTATATCTGTTTTTAATACTTTTTCGTAATACCATAATGCTAATAGCAGAAGCATAGCAACGCCTAACATAACCCATTGATAAGACCAAACACCCCAATAAAACTGAGTACTGAATGATGATAAATTATGGTCTCTAAAAAATTCAACACCAAAACGAATAATAAAGAATAAAAACAAGGCAAATATTATAGCACTGAAATTCTTTTTCCACAATTTTCGTGTTTTCCACACAATGTAGCCCAAAACAATCATGCTAAGACAATCATATAATTGAACCGGGTGAAGTGATAACGAAAGCAGAGCATCCTTTTCTATAGACCCTAAAAACCATTCATTGTAATGCGCATGTGTTCCTGGAGCATATTGAATTCCCCAAAAGCCATTAAAAGGCAAACCATAACAACAACCATTAAATAAACAACCCAATTTGGTAATACCTATAGCAATGGGCGCAGACCATGCAAATAGCTCTAACATAGGGCGTTTAAACCTAAAAATACGTTGCGATATATAGAGTGCCAACAAACCAAATATCAACCCGCCAACAGACGACCTGTTGTTATAGTTCTCAAAACTCGAGTTTAAGGCCGTAAACCAGTCTTCTATAGAGATTGTAAAGAGTCTGGAACCTACAACAGTAAAAAGCGTTATAGTTGTAAGCATTAATAATACCGACCGTAAATGATAACCACGCTTTATACTAGCAATGATTATTACTGAATATAAAAAAACAAAAGCTAATAGATAAAAAAACTGATAAAGGGCTTCGGGATTGTTTAAGTAAATGGTCATAATTTTGAGTATTAAATTAAACATATATTAAACTTAGTATTTGTCCACCAAGGCAAAGTCCTATTTAATCCTTTAAAGATAATTTCGGACATTTAAATTCGTTTATAAAAAGGATTTTTACGTTTTTTAAACGTTCTCAAACTCATTAATAAATATTTTGTTTAATTTTTTGTTAAAAAGATTAAACAAACATAAGTTTATGATTATCTTTACAATATAACTAAAAACATATAAGATATGAAACGATTGAACACTAAAATCCCCCAAATCATTTGTTTTTTAACCTTAGTTTTATTTATTACCTCTTGTAGCAACGAAGGTATGTCGCCTATAGAAGATTATGGTGATGCGTCTATTTACGAGCTTATTAGTGAATCATCTGGAAGTAGCACAGCAAAAGGAGCTCCTAAAAAGGGTTCCGATCCTATTGCTGCTATTGCAATAAATGCTCAATTTAATGAACTTGTAAAAGCTCTTGAATATGTTGATGAAGAATTAGATGCCGGTTTAGTAAATCTTTTCCTAAATGGTACAGACCAATTTACTGTATTTGCTCCAACCGATATGGCTTTCATGAATTTATATGAAGCTTTAAAAATTTCTAGTATTATAGACTTAGATGCTAGCTTAGTATTAAGTGTACTTCAGTATCACGTAACTACCGGTCGTAGAGCGTCTAACAGCGTAGTGCCTAAAAATGGCATGCGTACCATTGAAACGTTATTAGGTGCTACTTTTGATGTTTACCCCGATTTATCTATCATGGCCGTTGGAAACTCAGCAAATATTGAAACAGCCGATATTTCTGCCTCTAATGGTATCATTCATATAATTGATACCGTGATTCTCCCTATTGAATAATTTAGTTAATACAAACTTTAATCTAAAAGCTACCAGTTAAAAATTGGTAGCTTTTTTATTTTTTTTAGAAGCAGAAAGTTTTTCTATTTTTAGATTACTAAAACGTGGATTTAAAACTATTAAAAACTCTCAGTTAGATGCTGTGTATTTGCCCCGTAAATGCGTCGTATATGAAGGCACTTTAATGTATTAAATTAACACTTTTTATTCGCTGAAAATTGGGTTTGTTTACATTGTTTTTGAAGCCGTTTTTTTTACTGATTAAACCAAATACACCCGAACTTTTTTCTTCTTTAAACGTGTATTATTGGTTTTAGCTTCAATGCTTTTTACTTTCTCTTTAGGAACGGCAACAAACGCACAGTCTTGTTTAAGTTCGATAACGCCAATTTCATGTGGTTCTAATCCACATTGTTTTATAAGAACACCAGCAATATCGCCTTTAGAAATTTTATCTTTTCTACCGCCTGAAATAAATATAGTGGCCCAAGGCGAATGCATTGCTACCGCTTTAGGTTCTAGTTTTTCAATATGTTTTGTGGTAATAAAATCGGGTAAATATTCTTTTTCCCATTGTAAAACATAGGCAGTTCCTTCGGCATTCATGCGGGCTGTTCGGCCGTTTCTATGGGTAAACTCCTCGCCTTTTAATGGTAATTGATAATGAATAATGTAGTTAAGTTCTGGAATATCCAATCCGCGGGCAGCCAAATCGGTTGCTATAATAATTTGATGCGTCCCGTTTCTAAACTTAATTAAAGCGCGTTCGCGATCTATTTGCTCCATACCGCCATGAAAACAACCGTGTGCAATGCCATTTTCATTTAAAAAATCGCTCACAAATTGAATAGTATCTTTAAAATTACAGAAAATAATTCCGGGTTTATTGCCTATATGATGCAGTAAATCGCCCAGTGTTTGTAACTTGTTTTTTTCGGGTGCCACCACCCTTTTTATAAATAAATTAGAAATTTTGGCATCTAAATAGTTAATCTCCAAGGCATTTTGCAAGCCAACAAAAGCTGGTATTTCCATATCTTGAGTCGCCGAGGTTAAAATGCGTTTTTTAATGTTTGGTAACAACGTTATAATCTCGCGCATTTCTTTTTCGAAACCAACTTCTAACGATTTATCGAATTCGTCTAAAATCAGCGTTTCCATAGCTTCAACTAAAAAAGTATCACGACGTAAATGGTCGGCAATACGCCCGGGTGTTCCAATTAAAATGGCTGGTGGATGCGCCAATTCTATTTTATCTTTAGAAAAAGGCCTGCCGCCATAAACAGCATTCGCTTTAAAACCTGTACCCATGTTGCGAATCACTTGTTCTATTTGAATAGCCAACTCGCGTGATGGCACTAAAATAAGCAGTTGTATGTGTTCGATATCAGGATTTAAAGTGGCTATAGTTGGTAATAAAAAAGCTAAGGTTTTACCTGTTCCAGTTGGCGAAAGTAACACCGTATTATCGCTATTAGTAATGGCTACCAAAGCATCTTCCTGCATTGGGTTAAGTGCTTTAATATTTAGTTTATCTAAAATAGCTTGCTGTGCTTTTATATATTGCGCCATGTGGTTTGTTTCTTTTAACGACTGGTAATTATGAGCCGTTGGAAAATTATTTACAACAAATATAGTTGAGTTTAACGGGTTTTATAAGTTTACCTTTGAAGTATTCGCACATAAAAAAAGCCTATACGAATGTTTAGGATAGGCTTTTGGTAAAAATGATGGTATATGTTATAAAACTTTTACGTTTACGGCATTTAATCCTTTACTACCTTCTTGCAGATCAAATTCAACAACATCACCCTCACGAATTTCGTCAATTAGTCCCGAAATGTGCACAAAATGTTCTTTGTTTGAACCTTCTTCTATTATGAATTCAAAACCTTTAGCGTCATTGAAGAATTTTTACTGTTATTTTACTCATGGTAATCTATTTTAATTTTTAATAATACCATATTTACCACAATAGGTATCATATTTTTATTTGAATGACAACAATTAAATGTTTGTTAAAAAAAGAATGAACATTCACTTTTTTAATATCTTTGTATCATAATTCATTGAAAATGGTAAAACTTCAAAAGAGTATAGACAAACGAAATGCACTTGTAAAGGCAACCATCGAGTTGGTTAACAACAACGGTTTCCATGCAACACCTATGAGTAAAATTGCAAAAATGGCTAATGTATCGCCTGCGACTATTTATCTGTATTTTGAAAATAAACAAGATTTAGTAAACAAAACTTATATAGAAGTTAAAGAAGAATACACCAAATATGCCTTTGCTACTTATAATGCATCGATGTCGGTTAAAGAAGGGTTTAAAATAATATGGTATCGAATAGCCGATTTTAAATTGAACGATTGTGAAAACGCCATGTTTTTAGCACAATGTGATAATACACCCATGATTGATGAACCAAGCAGACAGGAAGGAATTAAGCATTTACAACCCCTACTCGACCTTTGGGAGCGTGGTAAAAAGGAAGGTATAATAAAACCAATATCAGATTATCTTCTTTATGCCTATGCGATTAATCCTTTGTCGTTTTTAATGATTATGCAAAAAAGAGGTTCTTTTAATTTAAATGACACTCATTTAGATGAGGCTTTTCAAGCGGCCTGGAGCAGTATAAAAGTTAATAATTAAAATGAAAAAAACAGCCATAATTTTAGGCGCATCAGGCTTAACCGGAAGTATTTTACTAGATAAATTAATTAACGACGAACGATACGAAACCATCAAATTAATTTCCAGATCGCGAATAGATAATATATCCAATAAGGTTAAACAATATATAGGCGATTTATTGGATTTAGAACAATTTAGAGCCAATTTCACGGCAGACGAAGTGTATTGTTGTATTGGTACAACCACCAAGAAAACACCAGATAAAACTCTTTATAAACAAATAGATTATGGTATTCCTGTTTCGGCGGCCAAACTGTCTAAAGAAAATAATATCCCCACGTTTTTAGTAATCTCGGCTATGGGTGCCAATGCCAATAGTAGTCTGTTTTACAATAAAATTAAAGGTGTTATGGAGCGCGATGTGATTCAACAAAATGTAAACAATACCTATATTTTGAGACCTTCATTAATTGGAGGCCATCGCGACGAAACACGAATTCTAGAAAAAATAGGCTTACTAGTGTTTAAAGTCATTCAACCCTTATTCATTGGGCCTTTAAAAAAATATAAAATTACCGAAGCCGAAGATATCGCCGAAGCGATGATACAATTGGCGAATAATACAAGTCATGCCGAAGTCATTATTACTTCAACAGAAATAAAAAAAATTGCAAATAATAAATAAAACAAATTTTAAAAATGGAATTATTAGATAAATTAAACTGGAGATACGCTGTAAAAGCGATGAATGGTGAAAAAGTTGCCGAAGATAAAATTGAGCGCATTTTAGAGGCTGCTCGTTTAGCACCAACATCAAGCGGGTTGCAACCTTTTGAAATTATTGTTATTAAAAATCAAGATATTAAAGAACAAATTAAACCGGTAGCCTGGAATCAATCGGTTATTACAGATTGTTCTCATTTACTGGTTTTTGCTGCTTGGGACACCTACACAGCAGATCGAATTAATTATATGTTCGATTTAACAAATGATATTCGTGGGTTTAAAAATGAAGGTTGGGAAAATTACCGCCAGATGCTTTTAAACGCTTATCCTCAAAAAGATGCTGAAGAAAACTTTAATCATGCTGCTAAACAGGCGTATATAGCTTTTTCACAAGCAATTGCTGCAGCTGCATTTGAAGCTGTAGATGCAACACCTCTAGAAGGTTTCGATCCAACGGCTGTCGATAAAATTTTAGGATTGCGTGAAAAAGGTTTACGCAGCGCGGTACTTTTACCATTAGGTTATAGAAAACCGGAAGAAGATTGGTTGGTAGACCTTGTAAAAGTGAGAAAACCAATGAAAGATCTGGTGACCGTTTTAGAGTAATGGTTTATGCCATAACAATAATTTTTTAACAATTTAAAAGTAAACGAAAAGAAGATGAACAATTTTGAATTTAAAAATCCTACCAAAATAATTTTTGGAAAGCATACAATAGAAAAATTAGAAAGAGAAATCCCGAAAGATGCTAAAGTTTTAATGCTTTATGGTGGCGGAAGCATCAAGAAAAACGGTATTTACAATCAGGTAAAAACAGCCTTATCTAAACATGACCTTATAGAGTTTGGTGGTATTCCTGCCAATCCCGAATACGCGGTGTTAATGGATGCTTTAAAAATTATTAAAGAGCAAAACATCACATATTTACTAGCTGTTGGTGGTGGCTCTGTTATAGATGGCACTAAGTTTTTATCGTCGGCAGCATTATTTGAAGGCGATACCCCATGGGATATTTTAACTAAAAATATAAGAACAGAAAAAGGCATGCCTTTCGGAACGGTTTTAACCTTGCCAGCAACAGGTTCCGAGATGAATTCTGGTGCTGTAATAACCCGCGAGGAAACTAAAGAGAAATTGGCTATGGGTGGCCCTGGGTTGTTTCCAGAATTTTCTATTCTAGATCCTCAGGTAATCACCTCTATTCCAGAACGCCAATTGGCTAATGGTATAACTGATGCCTTTACACATGTTTTAGAGCAATATATGACCTATCCTATAGGTGCTCAATTACAAGATCGTTTTGCCGAAAGTATCATGCAAACGCTTATTGAAGTTGCTCCCAAAGTATTGCAAGATCCAACCGATTACCAGGCGGCTTCAAACTTTATGTGGAGTTGTACGATGGCTTTAAACGGATTAATACAAAAAGGGGTGCCAACAGACTGGGCCGTTCATGCTATGGGCCACGAATTAACAGCCTTATTTGGAATCGATCATGCGCGTACTTTAGCAGTTATTGCTCCGAGTCATTACAAATATAATTTTGAAGCTAAAAAAGAAAAGTTAGCCCAATATGCAGAGCGTGTATGGAATATAACCGAAGGTAGTACCAACGATAAAGCCTACGCTGCTATTGAAAAAACAGAAGCTTTCTTCAATCAATTAGGTATCGATACTAAATTATCCGATTATACCAATGCGTATCAGGGAACCGCAGAAATTATCTCTAAACGTTTTACAGAACGTGGTTGGACAGGTTTAGGTGAACACCAATCGCTATCGCCAGATAAGGTAGAGAAAATAGTGAAAATGGCTTATTAAATTATAGCAGGAAAAGTTAAAAATATTAGCGTTATCACTAACTATTGTAACAACGTTTAGTTGCACGGAAGTTAAAAAAGACGCGCCTTCTGAAATCGTTTCAGAAGCTAAATCAAATTCAAAAAAAGAAAAAAATATGAAAATTTTATTTGTATTAACATCTCACGATAAATTAGGAAACACGAACGAAAAAACAGGATTCTGGGTTGAGGAATTTGCAAGTCCTTACTATACGCTTTTAGATAAAGGTGCTGAAATAACTATTGCCACTCCCAAAGGTGGTGCAGCTCCCATAGACCCAAAAAGCGATTCACCTGACGCAGCAACAGAGGCAACTAAACGCTTTGATAATGATGACGTTGCTAAAAATAAAATTGAAAACACTAAGGTATTAGCAGATATGAATCCCGATGATTTTGATGCTGTTTTTTATCCTGGTGGTCATGGTCCTTTATGGGATTTAGCAACCGACGAAACATCTATTTCGTTAATAGAAAAGTTTAATATACAAGGTAAAACCATCAGTTTTGTTTGTCATGCTCCTGCTGCTTTAAAACATGTAAAAGACGCTAACGGAAATCCTTTAGTAAAAGGAAAAAAAGTAACCGGCTTTAGTAACAGTGAAGAAGCTGCAGTTGGTTTAACCGATGTGGTTCCGTTTTTGGTTGAAGAAATGCTTAATGACAATGGAGGTATTTATTCTAAGAAAGACGATTGGGCTGCTTACGCCATTCAGGATGGTAATTTAATTACCGGTCAAAATCCAGCATCATCTAATCTTGTTGCCGAAAAGTTATATGTTTCATTAAAATAATTAATAACTATATTTTTAAGACAAGGTTGTTCTGTTTAGAGCAACCTTTTTTTGTTGATTTTAAAAAGGGTTTTTAATAATGAAAGAATCGAAGTAATTGTCTATATTGAAGCTGTTAAAATATTATAAATGAAGTATTTATTAATTATAGTATTTAGTTTTATTTTATTTGAAGGGTTCTCACAAAATTACTTTGATGTTGTTAATGCAACCTATACCAATACATTTCCTAATAAATTTGAAAATTCTGAAGCTTCAACAACGGTTGAAGAACTGGCTTTCGAACTTAATTTTCCTGTAGTTTTAAACGATAAAACGGTGTTGCTTACGGGGCTTTATGCAAACCAAACCAACGTAAAATTAGACGTTTTGGCTTCAAAAGAAGCCTTAAATGTTATTGGTTTAAATGTAGGGATTAACAGAACGTTTAATGAGGCATGGTCTGCCACGTTTATGGTGTTTTCAAAATCGGCTGCCAATGTTATTAGGTTTTCAAACAACGATATGCAATGGGCTTTTTTAGCTCTATTTACCAATAAAAAGCGATCAGATTTAAAATACAGATACGGCATTTATGCCAATACCGAGCAATACGGATTAATTATAGTTCCCATACTTGGCATGTATTATGTAAGTAAGAATAAGACATTTGAAGCCAATTTAAACCTACCAATCACTGGCGATATTAATTATAAAATCGCTCCAAAATCATGGGTTGGTTTACGTTTTGATGGCTTGGGCACGACTTATAATCTTCATAATAAAATGAATAATTCAAATAGTGCTTACGTATCTAAAACATCAAACGAATTAATAAGTTATTTAAGATTTCAGTTAAGTAAATCGTTGTATTTAAACACAAAAATTGGATATGCTATAAGCCGTAATTATAAGGTTTTTGATGCAAACGATAAAATAGATTTTGCGCTTACCGCATTTTATTTCGGTGATAACCGAACCCAATTGAATACCCGTTTTAAAGACGGTGCTGTTTTTAAAATGGAATTATTTTACCGGCTCCATTTCGATTAGTTTATCCAAATACTTTTGGTGTTTACAAATTCTCGAATGCCATAACCAGAAAGCTCTCTTCCATACCCACTGTTTTTAATACCTCCAAACGGCATTCTGGGATCTGATGCCACTAATTTATTCACAAAACTATTTCCTGCTTCCAATTGCAAGGCAATGGCTTCGCCTCGTTCTTTATTGCTTGTAATCACTCCCGAACCTAATCCAAAATTAGAATGGTTTGCTAAATTGATGGCCTCTTGTTCATCTTTAGCTTTAATAACCGATGCAACCGGACCAAAGAGTTCTTCATCGAAGCCAGTCATTCCAGGTTTTAAATCGGCTAAAATAGTTGCCGGATAATAGGCGCCTTTTCGATCTGGTATAGTACCACCTAAAACCAAACGACCACCTTGTGTAATGGTTTTTGTTACTTGTTCGTGCAAATCGTCTCGTAAATCTATACGCGCTAAAGGACCGTAATACGTGGCATCATCTGTTGGCTCGCCCATCATAGCTGCTGCCATTTTCGTTTTATAACGTTCCAGAAAAGCATCATAAATAGCTTCTAATACAATAAAGCGTTTGGCAGCAATACAGGTTTGTCCGTTGTTTTGTAAACGACCAAAGGTTGCTAAATCGGTGGCTTTTTCTAAATCGGCATCATCTAAAACAATATAGGCATCACTCCCACCAAGTTCCATAACGGTTTTCTTTAAATTTTTACCAGCAATAGCTGCAACCGAGCGCCCTGCAGGTTCGCTACCTGTTAAAGTAACTGCAACAATGTGTTTGTTTTTAATAACGCTTTCAACACTATCGGAACTTAAATTAAGATTGCTAAAACAACCTGCTGGAAAGCCTGCTTTTTCAAAGGCTTCTTCAATAGCATAAGCACAGCCTTGAACATTCGAGGCGTGTTTTAACACTCCAACGTTTCCAGCCATTAGGGAGGGCGCAGCAAATCGAATTACTTGATAAAACGGAAAATTCCAAGGCATAACCGCTAAAATAACGCCCAACGGTTGAAACGTAACATAGCTTTTAGAGGCTTCGGTGTTCACGGTTTTATTTGCTAACATGCTACTGGCATGATCGGCATAATACCGACACACAAGGGCACATTTTTCAATTTCTTTGCGCGATTGCCCAATAATTTTACCCATTTCGGCAGTCATTAACTGGGCATATTCTTCTTTGTTTTCTTCTAAAATAGAAGCTAGGTTTTTAAATAAAGTCGCGCGTTTTTTAAACGACCAACTGCGCCATGTTTTAAAAGCGGCATGGGCTATATTTATTTTTTGTTCTGCTTCATCCAACGAAATGCGTTGGTATTCAGCTATTTTTTCTTCATTAGCAGGATTAATACTGATACTTTTCGACATAAAATTTATAATTCTTTTTGCATTAAATAATAATTCTAAACACCTCGAAAGGCATTTCAATAATATATATAATGTAAAGGAAATTTTTTAAATGATAAAGCAGAAACTATAGACATTTTCTATTTAAAAATAAGTCGTTTCTAAACACAATAATACCAGCTAATTAATTCGAAAATTATTTTACTTTAGCAACTAATTAACCTATTCATTTTTTGGCTATGCGAAATATAATGTCTGCTTTTGTTTTTATTTTAATAACGGTTGTAGCTAAAGCTCAAACCCGTTATGTAGATAACATATTTAAAGATATAAAACTTAGAACCTTTAATTATGCTATAAAAAAAACAGACACTTTAAAGCTGGATATTTACGATGCTGTAGATGATACTCTAAGCAAAAAACCTCTAATGGTTTTGGTGCATGGTGGCGGTTTTTACTCGGGACAGCGTAACGACAGTTATATGATTTCTTTAGCCGAAACCATCGCAAAAAAAGGCTATGTTGTGGCTTCCATCGATTATAGATTAATTCACGATCATAACGATTTAACCTGCCATACACCACATACTGCCGTTTTTGAAATTTATAAAAACAGCGCCAAAGATGTTTTAGATGCCTTATTATTTTTAACAGACTATAAAACCGATTTTAGAATAGACGACAGTAAAATTGTGTTAACAGGAAGCAGCGCAGGTGCCGAGACTATTTTAAATATTGCCTATAACAGGGATTTAATTACTAACAGTAAACGCCATAAATCTATAAAAATTGCTGGAGTAGTTTCTATTTCTGGGGCACTTTTCGACACAAAGGATATAGCCTTTCATAACAGTGTGCCTGGGGTATTTTACCATGGAGAAGAAGATCCTGTGGTACCTTATGATAAAGGCGCGCACCACTCCTGCGACACGTTATCAAACGGATTTTTTATTTTAGAAGGCTCTAAAAAAATTGCAGAAAAATTAGAGTATCTCGATACCAGTTTTATGCTTTATAGTTACAAATACAGAGGACATGATATTTTTAACCTGCCTAACGAAGATTATCACGAATCGTTTGTATTTATAAAGAAAGTTGTGTTCGATAATCACTTTTACCAAAGCAGTATTAAAAAACCTTTGCGCTAGGTTTAACAAAATTACTTGTAATTAACCTCAACAGCGGCTTTTGGTAATTTAATATCCATTTTAGCAACATACATATCCCCTACTTTTTCGGGTTTAAGCATGCTTTTTACAAAATTAGCACGACATGAAAGAGATAAATTTGGAATTAAAGGGTCGTCGTTAAAGAAATAAGAATCCAAATTAAATTCAGGTTTACCAGGTACTTTAATGCTTCGGTGAATTTGTTTAAAATCGTTAGAATGTTCGATGCTTCCGGGAATAAAGGTGTAAAACGTATAGGCACCATCTGCGTCTGTTTTTATCCAGGCTCTATGATATACATAACGTTTTTTTAAAGCATCTTTTTTTAATGTGTAGTTACCAGTTTCATCGGGCTGATGGATAAAAAGTATCACATCGCGAGCAGGTGTTTTGCCATCATTTTGGTATATCGTACCTGTTATTTTTAGTTTGTTAGCTTTGGTTTCAAACTCGGGTACGGTATCGGTATTGTTAAGCCTTACTTCTTTGTAATCGTATATGGCATGGCGTTTTTTATAATTTAAAGTACTGGTATTTTCAGCACTTGCCAAATCCTGGGCTTCTATTTGAGATGTTGTTATAAAACAAAAAACAATTAGTGGTAATATTAAGTTTTTCATGACATTATTGTTTGTAAACATTTTAAAATTAAATGTTTATAGCTTATAAAACATAAAAAACTTATAAACGCACGATATTTACGTTAAATGGCATTAGCATCACTTTTAAGGTTCATTTTAACCGATTAAAAACCATCTATTTCTTCTGGTCTTCTAAGGGGAGCAGATTGCCAGAATATCGGATTACATTTCTTCCCATGCCATTTATAACCATATCGCTTTTTAAATTAGGCGATAGTTGTATATAAACATCAAACATTTCGTTATTACTTTTGGCTTTAAACATAACAGCAATGGTATTATTCTTATTTTTTTTTGTTGAATAATTCTCAACGAGTCCTTTAAATTCAATTGTGCTATCGGTGCCGCCATAGCCCACCTGCATTCTGCGTTCGCCATAATAGGGCAAGCTGGAAGTAATACTATCGCCTGAAATTTTTAAAAAGTTATAATTGCCAATTAAACTAATATTCCCCGATGTGCTACCAGGTGGTAACAAACCTGTATCAAGCACACGCTGTAATGCTATGGTTGTTTGCGGGTAGGCCCACAACGATTCTATTTTAAATTGTTTACTGTTAACTAAGGTTTCTAACGCTGCTGTTTGTTCGGGAGTTACCATGTTTTTTGATGAACTACATGAAAAAACAAATAACATAAGGGCAAAAACGGTATGTAAGGGTTTCATTTGTAAGGCTTTTAAATGTTTTATTAAAGTAATGATTTTTTTAGGGTAGTGCAAATTAATTCATTTCGATTACTACGATGAATTTTTAAGTAAAATTTAAGTCTATTTATGTTTTGTAATTAGCTTTGCAAAACCATGCATAAAAACGAAAAAGACACGCAATTACAATTTGAAGGCTATTTAAAAACACCTTTACTCTGGAAAGGGAAATCTCTAAATGGTCTTACTCCATTTGAATTACCAAGGCAAGCATCCTTTGCTTTTAATGAGCCCCTACCCAATCCATTGCGTTTAGGAAAACGTGTGGAACGCTTTGTTAGTGCAGAATTAAAGCAACATGAACGTATATCTATCCTAGCGGAAAATATTCAAATTCAAAATAATAAAATAACGGTTGGTGAGTTAGATTGTGTGTTGCTTCAAGATAAAACCCCTATACATTTAGAAATTGTCTATAAGTTTTATTTGTATGATGCTAATGAAGGCCAAACAGAACTCGACCACTGGATTGGTCCAAACCGAAAGGACCATTTAGTTAAAAAGTTACAAAAGCTTACCAACCACCAATTACCCTTATTGCATAGTACGCACACAAAACCTGTTTTAGAAGCGTATCAATTACATCCAGAAATCATTAAACAATACGTTTTATTTAAAGCACAGTTATTTCTGCCTTATAACAACCCCAATGTAACTATGCAACTTTTAAACGCCGACTGTATATCGGGTTTCTACTTGCATTTTAAAGACATCCATGTTTTTAGCGATTGTAAATGGTACATACCCTCTAAAATAAACTGGTTAATCACACCGCATAGTCAGGTTTCTTGGCTATCGTTTTCAGAAAGTAAAAACGTTATCGAGGGCTTTATGACGAAAGAAATTGCACCGCTGTGTTGGATTAAAACACCCCAAGGTGTTATTAAAAAGTGTTTTATTGTTTGGTGGTAAGTGTTTAAAACTCACGCTTACCAAATTCACTTTCTATAAATTTCGATTTGTTTTTAGACTTGTTAATGGTATAAGTTAGGTTTAAAAGTATCATATCAACCTCATAAACATAATTGGTGGTTGTAAAAAACTGATTAGGTTTAAAGGTTGTTATACGCTGCTCGTTACTTTTTAAGAATCCCATATCTATATTTTGCCATTGTAAAGTAGCTGTAAGACTGTTATTTAAAAATGATTTTTTAAAGGTTAGATTCGGATTGTAAAACTCAGAATCTTCTCCAATAGCAGTGTTTTTACTTGAAGTATAATTAAAGTTAAATTGCAACGATGCATTTTTCCAAAAAGCATAGGTTGAATTTATATTAAACGAGTAAATGGTAGATTGGCTATCTACATTATAAGTTCTTGAAATTCCATCGCGATGTTCAAAAACAAAGGCACCATCAATAGCATAATTATAAATATTGGCTCCAATAAAGTTAGTCCAGTTTTTTGTAGCTTTAAATTGCGTACCTAATTCTAAGCCTATGTCGCGACTTTTTCCAACATTAGAATATACCCTATTTAATATCGTATCTATTACCGCGCCATTGCTTTCGTAAGCCAAGGTATTTACTCGGTTTATAACGTTGTTTACATGACGGTAGTAAGCGGTGGCATAAACCGATTGGCCGTTATTGAAATCTTTAGTAATTCCTAATTCAACCAAATCTATAAATTCGGGTTTTAATTTGTTATCACCTTGTTCAAATACCTCAGAATGCTCACGTTCGGCAAAACTGTTCATTTTTAAAGTGGTTGTTCGTTCTACACGTTTGCTATAGGCTGCTTTTAGTGTTGTTTTATTATTTACATCATATTGAAGCGATGCCGATGGAAATAGTTTTAAAAAATCGTAATTAAACGTGTTTGCAGTGGTATTGCTTTGCAAGGCTTCTGTATAAACGCGATGCATCGACTCCAGTCGTAAACCTGCTGAGTAATGCCATTTGTTTTTTTCGCCGGTTAATTGGGTGTAACCCGCATGAATGGTTCTTTTTAAGGAAATATTACTAGAAAATTCGGGAACTAAAATACCATCGCGTTGGTAAACAAAATCACCATCATGATTTAATATTCTAAATTGGTAGCCAGTTTCTAAAGTCCCAAAAGAAAAAGGTTTCCATTGATAATCTAAATTATAACGCACCCCGTGTAACGGATTATCGTTGGTGTTATACTCCTGTTGATAAATAATGTTGTAATCGGGCGTATCTACGTTGTCATTTATAGTTGGACCTCCTAAAAACGTGTATTCATATAAAATAGAAGTCGCTAATTTTGAATCGTCTTTAAAGGTGTGGTTATAATCAAAACTTCCTAAAGCGAAATCGCCTTTACGGGTTCTTAAATTGTGATTATAATAGGTGAACGTATATAATCGGTTGGAACTATTAATGGGCGATACTGCATGATTATCGAAGTATGTGATATCTGCTAAACGATCGACGGTGTGTTTACCTGCAAAAAAGCCTAATGAAAATTCGTTGGTTGTATTTGGTGTGAAATCGATATTAAATCGGGCGTTGTAGCTTACATCATCAAAGCTACGCTCACCATCAGATGGTAAAAAAGTAGTTTTATTTTCATTGGTATTAACAATGTAAACCTCCCCTTCTCGACGGCCGGTTTTATCATTTCTTTGGTAACTACTTCCGAAGGAAATATTCCATAGGTCTGTTTTTTTATTTATTGTGGCGTCTATACCATATCGTTGAGCAGGTTCTTGCGTGTTATAAGGCTCAATGGATGGAAAACCACCACGAACATTAACTTGTGTAAAAACGCCGTTGGTTGCTCCCTTTTTAGTTATGATATTTATAATACCTGCTTTACCTTCGGGATCGTACTTAGCCGATGGCGCCGTAATTAACTCTACTTTTTCCAGAGCATTCGATGGTAATTGTGCTAAAATAGCAGTAGCATCGCCCTGTGTTGGTTTACCGTTTATTAAAACTGCAAAACCTTTGCTGCCTCTAACACTTATTTCACCAGCACTATTTACACTTACAGATGGTAAGTTTTTTATAATATCGGTAGCAGTGCCACCTTGCGACGCCTGAAAATTTTTAGAATCGAAAACTTGTCTGTCTATTTTATGTACCATGGTAGTACGTTGCGCCCGAATTTCAACTTCATTTAAGGCATTACCCAACGTTAATAATATAGTGCCAACATCAATTTGCTTCTTTGCTTTAGAAATTTCAATATTTAATATGGTTTTTGAAGCATAACCAACAAACGAGGCTTCCAAGTAATAACGTCCGTTTTTTACATTGTTAATTATAAAGTCACCTTGATTATTTGTAATTACGCCAGTAACAAGCGATTTATCGTCTTGTTTAAATAAGGCTGCTGTTGCATATTCTAAAGGATAATTATCTGTAGCATCTAATATCTTCCCAGTAATTTGAGCATTAAAAGAAGGTATAATTAATAAACTTATTGAAAGGGTTAAAAAATATTTTAATGTCATAATCTAGCTAACTTTTGCATGCAAATTAAAGTATAATAAATGAATATTTTAGTTGAATTATTATCTATAATGGTTAGATATTAATCAAAAAAGCGATTCAATTTTAAGTATGTTTGATAGAAGAATATTGCTAAAACAGCTAAATCTATGTGTTATTTTCATTCTTTTTAATGTTTTAACATAAAAAATGTAAAATAAATTATAAATTTAAGCTTAAAACTAAAATTGCAACCATGAAAAACACACACATTAGTAGAAGACATTGGCTTAAGCGTGGCACATTAACTTTAGCAGGTATGGCTATGATGCCGTCTGAAATTTGGGCCGAATCTGTAAAATTAGCACAGTTAGAAAATAGAAATTTAGTATTTAGTACCGACAATTGTTTTAACGAATTTACACCTCCTAGTTTATTTGACCCGAAATTAAAAGCTATTTTAAGAGCTAACGAAAATCCTTACGGGCCACCACCATTAGCGGCTAAAGCTTTTCAAGACGATGTGTTTTCTGGTAACCGCTACGCTTGGGAAACCTTAACAAATTTGGTAAATATTATTGCTAAAAAAGAAAATGTAACACCCGAACAAATACTTATGGCACCTGGCTCGTCCGATGTTTTAGAAAAAGTAGCCATGGTATTTTTTCAAAAAGGAGGCGATGTTATTAGTGCCGATCCAAGTTATATGTCTCTTATGCAAGTATCGCAGTCTGTAGGCGGAAAATGGAAATCCTACAAACTTTTACCCGATTCACAACACGATTTAGATGCTATGGAAGCTGGCATCGACGCAAATACAAAGTTAGTATACATTTGTAATCCTAACAACCCGACAGGCTCGATAACCGATGCTAAAAAATTAAAAGAGTTTTGTAGCAGAGTGTCTGAGAAAGTTCCTGTGTTTGTAGACGAAGCTTATATTGAATTATCAGACAATGGTATTAAAGATAGTATGGTCGATTTAGTGAGTGCGGGTAAAAATGTGATGATCGCAAGAACGTTTTCAAAAATACATGGTATGGCCGGTTTACGAATTGGTTATTTATTAGGAAGCGAAGCAACCATAGAAAGTATTAATCGCGTAACACGTGGCGGTATGGGGTTAACAGGACCTTCAATAATGGCAGCTACTACCAGCTTACAACATGATGAGTTTTTAACGATGTCTAAAACTAAAATAGCCGAAGCCAGAGCTTATACTCAAGCTTATTTAACTAAAAATAACTTTGCTTTTTTACCGTCTCAAACCAACTTCATAATATTTGAAATTCCAATGGATGGAAAAGAATTTTTAGATAAAATTTATGAGAAGCAAGTAGCTGTGAGAGCCTTTACTTTTTGGGATAAAAACTGGTGTAGAGTAAGTATGGGAACCATGGAAGAAATGGCATTATTTACGATGGCTATGGATGAAATTTTCGCATAATGTCAGACGGTCTCATTAAAGCCATTTCCTTTATTCTATTTATATGTATTGGTGTTTTATTAAAAAACAAATTCCGAGTTAAGGAGGAAATAAACGGTATTAAAAAAATAATTTTGTTGTTGGCTCTACCAGCGACTATTTTTATCGCTTTATTAAAAATAGAGCTTAATACCAGTTTTGTTTTATTACCTTTTTTGGTTCTGGCTTTTAACGTTTTTCTATATCTTATTACACCCGCCCTATTAATCATTTTAGGTATTACAAATAAGTCGACTGTTAATACTGCTAAATTATTAATACCCTCACTGGCGCCTGGTTTGTCTTGTTTTCCTTTTATTTTAGAATTTTTAGGAGAATCGTATTTGGCAAAAGCAGCTATGGGCGATTTAGGGAATAAATTTTTTGTTTTATTTATTCTTTATTTAATTGCCATACAATGGTTTTATAAAAATCAAAAATCAGCACAAGAACCTTTACAAAAAAAGCTAAAATCTTTGGCTAAGGTTTTGGTATTAGAACCTGTAAATGTTTTAATTATTTTGGCCTTAATTTTAGTTTCATTTAAAATTACACTTTTAGATTTGCCTGAATTTTTGCAAGACAATTTAAATCGTTTAAGTGGTATCATGACGCCTTTAGTATTACTTTTTATTGGTTTGGCGGTATCTATTAAGAGAAAACAATTCGGACAAATTTTTTCATTATTGATGCTTAAATATGGCATATCACTTTTATTAATTGGCATTATCGTTTCTTTTGTAAATTTTCCTGTAAAAAATGATATTTTATTAATGCTTGCCTTTGGATTAAGCGCCTGTAGTTTCTGGCCGTTTGCTCACATATCGAGCATCGATGCTAAAGAAATTGATGTAGCCGATAATAAAAAAACATTTAACTCGGGGTTTGCATTATCTGTTCTGGCATTGTCTTTACCTATATCGGTTTTACTTATTTTAAGTATTTTCATGTCTGGAGATACGTTTACATCGGCATCTCATATTTTTACTTTGGCGATATTAATCATGTTTATTGGCATTGCTGGTCCGCTTTATAATTGGAGTAAGCATGGCGCTCAAATTAAAAAAAGGTATAGTCATGCTGAAAATAAGTAATCTGTTATAAAAAGATATTAAAGAGATATCCCGAAATAATAATACAAATACTAACAACGCTAAAAAATATAGCTATCAGTTTAAAAGACATTACTTTTTTTAAGAGCATGGCCTCAGGAAGTGATAAGCCCACAACCCCCATCATAAAAGCAATAGCAGTTCCTAACGGAACACCCTTGCTAACTAACACTTGTAAAACAGGCAACATACCAGAAGCATTTGAGTACATAGGAACTGCTAATAAGGTGGCTATAGGCACAGCAAACCAATTATCCTTTTGGAGGTAAGTTTCAAAAAAGCCTTCTGGTATGTAACCATGCATAAAACTACCCATAGCAATACCAATAATAACAAACGGTAAAACCCCTTTAATAATGATTAAAGCTTCCTTAAAAATGCTTTTTAATCGTTTTGAAAAAGATATTTTAACAGGAAGAAAATGATTGTCTAAATTCCTGTCTTCTTTCATTAAATCCTGTACCCATGGGGTTAACAAGCTTTCTAGCTTTAATTTTTGTAAAATAAATCCAGAAATGGTTCCTAATAGAATTCCTGTAGAAACATAAATTAAAGTCGTTTTTATTCCGAAAAGCCCAATAAACAATCCAATGGCTACCTCGTTTACTAATGGGGATGTAATTAAAAAAGTAAAAGTAACGCCTAATGATATGCCACCCCTAACAAAGCCTATAAATAAGGGTACCGACGAACAAGAACAAAACGGAGTAACCACACCAAAAAGACTGGCAAAAAGGTATTCAAACCCGAAAAGATTGTGCGATGTTAAATAATTTTTAACCCGCTCGACAGGAAAAAAGCTATTCACCAAGCCCATGAAAAATATGACTAGAATTAATAGCAGTATTATTTTAATACTATCGTAAATAAAAAAGTGTAAAGCTTCTGCTAGGTGGTCGTTTGCATCTAACTTAAAAACTTGGTAGACTAACCCGTCTGCTAATTGCTCTAACCAACCAAACATGGTTAACGATTTAAAACTTCGAGAACTTCTTCTTTAGTAGGAACTTTTCCTTTTATAGCAATGGTTCCGTTAACAACTAATGCAGGTGTAGACATTACATTAAAGTTCATAATTTTAACGATGTCTTCAACCTTTTCAACAGTGGCTTCTATATTATTTTCATTCAAAACAACTTCTACAACTTGTGTCATGGCAAGGCATTTGGCACAGCCTGTTCCTAAAATCTTAATATCGTTCATTATAATTTCTATTAATTAGAATAATAAATGTAAGCTTATATCCTAGGGAATTAGATGATAATTATCATGCCAATGAGATAAAAAAAAGCAGTAAATTTCGAAATTTACTGCTTTTTAATAAAAATGTATATTTAATATTTAGCTAATTAAGCGCGCATTAAGAACGATTTCTGTGTTTAATAATTTTGAAATCGGACAAATTTCTTTGGCTTTGTTTGCTATTTCATTGAACTGTGTAACTTCAATACCAGGTACTTTACCTTCTAGATTTAATGTTACTTGTTTTATGCTACCATCCTCGAAAGTTACCACAGCATTCACGTCTAAAGAAGTTGCAGTAAAATCTGATTCATTTAATAAAAAACTTAATTGCATAGCAAAACAACCTGCATGGGCAGCACCAATTAATTCTTCAGGATTTGTTCCTTTTTCACCATTTTCAAATCTTGTATGAAAAGAATATGATGTGTTCTCTAAAACTTTGCTACCTGTAGTTAATTTTCCGTGACCATCTTTTCCTGAACCTTCCCATAAGGCACTTGCTTTTCTTGTAAATTTCATAATTGTATATTTTATTTAATAAATGTTTTGTTTAATAAGTCTTTTAATGCGTCCCATGATTTTGCATCGGCTTCGGCATTATACTCTAAAGGCAAGCTAAATTTTTTACCCAGAGCATCGGCACCTTTGCTTGTGTAAGCATGTTTTGCTCCCGGATAAGCAATGTATTGATAATCGGCTTGAATGCTGTCCATAGCCTTTTTAAAGTTAGTTACAGATTCTGGCGACACAAACGGATCGTCGGCTCCATTGGCAACTAAAACTTTTGCTTTTAAATCGCTGTTTGGCATAATTGGTAATTGCACACCACTATGAAAAGCAGCTACAGCATCCAGATTTTCACCGGCATTAGCCATGGTTAAAACAACGCTACCACCAAAACAATAGCCAATTGCTGCAATATGCTCTGCATCAACCGTAGGGTCGCTTTTTAATACTTTCAATGCAGCATCGAAACGGGCTTTAGCTAAATCTATGTTTTGCATGACCATACCAGCAAATTTTCCAGCATCTTGTGGGTGAGCCGCTTGCTTTCCATCACCATACATATCAAT
This sequence comes from Siansivirga zeaxanthinifaciens CC-SAMT-1, assembly GCF_000941055.1. GTDB lineage: Bacteria > Bacteroidota > Bacteroidia > Flavobacteriales > Flavobacteriaceae > Siansivirga > Siansivirga zeaxanthinifaciens. The sequence goes on along the minus strand of NZ_CP007202.1, from coordinate 2,540,789 downwards.
GGCAATAGCCGTATAGCCTAATTCTGCAAGCATATCGGCACGTTCGCGTGTGTAATCGTTATGTCCCCACCATTCATGCACAACAATAATACCCGGGCGCTTACCCGATATGTTTTTGTCGTGAACTATATAACCCTTCATTTGAGTGCTATCGGTGCTGTACGTTACCTCCTTGCCTTCTAAATTGATCTCAGTTATTTCGGGCGTTTCAGCGGTTTCTTTAGGTTTGTCTTTACAAGCAACTACAAAAACTAATAGTGTGATTGCTAATAAAACAGGCTTCAAAAATTTTAAGTGATTTTTCATAGTTTTTATTTAATTTTTAGTTGAAGTTATTTTGCTTTCGGATAATCTATATAACCTTCTTTACCCGGCGTATAAAAGGTATTTTCATCCCATTCGGCCAATTCGATGTGGTTTTCAAAACGTTCTACTAAATCGGGATTAGAGATGAATGGTTTACCAAAAGCAACCAGATCGGCATCACCAGATTCGATAACCGCATTTCCTTTTTCTTGAGTGAAACCTCCATTAATCATTAATGTTCCGTTGTATAACGGTCTGAAATGTTTTGCAATTTCTGTAACTGCATAAGGAATATCTGAAACATCGGTAAAAGGTTCAGAAAGATGAATATATGCTAAATTGTAATCGTTTAATTTTTTAATGATGTATTCGAATGTTGGAATGGTTTCTTCATCCATAGTAATTCCGAATAATCCATTTAACGACGGATTGAATCTGGCGCCTATTTTTTCCTGCGGAATAACCTCAGCGATGGCATCTAATACTTCAAAGAAAAAGCGAGCTCTGTTTTCAATGGTTCCGCCATATTCATCGGTTCTAACATTTGATGTGCCGTTAAAAAACTGATGAAATAAATACCCATTTGATGAATGAATTTCAACACCATCAAAACCAGCTTCCATAGCGTTTTTAGCAGCTTCAACGAAATCGTTAATGGTATCTTCTATTTCAAATTTTGTCATGGCTTTTGGAGTTACCGTATCTTTAAAACCTGTTGGTGTATACGATTGGGCTTCAGGATTTAAAGCTGAAGCAGAAACGGGTAATTCGCCATTGTGAAAGTCGGGATGCGACATTCTACCCACATGCCATAATTGAATAAATATTTTTCCGCCTTTGTCATGCACACGTTTAGTAACGTGTTTCCATCCTTCTACTTGAGCGCTGGTATGAATTCCCGGTGTATTTATATAACCAACGGCCATTTCCGATACTTGCGAACCTTCGGTTATAATTAATCCGGCAGATGCACGTTGTTCGTAATATACACCCTGTAGTTCGTCTGTAGGTTTTTTTTCGTCGTTAGCGGCTCTACTTCTTGTCATAGGCGCCATAACAACCCTGTTTTTTAAGTTTAAATGTTTACTATTATAAGGTTTTAATAAATTTTGCATACTCATTGTTCTATTTGTTTTTAATAATCGAAGTGTAACAAATTTAAACAATGAAGTAGAGAATAAAATTAATCTATATTAATAACGACTTAAATAGGGTTTTTAATTAGTAATAAACTAAAAAATTAAGATTTTTTTAAGATGTTGTTAATGGCTTGCATCCAGTCCTCAATGGTTGTTTTATTTGTGTTTAGTGCGATGCTTCCATTGCCGTAAGGTTCGTACACCTCTGGATTTGTAACCGAAAAGAACCCAACACATGGCGTTAGGGATGCGCTAGCCAAATGCATAACACCGTTGTCTGCAGCAATAAAAATGGCAGTGTTATGAATAATAGCACCCATTTCTCGAATATCCTGACTGTAAAAATGAGTCGCTTTAAAATTGATTTTTGATATGTTTTCAATAGGAAGCATTTCAATAATATTATATTGAGAATACGCTTCAAGTAATCGATTATAAAGTGTTGTCCACCAGTCTTCTGAATAACATTTATCGCCAGTGGCATTGGTGTAAATACAGATGGTTTTTTTATCGTTTTTTACAATGTCATTTAAAAGGGCTTTTCCTTTATTAATTTCGCTGTCACTTAACTTGATATCCAATAAAGGTAACGCCGATTCGTTTTTTGGCAATCCTAATTGAGTTAAAAAATAGCGTAAATTGTAGATAGGATGTTTTGAAATATGCTTGCTGTCGGGGTGTTCGTTTTCTACCGCTTCAATAACTTCTCCAAAAAGTTTGAAATCGGCACGAGCCATTTGAGTTAATAATCGCCCAGATGAAGAATTTTTATCTCCGTTTATAACCAAATCGTATGTTTTTTGCTTTATTGAAGCCCAGCATTTAATGTATTTAATTAAATTACTAAAGGGCATTTTGGGCAATTGAATAATGGTTTTAACCCTATCGTAATTTTGAAAAACAGGATTAGCAACACCACCTTTTACAAATAAATCGACAGTAGCATTAGGAAACGTATTTAATACTTCTTGAACTATAGGTGTTAGTAATAATTGGTTTCCCAATCGGTGATTTGCTCTTATAATTAAAACACGTTTTATATTTTCAGGATTTAAAGCGCCTATTTCAAGCTTGATACCACTACTACCAATATGCTTGGTAATACCATGCATGATGCGTCTTCTAATTTTATTTATAAATATTGAAAATGACATTTTTTTAAAATGGTTTTAATTTAAAAGCGCGTAAAAGTACAAAGTAGATTTGCGTTAGACAAACAATAGCATCTTTCAATTTATAATTTCACTCGCGACTTATACCAGACATTTAAAATTAAACCGCCAATAATTAAAGCAATACCTAATAAACTATATAAAGTATAGACTTCGCTAAATATTAAAACGCCAATAGTAGCTGTAAATACAACTTCAACATATTTTAAAGGCGCAACAATATTGGTGGATGCAATCTGGAAAGCTTTGGTCATGTTTATTTGTCCGAAATAACCAAAAACCCCTAAACTAAACAAGAAAAACCAGTCGGTTCCAGATGGGGTTATCCAGTTTTTAATAGATAAAACACCGCCTAAAACCGTTGCAGTTACCATAAAATAATTTACGATAACCGCAGGATGTTCGCTTTTACCTATTTTATTAATTATGATGTACACAAGCCCACTTAAAACGGCTGCAATTAAAACTAAAATTAAACCGGTCGTGTTTATGCTTGTATCCAATCCTTTTAAAACAATAATACCAACAAACGATATAATAAAAAACAACCACTGTACAGGTCTTATGCGTTCGCGTAATAAAATTACAGCAAATATGGCCGCAAAAATGGGTGCGCTATAACGCAAGGCTACAGCTGTACCAATAGATAAATATTTTACAGACATAAAAAATAACAACATGGAAGAAGCCCCTGTTATAGATCGTAAAATTAAAAGCTTATTGTTTTTGCCTATAATGGGGATTTTATTTTTTAAAAGAAATCCGAAGGTGAAAAACAACGAACTCAACGACCTAAAAAATACGATTTGGTAGGTGTCTATATTTTTTAAATATTTTACGGTAGCATTCATACAAGCAAAAGCAAGTGTGCTTAAAACCATATATTTTATTGCATTTTTAACGTCCAAAAGCTCTGAATTTTATATTTCGTTTTGTAGTAATAAAATAGACCCCAGTTAAAAGAATAACGGCGGCTATTATAGTTTGATAGCTAAGCGGTTCATCTAAAATGAGCCATCCTAAAAATATAGCAATTACAGGATTTACATAAGCCGATGTGGATACTTTTTCGGTAGAAACAACTTTTAATAAATAATTAAAGGCTGTAAACGCAGCGACACTTCCAAGTAAACAAAGCAGTATCATAGACCATAGTACTTGCGTACTCCAATTTGAAGGAGAAACCCAGCTTTCTTGTAAAATGACACTTGTAACGGCTAATAATAGTCCGGCACTAATCATTTGGTAGGCGGTACTTACAAAATAATTTGCAGGTAAATCGGCTTTAGAAACAAATATACTCCCATAACTCCAACTTAAAACACAGGTTAAAATCATGAACATACCCAACAAAGTACCATCTTTAGTGACTAATTCATTTTGACTAACCAAAATATACATACCAATAACCCCTAAAAGAATACCAATTATAGAATTTGTTTTCATTTTTTTACCATCAATTATACGCATTAATAGTAATACAAATAAAGGTTGAGTTGAAGCTTCTAGCGCACCAAAACCACTATCTACATATTTTAAAGCCCAAACAAATATACCATTTCCATAAACTAAAAATAGAAACCCTGAAATAATAGAATTTATTAATTGTTTTCGTGTTATAGCTAAATTTAATTTCATCAATTTGGCGATGATGAAAATGATAATACCTGCCGCCATAAAACGAAAGGATGCCAAAAAGAAAGGCGGAATTTCGGTAACAGCTATTTTATTTAGTAGATAGGTAGACCCCCAAATAACGTAAATAGCGAAAAATGCTAAAATAATAAGAAAGGTTTTGCGCTTAATAGCCATAGGTTATTTTTGAAGCTTTTCAAGAAAGGCTCCTATTTGTTGAATATTTCTGTAACTATAGTATCGTCTAAGGTTAGTCTTTCGTTGGTATCGCCCTTTTTATCATAATCAAAACGATTAACAACATAACGAATTACTTCTTTTCTTGCGATATCGCGTTCATTACCTTTAATAACCACCCAAGGCGATTGTGGCGTGGCTGTTTTTTTAAACATGGCTTCTTTGTATTTTGTAAAATCGGCCCATCTAGATTGTGCTTCTACATCGACACTGCTTAGTTTCCATTGCTTAAGCGGGTTGTGTACACGCTCTTCTAATCGGCGTTTTTGCTCTTCGGCATCAATAGAAAACCAAAATTTAAAAACATGAATACCATCATCAATAAGCATTTTTTCTAATTGAACCACCTGCTTGTTAAACAAATTGTATTGTTTTTTGGTGCAAAATCCCATAACCGGTTCTACAACCGAACGGTTATACCAACTTCTGTCGAATAACACCATTTCTCCCGGACCTGGCAAATGCTCGATGTATCTTTGAAAATACCATTGCCCCGATTCTTTTTCAGTAGGTTTAGATAATGCTACAACTTTAAATAATCTAGGGTTTAAAAATCGAATAAAACGCATAATAGCACCCCCTTTTCCGGCAGTATCTCTACCTTCAAAAAGAATAAGTACGCGTTGATTTGTTTGTTTTATGTGTTGTTGTAACCTAACGAGTTCGGTTTGTAGGTTAATGTATTCTTGGTCATCTTCTAAAGAATGCAAATTCATACAATTCTAAAATATAAATTTAAATACCAAATGGAAATGAAGTAATACTATACTAAACTATATTTTTTTAACACGAACGGCGTTCATTCCTTTTTGACCGCGTTCTAACTCGTAAGTCACTGTATCATTTTCTACAATAGGTTCTAGCAAACCGCTTACATGTACAAAATATTTTTCGTTGTTTATATTATCGATAATGAACCCAAAACCTTTGGATGTATCAAAAAATGAAACTTTACCCTCATTGGCTTTTAACTCCTCTTCACCTCGATCTTCTTTCTTAGGAATTCCTAATTCGATGCTTTCTGCTTCTACTTTTACACGCATAGATGGATCTGGTGGCGTGTCTGTTAAGTTACCATTGTAATCTACATATGCAAATTGGATGCCTTGAGGATTTTCTTTAGATTCTGCTTTACGAGCTTCTTTCTTTTTTAATTTGTCTTCTCTTTTCTTTAATCGTTTTTTTTCTTTTTCAATTTTATTAAACGTTACTTGTGATTTTGCCATAAAAATAATTCGGATTTTAGTTAATAATTAAACTGCTATGAAATAATTTTTATTTAAAATCTTGAAAAAAAAAGAAGTCTTTTAAAAAGTAAAAGATTATATAAAAATTGCTTAACATACTAATTTTGTGTAAATATACATTATATTTTAAGTCGCTTAAAATATATATATTACAAATATTAGTTTTTAACGTTAATCTTCTGGTGGATAACCAAAAATTTCTTCAAAAACAGTATCGAAATTAGTTCTAAGATACGCATTTAATTTTTTTCGGTAATCATCTTTAAGCCATTCCACAAAATTATAAGTGCTTTTACTAATACATTTGGTGTAGCGGCCAATTCTAAAATCGATGTCATCACCCAATTTTTTAGCCAGTGCTAAGGCATCGTAAACATCTTCACTGTTTTCTATACAAATTTTAGCATGATGCTCTATGGAGCGCTCTAAAACCACTTTCGAGGTTTCTCCATTTCGAATAGATTCTACGTAGGTTTTTTGAATATCGAAATATACATCTTTAGAATTCTTAAACTCCTCACGAAGTTCATCGGGCATTTCATATCTAAAATTACTTTCTAATTCATCATCACTTAAAATAGAATCTAAATAATAGTTTGGAGATCTAAAAATGCGTTGCCAATCTAGATTATCACCCCAAGGACCAAAACGGTAAAAATTATTTCCTAAATCGATAACATTAAAACTGGTTTTGTCTTTGTAAATACGCGATCCACGACCTATCATTTGATAGTATAGTGTTAACGATTTTGTTGCTCGGTTTAAGATAATGGTTTCAACAGATGGCTCATCGAAACCGGTGGTTAATATACTCACCGATGTTAATATGGCATCGGGTGTTTTTTTAAACCACTTAAGAATCATGGCGCGTTCTTTTTTTGTATTGGTATTATCTAAATGCGCGATGGGGTAACCTGCACGTCTGAAGGTGTCGTAAACGTGTAAAGACGTGTTGATACCGTTATTAAAAATTAAGGTTTTTTTACCTTTCGAGCGCTCTTCATAAGCCTGTAACAGCTTACTTAGCATGTCTGAATCAGTATATAAATCTTCAGAAGATTTTACCGTATAATCTCCATTTGCTCCAACCACTAACGAGGTTAAACCTACGTTGTAAGTAAACATTTCTGCGCGTGCCAAGAAGCCATTTTCTATAAGCGATTCAATACTTTCACCAACAATTAATTCATCGTAATTATCGGTCATAGGTAATTCGATACTCGAGCTTAAAGGCGTTGCTGTAACACCTAAAATGAAAGATTGACTAAAAAATTTGAATAATTTAGTAAAGGAATTGTAATGTGCCTCATCAATAATAACCAGACCAATATCTGAAATATCTAGCTTATTATCGTTTAATCGATTATTTAAGGTTTCAACCATGGCCACAAAACAACTGTATTCGTCTTGGTCACTTAAATCGGCTTTACTATCTATAACTTTATTAACAACTTCAAATTCTGTAAGCATGTTAGATGTTTGCTTGCATAATTCGATACGGTGTGTTAAAACAAGTACTCTCTTTTTATGATGTTTAAGATATTGTCTTACTATTTCAGAGAAAATAACTGTTTTTCCTCCTCCTGTGGGTAATTGATATAGTAAATGGTAATCGTCAGGAGATTCTTCAAAAGCCTTAAAAATTTTATTAATAGCACCTTTTTGGTAGCTATATAAACTTTTACCTGCATTTCTTTCTTCTAATTCTGATTTTGATATGGACATGTATCTAACTTTAGAGCCAGCAAAAATAACACCTTTAGCCCGTTTTTAACGAATGATTTCAATAAAATTTAATTGAAATTTATTTCTATCTTTAACGCTAATTTTATTCTGAAACCATGCAAATTAACGATAAAAGCGAAATAACGGAGTATGTAGCAGATTCTCAACGCTATAAACACATGACGTACAATCGAACAGGAAAAAGCGGTGTATTACTACCTGCTTTGTCGCTTGGTTTGTGGCACAATTTTGGTTTTATCGATTCCATTCAGAATGCGAGAGAAGTGCTTAGAACAGCTTTCGATTTAGGAATTACGCATTTCGATTTAGCCAATAACTATGGACCGCCTTACGGTTCTGCCGAAGAAAATTTTGGTACCATTTTTAAAAAAGATTTTAAAAATTACCGCGATGAATTGTTTGTTGCCAGTAAGGCAGGTTTCGATATGTGGCCTGGACCCTATGGGAATTGGGGGTCTAGAAAGTATTTAATTTCAAGTTTAGACCAGAGTTTAAAGCGTATGGGATTAGATTATGTAGATGTTTTTTATCATCATAGACCCGATCCCGAAACACCTTTAGAAGAAACTATGGGCGCGCTTACCGACATCGTTCGCCAAGGAAAAGCTTTATATGTTGGAATTTCTAATTACCAACCCGAAGAGACTCAAAAGGCTGCAGATATTTTAAAATACAATAACACCCCATTTATTTTACATCAGGCCAGATACTCGATGTTTGATCGTTGGGTGGAAAACGGACTTTTAGACACCTTAGATGCTAACGGTGTTGGGTGTATTGCATTTTCTCCACTGGCACAAGGTATGCTTACCGATCGCTATTTACATGGCATTCCAAAAGGTTCGAGAGCCGATAAGGATATGAGTTATTTAAGCGCAGAAACGGTTACTAATAATTTAGATAAAATTTTAAGGTTGAATGACTTGGCGCAAAATCGCGGACAAAAATTATCTCAAATGGCTATCGCCTGGCTTTTAAGAAAACCAACCGTAGCATCTGTTTTAATTGGCGCGAGTTCTTCTAATCAGTTAAAAGAAAATGTAAAAGCTTTAGATAATTTAAGTTTTTCGGCAGAAGAAATTAATTTGATTGACGACGTTTTAGGATAAAACTTATTCTTTTACAACAATAATGGTTGCTTTTACGCCCGTTGCTAAGTTCCATTGATTTCTGGAAATAAGGTTGCCCATATCGTCTACAACTTTAAATTCGGCTGTATTTGGACCAGATTCTCCTTGGTTTAAAGCAAGAAAATCTATTTTATTAAAACCTTTTTGTAAACTAAGTTTAAAACCTGAAAATCCGCTATTTAGAAAAACTCTGGCTTGAACCACATCATCGTTTACTAAAACTTGAATTAAATCGCCATCAACCGCGCCATGGTCTCGGTAAACAATATTCACAGATTCTGCTTTTGTTTTAAAATCGCCTAAATATTGATTGGTTTTACTACCGTTACGTTGTTCAACTTCTTCAGGAGATAATTTTACGTTTTCTAGATTTTTGTCCAGTTGTTTTTTATATAGTTCGCCAGGGTTTCCAAATTCTTCTCCAAACAAAGAAAATTGCTTCTTAGGCGTTTCTACTCCAGTGGTTAAATCGGGAACATTTAAACTTCCAAAGGTTTGATTGTTTTCTGTTTTTGGGGTTAAAGGGTCTATTTTTTTCGAATCGGCAGTATCATCTTTACTTTTAACTACAGGTATAGCAATAGATTTCGATTTAGAATCTAATTGCGCATGCATCGTACAAACTGAAAATAAAAAAATAAGATATGATAATATACGTTTCATTTTTTATTTGGGTAATATTCTAAAGCCAAAGGGTTAAGTAAATCCTACTTCAAATATATCGGTTTCATTTAAAAAGGAAAAAGTAAGGCCTTATATTTTACAAGTATTTAACAAAAATCATTCCTAAATGAATACTTTTTTGTGAAAACAAATAAAATTTATCGTTTTACTTGTCTTGCAACAAGCTGTCTTTTAAAATGCCGTATTGAATTACAACTTTTTTTCGTCCCCATTTTTTGGCAGCTTTAACATCTAAACCCATATAAATATCAATTTTATTTCTCCATCGTGGGTGCATGCGGTCTTTTACAAAATAGATGCTATCAAAACCTTCAATTTTAACGGGCGTATTGTGTGTTAATCCTTTTTTAATTAAATCTTTTGATACGGCAATACAATGCAAACCAGGCTTTAAACTATCGCCATAGGCTGTTAAGAATGGGCTTCCATCTGTCTGACTTTTAGTAGAATTATAAGCTGAAGCCGTTACCTTTATGGTATGCCAATTAAACTTATCTTCAAACCGTTCTTTTTTACATCCCACTAAAAGAACCAAGCACAAAATATAAAGGATTCTCAAAATTTCTTTTTTAGTTTAAATAAAGATAAATCTAAAAATTTAATAAAGCTTTTAATTCCTTCTCAAAGTTATTTTTAGCAAGATATTGTGCTTCTAGCTGCTGGATGAAAGGGATGGGCGTTTCTAAACTTCCTACCCGTTTTACTGGGGCATCTAAATACGAAAAACAATGTTCCATTATTAATGCAGAAATATCATTGGCGATGCCACCAAACAACGAATCTTCCTGAAGAATAATAGCTTTTCCTGTTTTTTTTACCGAAGCATAAATAGTCGCTGTATCCAGCGGTTGAAGGGTTCTTAAATCGATAACATCGGCATGAATTTGCGGGTTGTTGTCTAAGGTTTCCAAAACCCAGTGAACAGCTGCGCCGTAACTTATTATACTAATATCTTTCCCCTCGCGAAGCATTGCAGCTTTTCCAAAAGGTAGGGTGTAATAATTGGTTGGTACATCTTGTTTGATACTTCTGTACAGTGCTTTATGCTCAAAAAACAATACGGGATTCGGGTCGTTTATTGCTGTATTTAGAAGTCCTTTGGCATCATAGGGAAAAGCCGGATAAACAACTTTTAATCCTGGTGTTTTAGTAAACCAAGCTTCGTTTGTTTGCGAATGAAATGGCCCCGCTCCCACACCAGCGCCACAGGGCATTCTTATAACAACATCGGCGTTTTGCCCCCAACGGTAATGAGATTTTGCTAAATAATTAACAATGGGATTAAAACCACTGGCAGCAAAATCGGCAAATTGCATTTCAACAACACTCTTCATGCCTGCAATCGATAAGCCCATAGCGGCTTCAACAATGGTCGATTCGCAAATGGGGGTGTTTCTTACACGATCTTTACCAAATGCTTCTACAAACCCTTCCGTTATTTTAAATACACCGCCATATTCGGCGATATCTTGTCCCATAATAATCAAGTTATTATGGTGTTCCATACTTTGTTTTAAAGCTTCAGAAATGGCATCAATAAATCTAATATCGTTAACTTCGGTAGTTGGTTTAATATGTTCAAAATCAAACGATTTATAAACATCATGTAGTTCTGTCTTAACATCAGCAATTATAGCAGGTTCAGATGAAACGATATCCAGATTTTTATTAATGTCGTTAGAAATTTCATTAACAATTTGCTTAATTAAGGCTTCCGATAATATGTGTTTTTCAATTAAATATTTCTGAAAATTAAGCAAAGGGTCTTTCGTGCTCCAGAAATCCATCATCGCTTCAGGCACATACTTGGTGCCACTCGCCTCTTCGTGACCTCGCATTCTAAAGGTTTTAAATTCAAGTAAAACAGGTCTGGGATGACTTCGCAAATCGTCTGCTAACTTTTTAACGGTATTGTAAACTTCTGTTATATTATTACCTTCAACAATATGCGATTCCATGCCATAGCCCAAGCCTTTATCGGCTATGTTTTCACATTTAAACTGTTCGCTCGTAGGTGTCGACAATCCGTATCCATTATTTTCAACACAAAAAATAACAGGTAAATTCCACACCGACGCTACATTTAAAGCTTCATGAAAATCGCCTTCGCTGGTTCCGCCTTCACCTGTAAAAACAGCGGTTACTTTATTTTCACCTTTAAGTACAGATGCCAAAGCAATACCATTAGCAACACCCATTTGAGGTCCTAAATGAGAAATCATTCCAATAATTTTATGGTATTGCGACCCAAAATGGAACGAGCGGTCTCTACCCTTTGTAAAACCCGAAGGTTTACCTTGCCACTGTGCAAATAAACGGTGTAATGGGACATTTCGGGAAATAAAAACACCCAAATTTCGGTGCATGGGTAAAATGTATTCGTCGTTGTTAATAGCCAACGTTACACCTACAGCGATCGCCTCTTGTCCGATGCCAGAAAACCATTTACTAATTTTCCCTTGCCTTAAGAGTAAGAGCATTTTTTCTTCTATCATTCTGGATTTAAGCATATTTTTATACAAATCCATTATTAAGCGCGTAGGTAATTGAGAAATATTATAGGTCATAAATAAGTGATAGAATTCTGAGCATATTAGAGTCTTAACGCTTATAAAAATAACATAATTACCCAAATAGTTATGCTAGATGATAAATAAAAAGTGATATAGAAACTTTATATTGTTTTCGTACATTTGTAGATACACTTATTAAAAAAAATCCGCATGAATATAATTCCTAGTGTCAATTTAAAAGATTTTACATCTAACGACGCTACCAAAAAACAACAATTTGTTGAGGCCATTGGCAAAGCTTACGAAGAGATTGGTTTTGTTGCGCTTAAGGGTCATTTTTTAGATGAAACTTTAGTTGAAAACCTGTATAAAGAAGTTAAAAATTTTTTCGATTTACCTTTAGAAACCAAGCAGAAATATGAAATACCAGGCATTGGTGGTCAACGCGGTTATGTGTCTTTTGGAAAAGAAAGTGCTAAGGGTAAAAAAGAAGGCGACTTAAAAGAATTTTGGCATTTCGGACAATATGTTGAAGATAATGAAGCCTTGAAAAATGAATATCCAGACAATGTTATTGTTGAAGAACTACCGGAATTTAACGCCATAGGAAAAGAAGCCTATAAAATGCTGGAAAAAACAGCTAAATATGTTTTGCGCGCCTTGGCTATTTATTTAGGTTTAGAAGAAACGTATTTTGATAACTATATCCATAACGGAAATTCTATTTTACGACCAATCCACTACCCGCCTATTACCCAAGAACCTAAAGATGCCGTTCGTGCTGCAGCGCATGGAGACATTAATTTAATTACGCTTTTAATGGGTGCCCAAGGGCGTGGTTTACAAGTACAAAACCATAAAGGCGAATGGATTGATGCTATTGCAGAACCCGATGAGTTAATGATAAACGTTGGCGATATGTTATCCAGACATACCAATAATAAATTAAAATCGACTATACACAGAGTTATCAATCCGCCACGTGAACTTTGGGGAACTTCCAGATATTCCATTCCGTTTTTTATGCATTCTATTAGCGATATGAAATTGAATGTTTTAGAAAATTGTGTTGATGAAAACAACCCGAAAGCCTTTGACGATATTACCGCTGGGGAGTTTTTAACAGAGCGTTTAATTGAACTCGGACTTATAAAAAAATAATTTTCATGGATTTACAAGACCAATTGAAGCATTTATTTCCAGATCATGTTTCAGAAAATGTACCCGAAGAAGCTTCAAACAATGCTTCTCAAATTTGGATGCAAGACGACCCTTTAATTTGTAAATACGAAAAACGAAAAGGCAAGCCTATCACCATTATTGAAGGCTATACTGGAGCCATTGAAGATTTTAAAATTTTAGCCAAAGACATTAAAACAACATTAAGTGTTGGTGGTAGTTTTAAAGATGATAAAATTATTATTCAGGGTGATTACCGCGATAAAATTATGGCTATGCTGAAAGAAAAAGGGTTTAATGTGAAACGCGTAGGAGGCTAATTGTATTATGAATAAAACACCGCTTCATATTACTAATGGCAAAGTTTTAACTCAGAAATTAAAAGAATTAAATATTGAAGGTAACTTTTTAACCTGGCAGGAAATGCTATGTGAAGGGCCTACTTTAGAAAGTGTTTATTCAGATAAATTCTTTGAACTAAGAAAACAGTTTTTTAAAGAATTTTATAATACCGATTTAGATTTTCAAAAAATTAATTCTGAATTAAATAAACTAAATTCCGTCGAAAAACACTCTGAAATTGTTCTTTGGTTTGAATTCGATTTGTTTTGCCATATTAATTTAATGGCTGTTATTTGTTTAATTCAGCAAAAAAATATCAAACTTCCATTATACTTAGTTTGCAGCGGAAAAATTAGAGGTACCAAAAACTTAAAAGGCTTGGCCGAATTAAGTACGGGGCATTTAGTGAAACACTATAACGACAAAGTTTTACTTAACAAACATTCCATAGAGTTAGCACGAACCATTTGGGGTATTTATTGTGGTAAAGACCACAATTTATTTAAACCATTTATAGTGCAAACATCGCAGTTTATTTACTTAAACAGTTGTTTAAAAGCTCATTTAGAACGTTTTCCAAATTCTAAAACAGGCTTAAATGTTTTAGAGCGTAATATCTTAGAAATCGTTAGAGATACCAAAATACATTCAGAGCATCATTTGCTCGGTTACGCTTTAAATTATCAGGGGTATTACGGTTATGGCGATCTTCAAATTTTAAGAATTATTAAAAAACTTAGGGTGTTTTTTAAAGTCAGTGAAGATCTTATTGAGCTTAACAGACAAGGGCATGAAGCCTTACTGGGCATTCATCTTTTTACTTTTGAATTGAATAATAATATGATTTATGGAGGTGTTAAAAAATTTGATTTTCAATTCAATAAAAAAGAAAATAAACTTATAAAAATGGTTTCGCATGACAATTAAAACATCCGAACTAATTTTAAATCCCGATGGCAGTGTTTATCATTTAAACTTAAAACCAGAAAACATAGCTAAAACCATTATTTTAGTGGGCGATCAAGATCGTGTGGAAAAGGTGACTAGTTATTTTGATACAATTGAGTTTTCAACACAAAAGCGCGAATTTAAAACGCAAACAGGTTTTTATAAAGGAAAGCGCCTATCGGTAATTTCAACAGGTATTGGTCCCGATAATATTGATATTGTTCTAAATGAAATCGATGCGCTTTTTAATATAGATTTAATTACAAGACAACCTAAAACGAATATTACAAGTTTAGATTTTATACGAATTGGCACATCTGGGGCATTGCAAAGCGATATACCTGTCGATGGTTTTGTACTAAGCACACATGGTTTAGATTTAAATGGTATGCTTCACGCATACAAACTAAACGGCATTACAAATGAAATTATTGAAGATGCATTTATAAAACATACGCAATGGCATCCCGATAAGAGCAGACCTTTAATCATTGAAAACAGTAAATCTTTACAATTAGAACTGGATGATGTGTCGGTTTACAAAGGCATTACAGCAACCGCAGGCGGATTTTACGGTCCGCAAGGTCGTGTTTTAAGATTAGCGCTTCAAGACGAGACATTAAAAAATAAAATGGATAGCTTTAAGTTTAAAGATTATCGCATAACAAATTTAGAAATGGAAACATCGGCCATTTATGGATTGTCCAAATTATTAGGGCATCGAGCCGTATCTTTAAATGCAATTATAGCAAACAGAGCATCGGGTACATTTAGTAAGGAACCCTCTAAAACCATTGAAAACCTTATTGAATATACACTTAATAAAATTACAGAATAAAACATATAAAATGAAAACGGTAAAAATTGGCGGTGTGCCAGAACACTTTAATTTAGCTTGGTATTTAACTCTTAAAAATGGGGAATATAAATCTCAGGATATAAATTTAAGATGGCAAGATTATCCTGGAGGTACAGGCGCCATGTGCAAGGCTTTAAGAGAAAATGAAATTGATATTGCCGTTATTTTAACCGAAGGTATTATTAAAGATATTATTGATGGTAACCCTAGTAAAATTGTACAGGTATTTGTTAAATCACCTTTAAATTGGGGAATTCATGTAGCTCATAAATCGGGTTACAAATCGCTTAACGATTTAAAAGGTACTAAAGCCGCTATTAGTCGATATGGTTCTGGTTCTCATTTAATGGCTTATATAAATGCAAAAAATAACGGCTGGAATTTAGATAAGGATTTAAATTTTGAGGTTATTAAAGATTTAGATGGCGCTGTAGAAGGTCTTACCAATGGTAAAGCCGATTATTTTATGTGGGAAAAATTTACCACCAAACCTTTAGTAGATGATGGCGTTTTTAGAAACATTGGCAACTGCCCCTCCCCTTGGCCCTGTTTTGTAATTGCAGTTAGACAAGATTTTATTGATAACCAACAAGAAACGTTAAAAACCATTTTAGATATTATTAATAACACGACTAAAGATTTTAAAGATATACCTAGTATCGACAGAACCATTGCTAATCGTTACAACCAAAAAATTAAAGATGTTCAAGAATGGTTAAGTATAACCGAATGGTCACAAAAAAATATAACCAAAAAAGTTATTAGTAATACTCAAAAAGAATTATTTGCTTTAAATATCATTCCTAAAGTTGTAGATTACAATGATTTAGTTTATAAATTATAAATTATTGTATTTCAGGGTTATAATTCATAAAAATTTTGATTTTTAGTATTTAAATTTAGCTTTTTTTTCTTACTTCTACTATAGATTTTATTAGCTAACTTTTATTTTTTTGTAAATAATTTATTATGTAAGTCTTACAAAAAGATGTAATTCATCGATAAAAAGTAAATTAAATCGATAATCAGTATTATAGTTTTTATATTTGTCTCAATATTAACACGTTACGTTATGAGAAAAAATATACTAACTCTAATCACGGTATTTTGTTTATCTAACCTAGTTAGTTATGCACAACTTTTTAGCTCCAAAAAAAGTATTAATACGTCAACGGGCGATTATCCCAGTGTTATTGAATCCGGACATTTAAATAACGATTCTCATGTAGATATTGTTATTGGCACAACCTATGGAGGCACAATAGAATGGTACAAAAACGATGGTAATCAATCGTTTAGTATGCAAACTTTAATTACTTCAACACTAACAGGTATCCTCGGTTTAGCTATTGCAGATTTAGACAATGATAACGATAATGACATTGTCGCAGCTTCCTATTTTTCAGGAAAATTAGTTTGGTTTGAAAATGATGGCAATGGAAATTTTAGTTCAGAAAAAGTAATTGCTACAGGAATAAGTGAAGCAGGAACTGTTAAAGTTGGTAAAATTGATAATAACAACACCATTGATGTTGTGGTTGCTGCAGGCGCATCTGGTCAGGTGCTTTGGTTTTCCAATAATGGCAATGGTACGTTTTCAGGTTCTAATCTTGTGGTTGGCTTCAGAGATACTCGAAATGTTGAACTTTATGAAAACCAATTGTCAAGTACAGGAACGCCCACTTTTCTGAGAAGTGCCAACGGTTCCATATCTTCAAATAATTCAGATTTAAATGAAGTATCTTTTGCCGATGTTGATAATGATAAAAAATTAGACATCATTAAAGTGAATAAAACAACCATGGCATCATGGTATAAAAAAGAAGCCAACGGTTCGTTTACTGAGCATAATTTTACGACCTCTTACAATTATCCTGCTACAGCTAAAGTTGCAGATTATGATAACGATTCATTTAATGATGTTATTATAGGTTTTGCAAACGGAACAACAGTTGATGCTTTGGCAATGTATGATAATTCAAATTTTGAAACCCTTATTGATAATACCCAAGATGATATAAATCAGTTTACTGTAAATGATTTTGATGGCGATGGCGATTTAGATGTGGCCAGTATTTCTCAAAAACAAAATGATCTTAATTGGTTTGAAAATTTAAAATTTAGCGCCACACTTGGTTTAAAAGAAATAACACCAATAAGAAGGAAAATTTATCCCAATCCAACAAGAGAACACCTGGTTGTTGATGGTAAATTTACTAAACCCTATAAAGCGTCGATATATAATATTCTAGATAAGGAAGTGATGCAAATTAATGTGAGTAATTCTATTGAAAAGATTGAAGTAGCTTCTTTAAAAAGCGGTGTTTACTTGCTTTATTTAGAAGATGATAAAACATATTTTAAGTTTGTTAAATTGTAATTTTTTGAAGTTAGTTTTTAATAAAAAAGGGCCACTTGTACAAGTAGCCCTTTTTTTGATAAACTCTAGTTAATTATTATTGCGGACTAGAGGATACAATTTTCTTAACAACTGTACCTTCTTTTGTTGTTAATTTCACTAAGAACATTTGATTATCAGCTTTTGATAAATTAATCTTAGTAATTCCGAAAGTTCCTTTAGTATATTTAATGTTTTTAACTTTCTTAATTAACGAACCTTTCATATCAAATACTTCAATGGTGATATCGGTATCAAAATCGAAATTGTATTTAATATTTACTTCTTCATTAAATGGAACGGGATAAGCCTCGAAATCTATCGTTTTAGATATAATCGATTTGTCTGTTGCATTACAACTAATACCTAAATCCATAGTGTATTCATTGCCATCATCCACTCCAGGTCTTGGGCTACATCTGCAAAGTTCTTCACAAGTTACCGCATGAGCAATAACATAAATTGGTCCAGAAACGTTTGTAAATGTTACCGATATTCCTTTAGAATAATCTAAACCATTAGCATTAAAAGTATATTGTCCAGGCGCAACGGTTGGTTTTCCATTTTTACTTGGATATTCATCACAACCTACATATACATGGGCTTCGCTCATGGAGTAACCTTCATTTATATTATAGGTAACGGTTACACTGCCATTGCTATAGTCTACTGTTACACTGCCTACTAAAGCGCCTTTGTTTTCGTAATCACATTGTGCAGCTCCAGCATATAAAGGAAGTTCTGCGTAAGCACCTTCTTCATAAGCATTTGTCCAACCCCAACGTTTAAAATCAGGAATAAAACAACTGCTAGTTTCTGTATCCCTTGCGAAGGCTGTTTCACAATAATCGTATTTGTCGATTTCGCGGGTTACAGTTACAGTTTCAGAAGCCATATTTCCACAATTGTCAACAGCTGTAAACACATAATCTGCAAGTTCTGCACACATATCTTCACGATATCTAATATTTGTTGGTCCAGCCATAGTAGTATCGCCTCCAGAACAAGCATCAGCCCAAGTAGCAGTCAACTGTTCAGGGAATCCATCGTTACATAAATTTTGAACTTCTGGCAATTGAGTAAAATAAGGAGCCTCTGTATCTGGTAAGATGTTGAATGACTTGGTTACTACCGTTTCATTATTACAAGCATCGGTTGCTACCCAGCGGTATGTAATGGTGTTACCACCACAGATATCACGCTCATAAGGATCTACACTAGCCACGACATTCACCGTGCTACAATCATCGGAAGCTGTTAGGGTTTCCTGAGTTGGTAGCGCAGCATCACAGCTAATATCAGCGATATCTGCTGGGGCTGCATCAAAGGTTGGTGCTTTAGTATCTGGTAAAATGTTGAATGATTTGGTTACTACCGTTTCATTATTACAAGCATCGGTTGCTACCCAGCGGTAGGTAATGGTGTTACCACCACAGATATCACGCTCATAAGGATCTACACTAGCCACGACATTCACCGTGCTACAATCATCGGAAGCTGTTAGGGTTTCCTGAGTTGGTAGCGCAGCATCACAGCTAATATCAGCAATATCTGCTGGGGCTGCATCAAAGGTTGGTGCTTTGGTATCTGGTAAAATGTTGAATGACTTGGTTACTACCGTTTCATTATTACAAGCATCGGTTGCTACCCAGCGGTAGGTAATGGTGTTACCACCACAGATATCACGCTCATATGGATCCACACTAGCCACTACATTCACCGTGCTACAATCATCGGAAGCTGTTAGGGTTTCCTGAGTTGGTAGCGCAGCATCACAGCTAATATCAGCGATATCTGCTGGGTCTGCATCAAAGGTTGGTGCTTTGGTATCTGGTAAGATGTTGAATGACTTGGTTACTACCGTTTCATTATTACAAGCATCGGTTGCTACCCAGCGGTAGGTAACGGTGTTACCACCACAGATATCACGTACATAAGGATCTACACTAGCCACGACATTCACCGTGCTACAATCATCGGAAGCTGTTAGGGTTTCCTGAGTTGGTAGCGCAGCATCACAGCTAATATCAGCGATATCTGCTGGGGCTGCATCAAAGGTTGGTGCTTTAGTATCTGGTAAAATGTTGAATGATTTGGTTACTACCGTTTCATTATTACAAGCATCGGTTGCTACCCAGCGGTAGGTAATGGTGTTACCACCACAGATATCACGCTCATAAGGATCTACACTAGCCACGACATTCACCGTGCTACAATCATCGGAAGCTGTTAGGGTTTCCTGAGTTGGTAGCGCAGCATCACAGCTAATATCAGCAATATCTGCTGGGGCTGCATCAAAGGTTGGTGCTTTGGTATCTGGTAAAATGTTGAATGACTTGGTTACTACCGTTTCATTATTACAAGCATCGGTTGCTACCCAGCGGTAGGTAATGGTGTTACCACCACAGATATCACGCTCATATGGATCCACACTAGCCACTACATTCACCGTGCTACAATCATCGGAAGCTGTTAGGGTTTCCTGAGTTGGTAGCGCAGCATCACAGCTAATATCAGCGATATCTGCTGGGTCTGCATCAAAGGTTGGTGCTTTGGTATCTGGTAAGATGTTGAATGACTTGGTTACTACCGTTTCATTATTACAAGCATCGGTTGCTACCCAGCGGTAGGTAACGGTGTTACCACCACAGATATCACGTACATAAGGATCTACACTAGCCACGACATTCACCGTGCTACAATCATCGGAAGCTGTTAGGGTTTCCTGAGTTGGTAGCGCAGCATCACAGCTAATATCAGCAATATCTGCTGGGTCTGCATCAAAGGTTGGTGCTTTGGTATCTGGTAAGATGTTGAATGACTTGGTTACTACCGTTTCATTATTACAAGCATCGGTTGCTACCCAGCGGTATGTAATGGTATTACCACCACAGATATCACGCTCATATGGATCCACACTAGCCACGACATTCACCGTGCTACAATCATCGGAAGCTGTTAGGGTTTCCTGAGTTGGTAGCGCAGCATCACAGCTAATATCAGCAATATCTGCTGGGTCTGCATCAAAGGTTGGTGCTTTGGTATCTGGTAAGATGTTGAATGACTTGGTTACTACCGTTTCATTATTACAAGCATCGGTTGCTACCCAGCGGTAGGTAATGGTGTTACCACCACAGATATCACGCTCATATGGATCCACACTAGCCACGACATTCACCGTGCTACAATCATCGGAAGCTGTTAGAGTTTCCTGAGTTGGTAGCGCAGCATCACAGCTAATATCAGCGATATCT